>NZ_AGUF01000052.1 GCF_000236785.1 Achromobacter arsenitoxydans SY8 | reverse complement strand
GTATTCGCCCGCTGGACTGGGCTACATCAAGCAGGCGCTAGAGGCGCTTGAGGCCGGACGCTAGGGAACATCCGCCGCGCGAACGCACGCGAACAAGCCAGCCGCGGGCCAGGAATGTTGTTCCTGGCCCGCGGCTGGCGGATGTTGCGATGAGTCGGGAGACGGACGCTTATTCGGTCGCGGCCGGGGCGGCGTCGGCCGCCGCAGGCGCGGCGGGCGCTTCGGCGGTTGCAGCATCTGCCGCAGCTGCCGGCGCTTCGGCAGCGGCCTGGGCCTTCTTCTCCGCGCGGGCGCGGGCGGCGTTCCGGGAGGCGTTGCGCGACGCCATGCGCTTGGCGTGGCGGGCTTCGTTGGCCGTCACGGCGCCGGACGGTTCGCCGTTCAGATCCACGCGCGGCGCGTCCTCGACCATGCTGGCCCAGTAGCGGCGGCCGTCGCACCAGGTCTTCACGGCTTCCTTGATCTGCGCCTCGTCGAGCTGCAGCGCCTGGGCATGCTGCACCAGGTCAGCCAGCACGCCGAGCTTGAGCGGCAGCTTGGGCGCGGGGTTCTTGGGAAAAGCCTTGGGGAAGTGGCGCTGCAGGCGCGAAATCGCGACCACAACCGGATCCACGGGCGCTTCGCGCTTTTCGGCGCGCGGGGGACGCTGCCCCTTGTCGCCGCCTTGCTTGCGCTGGCCCTTGTTGTCCCCGTTCTGCGGACGCGGTCCCTTCGCGGCGCCTTGTGGGCGACGCGCCTTGTCGGCGCCCTGCGGACGCGATTCTTTCTTCGGGGCTGCCTTTTCAGGCGACTGCTTGATCAGCAATTCCCGGATCGCGGCTAATTGTTCTAGTCCCATGTGCTACACAAAAAAAAGGTTGAGGCCGCGAGCGTTTCCGCTGCGCCGCCATTTTTCGGCCGTTGCGCACCCTTGCGCGCGTGTTGCTGCTGTCTTTTCCAGTCCGGAAAACGGCTATCCGGACAGGACCACAAGCAACGCCAGCGACAGAAGTATGCCGAACGCGGCCAGGGCAAACGGCAGTAGTAGAACATACACGCTGCGTTCTTGCCCCCGGCCATGGGCCAGGCCGGCCGCTATCGACATCCGGACCGGCGAAAAAATCCCCATCGACGTGCCCGACACATGCAGTAGCGCAGCCGCCGCAGGGACATTCAGCCCGGCCTGAAGCGCTAATGATAGCTGGGAAGGCATGAACAGGCTGTTCGGCGCATTGCCGCTGTTCGCCAGGATGCCGAAGGCGCCGGCCAGGACCGGAGTGATAAGAATAGTCCAGTCGTGCAGGGCGGAAAACAGTCCATCGGCGTAAGCCTGCGAAATGCCCGCGCCCGCCAGCGTTTCGGCCATCATGGCGAACAGAAAGACGGACAGGACCGCATGGCGCCCTGTCATCCACGCCGAGCGCGCCTGTGACGCCAGCTGGCCCCGGCGGGCGGGGCCTAAGGCCATCGCCAGCGCGCCGGCGATCAGCCAGCTGCCCGCGTGCAGAAATGGCATCCAGGCGGGCAGGTCCGCATAAGGACGGAAGTCCGCCAGATTTGCCAGCGCCTGGTTCAAGCCGGGCAGCAGCCGAGTCGCCACCAGGCAGGCAATCAGGGCGATATAGGGCAGGGCTTGGCGCGCCGCCTGCAGCGCCTGCTTGCCGTCCGGGCGCCGGTCCGCCAGGAAACGCAGGACGATCAGCGGGCCGTAGGCGGCCAGCAGCGCCGTTTCCGGGCCCAGCAGCGTTGTTGCGGCAGCCAGCAGCGCAAGGCTGATCGCCATCCACCCGGCCTCGCGCCCGCGTTCGGAGGCGGGCGCTGGCAGGCCTGCACGGTCGGCGGTGCGCCAGAACAGCCACATCCAGACGATCATCAGCAACGCCACCGGCGCCATGGCGTACAGCGCCAGCTGCGCGGGCGGCACGCGCGCGTAGGCCGATGCGAGCAGCGTGCCGCTGCCCATCGCGCCCCACGGGATCAGTGTCTGGCTCAGCAAGGCGAACACCATGGTTTCGCGCGCCTTCAGGCCCAGCGGCCGGATCAGCATCACGGTGCCCAGCATGCCCACGCCAAATCCCGTCGCCGATTCCGCGAACGGGCCGACCAGGAAGCAGGCGAAGAACAGCAGCCTGCGCCGGCCGATCGGATCAAACGCCGGCGCCGGATCGCCACCCTTGCCGGGAGCGGAGCGGCCCTGCGCGGCCATTTGCCAGAACAGCAGCCCGCCCAGGATGTAGGGCGTGATGATCCAGCCGATCCAGAGCCCGCGCTCCAGCGCCGTCGCAAGCTGTGCGGCGCTGTAGGGCGCGGGCGCGGCGAACAGCGCGACGGGTATGGCCGCGACCAGCCCCAGCACTGCGGCCAGCGTGGTGTTCATGCGCCCGCTGGCGATCGCGCCGATCACGGTCAGCGCGGGGAGCGACCACAGTACGTACATCATCGAGGGAAAGCGTGCATGGCAGGGATGGATGCGCGGCGTGAAAGCGTAGCAGTGTATGCCGGTCTTGCTGCGGCGCTGCTCGGTGGCGTCCCTGCAATATTGTCCGCGCTGAAACGGCATCACGCCGGCTGGCGCTTGCGGCGCGAGCCGGCGTGATGGGAGGGAAAGCAGGCGGGGCGCCGCGCGGCCATGCGCGGCGCTTGCCCGTTTACTGGTTGGCGCCGCGGATATTGCCCGCGATGCCGCCGGCCGCGCCGCCGATGGCGGCGCCGGTCCAGGCGCTGCCGCCCGCGATGGCGGCAATGCCGGCGCCCGCGGCGGCGCCCATGATGCCGCCCGTTACGGTGCCTTGCTGTTCCTTGGTCATGTTGGTGCAGGCGGCCAGCGATGCCATCGCAATGGCCAAGCCTATTGTTCGGATGGATTTCATGGCGGCTCCTAGGGGGTGCGTTTCGTCTTGGTGGCGGGCACGACGATCTCGAACCAGATCGTCTCTACGACGGGACGATCAAGCCGGGAGGGGTTTGCCGCATACCAGCGATCCACCGTCTCGCGCACGGAGTCCAGGGTCTGGTTTTGAAGTCCATTGGCGAACTTCGGCACCAAGGTCTGGGTGTCCGGGACGGCCCGGCGCTGCTGATAGGCCCGTTCCACTTCCAGCGCATTCGCCATGCCCAGCAGGTAGGCCTTTTTTATGTTCGCGTCCGATTCCGTCCAGTGCTTACCGGTGACGATGGGGGCCGGTTCGGGAGGCGCGGCCGTGGTGGGCGGGGCAAACAATATTGATAAGGCTACGGTCGCTGGGCCAAGCAGGTGTTTTACTCGCATCGCATCGCTCCTTTGGGGAACAAAAGATAGAAAACAACCTTCGCGCGCGATTCGGGCGGTTGGATCGAGATGGCCGATCGAAAAGCGGTACTGATCAATTTATGCCTGAACGCCGTGCCGCGCAAGGCTAGATTGGGAAACTCTCGGCAAGGCGGCGCGCGCTGTTCGCGTAAAGCAGGATGTCGACGCCGGTCGCCACGAAGGTGCAGCCCAGGTCCAGGTAGCGACGCGCCAGGGCGGGGTCCGACGTCAGCGTGCCGGCCGCCTTGCCGCTGCCGATGATGACCCGCATGGCGCGCTCGATGGAGGCCTGGACTTCCGCATGGCCAGGCCGGCCGCGATAGCCCATGGAGGCGGCCAGATCCGCCGGGCCGATGAACACGCCGTCCACGCCGGGAACCGCGCAGATCGCTTCCAGGTCGGCCAGCGCCGCGACGGTTTCCGCCTGCACCAGCAGGCAGATCTCGTCGTCGGCAACGTCCAGGTAGTCGGCCCGGCCGCTCCAGCGCGATGCGCGTCCCACGGCGCTGCCCACGCCGCGCACGCCGTGCGGCGGGTAGCGCGTGGCGGCCACCAGCGCGCGCGCCTGCTCGGCGCTATCCACCATGGGGACAAGCAGGTTCCTGGCGCCGATGTCCAGCACCTGCTTGATGAGCGCGGTCTCGCCGGCCACCACGCGCACCACAGGCTGGGAACGATAGGGCGCCACGGCCTGCAGGGTGGCCAAGGTGCCGCGCAGGTCGTTCGGCGCGTGTTCGCCGTCGATCAGCAGCCAGTCGAAGCCAGCGGTGGCCGACACCTCGGCCATATAGGGATCGGCCATCGACAGCCACAGGCCGACCTGCGGCTGTCGCGCCGCAAGGGCGGATTTGAAGGGGTTGTGGGCCGGCATACGGGGAGGCTCCTGAAGAAAGGGTTCAACTGACGATGCCCAGGTGCCAGGGCACGAATTCGTGATTGCCCAGGCCCAGCGCTTCGCTCTTGGTGGGCGCGCCGGAAGCGGCGCGCAGGATGTGCTCGAAGATGCGCAGCCCCATCTGTCCAATGTCGACGTCGCCGTCCAGCACCGCGCCGCAATTGATGTCCATGTCCTCTTCCAGGCGGGCGTACATGGCACTGTTGCTGGCCAGCTTGAGCGTGGGCGCGGGCTTGGATCCGAACATGGAGCCGCGGCCGGTGGTAAAGCAGATCAGGTTGGCGCCGCTGGCGATCTGGCCGGTGACGGCCACCGGGTCATAGCCTGGCGAATCCATGAAGACCAGTCCGGCGCGGTCGATGGGTTCGGCATATTCGTACACGGCCTGCAGCGGCGTCGTGCCGCCCTTCATGGCCGAACCCAAGGACTTTTCAAAGATGTTGGCAAGCCCGCCTTGCTGGTTGCCATGGCCCACCACGCCGTTGAATTGCGCGTTCTGGCCGGCGGTGTAGCGCTCCCACCAGGCCAGCCGGTCCAGCAGTTTCTGGCCGACCTCGGGCGTTGCGGCGCGGCGCGTCAGCATGTATTCCACGCCATGGATCTCGGGCGTTTCCGACAGGATCGCCGTGCCGCCGTGGCGAACCAGGATGTCCATCGCCGCGCCCAGCGCGGGATTGGCGGTGATCGCGGAGAATCCGTCCGAGCCGCCGCACTCCAATCCGATCTTCAGGTGGCTGGCCGGCACCGCGGTGCGCCGTGCGGCGTCGGCCTGCGGCAGCATCTCCTGGATGGCGCGGATGCCCGCCGCGATTGTGGCGCGCGTGCCGCCGCTGTCCTGCATCACCAGCGTGCGCACGCGCGCCTCCTGCGCAAGCTGCTGCGATTCCACCAACGCGGCGACCTGGTTGCGTTCGCAACCCAGCCCCACGATCAGCACGCCCGCCAGGTTGGGATGCCGGGCATAGCCCGCCAGCGTGCGCCGCAGCACATCGAAGTGCTCGCTGGGCGACGACATCCCGCAGCCGCTGGTCTGCGCGAACGCCGCGACCCCGTCCACGTTGGGATAGGCGGCCAAGCGTTCGGGGGTGAAGTGCTCGGCGATGTGGTGGATCACCGTGGCGGAGCAGTTGACCGAGGCCAGGATGCCGATGAAGTTGCGGGTGCCGACCCGGCCGTCGGCCCGGACAAACCCCTGGAACGTGGCGCGCTCGGCCTCGGGCAGCAAGTCCACGGGCCGCAAGTCGCTGCAGAACGCCGGATCCCGCGCGAAGTCGGCCAGCGCCAGGTTGTGCGCGTGCACATGGTCCCCGGCCTCGATGTCGCGCGCGGCCACGCCGATGATGGCGTCGTACTTGCGCACCGGCGCGCCCGCCGCGATGCGACAGGCTGCGATCTTGTGGCCGCCCGGCACCTGAGCCCGCACGCGCAGGCCCAGTTCCGGGATGGACATGCCCAGCGCCAGGGCCTGCCTGGCGACCAGCACGTTGTCATTGGCGTGCAGGCGGATCAAGGGATTGGAATTCACCGGGGATTCAGCCTTTCTGCAGCATTTCTTTCAATTTCAGGCGGGCTATCAGCGCGGTTTCCTGCTGGTAGACCGCCGCCACGTAGGCCTGGTAGTCCGGCCCGTCCAGATACATCACTGGCGCATCAATGCGGTCGGCCACCTGTTTGAAGGCGTCGCTCTGGACGGCGGTACGGAAGGCATCGCGCAGCTTGCGCTCGACGGCCGGGTCCAGCCCCTTGGGCGCGCCGATGCCGTTGGGCGCCTCGACCACGACGTCGTAGCCCAGTTCTTTCAAGGTGGGCGCATCCTTGAAGCGCGTGGCGCGCGATTCGCCCCAGGTCGCCAGCAGGCGCAGCTTGCCGGATTCGACATGCGGCGCCCACGAGCTGGAGTCGGCCAACAGGTCGATCTGGCCGCCCAGCACGTCCTGCAGCGCCGCGGCGCCGCCCTTGTAGGCAATCGCGTTGAAACGCGCGCCGGCCGCCATCGCGAATTCCTCCATGCCCACATGCGTGGCGCCGCCAATGCCGGCGTGGCCGTAGCTCAGCTTGCCGGGATTGGCCTTGGCGTAGGCCACCACATCCTTCAGCGTCTTGAACGGCGACGAGGCCAGCACGGCGATGCCGAAGGTCTGGCCCGAGGTGCGTGCCAGGTAGGTCAGTTCGCTGCGAGGGTCCAACTGCAACATCCCCAGCTGGGAAAACCGCGCCACCGAAATCGGGATCTGGCCGATGGTGTAGCCGTCGGGCTGGGCCTGCGACAGCGACTTGGTGCCGATCATGCCAGACGCGCCCGCCCGGTTCTCCACCACGATGGACTGGCCCAGCACGCCGGACGCCACTTGGCAGAGCGCCCGCATCGACTGGTCGGCGGTGCCGCCCACCGGCCACGGACAGATGAAGGTGATCGGCCGCTGCGGATAGTCGGCGGCGCGCGCGGCAAAGGGGGCCAGGAGCCCGGCAGCGCCCGCACAGGCGGCGCCGGTCAGCAGCCTGCGCCTCTGCAGGTCAGGGGTAGGAATGTGCCTCATGGATTGTCTCCGGATGTCGTTATTTTTGAGGTTCGCCGGAAAGGCTGCGGGCGACCTGGTGCTTATTCTCGTGGGCTTATATATAACTATCCAATAGAATTGGCTGATCAATTTATAACCAGTCTGGTATGTATTGGAAACGCCATGGCGCACCTGGACCGCGTGTTTCGCTCCAACCTCAAGCTGCGGCACCTGCAACTGGTCGTGGCGCTGGACGAATTCCGTCACCTGGGCCGCACGGCCGAATTCATGGCGGTCAGCCAGCCCGCCGTGTCGCGCATGTTGTCCGAAGTCGAGGCCATGCTCGGGCTTGCGCTGTTCGACCGGTCCGTCCGCGGCACGGAACCCACCCCTGCGGGCCATGCCGTGGTGCGCTTTGCGCGCGGCGTATTGGCGCAATACGAACGCACGCGCGATGAGATCGACGCGGCCGCCAGCGGCGCCGCGGGCAAGACGCGGGTCGGCGCGATGGCCGTGGCCATGCCGGTGCTATTGGCGCGTGCGGTGCGGGCGCTGAAGGCGCGGTCGGCGCGCGCCACGGTGCAGATCGAGGAAGGCGACCTGACCCACCTGTTGCCCAAGCTGCGCCTGGGCGAGCTGGACCTGTTCGTGGGGCGGCTGGAACCCGGCTATGCGGCGCCGGACCTGCAGACAGAGGCCTTGTTCGACGAACCCATGGTGGCGATCGCCGCGCCGGGCAGCCCGATAGCCGGCATGGCGCAACCGGAATGGGCCGATCTGGCCGCCTTGCCGTGTGTCATGCCGCCGCCGTGGGCGTCCCTGCGCGTGAAGCTGGAGCAGCAGTTTCATCGCCACGGGCTGCAGCCGTCGTCCGACCTGATGGAAACTTCGTCCTATCTGGCGACGCTGACCTTCGTGGGCGAACGGGGCGGGGTAGGGTTCCTGGCGCAGTCGGCGGCCCGGCGCTTCGAACGGCAGGGCCTGTGCAGGATCCTGGATGTGCCGCTGTCGCTGGCGCTGCCGCCTGTCGGCATCATCACGCTGCGCGGCGCGGGGTTGCCGGCCGCAAGCGTGCAACTGATCGAATGCCTGAGAGAGGCGGCGGCGCAGACCGAAAGCGGCGCGGGCTAGGGGCGCCCGGCTAGGGACGCCCGGTCAGAGGCGCCCGGTCAGAGGCGCCCGGTCAGAGGCGCCCGGTCAGAGGCGCCCGGTCAGAGGCGCCCGGTCAGAGGCGCCCGGTCAGAGGCGCCCGGTCAGAGGCGCCGGCTGCGGTCAGCCGGCGCGCCGCCTTACTTTGCCGCGGCGGCAGCCGCGGGCGCCAGGGCCTGCAGCAGCAGTTTCGCGTTGGTCTGCAGGTCGGCCACGGGATCGGCGCCATCGGTGGCCAGGACCACCACGCGGGCGCCGCCGGCCTCGATGGCCTGCCGCAATTCCGGGGTGGGCTCGCGGTGCAGCAGGGCGGCGGCCGCACCGTTGTCGTTCAACTGCGCGGTCAGCGCAGCCAGTGTTTCCGGCGTCCAGTCCTTGTCGTCGCGCGCCTGCGTGTCGATGAGGTCCAGGTTGAATTCCGTGATCAGGTACGGCAGGCGCTCGGACAGGCTGACCACCGCAACGTTCTCGGCCCGGGCCAGGCCGGCCTGGCTCGACGCATTCAGTTCCACCAGCGTGCGCTTGATGCGGGCCAGGTTTTCGCCAATGCGCTTGTCGTCCGCGGGCGACAGGCGGCCCAGGTCAGCGGCGACGATGTCCGCCATGCGCCCCAGGTTGACGATGCTGAGCCAGGGATAGGCCGCGAACTGGCCGCCGGGGCGGGCGTCGCTTTGCAGCGCGATGCCGTTGAGCGCGCCGTCCAGCGGACGGGCAGCGTCGATTTCAATGATGCGGATGTTGCTGCGGCGCGCGGTGGCGTATAGCGGATCGTCAGGCCAGATCGAGCGCAGGCCCACCGCCGCATCGGCCGTCGCCGCGGCCTTCTGCAGCGCGGGGCCGCCGCGCCCATGGAAATAGGAAGACAGGCGTGTGGCCGGCAGGTTGGCCGGGGCGGCCCGCTCGACGCGGATGCCGGTGCCTTCGGCCAGACTGCTGGTCAGGGCATAGACCACGGGGTGGGCGGCCAGCACCGTGGCCGCGGCAGGCGCCGCCGGCGGGGCGTCTGCCTGCGCCGCGCGCGCTGCTCGGCCGGACTTAGGGGCTTCCTGGGCGTGCGCCACGGCGGCGGTTCCCAGCGCGGACGCCAATGCCGCCGCCAGGGCGGCGCGGCGCAATATTGCGTACCTGGACTTCAGATTCATGCTGCGTTTCCTTTCAGACCGGGGACCAGGCTGCGGGCCAGGGCCGCGATCGCAAACAATATGCCGGCGACCAGAATGATGGCCGCGCCCGAGGGCACCGGCAGTTCCAGCTCGATCGGCAACATGATGCCGGCCAGCGTGCTGATCAACGCCAGCAGCACCGACAGCGCAAAGAAGCTCTTGAGCGACTGCGCGAGCATCCGGGCCGCGGCGGCGGGGATCACCAGCAGCGCGCCGACCAGGATGGCGCCGATCACCTTGACCGACGCCACGGTCACCAGCGTCACCAGGATCACGAACAGGTAGTCCATGGCCTTGACCGGCACGCCGCGCACCGCTGCGAGCTGGGGATTGAAGCTGGCCAGCATCAGCCGGTTGTAGTTGGGCAGGGCCAGCGCAAGCGCCAGGACCGCCACACACGTCAGCACCGAGAGGTCATTGCTATTGACGGTCAGCACGGAGCCGAACAGCACGTTCTCCAGGATGTGGATGTTGATGCGTCCGGACAGCACCAGCAGCAGGCTGGCGCCCAGCGCCAGCGACACCGACAGGAACACGCCGATCAGCGTGTCGGGCGTGAGCCGCGTGCGGTTGCTCAGGAAGTTCAGCAGGATGCCGAAGATCAGGCAGTAGCTGAACAGGCTGCCGTAGGGGCCCGTATAGGGCTCGCCCAGCAGGATGCCGATGGCGACGCCGGTCAGCGCGGCGTGGCCCACGGCTTCCGAAAAGAAGGCGAAGCGCTTGACCACCACCAGGGTGCCCAGGCCGCCCAGCACCGGGCCGATGATCAAGCCGGCCAGCAGGGCATTGATCACAAAGCCATAGGAGAGCGAGCCGGGCAGCATGCCGGATTCGGCTGCGCCTTGAATCCAGAGCCGCAAATTGTCGAAAAAGGCGTTCATGCGGCGCGCTCCTGCGGCAGACTGCCGACGCGCGGCCGGGTTGAAAACAAAGCCAGCAGCCGGTCGGGCGTCAGCACCTGGGCGGGCGGGCCGTCGCACAGCACCTGGCGGTTCAGCCCGGTAACGCGGTCGGCCAGGCGGCCGACGGCTTCCAGGTCGTGTTCGATCCACAGCACGGTCACGCGCTGCGCACGCCAGTTGTCCAGCAGTTCCTCGAACACGCGCACGCCGGCTTCGTCGAGCGCGGACATGGGTTCGTCCAGCACCACCATCGACGGGCCGGGCACCAGGCCCTGCGCCAGCAGCACGCGCTGGCGTTCGCCGCCAGACAGGGCGCCCATGCGCCGGTTGCGCTTGTCCTGCATGCCCACGCGGGCCAGGGCGTCGCCGATCTCGCCCGATCGCGCGCGCGACAGGCCAAGAAAGGCCGGCTTGCGCTGGCACATCGCGGCCATGAAATCATTGACCGTCATGGGCAGGCCGCGGTCGAACTCCAGCGCCTGCGGGATGTAGCCGATGACGCCGGGCCGGTCTCCCGGCCACGACACGCTCAGCTTGCCGCGATGGGGCATCTGGCCCAGCAAGGTCTTGACCAGTGAGCTCTTGCCGCCGCCGTTGGGGCCGACCAGCGCGTGCACGCTGCCGGCCGCCACGTTGAAGCTGACGCCGCTGAGGATGTCGGTGCGGCCCAGGGTCAGGGAAATGCCGTCAAAGGCCAGCGAAGGGCCGAGCGCGCTTGCCAGCGGCGTCGTCGCAGCGGCGATCACGCGCCGGCCTCTTCGATGGCGCGCACGACGGTGGCCAGGTTCTGCTTCATCTCTTTCTCGAACTGCTCGGCGCTGTATTCGCCGTAGGAAATGTGCGACAGCGCATACAGCTTCACGCCGGTCTCGCGCTGGATGGTTTCGACGTAGGCGGACGGGAAGTTCAGTTCCGAGAAAATCACTTTGACGTTCGCCGCGCGCAGTTGCTCGATGGTGCCCTTGAGCTGCGCGGGGCTGGGCTCGATGCCGTGCGCCGGCTCGACGACGGCGGTCACTTCCAGCCCGAACTCGCGCAACAGGTAGTCGTAGGCGCCGTGGATGGTGGCCACGCGCAGGTCCGCGTTGGGGGCCGAAGCCAACTGGCCCAGCGCGTCGGCGCGCAGCTTGCGCAGGCGCTGGCCGTAGGCGCGCGCATTGGCGGTGTAGGTCTGGGCGTTCGCGGGGTCGATGCGGCCCATTTCGCGCGCGATGGTGTTGATCTGGGCAATGGACGCGGTGATCGACAGGAAGGTGTGCGGATTGACGACCTTGCCGGAGTCGCCGCCGCCGCGCGCCGCCATGCCTACGGCGGCCAGCAGCGGCACTTGCGCGTTGGCCTCGATCACCGGGATCTTCGGCTTTTCGCTGGCGGCGATCATGCGGTCCGCGAAGTCGTCGTGGCCGATGCCATTCAGGACCACCACGTCCAGCGTGCCGATGCGCTTGATGTCTTCCGCCCGGGGTTCGTAGGCATGCGGATTGAAGCCCACCGGAATCAGCGGCACGACCTCGGCCTTGTCGCCGACGATGTTGGCGACGTAGCTGTAATAGGGATGCAGCGTCACGCCGATGCGCAGGCGCTTGGCCTCCTCGGCATGGGCCGGCGCAAGCAGGGCGCACGCCAGCAGCGCCAGCGCGGTCAGCGGCCGGGCGCAGCGGCGCAGGAACAGGTCGATAGACGGGAATGCGGACATAAGGCGGGAAGAGACTCGGAGTCGGAAGACGGTGGGTGGGGAAGGGCGGTCAGGGCTTGCTCTGGCGGGTGACGCCGCTGTCGAACTGGGCCACGATCTGGCGCCAGCCCGCGGCCGCCAGGGCGGCGTCGTCGGCGGGATCGGGCACGCGCGCGCCGGCGTCGCGCGCCAGCCAGACGTCGGCCTGGGCTGCGCCGGCCGGTCCGTGGTCATGGCCGTGGCCATCCTTGGATTCATGGGCATCGGTGCGCAGAAGGAACGAGCCCGCCAGCGCGGCATCGGCCGTCTGGCCCACGTACAGGACGTGGCCGGCCTGCTGCTGCAGGCGCCAGGCATGGCCGCCGCGCACCGCGGTGCTGTTGTCGGCGACGAACGGAGGCAGGCCCTGGCCGGCCAGGTCGGCGACAGACGGAGCGGCCTCGCCGGCCTGCCGTGCAAAGGCGATCTCGTCATAGGCAACGCGCAGGTCCGCGTAGATGCCTTGTTCGGCGGGCGTCAGGTCGCGCCGCGCGTCGATCTGGCTGGCCGCCAGCGCGGCGCCTTCAGCCGGGGCGGGGCGCAGGCCGATATAGCCGGCGGCCGCCGCAACGATGACCAGGCACGCGCCCAGCACCGCAAGCGTTTCATGTCCGGCGCCTGCGGGGCGGATGACTTGTGTGTGCATGCTGCTGCGGGCCTGGGCTTATTGAATGTCGACGTGGTCGATTTCGACGACGTGCCCGGGGCCGGCGTCGAACAGCACGTAGAATTCGCCGTTGGGCCGCTTGAACGTCAGCTTGGAATCCTTGTCCAGCTTGCCCGGGACCAGGATCTGTTCATCGTAGGAGATCACATCCATCGTGACGCCCGCGGCGCCGCTGCCGTCGGAGAAGCCGCCGGTGCACTCGACCTGTTCCTTGCCGGCCGCCTTGCACTCGGCCATGGGATTGTGCGCCAGGGCGCCGGCGCTGGCGCACAGCAGGACGCCCAGCAGGGCGGCGCGCGCGCCGTTCGCGAAAAACGGGTTCATCAGTTTGCTCCTTGTTTCTTCAGCCACTCGGCGGTGGCGGGCGAGGCCGTGGCGATGGGCCAGGCCGCCTGATGCATGCTGCCGTCCCAGCCTTCGGCGGTGATCCAGAGATCGGCGTCGGGCGCGGTGCGCGGCGGGATCGGCACGGTGGCGAATGCGCGGTGCGGGCTGCCGAAGAAAATCGACCCGGCGGCGCGCAGGCTGCGCGGCTTGCCCACCCGAAGATAGACCGCACGGATCTGGTCCTTGCACTGGGCGCACTGGGCCATCGTGAACGTCTTGACCATGCCGGCGGGATCGGACTTGGGCGCGCCGATCTGCCATTCGGCAAACTGGAGCTTCCACGGGCCCACCTGCACGTCGCCGGCGGGGCGCTGCCCCAGGCCCATCAGACCGCGCGACAGCGCCAGGTTGTCGAAATACTTCGGGACATAAATGATGGGCAGGATGAGCAACAGCCCGCTCAGGTGGAAGCGCCAGCGGCGCCAGAAGCTGGCCTTGGGCGCAGCGGAGCTCAGGGTTGCGGTCTTGCTCATTCGGTCACCTCGCGCGCGGCGGAACGGTCGGCGCGCGCAGGGCGCAGCGCCTTGGCGGTGGCTTGCGCGGTGCGCTTGGTCCAGATCAACAGGCCGCTGAGCGACATCATCGTCAGCAGCAGGCCGAACAGGAACCACACCAGCTTCAGCCAGAAACCGCCGAAATCGCCCGTGTGCAGCGGACGCATGGATTCGGTGAAGAACTCCAGGCCGTTGCGGTCGGACAGGCGGCGGACATCTTCGACCTTGCCGTTGTACGGATTGATCTTGGCGGACTGGAACATCAGCGGATAGGCGCCGCGGCCCGCCACGGTGATCGGGTCATAGGCGTTGCCGGGGAAGAACACATGCTGGGTTTCCAGGCCGGGCAGCTCGCGCTCGGCGACGGCGACCAGGTCATCGAGCGGCAGGCGCTTGACGGTCTGGCCCGGCGCCACGGTGGGCACTTCGTCCCGGGCGACCACGGCGGGCACGCCCTGGGTGGAGATGGTGGTGGCCGTGTCCGACAGCACCGCCTGCACCAGGAACCAGATCGCGCTGACGGAGATCAGCAGAATGAACCAGACAGACCACAGACCCGACAGGCGGTGGAAGTCGCCCCAGAAAATACGCGCGCCCTGGCCGATCCGCAGGCGCGGCTTCTGGAAGTACGCGCGCCAGAAGCGCTTGTACACCACCAGGCCGGTGATCAGCGAGGCCAGCATCGGCAGCGACAGGAAGGACACCAGGTACCAGCCCCAGCTAAAGCCGTTGTTAAAGGGGATCAACAGCCAGCCGTGCAGCGCCCGCATGAACTGCCGCAGGTCAAAGCTGAGCGCCGGCCCCTGCACGACGCCGGTGTAGGGATTGACGTAGATCGACGTGAACCGCGCGCCGGGATAACCGACTGCGGCCGTCAGGGCGAACTGCGATTCCTCGGGCCAGGACAGGCGTTGCACCGTCGCTTCGGGCTCCTGCTTGGCGATGGAGTCCATTAGCGCCTGGTAGCCCATGCGGGGCGTGTCGGCGTCGGGCGCCTGCGCGCGGACGGCCGGGTTGATGAGCCAGACGATTTCCTGGCTGATGACGGCGATGGTTCCGGTCGCACAAATGAAGAAAAGGAAGATCCAGATTGGCAATGCCAGCCAACTGTGTACCAGGAACCATAATTTAGAGCGCGATGGCTTGGCCATTCAAAAGCAATCCCGTGAATAAGGCATGTGGTCCCATTTAAGGGGGGTGTCAGGCGGAATTTTAGCAATAATAATTCTCAATAGTCTTAGTATGGGCACGAACCCCGCTTTGGCGTCGGTCTGGCGCTACCAAGGAACCCCTTATGAAACTATTGCTTGCCGGCGCGACGGGCCTGGTCGGGCGCCACGTGCTGGACCTGGCGCTGGCCGATTCCCGCGTGGAATCGGTGACGGCGCCCGTCCGCCGGACGCTGCCGCCGCACCCCAAGTTGCTGGCGCCAACCGTCGATTTCGATAGGTTGCCCAACGATGCGCCCTGGTGGCGGGCCGATGCCGTGATCTGCGCGCTGGGCACCACCATGCGGGCGGCCGGCGGGCAGGCCGCATTCCGGCGCGTGGACTACGACTATCCGCTGGCAGTCGCCGATCTGGCGCTGCGCGCCGGCACGCCCGCGTATGTGCTGAATTCCGCGATCGGGGCCGATTCCGCGTCGCGGTTCTTCTACCACCGCGTCAAGGGCGACCTGGAACAGGCCCTGGCCAGGCGGGGATTCGGGTCACTGACCTTCGTGCGCCCAGGCCTGATCGGTGGTCAGCGCGACGAGTTCCGGGCAGGCGAACGGGCGATGCTGGCGGTATTGCGGCTGGCCGGGCCCGTGCTGCCGCAACGCTGGCGGATCAATCCGGCCCCGGCGATCGCCAGGGTGATGCTGGAAGCGGCCATCGCGGCCCGGCCCGGCGTTCACATCATCGAGGCCGATCAACTGACTTGACGGCGCGGTTCCGGTCCCGGTTCCGGTTCCGCCGGCGGGTAACTCGGTAATTAGCGCGAGGCGCACCTTACTTACTTATATGGCGCTGCTATTTAGCGCTGCGCGCGCAATGCGTAAAATGCCCGGCAGGCGACGGAATCCACCGTCGCCCGGAATGACGCATGCGCCCCGGATTGTCCTGTCCACCCTTACGCGTTGCCAGCGCCGCCACGTTGGCGCGGCTTCTGTTGCTGCTGTTGCTGGCCGCCCGCGCGTTCGTGCCCGTCGGCTACATGCCCGACACGGACGCGCTCAGGCAGGGCCGCCTGGCCCTGGGGTTTTGCGCGGCGGGCGGCGGCGCGTTTCCGGGCATGAGCCAGTTCGCCGGCCCGCATGCGCAGGCAGGCTCCCATCACGGCCACCACGAACAAGGCGATTCGTCCGGCCACGTCGGCGCCGGGCAGGAGTGTCCCTTCGGGTTGGCTGCGCACCAGGCGCTGCTCTTGCCGCCCGCCCTGACGCTGGTTCCTGCGCTGCTGCGGGGGTTCATCCAGCCGCCGCGCATCGCCGACAGCCCGCGACCGCCGATGCCGGCCGCAGGCCCGCCGCTGGGGCAGCGCGCTCCGCCTCGAAGCCCCGGATGACCTCTGTCGCCGTGCGCGCCCCGCGCGCACGAATGCCGCCCCTTTGCGGGCGGCGTCCGTTGTTTTCGAGAGCATCATGTCCACTCACACCCTGGATACCCCCGGCGCGTCCGCACGCCCGCGGTCTGCGGCTGGCAGCGCCTTGTTCGCGCTGATCACCCGCCTGCATTTCTATGTCGGACTGTTCGTCGGTCCCTTCATCCTGGTCGCTGCGGTGACCGGCACCCTGTTCGTGCTGACGCCGCAGATTGAGAACCTGATCTACGCGGACCAGCTGCGCACCGTTTCCACCGGCGCGCCGCGGCCGCTGGCCGATCAGGTCGAGGCGGCGCAGGCGCGCATCGGCGCCGGACCGCGCTTGTTCGCCGTGCGGCCCGCGCCCGGTCCGGGCGAGACCACCCGCGTGATGTTTACGCAGCCCGGCATGGGCGACTCCGAAAGCCGCGCGCTGTTCGTGGATCCCGTCACGCTGGAGATCAAGGGCGACATGACGGTCTACGGCACCAGCGGCACGCTGCCGTTCCGCACCAAGCTGGATTACCTGCACCGTAATCTGATGCTGGGCGAGCTGGGGCGCAACTACAGCGAACTGGCCGCCTCGTGGCTCTGGCTGGCGACGCTGGGCGGCGTAATCCTTTGGTTCGGCAAGCGCAACCGGGACAAGGCCGCGGCCGCGCGCAGCCCGCGCCTGCGCGCCCGCCGCTGGCACGGCCTGCTGGGGCTATGGGTGGGTATCGGCCTTTTGTTCCTGTCCGCCACCGGCCTGACCTGGTCGAATTGGGCGGGCGCGCGCGTGGACCAATTGCGGGCGCAACTGGGCTGGATCACGCCTTCGATATCGCTGAAGCTTCCCGGTTCCACCGGCGGCGACATGGGGTCCGGCGGCGAACACGCGCATCACCACGGCGGCCAGCACGACCATGCCGCCATGGCCCCGGCCCCGGCCCCGGCCAGCGTGGCGGAAGGCTTCGACCACGTCCTGCACGCCGCGCGCCAGGGCGGCATCGACAGCAGCCAGCTCGAGATCCGCCCGCCGCGCGCCGACGGCCAGGCCTGGATGGTGCGCGAAGTGGACCGGTCCTGGCCCACGCAGGTCGATACGATCGCCGTGGACCCGGCAACTTTCGCCATCACCAGCCGCGCCGACTTCGACACCTTCCCGCTCATCGCTAAGCTCATCCGCTGGGGCGTCGACATGCACATGGGCATCCTGTTCGGATGGCCGAACCAATTGCTGATGGCCGCCATCGGCATCGCGCTGACAACGATGACCGTCCTGGGCTACCGCATGTGGTGGCTGCGCCGGCCGGCGGCGGGCGCATCTGGCCAGACGCTCACGCACGCCTGGCGCGACCTGTCCTGGCCCGGGCGCATCGCGGCGCTTGCGGTGGCCGTGGCGCTGGGCTGGTGCCTGCCTGTCATGGGCGCGAGTCTGCTCGCTTTCATGGCGGTGGACGTGCTGCGCTGGCGCCGGGCCCGGCGCGCTTGATCTGCGTCAACGGGCGGTGCAGACAGGCGCCGCGAGGGCCCTGCGGCGGGCCTTTTCGCGCCGGATCTGCACCGGCTTGCGTGCTACCATCTGCGCCGTCAAGGGGGGCTGATGCACACATGCGGCACTGAATGCAGACGATGGATCTCGCTGTTCGCGGCGATCCTGTTCGTCTTTCAGTCGCTGATCGCATCCTCGGCGCTCGCCACGCCCGCTGGCGGCGTGTCCGGCGGCGCCACCACCATCATCTGCACGGCCAGCGGACCGCGCGTCGTCTCGCTGGGCCTCGACGACGCCGGGCAGGGCGCTGAGCAGCACAGCGGCGCCATGCCGCACTGCTGCGTCGCCGGCTGCGCCATGCTGGGCGGCGCCACGCTGCCTGAACTCTGGCTTCTTGCGTGGCTGGTGCCCACAGTGGCCCAGCCCGACGCGGCGCCTCCCGCCGTCGTCACTCACTTCTCAAGCGCACTGGCGCGATTGCAGCAGCGATCGCGCGCGCCGCCCATCCTGGCCTGACGTTCGTCTTTCCAGCGTCGCCGGTGCGCGCCGCGCCGCCAGCCTCTGGCGCGTAGCGCCGTTCTCCCGCACAAGTCCGCCACGCCGCCGCTCGCACGGTATTCCGTCGCCGGGCCGCGCTTGCGCGGCTGCGAGCGGGCGGACCACTGGGCGACTCAATCCAACGATCCAAGATGGTCGAGATTCCCTATGTTCAAGCAGCACGAATTCCTCCGCATGACCTGCCTGGCCGCCGCCATGGCCGCCTCGTTCCCCGCCTGGGCGCAATCCGCCGCCGACGGCGTCGCCACGCTGGACCCCGTGGTGATCACCGGCGTCGCGCCCAGCGCGCCGCTGACCTTCACGACCGACCCCAAGATTCCGCGCCAGCCGCTGCCGGCCAGCGACGGCACTGATTATCTAAAGACCATCCCCGGCTTCTCCGCGATCCGCAACGGCGGCACCAACGGCGATCCGGTGCTGCGCGGCATGTTCGGCTCGCGCTTGAACATCCTGACCAACGGCACCTCCATGCCCGGCGCCTGCCCGGCGCGCATGGACGCGCCCAGCTCCTACATTTCTCCCGAGAATTTCGACCAGCTCACGGTCATCAAGGGGCCGCAGACCGTGTTGTGGGGACCGGGCGCGTCGGCCGGCACCATCCGCTTCGACCGCGACACGCCGCGGTTCACCGAGGCTGGCGTGCGCTTTGACGGCAGCCTGATCGGCGGGTCGTTCGGGCGCAACGACCAGACGGCGGACCTGACCGTGGGCAATGAAAAGGTTTATACGCGGGTCACGGCCAACCACTCCCATTCGCAGGACTACAAGGACGGCGACGGCAACACCGTGCCCTCGCGCTGGGACAAGTGGAATGCGGACGTGACGCTGGGCTTCACGCCCGATGCGGACACGCTGTACGAACTGACCGCCGGCACCGGCGACGGCGAGGCGCGCTACGCCGGCCGGGGCATGGACGGCTCGCAGTTCAAGCGGGAAAGCTTCGGGCTGCGCTTTGAAAAGCGCAACATCGGCACGGTGCTGGACAAGCTGGAGGCGCAGCTCTACTACAACTACGCCGACCACGTCATGGATAACTACACGCTGCGCGCGCCGGACCCGTCCAGCGCCATGGCGATGGCCATGGCGGGCGACGTGGACCGCGCCACCTGGGGCGGACGCGTCGCCAGCACCTGGACGCTGTCGCCGGACCTCAGCCTGGTCACGGGCCTGGACTTCCAGCAGAGCCGCCACCGCTCGCGCAGCGGAACGCAAGCCATGTCGTACCGCAGCCAGCCCTGGGTCAAGGACGCCGACTTCTCCAATACCGGCGTCTTCGGAGAGCTGACCTGGCGCGCCGCGCCTGACAGCCGCGTCATCGGCGGCGCGCGCGTGGACTGGGCCTCCGCCAAAGACTTTCGCCAGACCACCAGCGGCATGATGATGCCCATGCCCAATCCCACCGCCAACGAGCGCCGCAACGATACCTTGCCCAGCGGCTTTCTGCGATACGAGAAGGACCTGGCCTCGCTGCCCGCCACCGTCTACATCGGGCTGGGCCATGTCGAGCGGTTCCCCGACTACTGGGAGTTGTTCTCGCCCGACAACGGACCTACGGGG
This sequence comes from Achromobacter arsenitoxydans SY8, assembly GCF_000236785.1. Lineage (GTDB taxonomy): Bacteria > Pseudomonadota > Gammaproteobacteria > Burkholderiales > Burkholderiaceae_B > Achromobacter > Achromobacter arsenitoxydans. Next base: position 246,854 of record NZ_AGUF01000052.1, on the reverse strand, counting down.
TCAGCTAACGCCTTCCAGGGCGTCAAGCCGGAAAAGACCACGCAGCTCGATTTCGGCGCGCAGTACAAGACGGAAACGCTGGACGCCTGGTTCTCCGGCTATGCCGGCTACGTGAACGACTTCATCCTGTTCAGCTACACGTCGGGCGGAATGATGGGCCCGTCTTCGCAGGCCGCCAACGTCGACGCCAGGATATTCGGCGGAGAACTCGGCGCGTCCTACGCCGTGACGTCCAACTGGAAGCTGGGCGCCACGCTCGCGTACGCCTGGGGCCAGAACCGCAGCGACGGCCGGGCGCTGCCGCAAATCCCGCCGCTAGAGGCCAAGCTCAGCGCGGCCTATGACGATGGCACCTGGTCGGCGGGCGCGCTGTGGCGCCTTGTCGCGCCGCAGAAGCGCTATGCCCTGAATGAGGGCAACGTGGTCGGCAAGGATTTCGGCCCCAGCGCGGGGTTCGGCGTCTTTTCCATCAATGCGGGCTATGTGGTGAACAAGCAGGTCAAGCTGTCGCTGGGGGTCGATAACCTGTTCGACAAGACCTACAGCGAACACCTGAATCTGGCCGGCAATGCGGGTTTCGGCTATCCGGCCAACACCGCGGTCAATGAACCGGGCCGCAGCGTGTGGGCCCGCGTCAGCGTCAGATACTGAAGCTGGCTTGCCGGGCACGGCACTTGCTCAGTCCATGGCGCATCGCCTTTCATTGTCCTCTGGAGAAGCGTCATGGAAGACTTCAAATACACGGTCGTCCCTGGTTCCGTCAGGGTCCTGAGCAGCGGGGAACGCCGCGCGCAGCGCACGCTGGCGGCGGCGGAGCAGCTGCTGCATCCCGAAAGGCCGGCGCCCGAGTCCATGTCTTCGGTGGAGGCCGAGCTGGCAAGCTACGTCAAGAAGGCGTATCGGCCGCGCGTTGCCTGGTAGGCGCGGCCGGCAGACAGCAGGGGCCCCAGCAGGAAGCCGTCAGGCAGCGGGGCCCCGTCCGCGATTCACTCGATCGGCGCCCGCATCACCAGGGCGGTGATCGTGTGGTTCTTCCAGAACACCTGGTGTATCCGGGGCAGCAAGACCTGAAGCTCGGCTTCGGTCGCGGCGTGGAACGTCACCAGCACCGCAGGGCGCGCGCCTTCGCTTGGCACGCGCTTGATCTCGTCCAGCGACGGGAAGCCATACTTTTGCAGAAACATCCGGATGTCGTCGTCGGACGTGCTGTCTTCCACATGATTGATCAGCAGGGCGGCCATTGCCGGTTCTCCAAAAGTCAGAATTTCTCGGGGACGTACCTGAACGGGTAGTCCGGTTCGGTATAGCCCTTGGGCTTTTGCCGCTTGGGCAATTTGATCTTTTCCCGAGGTTCGGTGGTGTACGGGATGCGTTCCAGCAGATGGTTGATGATGTTCAGCCGCACCTGCCGCTTGTTGTCGGAGCGCCCGACGAACCACGGGGCGATAGCTGTGTCGGACGCCTTGAACATGTCGTCCCGCGCGCGGGAGTAGTCGTACCAGCGGCTGTAGGAATCCAGGTCCATCTTGGTCAGCTTCCAGGTCTTGCGCTCGTCGTTGATGCGCGACTGAAGGCGCCGGGTCTGCTCTTGTTCGCTAACCTCCAGCCAATACTTGAACAGCAGGATGCCGGAATCAATCATGAGCCGTTCCAGCAGCGGCACGCCCTTCAGGAAAGAATCGACCTGGTCTTCGGTGCAGAATCCCATGACGCGCTCCACGCCCGCCCGGTTGTACCAGCTGCGGTCGAAAATCACGACTTCGCCCGCGGCCGGAAAATGCGGCAGGTAGCGCTGTATATACATCTGGGATTTTTCGCGTTCGGTGGGGGCGGGCAGGGCCACGACCCGGAACACCCGCGGGCTGACGCGTTCGGTTATCGCCTTGATGGTCCCGCCCTTGCCGGCGCCGTCGCGGCCTTCGAACACAATGCACACCTTCGCGCCGGTCCGTACGACCCACTGCTGCAGCTTGACGAGTTCCACGTGCAGGCCGGCAAGCTCCTTTTCGTATTGCGTTCTGGACAGTCCGGTCTTGGCGGGCGCTTCGGACGGACTCTTATCCTGCTTCTTGTCCCGCTTCTTATTGGCCATCATCGCGCTCCTGGAATCTTGCTGCACGAGTGAAATGCATCGTCAACACTGGCAAGTCACTTTGAATATATTGCCGATCCGCCCGCGCTTGTAGGCGCGTTACGTATCGAATTATGGGGACGCACCCAACCGGCCCATAGGGAAAAGGCGCGGGGATGGCGCATCCGGGCATGGCGCTTGCTGAAAGCGTCGACGGCCGCGATCCCGCGAGCCTTCCGCGAACTCAGGGTGACAGCCATGCAAGCACAATCTCCCAACCCGCCAGCTACGCCGGGACAGCCCGGCGGGGCCCCGGATACCGCCCGGCCCCTTCCAGCCAAAGATGGATCCGCGCCCGTGAAGCCGTCGGACGCCAGCGAGAACACGCAGGGCAACGAGGTCCATGAAGAAGACCTGGAGCCCACCGACACCACTGATGCGGACGATGACCCGGACAGCGCCGGGCGCCCGTCCTGACCCGCCAGGGGAGAACCGCCATGATGGAAAAGACCGCTACATTGGGCTGGGCCGTCCTGCTGGGCGTCCTGTCGAACGTGTCCACGGTGTCGGCCCAGGGCGCGCCACAGTCCGTGACGGAAGTGCGCGTCGACGTCGCGAAGGTGGACGCGGGCTATCGCGCATCGAAGATCAACGGCGCCACCGTCTACAACGGCAAGAAGGAAAAGGTCGGCACCGTCGACGACCTGATACTGGGTCCGCCCGACTGGGTGCCGTATGCCGTGCTGTCAGTGGGCGGCCTGCTGGGCGTGGGCAACCACCTCGTCACCGTGCCGCTGTCGAAACTCCAGGTCGCCGGAGACCAGCTTGTCTTGCCCGACGCGACCAAGGACACGCTCAAGGCGCTGCCGGAGTTCAAGTACATGAAATAGCCGGGTCCGAGGCGCGCCGCGAATCGCCTCCGAATCACGCAGGAGCCCTTATGAAGAATGACGATTTGCCCCGTTCCGCATCCAGCTCCCCGTCGCTGGCGCGTCAGCTCAAGGACATTGACCGCCGCCGTCCCGATTTTCCAGGCGAGCACGTCATCGTATTCGGCGTGGGCGTGCTGCTGATGCTGGCAGGCATGCGCAGCCGCACCGTATTGCGCCGGACGCTCATTACGGCAGCGGGCACGGCGCTGGTGGGCCGGGCCGCCAGTGGAACCGGGGGCATCGCCAGGGTCGCTCGCGTGGTGAGGCGGCTGGGCTGACGGCCTGCGAGCAGAGGAGCCTTGCCATGGCATCGAGAACCATCTGGAAAGGCGCGATCTCCTTCGGGCTGGTCCATATTCCGGTAGGCCTGCACACCGCCACGACCGAGTCGGGCGTGGATTTCGACTGGCTGGACAAGCGGTCGATGGATCCCGTGGGATACAAGCGCATCAACAAGCGCACTGGCAAAGAGATCGACAAGGAGAATATCGTCAAGGGCGTAGAGTATGAAGACGGCCAGTACGTCATCATTTCGCCCGATGAAATTGCCGATGCCTACCCCAGGACCACGCAAACCATCGAGATCCAGCAGTTCGTCGACGCGGCCGGGGTGTCGTTCGTCTACCTGGAGCGTCCTTATTACGTGGCGCCCATCAACAAGGGCCAGAAGGTATATGCCTTGCTGCGCGACACGCTGGCCAAGACCGGCAAGATCGGCATCGCCAAGGTGGTCATCCAGACAAAGCAGCACCTGGCGGCGCTGATTCCGGCGGGCGATGCGCTGGTCCTGAACCTGATGCGCTGGGGCGACGAGGTCAAATCGCTGGAAGGGCTGGACCTGCCCAAGGTGGGCGCCAAGGGCGTGAGCCCCAGCGCCAGCGAGCTGAAGATGGCGAAGATGCTCGTCGACGACATGTCCGGCGAATGGGACCCCGAGCAGTACAAAGATGAATTCAAGGCCGCCGTGATGGCGCTCGTCGAGAAACGCGCGCGCGCGGGCAAGACCCAGACCGTAATCGAGCCGCAGGAGGAATCTCCCGCCTACGCCGATAACGTCATCGACCTGACTGAATTGCTGCAGCGCAGCCTGAAGGGAGGCAGGGCGGGCGCCAAGAAGGCCGCGCCCCGCAAGACCGCCGCCAGGAAGGCGCCAGCCAAGGCAGTCAAAACGGCGGCCAAGAGCGCAGCCAAGGCAGCCAAGTCCCGCAAGGCAGCCTGACCATGGCGGACGCCCTCAAGAAATACCGCGAAAAGCGCAACTTCAAGGTGACGTCGGAGCCGGCCGGAGGCGGCGAGGCCAACGAGGCCGCGCGCGCCTTTGTCATCCAGAAGCACTGGGCCAGCCGGCTTCATTACGACTTCCGCCTGGAACTGGACGGCGCCATGAAAAGCTGGGCGGTGCCCAAGGGCCCCAGCTACGACCCCGCCGTCAAGCGCATGGCCGTCCAGGTCGAGGACCATCCCATCGCCTATAACCAGTTCGAGGGCCAGATACCCAAGGGCCAGTACGGCGCGGGCAAGGTCATCATCTGGGACGAGGGCAGGTGGGAGCCGGTGGGCGATCCGCGCAAAGGCTATCGCGCCGGCCACCTGAAGTTCGACCTTCAGGGCGTAAAGATGCAGGGTAGATGGGCGCTGATCCGGCTCAAAGGCAAGGAAACAGAGAAACAGCCGCCATGGCTGCTGATCAAGGACCGCGACGATTACGCCCGGGCCGAGCGCGAATTCAGCGTCGTGGACGAGATGCCCGACAGCGTCGTGCCGCTGCGTGGCTCGCGCAAGCAGGCAGGAACCGGCAAGACCCGGACCGAACGCCGGAATCCGGCCACGGCGTCGGCTGGCGAGCCCGCGCTGCCCGGCGTGGCCTCGGATCTGCCGGACATGCTCAAGCCCCAGTTGGCCACCCTGGTGGACGGCGTGCCGCGGCAGGCGCAAGACTGGCTGTATGAGATGAAGTTCGATGGCTATCGGCTGATGGCGCGCATCGAAGGCGATGAGGTGCGCTTCTATACGCGCAATGGGCACGACTGGACCGCAAAGCTGCCGCATTTGGCAAAGGCCTTCCGGGCGCTGCCTGCAAAGTGGGCCTGGGTCGACGGCGAAATCGTCATGCCGGATCGCGACGGCATCCCCAACTTCCAGGCGCTGCAAAACGCCTTCGACGGCAAGCGCACCCAGGACATCGTGTTCTACGCCTTCGACCTGCCGCTCATCGGCGGCAGGGATCTGCGCCAGGAACCGCTGTATGTCCGCCGGGCGCTGCTCAAGCAATTGATGGACACGGCCAAAGACGACCGCCTGCGGTTCAGCGAGGCGCTCGACGCGGCGCCCGCCGACCTGGTGGCATCCGCCTGCAAGATGGGGCTGGAAGGCATCATGGCCAAGCGGCTGTCGTCGCCCTATGTGTCGCGGCGCGCCGATACCTGGGTCAAGGTGAAATGCGCCCGGCGCCAGGAATTCGTCATCGTCGGCTACACGGCGCCCAAGGGCGCGCGCGCGGGGCTGGGAGCGCTGCTGCTGGCCGTCAGCGAACAGGGCGGCGGCCTGCGGTATGCGGGCAAGGTCGGCACGGGATTCGACGACCAGACCCTGATATCCCTGCAAAAGCGGCTGGCGCGCATCGAAACGGATGAAAAAGCGGTGACGGGCGGGGCGAAGGGCCCGGGAGTGCATTGGGTCCAGCCCGGGCTGATCGCCGAGGTCTCGTTCGGCGAATGGACCAGCGGTGGCCATATCCGGCATTCGGTGTTCCGTGGGTTGCGGCAGGACAAGCCGGTGCGGGCGGTTTCCCGGGAGAAGGCTGTGCCAGTCAAAGACATTGAAGGCGACGCCAGCGCCACGAAGGCGCCCAAGGCTAGGCGGGCATCGCCGGCGGGCGGAAAGCTGGGCAAGCTCACCAACCCGGATCGTGTCATCGACCCGTCCACCAAGTTCACCAAGCTGGACCTGGCCCGCTACTACGGGCTGATCGCGCCCCTGCTGCTCAAGCATCTGAAGGGCCGCCCGGTGTCGTTCCTGCGCGCGCCGGCGGGCATCCAGGGGGAATTCTTCTTCCAGAAACACCTGGAGGCCGCCATGCCGGGCGTAAAGCCGTTGCCCCCGACACTGGATCCCGACCATCCGCCGCTGCTGGAGGTGCCCACGCAGGAAGCCATCATGTCCGCCGTGCAGATGAACGTTGTGGAGTTCCACACCTGGAACGCGGTCAAGACTTCCATCGACAAGCCCGACCGCATGCTGTTCGACCTGGATCCGGGGCAGGGCGTGGATTGGGCAACGATGCAGCAGGCCGCGCACCTGCTGCATGTGCTGCTGCAGGAAATCGGCCTGCGGGCCTGGCTGAAGACCAGCGGCGGCAAAGGGCTGCATGTCGTAGTGCCCCTGCGCAAGCAGTACGGCTGGGACACGGTGAAGGGCTTCTCGCACGCCATCGTCCAGCACCTGGCCCGCACGCTGCCGCAGATTTTCGTGGCCAAAAGCGGGCCGAAGAACCGGGTCGGGAAGATTTTTGCCGACTATCTGCGCAATGGCTTCGGCGCCACCACGGTGGCGGCCTGGTCGGCGCGGGCCCGCCCCGGGCTGGGCGTGTCGGTGCCCGTGGCCTGGGACGAACTGGAAACACTCAAGGGGGGCGCGCATTGGACGATCAGCGATATCCATGCGCGGTTGGACATCGGCAACGCGCCTTGGGAGGACTACGCGCCTCAGGCGGCCGGGCGCGCCATGGCCGCGATGGAATTCGAGCCCTGAGGCGGCCGGGTCCGTAAGGCGAGGGCGCGGCGGCGATTGCACTTTGTTGCATGCGCCCGGTGCTGTGTAGGCAAAATGCCTGAATCGTCCCTGCTGTGCATAACGGTTTCCCACAGGAGGCTTCAGATGACAGCCCGCTCAACCCAGGCCGGAATCATGGACAGCCCCGAGGGCTACGGCATTGTCAGCCGCACCCTGCATTGGCTTATGGCGGCGCTGCTGCTTTGGCAATTCGCCAGCGCGGCCGCCCGCCAGTTCATGCCCGACACCCCCGTCGAGGATTTCTTCTGGTTCTCGCATACGTCGCTGGGGTTTCTGCTGTTCATTCTGGTGCTGGTGCGCGGCGCGTGGGCCCTGGTGAACGCCCGCCGGCGGCCAAACAGCGGCTTTATGGCGCGGTGTGGCCATGTGGTTCTGTATCTGCTGATGCTGGCCATCCCGACCCTGGGCCTCCTGCGCGCATATGGCAGGGGCCGCGGCTATTCGCCGTTCGGCATCGAGGTGTTCGGCGCAAGGGACCACGAGATCGAAAGCCTGGTGCAGCTGGCCAATTCCTGGCATGGCCTGCTGGGATGGACGCTGATCGCGCTGACGGCCGGTCACATCTGTATGGCGTTCCTGCACCGCAAGCCGAACGGACAGCGCGTGCTGTCCTATATGACCAAAGGACAATGAGCGGCCAGCGCGCCGGCATCGGAAAAATATGCCGGCGCGTGTCGAAACGGCGCGCCCGGCCGGCGCGGCCTCAAGCGACCAGCCGATAGGCCAGCCCCAGGGTAAAGAGCAGGGCGGTGCCGATCGCCCAGAACGCCAGCGACAGCCACGCGCTGAGCGGCACGCGGGCAGGGGGCGCGGCGGCGGACGGCTCGTCGCGCGGGGGCGCTGGCGGGAGGTCTTCATTGGCGGCGGCGGACAGCCGCGGCGGACACGAACTGGCGCACCCGGCCGTTGCAGCCAGGGGCGACGCGAATGACACCAGGATATTTCCGACAGGCGTCGGGGTTAAGACGGGTTCCGGCGAGCTCATGATGAGTCTCCGTGATCGAGGACGACGTGGGGGAGGACAGCCCAGGGGGGAGAGCAAGCGGCGTGCCCGCCTCGTGGCCGCGGCCGCGCTGCCCACTTCCCGTCGCCAGCTCAAACACTTACGATACCGGCAGGCGCCAGGCGTTTTCCGCCGCGCTTGCCCGAATCGAATTGAACGTGACGGCCGCATTTCCACCACGGAGCACTCATGAGCGATTACCCCGATACTCTTCTTTTGATCGACAACGAATGGCGCGAGGCCCGCGGCGGCGCTCGCATCGACGTAGTGAACCCCGCCTCTGGCCAGAAGATCGGCCAGGTCGCCAGCGCCAGCCGCGAAGATCTGGACCTTGCCCTGGCGGCGGCCCAGCGCGGCTTCGAAACCTGGCGCGACGTGTCCGCCCATGAGCGCTGCGCCGTCATGCGCAAGGCGGCCGCGCTGCTGCGCGAACGCGCCGACTCCGTCGCCCGCCTGCTGACGCAGGAACAGGGCAAGCCGCTGGTCGAAGCGCGCGGCGAAGTCCTGGCCGGGGCCGACATCATCGACTGGTTCGCCAACGAAGCGCTGCGCGTCTACGGCCGCATCGTCCCGTCCCGCAATCCGGCGGCGCAGCAACTGGTCATCAAGGAGCCGGTCGGCCCCGTCGCGGCGTTCACGCCGTGGAACTTCCCGGTCAACCAGATCGTGCGCAAACTGGGCGCCGCCCTGGCCACGGGCTGCTCCTTCCTGGTGAAGGCGCCCGAAGAGACCCCGGCTTCGCCCGCCGCGCTGCTCAATTGCTTTGTCGACGCCGGCATCCCCAAGGGCGTCGTGGGCCTGGTGTTCGGCTCGCCGGCTGAAATCTCCAGCTACCTGATCCCGCACCCGGTGATCCGCAAGGTCACCTTCACCGGCTCCACGCCGGTGGGCAAGGAACTGGCCGCGCTGGCCGGGCGCCACATGAAGCGCGTCACCATGGAGCTGGGCGGTCACGCCCCGGTAATCATCGCCGAGGACGCCGACGTCCAGCTGGCCGTCAAGGCCTCGGGCGGCGCCAAGTTCCGCAATGCGGGCCAGGTCTGCATCTCGCCCACGCGCTTCCTGGTGCACAAGAACGTCAAGGCCGCCTTCGAAGAGGCGTTCGTGGCCCACGCCGAAAAGCTCAAGCTGGGCGACGGCCTGACCGAAGGCACGACCCTCGGCCCCCTGGCCAATGACCGCCGCCTGGCGGCCATGGACAAGATCGTCAAGAACGCCAGCGAAAAGGGCGCGCGTCTGGCCACCGGCGGCAAGCGGGTGGGCGGCGCGGGCAATTTCTTCGCCCCGACCATCCTGACCGACGTGCCGCTGGAAGCCGACATCTTCAATGAAGAGCCGTTCGGCCCGATCGCCGCCATCCGCAGCTTCGACACGCTGGACGAGGCCATCCGCGAAGCCAACCGCCTGCCGTTCGGCTTGGCCGCCTATGCGTTCACCCGCTCGATCAAGACCGTGCAGGAGCTTACGCGCCGTCTGGAAGTGGGCATGCTGTGGGTCAACCAGCCCGCCACGCCTTCGGCCGAACTGCCGTTCGGCGGCGTGAAGGATTCGGGCTACGGTTCCGAAGGCGGCCCCGAGGCCCTCGAAGCCTATCTCGTCACCAAAGCGGTATCGGTCGTGGGCGTGTAAGCGCCCGCCCGGCGCCGGGTCCGCCTTTCGGCGGATCCGGCTGATGGCCAGTCGTTGGAACCGCGACGCTGTTGCAAAATGCGTAGAAGCGCAGCATCGTGCGTGCGGCGCGCGGCGATGCGGCCCCTGTAGCAAGCGGTCAGGCGCCCGGCGCGGCGTCGAATTGATAAGGGTGCTTACGCACCGTTGCCTGTCGCTGCCGCCAGGCTTAGGTAATGTCTGGTTGATATGTCTAACCCGGAGATAGACGCATCAATGCATTCCTCGCCGTCCTACAAAACGATTGCCCAAGTCAAATCAGCGTCAAGCCGCTCCATGTCGTGGCTGCAGGAGCGCAAGCAGTTCGTCAAGGCGCTGCTTTCCAACCCCGCGGCCATCGGCGCGGTGGCGCCTTCGGGCGCCGCGCTGGCCGCCGCCATTACCGAATCAATAGAACCCCGGGGCAAAGTCCTTGAACTGGGCTGCGGCACCGGTGTCTTCACGCGCGAAATGCTGCGCAAAGGCGTGGCGCCGTCCAGCTTGGTCCTGGTCGAGCAGGACTCCGAAATGAGCTCCAGCCTGCGCACCCAATTCCCCGAGGCGGCCGTGCTGCAGGTGTCGGCCCAGGATCTGTCGCGCGAAAGCCATCCCGAACTGCATGGAATCGACGCCGCCATCTGTGGGCTGCCCCTCAGGAACATGAGCGGCGCGCACCACCATAAGCTGCTCACCGCCGTGTTCGAGGCCATGCGCCCGGGCGGATCCATGCACTTCTTCACGTACGGTGTGCGCTGTCCCATATCCCCCAGCGTGCTCGAGGATTGCGGCCTGTTCGCGCGGCGCGTGCGCTTCGTTCCGCTCAACCTGCCTCCGGCGTCGGTCTACAGCCTGAGCCGCCAGCCCTGACGCCGGCGGCCGAAACCGGCGGCCGGCGATCCGGCGGCCGCAAACCGCTGTTACGCCAGGAACGTAAGCATGCCGTTGCTCAGGTCGTACATCGACCCGACGATCTTGATTTTCCCTTCCTTTTCCAGCCCGGCAAGGATGGGACTGTTCTTGCGGATGGACTCGACCGTCTGCAGCACATTCGTCCTGGCCACGGCATCGACGAAGGCCGCATTCTTGCCGCTGCGCTCGCCCGAGTACTTGGTCGCTTCGACCGCGGGCTTGATCACGTTGAGCAGGCCCGTCAGGTGACCCAGTTCCACGTTGTCGATCGCGCCCGCCACGGCGCCGCACGCCGTATGGCCCATGACCAGCACCACCTTGGCGCCGGCCGCGGCGCAGGCGAACTCCATGCTGCCCAGCAGATCGTTGTTGGAGATATTGCCGGCGATCCGGCCGTTGAAGGTGTCGCCGATGCCCGTGTCCAGGATGATTTCCGCGGGTGCGCGGGAATCAATGCAGCTCAGGATCACGGCGGCGGGAAACTGCCCTGACGCGCTGGACCGTTTCTGGGCCAGGTAATCGTGCGCTTGCGGCTTGCCCGCCCGAAAGCGGGCGTTGCCCTTTTTCATCATTTCGATGACCTGATCCGGCGTCATCGCGTCCCGCTGCGCCTGCGTGAGCGACGCGGCCGACGCGTCTTGCGGAGCCAGCGCCACGCCGGCCATCACGGCGGCCGCTCCCGCGCCCGCGCCTGCCTTCAACCAGACCCGGCGCTCCGGGTTATGAGGGTGCCCTGCGATGCAACAATCCTTGATTGCTTCCATGACGTGTCCCCAAAATGCAGCCCGCAAAGACAGACCGCGGGGCGCGGTTGTTCATGTCCGGGCCGGCCATACGCGACTGATTTATGGCGCATATATTCTGTTCCTGTTCGCCGGGGCAGACAATGTTTCCGCGCGACACGCGAGCAATTGGCAGGCGGGGCAGGGGCCAAGCCGGTTTCGCAAGCGCCCCGATTTCCTTGTATTCCCGCCGGATGAATGGCATAGTTTTTCGCACGATCGGTCCCCGGCAGTTTCAGGGGCGATTCAGACTACAGATACGAAAGGTGCCCCATGAGATACCTCTACATCGTATTGATCGTTCTGCTGACGGCCGCCGTACTCTCATTCAAGATCCAGAACTTCGATTCCGTCACGCTGTCGCTCTGGACCTCGACCGTCACGCTGCCAGCCTCGGTCCTGGTCATCGGCGTGTACATCCTGGGAATGTTCACGGGCGGATTCCTCATCAGCCTGTTGCGTTCTGCCTTCCGCGGCGCCGCAAACCGCCCGTCCTAGCAATTCCTGAAAGATTCGACCCAGCAAGTCGCGTGGCCGCGCCGATTCCAGGCGCGCACGCGCACCAAGGAGCAATCTCGATGAAACGGCTATCCCTGATCTTTTCCACGTGCCTGCTGGCCGGTTGCGCCGGCACCGTCGCCACCCAGAAAGACCTGGCGACCTACGGCACGCCTCCCAGCGAGGACGATCTCTACCAGTACATGTCGTCGCTGCGGGACACGCTGCCGCCCACGCGCTATGTCAGTTACCGCGACAAGGGCTATGCGGACTCCGTAAAGAAAGCAACCTACACCGGCGAGGACGGCAAGCCCGTGTCCGGCTGGGAGTACGCCTTCGAGGTTGCCGGTTATGACCAGGTGGGCCCCGAGCAGCCGCAATGGACCGCGCGGCGCGTCGTGTTCTTCAATGGCCGCGCGATCGGCGGCTTCGATGGAAATGGGAATTTCATGCGCACCGGCGCGCAACCGCCCGCAGCAAGTGCGCCCGCGCCCGCAGCGGCCCCCGCGCAGCCGCGATAAGCCCGAATTCCTCCACCATTCCGTCGTACTGGAGAACGCATCATGCACAAGCATCAGCAGGCAGTGAAACGAAGCCCCCTGACCACGATCGGCGCTGGCGCCATTCTTGGGCTGGCCGTCATTCTGGCGGGCTGCGCCAATCCGTCGGCCTCATCGCGCGTCTACACCTTTGACCAGGCGCAGCGGGCGCAGACCGTAACCCTGGGGTATGTCGTCGGCGTGCGGCCGGTGACCATCCAGGCCAGCCAGACCTCGGGCCTGGGCGTCATGGCGGGTGGCGCGCTGGGCGCCGTGACGGGCAGCGCCATCGGCGGCGGGTCCGGCAGGCGGATCACCACCGTCGGCGGCGCGGTGGGCGGCGCGATGGCCGGCAACGCGATCGAAAACGCCAGCGCACGCAGGGCGGGCCTGGAATTGACCGTGCGCCTGGATAGCGGCGACCTTCGCGTCATCACGCAGGAAGCGGACGTGCCCCTGTCCACCGGCCAGCGCGTGCAGATCGTCACGCAGGGTGGCGTGAGCCGGGTCGTCGGCATCTGATCGGCGGCGGGGCGGGCAGGGCACTGGACCGGCGTCAGGCCCGCCATTACTTCGGGCCTGGTTGATCTACACCACCGATTCATACGCTGCGGCGCGTGGCGCATCGGCCATGTGTGCCGATGACGCCCGGACCGGCCCTGCAGGCGCCGGCTTAGAGCAACGTAAACAGTAGCTTCGACAGGGTGCTTTTCAAAGGCCACTGCATCGCCACGACCAGCAGCAATGGGATTGCAGCGGGAGCAAGAATCATCAAAAGGACGGACTTGCTAATCAGGGCTGTCCTCATGGATTCAACCGCTTGGTAAATGGCTTGTACGTCGGCAACAGGACCCAACTCTGGCGCGTCCAGCATGGGGTAATCCGGGACGCTTTTATCCTGTATCCACCGTTCGTCAACCGCTCGGCCATGTTTTGCGGCAAACACGCCATAGTCCAAAAGCGCCTGTTTTTTCACCCGTATAAGCAAAGGTGTGAATACAAGGAGGGGCGCCAAACCGATCAAGGTAAGCACAGCTAGCAGTGCCGCGATCTGGCCATAGAGTTCAGGAACAGCCAGGTCGTGATAAAGCACCTGATGGGCCCAAAGGCCCGCCATAACCGCAGACACGGAAAAAATGAACGGACTGTAGATTGCCGGTAGCCGAGCCAGGAAACCGAGCCCTCCCAGCCTGTCGGGATGCGAAGGTACAAGTTTTAGAGGCAACGCCGAAATTCGATACAGGAGCAGGCTTAATAGAACCAGCCGCCATACCCACGCCAGCAGAAGAATGGAGAAAAGCGGCTTCGTAACCAGCAATAGCCACCAAGCGCCGAATTGCAGGCTGCCGCCTCCGGGCCCCGTCCAGCGAATCTCGTCAGGGTTGGGCGAGAAAAACAGAACCGTTGCCCATGTCACGATAAGTACGGCGATGATCAGCCAGGGCAGACTGCGGTTGCGCAATCGGAGTATGTCTATCAGAACCGACTCAAATCTGGGCTGCAGATTCTCGTCAACGAGTCCGGAGCGACGAAATTCGCGAAGCGTCAGAGGAATGAGTTTCTGTGCAATGCCCTCGGCCAATACAAGCAACGGGATTGCAATGAGACAACGAACATGAATGCCAATGTGGCTCAGCAACGGCTCTTCACCCGCTTTGGCTTCAAGGGCAGTTCCCGCAAGCCAGGCTGCCAAGACCAGCGGCAGCCACGCAATGGCCGCATAGGCGATGGCCCGTCGCTTGAATCCGCCTCCTGATGCCGGTATCAAGCCCAGCTTTTGCTGGAAGCGATAAAAGATGTCACCCCGGGTGAGATAGAACTTCTCGACCTCGATGGCGGGTCTGTGCTCTGTATTCATTCTTGCTCCCTATTGAATGGTATGGGAGAAATGTTCAGTGCTCGCGGATCGGTAACGTCGGTAAAGGATCACGGCTCTACCATTCCTGTCAAGTAATCAATGGTTGACCTGCCATGTCCCGGCAAGCGCGGCAGACAAGCAGGCATTCCCCCTCCGGCCACTGTCCTGGCATATATCCATTGATACACCGGAGAATTGCGGTTAGGCTCTCAGCCAAATGAAAGCTCGTCGCGATGGTGCCCATCGTTGGTTTCCGACTACCGCCTTATCCGCCCTGCGGGCCGCATAGTTGGCTCTCAGGCTGTTGAACCTGTGTTTGTTCGGGGAATGGGATGAAGAGATTTCTGCTTGCCGTGGTTGGCTGGATTCTTGTTCTTGGCGGCACGGCCGCCATGGCGGCTGACGCCAAGAAGCCAAATATCCTGGTCATATGGGGCGATGATGTTGGCATGTACAACATCAGTGCTTACCACCGCGGGCTGATGGGCGGCTCTACACCCAACATAGACAAAATCGCCAAGCAGGGCATGCTGTTTATGGATCACTACGGCCAGGCGTCGTGCACGGCTGGACGGGCGGCCTTTATCACCGGTCAGTACCCCATTCGTGTAGGCCTGGCCACTGTTGGCCTGCCCGGCGCCGAGCAAGGGATGTCGCCCAAGGATCCCACCTTGGCCAGCCTGCTCAAACCGTATGGTTATGCCACCGGTCAATTCGGCAAGAATCACCTGGGCGACCGCGACGAGCATCTGCCAACCAACAACGGCTTCGATGAATTCTTCGGCATTCTCTATCACCTGAATGCAGGCGAATACATGGAGGAATATGACTTTCCTAAAGACCCCCAGGTTGCCAAGCAATTTGCGCAGCGTGGCATGATTCATTCCTGGGCGCTCCCGGACGGAAAGCAAAAAATCGAAGATAAGGGCCCGTTCGGTCGAGAGCGTCAGCGCAACCTGGAATGGGAAATTCTTGCCGAGTCCAAGCGGTTTATCACCGATGCGGTAAAGGCGGATAAGCCATTTTTCGTGTGGCATAACACGACACGGATGCACTACCGGACGAATCTTTCAGACAAGTATCTCGGGAAGAGCGGCTATGGCGTCTATGCAGATGGAATGATGGAGCTCGATGATGTGGTGGGCGAGCTTATGAAGCTGCTTGAGGAGCTGGGCGTCGCAGACAACACCGTGATTATGTTCTCGACTGACAACGGAGCGGCGTCAAACAGCTGGCCCGACGGCGGCAATCAGCCTTTTCGAGGAGAGAAGGGCGTAGGGGGTTACGAAGGCGGGTTCAAGGTGCCGATGATGGTGAAATGGCCTGGCGTAATTCCTCCCGGATCGACGACCGCAGAATTCATGACGATGGAAGACTGGCTGCCAACGATCATGGCGCAGCTGGGCGAACCGGAACTGAAAAAGAAACTGCTGACGAGCTTCCCTGCCGGGAACAAGCGTTACGAGAAAATCCATCTGGACGGATATGATCAAACAGCCATGATCACGGGTAAAGGCCCGTCGCAACGCAAGGAGTTTTACTACTTCACTGAAACCACACTGCATGGTGTCCGGTACGGTGACTGGAAGTTCCTGTTCAAGAAGCAAGACAAGTGGTTCAACGGCGTACAGCAAAGCATGGTTACGCCGTTAGTCACGAATCTGAAGGTAGATCCGTTCGAGCGCTTCCATGAAGCACGCGGCTTCGACGAGTGGCAGGAAAACAGGGCGTGGACCTATGCGCCGGCTTTCAACAAGGTGGGAGATCTTGTCCAGTCCTTGAAGGACTACCCTCCGCGCTCAGCAAGTATTGATTTCAATATCGACGATGCATTGAAGGCCCTGACGCCGACCGGGCAGTAGGCTAGAGCCCGCTCGCGATAGGGAGTCTGCGAGCGGGCCTGGCAGGCCGTTGAAAGGGGATGTTGTGAAGAGAAAGACGGCAATTGGCGATTCGTGCCTGGAGCGAACGTGATGACAACTGATCAGTGGCAGAAGCTGCGGGAACCGACGGCAGTGGCGGCGCGTCAGTAGCTGCGCGTTTACGAGCAATGACACGCTGACCGCAGAGGCCAGATCCAGAGGATTAGCATTGCAAAAACTTAGCAGAGAACTTCTATTTGCCGGTTGGAGCGCTCTTTCGACCTTGCCTGTTATTGCGACTGCCGCAGGCGACGCAGATTTGGCAAAGCAGCTCAACAACCCTGTCGCCTCCTTGATCAGCGTTCCTTTCCAATACAACTACGATCATTCCATCGGAGACTACGATGGGCGCCGCAGCACGCTGAATGTACAGCCTGTCATTCCTTTCTCCTTGAGTAAGGATTGGAACCTGATCTCTCGCACAATTGTGCCCTTGATCAGCCAGCACGACGTGGGCCAGTCAGGGAGTTCCGAGCATGGCGTGGGCGATATTGTGCAGAGTATTTTTCTGTCTCCCGTGGAACCTGGCGCTGGCGGCACCATCTGGGGTGTTGGACCTGTATTTCTGTTGCCAACGGCAAGCCGTAGCGCGCTCGGCGCGAAGGCCTGGGGCGCTGGTCCGACGGCGGTCGCGCTGAAGCAGGATGGACCGTGGACTTACGGCCTCTTGGCAAACCATATCTGGGGAATTGGAGACAAGGGAAGGGATGTCAGCAGCACGTTCGCGCAGCCGTTTGTGAATTACACCACTGCCAGTGCCTGGACCACTGCCCTGAATACGGAATCTACCTATGACTGGAAGCGCGGCCAGTGGAGCGTGCCAGTGCATTTGAACCTGACGAAGGTTATGCGAATTGGGGATCAGCCATTCAGTATCGGCGGCGGCCTTCGATACTGGGCTACCTCGCCGGAAGGAGGACCTTCCGGCCTAGGTTTCCGACTGCAATTTACCCTGCTGTTTCCTAAGTAGGTTCTTTGAGTCCCGGCGTCGGCTGCTGGGTCGTAGCGCCTTGGCTCGCTTCTGAATCGCGGAGCCGCAGGGCATATCGCTGCGTCAGGAACGGCGCGCCCAGCGATGTGACCACAACCAGCATCAAGATGACATTCAGCAATGGCTTGTCTATGAGCGGTTGGCCTTGGTCATTGAGCGTGCGATACGCGACTGTCGCTGCCGCGAGCGTAGCGGCGACTTGCGGCAAGGTCAGGCTCCAGACCAATTTGATTTCGTCTCGGCCGTACCCGAACACCAGGCCAATACCGTAGGCCGCGGCGGCCTTTGCCAACAGCAGCGCGAAAAGCAAGCCCAACGCAAGCACGGGATTCATGAAAATAGTCTGCAGCGCCTCCAGCGGTTGCAGCATCATCCCCGTTGCCATGAAGAAAGCGGGGATGAGAAAGGTATCGCTGATCAGCTTCATGACACCGGCGTTGCGGGATTCAGGAGCCGCCTGACGGACCGCAATACCTGCGAGAAACGCGCCCACGATTCCGTCCAGGCCAAACAGCTTGGCGGTTTGGGCTGCGAAGGCGACCGCCAGAAAGAAAACGATGATTCGAGTTTCATCGCGGTGAGCGTGCACCAGGATCTTTCGAATGCACCACGGGCCGCCCAGAACGATGAGTGAAATGAAGATTGCTATCTGAAGCAGTTGAAGCTCGACGGCCGCCAGGGAGAAACCCTTTTCATGCGTAATCAGGCAAATCGCCAGGACCAGCATGGCGGCGATATCGGTGAAAACGGTAGCGCCGCTGGCCGCCATGATGCTGATACGGCGCGCCAAACCGTGCCTGAGTATCATGGGATACGCCAGCAGCGTATGAGACGCGATTAGCGAACCGATCAGCAAAGAGGCGTTGGTCGAGTAACCGCAGACGCTCGCGACGGCGAATCCAGCGCCAAAAGTCATGAAAAAAGTGAGCAGCCCGAAGCAGATCACCTGGGCCTTCGCTTGCTTGAGCAGCGAGAAATCAATGTCGTAGCCGACAAAGAAAAGCAGCAGGCAGACGCCAAGCTCGGAGGCAAGCTCGGTAACCGGCGCTTCGGGCTCCAACAGTCCAAGGCCGGCAGGTCCAAGCAAGAACCCCATGATCAGAAAGCCGATCACCGGGGGAATACGGCCACGTTCGCACAACAGAGGCACGGTCAAAAAGAACAGCAGCCACAAGACGAACCGTGTGAATGGCGCCAGATGGACGAAATATTCGACTGCAGTCTGTGTCCACGACATGGAGATCCTTGACTAATCAGGTTGGTCAAGAGCAGAGGAGGGCGTCCGGCAACCCAGTTCAGGGATTGCAGCGAAGCTAAGTTTAAGAGAACCGGGTGGTGCGTCAAGGTCTTTCCTTGCTTGCCGTGCGCTTTCTCATTTTGGTCATTTCTTTGCCCGATACTCCTTGTCGTTGACCCCGTGTTCTTTGAAATCACCGAGCGCCCCTAGATAAAAAATCCGCCGGTTCCTCGTTTTTCGTATATCGTTCAAACGGAATACGAACGATTTTTCCTTCGCGCAGGAGATACGCGTCCAGTCGCGTCAGAGGTTCCCAGGCACACCCGCATGACGGAGAGCACCAGTGAAACAGCAACTGAAGATCGTATTGGCAGTGACTGCAATCCTTGGCGCAACGGCGGCTATCGGTGCGTACGTGGTGGGAACCAGCAACACGCCGGAGACGTTCTCGCCCAAGTTGGGTGATGGCAAGAACGGGCCAACTGGCATGGCCTGGATACCCGGCACCGACTTCTTGATGGGCAACGACCATCAGATGTCCCAGCCTAACGAGCGTCCTGCGCACAAGGTGCAGGTCAGCGGCTTCTGGATGGACGTCCATGACGTAACCAATGCAGAGTTTCGCCGCTTCGTAGAAGCTACGGGCTACGTCACCACTGCGGAAATGAAGCCACGTTGGGAGGATCTACGGCCGCAATTGCCTCCAGGCACGCCGCGACCGCACGACAGTGAGCTGATTGCGGGGGCCATGGTATTCGTAGGTACTGAAACCGAGGTCTCGCTGCGTGACTATTCGCGTTGGTGGCGCTTCGTGCCCGGCGCCAATTGGCGGCATCCCCAGGGGCCCGGCAGCGACATCGCCGGCAAGGACGAACATCCGGTCGTGCAAGTTTCGTACGAAGATGCCCAGGCCTACGCCAAATGGGCGGGCAAGCGCCTGCCCACTGAAGCCGAATGGGAATTTGCTGCGCGCGGAGGCCTGGAGCAGGCCACCTACACCTGGGGCAATGAGCTCCTGCCGCAAGGCAAGGCCATGGCCAATATCTGGGACACGCAGCAACAGCAGCCGTTTCCCGTCGTCAAGGACGAGAAGATCCAGGTAGGGACGACCCCAGTGGGCAGCTATGCGCCCAATGGCTACGGACTCTACGACATGGCCGGCAATGTCTGGCAGTGGACCGCGGACTGGTATCGCGCGGATGCCTTCCAGATCCAGGCTCAGTTCCGGCAGCCCCCAAAAGACCCCGCAGGCCCAGCCGACAGTTTTGACCCCAGCGACGGCAATGTGCCGGTCTCAGCGCCCAAGCGCGTGACGCGAGGCGGGTCGTTCCTCTGCAGCGATACCTATTGCATCAGCTACCGCGCCAGCGCTCGGCGCGGCACCGACCCGCTCAACCCCATGTCGCATCTCGGCTTCCGGACGGTCATGACGCCGGAGCAATGGAAGCTGGCCAAGGCGCGTCAGGGCAGCGTCGCCAGCCGTTGAGCATCCGCTCCTTGCGAGCGGCCGATCCTGGGGAGGGGAAGAGGCATGGCCAACCGTGACGGCATTCTTGCGCTTGAACAGGCGGTATCCCAGGCGGTGCTCGGCCAAGGGAAAGTGATCCGCAAGATCATCGTGGCGCTGCTGGCGGACGGGCACGTCCTGCTTGAGAGCCTGCCCGGCCTGGCCAAAACGCGGACCGTCAAGGCGCTGGCGGCGCATCTGGCCGCCGAGATGCGCCGCATCCAGTTCACCCCGGACCTGCTGCCTTCGGACATCACCGGAGCCGACGTGCTGCAGCAGGATGCCGAAGGTCGGCACTCGGTGGCGTTCCAGCCCGGCCCGCTGTTCGGCAATCTCATCCTGGCGGACGAAGTCAACCGGGCGCCCGCGAAGGTTCAGTCCGCCCTGCTGGAAGCGATGGAAGAGCGGCAGATCACCGTGGGTGGAGAGACCCGGCCGATGCCGCCCCTGTTCATGGTGCTGGCCACGCAGAATCCGATAGAGCAGGAGGGCACTTATCCCTTGCCGGAAGCCCAGATGGACCGCTTCCTGATGAAAATCAGCTTTGACTATCCGGCCGTCGACGACGAAATGGCGATGCTTGCGCTGCTGCGGCAGCCGCCCGAGGCGCTGGGGGCCGCGATGCGACTCTCCCAGGACGATCTGTTCGCGTGCCGAGCCGAAGCCGCCGCCGTCCATGTCTCGGCGGCAGTCGATCGGTACATCGTCGACCTGGTCAACGCGACGCGCCAACCCGGCGATGCCGATCTGGCCCGCTGGATACAGGTGGGCGCCAGTCCTCGCGGCGCCATTGCGCTGGACCGTGCCGCGCGCGCGCACGCCTGGCTGTCGGGCGCGGACTTCAGTTCGCCCGACGACGTGCGGGAAGTCGCGCACGCGGTGCTGCGCCATCGCCTGCATCTGTCTTACGACGCGGTGGCGGACGGGGTCACTCCCGATGCGGCGATCGACCGCCTGTTGGATACGGTCGCGGTGCCGGCCTGAGGCGAGCCCATGGAAGCGCACCCCGTGCATCCCGCCCTGGCCGAACTCATCGCCCTGGAAGGGAGGATCGCCGGCCTGTCGTTCCGCGCCCTCCAACCGCAGGGCAGCGTGCTGGCCGGATTGCACGGCTCGCGGCTGCGGGGCCGTGGGCTGGATTTTGCCGAACTGCGGCGCTACGTGGCCGGGGACGATCTGCGACAGCTGGACCTTCGGGCCTCGCTGCGCTATGGCAAACCCTATGTCCGCGCCTACAGCGAAGAGCGTGACAGGCCGACGCTGGTGCTGGCAGATCAGCGCATGACGATGTATTTCGGATCGGTGCGTGCATTCAAGTGCGCAGTTTCCGCCCGCCTGGCGGCGAGTGCGGCCTGGATGGCGCTCGGGGCCGGCGACCGGGTGGGCGGCATCGTCTTCGACGATGATGGCCAGCGCAGCTTCAAGCCGCTGCGCAGCCGGGACCGTGTGCGCGCTTTCCTGGCCGAGTTGGTCCGGGCCAACCAGGGACTTTCGGCCGAGCGTCCAGAGCGCTCCCGTGACGATGGCTTGAACGCGGCGCTGCGCGCGGCCTTGTCGCAGGCGCCGCACGATAGCCTGATCTGCATCGTCAGCGACTTTTCCGGCGCCGACGACGACACGTTGCGCTGGCTGCGCCAGTTGGCCTCGCACAACGACGTCGTCGCGGTTCTGGTGTTCGACCCGATGGCGCAGAACATCCCTAGCCGAGGCCGCCTGCTGGTAACCCAGGGAGAGCTGCACCTCGAGATCGCCGTGGGACGCCGGCGCGAACGCCAGCCGCTTGCCAATTTCTTCAGCGGACGGCTGCGCGAGGTGGCCGACCTGCTGCGGCGCAGCCGCGTGCCGCTGCTCAGCATCGACACTGCGCAGGACGAACTGGCGCAATTGCGCCGCGAGCTTGGACGGCAGGCGGGAGCGCGGCCATGAGCGCAGCGCTGCCGGGCCTGGATCAGTTGCGCGAGCTGCCTTTGCCCGCGCCCGTTTCCTATTGGCCGCAGACCTGGGGCTGGGCGGCGCTTGCGTTGCTGCTGGCCGCGGCGACGGGCTGGATGGCGGCGCGCGCGTGGCGCCGATGGCACAGGAACCGCTACCGGCGCGAGGCGCTGTCCGAACTGCGGCGTATCGAGGCCGACGCCGCCGCCGATCCATTGGCGGCGCGCGGGCTGCCGGCGCTGCTCAAGCGCTCCGCGCTGGCAGCACTAGCGCCCGACCGCAACGCGGCGCCTCTGGCGGGCGAGGCCTGGATAGCCTGGCTGGCTCATTGCGGCCCACCGCTGCCCCGCGATGGCGCACAGTTGCTGGCGACCCTGGCCTATGCGCCCGACACGGCGGTGCGCGCGCTGGATCCGGCGGACATTCGCCGCCTGCTTGCCGCCAGCCGGCTCTGGATGGAGCGGCACCATGTGGAGGCTTGAGTATCCCTGGCTGCTGGCCGCGGCCCCGCTTGCGTGGGCCGCCTTTCGCTGGCTGCCGCCCTACGTGCAGCCGCGCAGCGCGCTGCGCATGCCGTTCTTCGACACCATGGCCAGGCTGACGGGCAAGGCCCCCACGCGCCCAGGCGTGCAGGCGGGGCGCGGGCAGCTATGGCTGAACCTGACCGTGTGGCTGCTCCTGGTGCTGGCGCTGGCCCGCCCGCAATGGGTCGAGCCGCCCCTGACCCACACCGAACCGGTGCGCGACATCCTGCTGGCCGTGGACATCTCGCAGTCCATGGACAGCGCCGACTTCCGCGATGCCCAAGGCCGGCCCGCCACCCGCTGGCAGGCCGTCAAGGAGGTGGTGGCGGACTTCATCGCCAAGCGCCACGACGACAGGCTGGGACTGATCGTGTTCGGCTCGGGCGCCTATCCCCAGGCGCCGCTGACCCGGGACCATGCGACCCTAAGCCTGCTGCTGGAGCAAACCTCCGTCGGCATGGCCGGGCCCAATACGGCCATCGGTGACGCTATCGGGTTAGGCATCCGCATGCTGGACGTTGCCCAGGAGCGTGACAAAGTGATGATCCTGCTGACTGACGGCAACGACACTGGCAGCGCGGTGCCGCCGGCGCGGGCGGCCCGGCTCGCCGCCGATCACAAGATCGTCGTGCATACGATCGGCATTGGCGATCCGCAGGCCAGTGGCGAGGACCGCGTGGACTTTGCCGCGCTGCAAGGCATCGCCAACGCCACCGGGGGCCGATTCTTTCGCGCGGGTGATCTTCGGGCACTGCAGGATGTGTACGGCACGCTGGATCGCCTGACGCCGCAGGAAGTGAAGACATTGCGGCACCAACCCAAGCATGAGTATTTTTGGGCGCCCCTAGCGGTGGCGCTTGGCCTGCTGGCGCTCTGGCACATCGCCGCCGCGCTGCGGTCCCGGCTGGGCCCGGACGCGGACGAGGGCAGGGGGAGCGCATCGTGGACCTGAGCGCGTTTCACTTTCTGCGTCCGTGGTTCCTGCTTGGCGTCGCGCTCGCGATAGCGCTGTGGGCGGCCGGACGGGGCCAGCGCGCCGGGTTTGGACGCAATAGCGGAATCGCAACTGGCCTGCTGCCTTACTTGGTTGTGCATACGGCTGGCACGCGCGGCCCGCGCCCGCTTGACATGGTGGCGGCGATGCTCGCGCTGGGTTCGGTGGCGGCGGCGGGCCCGGCCTGGCAGCGGGACGAACCCGAATTCCTGGACAACGTCGCGCCGCTGGTCGTTGCCGTCGACCTGTCCGCAACCATGAACGCCACCGACGTCCCGCCGTCGCGCCTGGAAGCGGCCAAGCATACGGTGCGCGACCTGGCCGCCCGGCGTGCCGGCGCCAGGACAGGCCTGATCGCCTATGCCGGCAGCAGCCATCTGGTGCTGCCTCCCACTGACGACCGCGAGCTGCTCGACCTGTTCGTCCAGGCGCTGTCCACAGATCTCATCGACCGGGACGGACGCGACGTGCCCGGTGTCATCGACCTGACGGCGCAGGTGTTGGCAGCCGAACGCGCGGGCGGCACGCTGCTGCTCATGACAGACGGCGCTCCCGCGCCGGAACAGGTGCGCCAGCGGGCGCAGGCCGCCGACAATCTGCAGACCCTCGTCATGGCGGTCGGCAACACCGAGGCCCAGGGAGGCATCGACGAACCGGCGTTGCGCGCGCTGGCGCGCGCAGCCGATGCGCCGCTGGGCAGCCTGACCGGCACCCCCGATGACCTGGATTGGATCACGCTGCACGCACAGCAGCACTTCGAGTCCGTGCAGGACGCCGACGCAGGTCCGGCACACTGGAAGGACGCGGGATACTGGCTGTGCTGGCCCCTGGCTTTGCTTGCGCTGCTGACGTTGCGGCGCGGCTGGCGGGTAGCATGGCAGGCTTGCGTGTTTGCTGGCGTATTCCTCTTCACCGTGCCGCCGGAGGCCCGCGCCGACGGTCTAGCCGACGTCTTCCTCACGCCCGACCAGCAGGGCCGCCTGGCCTTCGAGCGCGGCGAATACAGCGCAGCGGCCGGCCATTTCCAGGATCCGTATTGGAAGGGCCGCGCAGCCTATTCAGCCGGTGATTACGCCGCGGCATTGACGGCCTTTTCACAGCAGACCACTGCCGAAGCGTACTTTTACGTCGGCAACACGCAAGTCCGGCTGCGCCGCTACGACGCAGCGCTGGGGGCTTATGACAGGGCCCTCGCGCTTAGGCCGGGGTGGGAACCGGCATTGGTGAACCGGGGCATTGTGACGCGACTTTTGGCGGCGATGAGCCAGGAGCAGCAGGGCGACCAGGCCGACCCACCCGATCAGACCATTGCCGACAAGACTGCGAAAGCCGGCGAACTCTCGAAAGTGCAGGTCCAACAGGCGGCGTCGGAGGACATCTGGCTGCGCACGCTGACGCTGTCTCCCGCGCGCTTTCTGCGCAGCAAATTCGCGGTGCAGGACGCGGAGAGGCAACCATGATGCGTCTGGCACGGCAATGCTGCCTGTTATTGGCCTTGGGGATGGCGACGGCGCTGCCGTCGCACGCCCAGGATGCGCCGGTATTGCGCGTGACGGCAAAGGCGCCGGCCAAGGGGCTGACCGGCGCCACCATCGAAATGCATCTGGAGGTCATGACGACCACCTGGTTCCTGCAGCCCCCAGAGCTGCCCAAACTGGACCTGCCCGGCGTGATGGTCACCCCGCCTGCCGGTCATGGCGAGCTGGTTCGCGACGAGCAGGATGGGCTGGCATTGAACGGCTTGCGGTATACGTACCTGATCAGCGCGGAGTCGGCTGGCGCGATACAGATACCCGCTTTGAGCGTGACGGCGCGGCTCGGCCCCGGCGGCGCACCGACAACGGCTGAAAGCGCGCCGCTTTCTATTGAAATCACGGGTGAATCCGGGCCGGCGAAGATCGTCGGAGACCTGACCGTCACGCAGGCTTTCGAGCTGGCGCCTGATCCCATGGTGCAAGGAGGCCGCATTACCCGCAGCGTCACCCAACGCGCAGACGGCGTGCAGCCGATGCTGTTGCCGCCTGCGCCTTTGGAGGACGTGGCAAATTTCAAGCGTTATCCGCGCGAACCGGAAGTCGTAACACTGACGGACGGACGCGGCGGATTCGTGGGCGGGCAGCGGATCGACCGGGCAGACTATGTGGCCGAGGAGGCCGGCCGCTTTACTTTGCCGCCTTTGACCCTGCACTGGACCGATGGCGGCAGCGGTGTGCCTCAGAGCCGGACCTTGCCTGGCCGGGAGGTGAACATCCAGGCCGCGCCCAAGGCGGCGCCGCCTTTTTCGCTGCAAGAGGACCTTGCCAAGTTGCGTCATGGATTGCGCTGGTCACTGCCGGCGTGGGTCATGCCCACGCTCATCGGCATGGCGCTAATGCTGCTGATCCTATGGTTGGGTCGGACGTGGTGGATGCGGCTTGGCCGGTCCGTCGCCGCCGCCGGCAGGCGCGGCAAGGCACGCTGGCTGGCCAGCGAACCGCACTATTGGCTTGAATGGCGCCGCGAGGCCCGCGCCGGACAGCCCGTGCTGAGCGCCTGCTATCGCTGGATACGGCGCATCAGCGGCGAGGTGGCACTGCGCCCAGCGATGGCGTCATTGGAAGAACAAGACAGACTGCTGGCAGAAAACGCACTGCGTCAGATCTACGGAACCGGCGAACACAAGGCGGATTGGCGGGCACGCCTGGCGGCGCGCAGCCGTGTGTGGCGGAAAGCCTGGCGCATCCACAAACGATCTGGCCAAGCATTACCCGACGAACTGAATCCTGTAAACCAGCGGCGCGATGCGCGCAAGGGGAGAAGCTGATGCGGTGTTTCAATGAAACTGAACCGATGCGACGCTGGCTCGCATGGCTGTGGCTCTGCGCGCTGTGCCTGCTCGCGGGCTGCGCGGCGCCGCAAGCCAAGGCGCCCGTTGATCTGCCGTCGTGGGCCGACGGGCCGTCTCGCAGCGCCATCGTTGCATTCGTCAACGCAGTGACGGATCCAAGCAGTCCGGATTTCGTGCCGCAGGAGGAGCGCATCGCGGTCTTCGACAACGATGGCACGCTCTGGAGCGAGCAACCCATGTACTTCGAGGTCCTGTTCGCATTTGACGAGGTTCACGCGCTGGCGCCGTCCCATCCAGAATGGAAGACGCGCCAGCCGTTCAAGGCAGTACTGGAAGGGGACAAGGCTGCGCTCGCCAAGTCGGGCCACGCCGGCATGATGGACCTCATCGTCGCCACTCATACCGGTATGTCCGTTGACCAATTCTCGCAACGCGTTGGCAGTTGGATGCAGAAGGCCCGCCATCCCAGTACCGGCATGCTCTACAACGAGATGACGTACGTTCCGATGCGCCAACTACTGGATTACCTGCGCGCCCACGGCTTCAAGACCTATATCGTGTCGGGCGGTGAGGTCGAGTTCATGCGCCCCTGGACACAGGCCGCTTACGGCATTCCGCCGGAGCAGGTCGTCGGCACCGCACTCGGCACCGAGTTCGTCGACGCGGGCGGGACCTTCCAGCTTATGCGCCTGCCCAAACTGGAGTTCAACGACGACGGACCGGGAAAGCCAGTGGCGATCCAACGCTACATCGGTCGCCGCCCGATCCTGGCCTTCGGGAACTCGGACGGCGACCTGCAGATGCTCCAGTGGACCACAGCAGGTCCAGGAAAACGCTTCGCCGGTCTGGTTCACCACACGGATTCCAAACGGGAGTGGGCCTATGACAGGGACTCTAGCATCGGCCGCTTGGACAAAGCCCTGGACGAAGCGCGCGCCAAGGGCTGGACGATCGTTGATATGCAAAAGGAGTGGAAGCAGATTTACGTGACTGATAAGCCTTGATTGTTTCTGTCGACCAGGAGCCCGCTCGCGGGCAAGGAGAGCAGCAATGAGAGCAAAAGGATGGATAGGCGCGGCGCTGGTGGCCGCAAGCGGGCTTGCGCTCATGGGCGCAGCGCATGCCCAGAGCACGCCGGCCAAGGCCCAGGATTCGGGTAAGAAGCCGAACATACTCGTCATATTTGGCGATGATATCGGCCAGACCAACATCAGCGCATACGGCAAGGGCGTCGTCGGCTACACCACGCCGAACATCGACCGCATTGCCAAGGAAGGGCTGATCTTCACGGACTACTACGCCGAGAACAGTTGCACCGCGGGACGCTCCACCTTCATCACCGGCCAGGTGGCGCGCCGTACCGGGCTGTCCAAAGTGGGGATGCCCGGGGCGCCCGTGGGCTTGCAGGACCGGGACATCACGATCGCCCAGGCGCTGAAGTCCCATGGCTACGCCACGGCGCAGTTCGGCAAGAATCACCTCGGAGACCGAGACGAATACCTGCCGACCAAGCACGGCTTCGACCAGTTCTTCGGCAATCTCTATCACCTGAATGCCGAAGAGGAGCCCGAGCGTCCGTACTGGCCCAAGAACTCCAACGACCCCATCATCAAGAGCTACCAGCCACGGGGCGTCATCAAGGCGAGCGCCGACGGCAAGATCGAGGATACGGGTGCGTTGACTGCCAAACGCATGGAGACCATCGACGACGAAACAGTGGGCGCCGCGCTCGACTACCTGGACAAGCACGGCAAAGGCGAGAAGCCGTTCTTCGTTTGGATGAACACGACGCGCATGCACGTGTACACCCATATCCGGCCGGAGCACAAGGGTAAGAGCGGCATGCCGGGCAATGATTACGCGGATGGCATGTGGGAGCATGACCAGGACGTGGGCAAGCTGCTCAAGAAACTGGACGACCTGGGTATCGCCGACAACACCATCGTCATCTACACGACCGACAACGGGCCCAATCAGTTCAGTTGGCCGGACGCCGCCACAACGCCGTTCCGCAACGAGAAGAACTCGAACTGGGAGGGCGCGTACCGGGTCCCCGCGATGATCCGCTGGCCGGGCCACATTCCCGCAGGCGAGGTCAAGACAGGCATGGTGTCGGGACTGGACTGGTTTCCGACGCTGCTCGCGGCAGTCGGCGACCAGGACGTCAAGCAGCGGCTGCTGAAAGGCTGGACACCCAACGGGGCGGGCAAGAGCTACAAGGTTCACCTGGACGGCTACAACCAGCTTGAATACCTGACCGGCAAGACGCCGGACAGCGCCCGAGAAGACTTCTACTACTTCAATGACGACGGCATGCTGGTTGCAATGCGCTACCAGAACTGGAAGGCGGTCTTCTGCGAACAACAGGCGCCCGGCGGCTTCGCCGTCTGGAAAGACCCGTTCGTCTGCCTGCGGGTGCCGAAGCTGTTCAACCTGCGCATGGATCCGTACGAGCGCGCAGATGTCGTCTCCAATCAGTATTACGACTGGCTGGTCAAGAACGACTACCTGCCGCTGATCGCGTCGATGAAGGCGGGCGAGTTCCTCAAGACGTTCCTCGAATATCCGCCCAGCCAGCGGCCTGCCACGTTCAGCGTGGACCAGGTTCAGGAAGAAGTGGATCGCGCAATCGCAAAGCAGTTCGAAGAGGCGTCAAGGAAGCAGGGCAAGTAAGGCGGGGCAAATAGGGCCAGGTGCGGCGGGCGGCAAGTCCGTCGCGCCTGGCCGATGTCGGAGAGCGGTAGCGTATGCGTTCATCACTGCGATTCACGGCGGTTCCGGCGGCGGCCGGCACGCGGACGAAGCAAGGGGCGGGCCTGTGGGCAGCGGCTGGCCTGCTGTTTGCGTCCGGCATGGCCTCGTTGATTTTCCAGATCCTCTGGATCAAGCAGCTCTCGCTGATTGTCGGCGTGGAAGTCCACGCCATCGCCGTTGCCGTCAGCGCGTTCTTTCTGGGGCTGGCAGCAGGCAGCGCGTGGCTGGGCCGGGTGGCGGATCGAAGCTCGCAGCCGTTGCGGCTGTATGCGGGCATCGAACTGGGGGTGGCCGTGCTGGCCCTCGCCGTGACGTGGGCGTTGGCGCATGGCGCGCCGGCATTCGCACGCGCCGAGCAGTCGTGGCCCTGGCTCGCCTGGCTGGTTGTGATGGCGCTGGTAGCGATTCCCCCGATGTTGATGGGAGGCACTTTGCCGGTGCTGCTGCGCGCCTGCGGCGCCGGCCAGGTCGGTCGGGCGGGAGGGGTCCTGTATGCCGCCAATACGGCGGGCGCCATTCTTGGCGCCTTGCTTCCCGCCTTCGTGCTGATCCCGGCCTACGGCGTGTTCAACACGGCTTGCGCAGCAGCGGGCTTGAATCTGGCCGCCGCTGCCGGCGCCTGGGCGCTGCAGCGGCAAACGCCGACAGCGCTTTCGGCCGAGCCCGCCGAAACGGCGGCGCTTCCGCGCGATGCATGGGCGGCCATCGGGCTGTACGGCGCGGCTGGCGCGATCGCGATGGGCTATGAAGTGCTGTGGTCGCAGATGGTCGTGCCTTTCATGAGCACGCGCGCCTTCGCTTTCTCCGTGGTTCTCGCGGTCTACCTGGCCGGACTGGCGCTGGGCGCTGCGCTGTACGCGCGTTGGGAACACCGCGTGCGCGACCCTTGGCGCGTGTTTGCGCTTTTGATCGCGGGGGCCGGCGTGGCGGCATTGCTGGAACTGGCGCTGCTGGGTCCGTGGCTGATCAAGGCGCAGTCGATGGCCGAGGCTGCGGTGTGGGGCTGGACAGATAGCGGCCTGGCGGGCATGAGCGCCCGCTTTGCCGTCGTCGCGTCGGTAGTTGTGCTGGCGCCCACCTTGCTGCTGGGGGCCGCGTTTCCGGCCGTGCTGCGTATTGCCGCGCCTCCCGCCCGGCGTGGACAGGGCGCGGGGCTGGTCCTCGCGGGCAATACGCTGGGCGGAATCGCCGGCACCTTGTTTGTGGCATTCGTGCTGTTGCCGCGCGTGGGTACGGTGCGCGGCCTTGTCGTCCTGGCAGCGGCTGCGTGCGCCATTGGCATCGCGGCGGCCTGGCGGTCCACGCCCATGGCGCGGGCGGTAACCGCGGCGCTCCTGGGATCCGTCCTGATTCTGGGCTGGGCCCTGCCGGCCGATCATCTGGCGCGGCAACTGCCCGGCGCCAAGGAAGGCAGGCTGGTGTTCTACGACGAAAGCCGCGGCGGCACCGTCGCGGTCGTCGAGCGCGGGGAGGGCGGGCAGCGCTTCCGCCGGCTCTACATCCAGGGCGTATCCAACTCGGGCGATGCGATGCCGTCGCTGCGTTACATGCGCCTGCAGGCGCTGTTGCCGCTGGTCGTCCATGCCGGAGAACCACGATCGGCGCTGGTGATCGGCTATGGCACAGGCATTACCGCCGGCGCTCTGTCGCGGTTTCCCGGGCTGGATCGCCGCGTGGTCGCGGAACTGGTGCCAGCCGTCGTGCAGGCAGGCCCCTTGTTCAAAGGCAGCTATGACGCCAGTGTCGACCCTGGTCTGGATCGACGCCTGCGCGACGGGCGACGCGAACTGCTTGTCAGCCATGATCTCTACGACTTGATTACCCTGGAGCCGCCGCCACCTTCAGCGGCCGGCGTGGTGAACCTGTATTCGCGCGACTTTTACCAACTGGCTGCCGGGCGCCTGAATCCGCAGGGCGTCGTGGCGCAATGGCTGCCGTTGCCGACGCAGAACCTCGACGATACGCGAGCCCTGGTAGCCAGTTTCATCGCGGTCTTTCCGCACGCGACGTTATGGACAACTGAATTGCACGAGATGCTGCTTGTCGGATCCATGCAGTCCATGCCGCTGGATGCCTCACGGATCGCAGCGCGCATGGCTCAGCCGCAATTGGGCCAGGCCCTGGCGGACGTGGGGGTCGCCACGCCTGCGGCGCTGCTGGCGACCTGGATAACGGACCGGGAAGGATTAGCGCGCTTCGCCGGGGACGTGGCCCCTGTCACGGACGATCTTCCGGCAATCGAGTATGCCCCGTGGGTCAGACCTCGAGAGATCCTGCACACGCTTCCGGCCTTGCTGACGCTGCGCGGCGATCCCCCGCTGAATTCCCCCCCTCAGTCATTGATGGCCGCGATCGAGCGCGAGCGAGGCATTCTGGATCTGCTGTATCGCACCGGGCTGGCGGCTTATGCGGGCAATAGGGAAGAGTGGGGCCGAAATGCCGCCGCATTGAACCAACTGGCGCAGAGCAACCCCTATCTGCGCTGGTTCATGGCTGGCACCGAAAGCCGCTGAGACGGACGACAAGCGCAGCCTGCGATCTGACCGTCACGCGGACCCGGCTGTTTGGTCGCTATGTTTGCGGCAGAAAGATACACATCGACTCACAAATAAATCATTAGCAACGCATGTCGCAAATTTGCAGAATGTGCTGTACAGGATGCGTCACCTTTGCCAAGATTGCATCATCCATTCCGCTACTTTAGTGCTGTATGTTTGCACTACAAGTGTGTGACTTGGACGTTTTGCTTTATCTATGCTCAACGAATTGCGCTAGAGGTGCCGTATGTGGCAACAACTTTCGTACACAGCAACGAAATCCCTCTGCTTCTTTGCACTAGCGGCGCGTGCCCCTGGCGACTCTCCGCCACTTTCAGTTCAGCTTTCCCGATAACTTGTCGCTTCGCACTAAGGGCGCTGCGCCCGCGAGGCTTGGCCCTGCGCTGTCAAATATCGAATCGGTATAAGTCGATGCAGGCAAGGCAATCGTGCATCGAAGGGGACCGTGAATGATGAACGATTCGCATCGCTTCCGCCCTGTATCCCGGACCTTGGCGCTGGAACCGCGACTGCTGTACGACGCTGCCGCTGCAGTGGCGGCCGATCGCCAGCATACCGACGCCCAAGCGAGCGAAGGCGATGCCAACGATGCGCCTGCGCCGCACGCGGCCAGCAAGAACTTGCTGGTCATCGACGGACGACTGGCTGGCGCTCAGGCGCTGGCCGACAGTGCTACGCCCGGGACCAAGGTTTTGATCGTGCAGCCCGCCCAGGACGGTGTAGCTGCCGTACGGCAGGCGCTTGAGGCGTTGGGCACAGCGGATTCGATCCAGATTCTCGGACATGGCGCCCCGGGTCAGATGACGCTGGGCAACAGCGTACTAAGCGCTGAGTCACCCGATTTGCAGCGTACGGCCGGGTGGAGCGCTCACCTGCGCGGAAGCGCCGACATCTTGCTGTACGGGTGTGACACGGGCGCCAATGCCGCCGGACAAGCGCTGGTCGAAGGGTTGGCTCAAGCCACAGGCGCGGATGTTGCCGCGTCCACCAACGACACTGGCAATCCAGCCGCCGGTGGCGACTGGACATTGGAGATCAGCTCCGGCGCGATCGAAAGCGAATTGCAGATTGGCGCCGCGGCGCTGGCGGCTTATGACGGCCTGTTGGCCGATGCCACACCCACGCTTTCCCTGGGCAGCAGCAGCGCGGACATCCTGCTGGGCGACACGGCGCAGATCCGCGCCATTGTCAGCAACCCATCGACTCAGGACGGCTATGCGCCGTTCGTCGATATCCTGATTCCTGCCACGGGTTACGACGGAGACGATGGGGTCAGCTTCGTTTCTGCCACAACGGCGGGAATCACGCTCAATGGTTCTGTTGTGACCTTTGGCGCCGATGGAACCGCCGCGCACCCGTTCGCGCGCGATGCGAATGGAAATCCCATTGTTCTGCAAGCGTCGCAGTACGGATATCGGCCGGGTGATCAATTGGTCGTCCTGGCTTTGCCCTATGCGGGGTTCGGCAAGGATCAGCCGTCTATTGCGGTCGACATCACGCTGCGCATGAGTCCGCTTGCGGACGTGAATCAGGATCACAACGTCAGCTTGCGCGCCGGCTTCCAGTACGGGAATGATTCGCTGGATAACCCGCAGCAGGATCCTTCTATCCTTGCTAGTGATTGGCAGGTGTTCGTTCTTAGGTCAACCCCCTTCGAGGTAACGCAATCGCTGGACATGACCGAGGGCGAGACGGTCACCGGCGAGAACTACCCACATACGTTGACCGTCACTGCCACGCCCGCGCCCGGGCAGACGCTGCAGAACGTGGTGGTGGTGCAGCAATTGCCCGAGAGCATCCGGGTATTGGACATTACCCCTGGGAGCGGCGGCACGCTGACGCGGTTGACGCTCTCGGACGGCAGGGAATTGACGGAACCGGCGGCTATCAACACCGCGCTGGCGCTCAAGCCCTACGTCACTTCCTATGTCATCACGTATGGGACGTTAAGCGCGCCTTCCGACACGCTGGTGCGTTTCTTCGTCGCGGACACCACGGCGACCGGCGAACGCGTATTGGACCTTGCCAGCGGCGCGCCACGCCAAGTCGACGTTGCGCAGGCGTTTTCGACCGGCGAATGGACGCCGCTGGATCCGCGGGATGTGCCCGCCGTGTCGCCGTGGATTCCGGTAGCCGGGCGCGGCGAGGCCGTTTCGTTTACAGCGAAGTCGGTCGCCCTGCACAAAACCTCGGAGATAGACTCCGACAACGGCGCCACCGGCCTCTCGCCAGGCGATGTGCTGGGTTACCAGTACGACGTTACGCTTTCCGATTACTTCGCCATCGGCAAATCCGACCTGGGGCAGGGCAGCCTGACGATCACCGACACCTTGGGCGACGGCCTGACCTTCACCGGAACACCGGTCATGACCTTCACCCAGGACGGCCAGCAATACACCGTCGCGCTCGAGTACACCCTGGGCAGCAAGACAGCAGCAGGTACGCAGATTGTCTTCGACCTGGCAGCCTCGATTGCAAAGGCCGGCTTGAGCATGGATGGGCTGATCGGCGACATCGCCAGTGATGACACGCGTCAATCGGCAACGCGCGCGACAATCAACTACCAGGTGTTGCTGGATGAGGCCTACCAGGGAAGCTACACGCAGGCAGAGATCAACGAAGGCGATTCGCTGAGCAACAGTGCGCTTTTGGCAGGCACGATCATACAGAGCCGGCTCAACGTTGGAGCGCTGCAGTCGGATGGATCCAGCGTGACGGTCTCTGTGCCCACCGGCAACGTGGACATCGGCGTGTTCCAGGTCAATGGCAGCACGGTGCCACCGTCCTATGAGCTGCAGCCTGGCGACGTGGTGACTTTTGTGCTGGGTTACGACCTGCAAACCGGCGACTACGAAAATCTGAAGCTGACCGCCTTCTTACCCGAACCGGTCTTCGATCCTGCCGGATCGTGGGCGATGGGGATCGGCGACCATCGTTGGTCGTACAGCCTGCAGGACACCCATCCGGGCACCGTGGTTTCGGTCAGCTCGGCAGCAGGTGGGGCGCTGGTCTTCGACTTCGGCAGTTTTGCCATGCAGGGCGATCCGTCGGGACAGAATCGCATCGAGGTTCTGTTCACGCTGCGGGTCAGCGACGATCCATTTGCGGACCAGCGCTCCATCACCGTGCTCGGTCAGTCGACGCAGCAGACCACGGTGGATCATACGCAGCTGGTGGACACCGCCAATGTGCTGATCCAATCAGTGGCCGAGCCGGTGCTCACGATCGGGCACGGTGTGGTTGGCGCTTCCGGCGGCACCGTTAGCGGCGCCACCGGCAGCTGGAACCCGCCGGGCAGCACCGGAGCGGGTTTCAGCGGCAGTATCACCGATCTGGCCAGCCTCGAGGGCTCGGTTGCCGGCATGGACGCCGGCGACATCATGCGTCTGGCGACCGGCATCGAGAATACCGGCGGAGGCGGCGCCTTTGATGTTTCCGTTGATTTGCAGCTACCGCCGGGTCTGGCGTTTCTGGGTGGCTCGGCCGACACAGCCAACCTGCGTATCGCGCGAGGCGACGGCAGCGTGTTGGTTCTGGGGCAGGACTACAGCATTTCGGGCACCACCATCACATTCCTGGATGCAAACGGGCAGGCAACTTTGCTGGCCGGCCGGGTAGGGACGGCTGCCGACGACAACGGCCAGAACATGGTCGTGATCACGTATGACGTGGTGGCCAGCAGTACGCTGGCCGCCTCCAGTACGTTGCAAAGCACGGCGGTCCTGACCCACTACGCCAGCACGGAGGGCGGGACGGACTTTACGCCCACGGATCTGACCGACACGGCGGACGCGCAATCCGCCGCGCCCGTGGTCACCAAGGGATACGCGGGGGGCAGCCTGGACCCGTCGGACTCGAGCGCCACCCACACCAGCGGCAGCAATCTGGTTATCGGCGAGCGCATGCTCTACGACATTGTGGTGACGCTTCCAGAGGGCAGCACGCAGAATCTGCGCCTGTCTGACCTGATCCCCGACGGCTTTGCCCTCGACCTGAGTTTTGGCACTGGCGGCTACCAACTGATTACGCAGGCTGCGCTGAGCGGCAGCCTGACGGAGAACTTTGCCGGCGTGGTGTCCGTGGCCAGCGTGTCGGGATCGGGCGGAACGCTGGGCGCAAACGGGGTCGACCTGCTGCTCAGCTTCAGCGCCAGCAGTGCATTGGCCAACAACGACACGGCCGACAACAGCTTTGTCGTTCGCCTGGGCCTGATCGCCACCAACGTGACGGGCAACCAGGCCGGTCGCACGGTGACCAACGACGCGGCCCTGACGTACACCGACCCGGACGGCGACACGCCTAACAGCGCCGCCTCCCTGGACCGCAACGTGGCGTCGACGGGAGGGCTGCCTGCCGTCACGATCGTCGAGCCGACCCTGACCATATCGCACACGGCAGTTACCACCGGCTCCCGGGTAGGAGTGGATCGCGGGGATGAAATTACCTACACCATCACGCTCGGCAACGGCAGCACTGCCAGCGATGTGGACGCCTACGATGTCCGGCTGACGGACGTACTGCCCACCGAATTAAGCGGCGTTCAGATCATCGGGGTGACGTTGTACGGCGGGGCGACGCTCACCGGCGGCGATTTCGTGATCCAGAACGGCGTGCTGCAACTTTCTCCCGATGCCAAGCTGGACATTCCCAAGGGAGCCACCCTCGTCCTGCAGTTCAAAGGCACACTCAACGACACTACAGGTACGGCAGGCAAGGTCGACAATGTCGCGACCGTTCAATGGACCAGCCTGGACGGGGCCAATGCTGGAGAGCGCACAGGCGCCGACGGCAATCTGGCTTCGGGCGTTCTGAACGATTACCGCCTGGTCAGCACACTCAGCGAGGACGTGGCGGCGTCGGGCACCATCAGCCACGTGGGGGGGCTGGCGGATACGACCGGAGGCACCCCAACCACGGCCGATCCGCAGGATGTCGCGATTGGCGAGATCGTGCACTACAGGGTTGCGCTGCTGGTGCCGGAGGGCAATCAGCCCGATGCGGCGGTCCAGGTCTATCTGCCGCCAGGCCTGACCTTTATGAACGACGGCTCGGCCATGTTGGGCTTCCTGGCCAATGCGCTGTCCAACGGTTCGCCGGGCCTGACGACGGATCTGGCCGGCCTGTTCGCGTCGGGGAGTCCCTATATCGACGGCGGCGTGCCGGACAAGGCAAGCACGCTGCTCAATCCCGATCTTTCCGGTGTAAGCGCGCAGGGCGTACTGAACACCAGCGCCATTGATACCAGCAATCCGCGCATGATCGTGCTGCGGCTCGGCAATCTGGTGAACCTGAATCAGGACGACGATTTCGAGGGTCTGTACTTCGAGTTCAATGCTAGGGTCGATAACGCGGCAGGCGTGGCGGCGGGCGCTCAACTGGACGTGCATGCGGATTTTCTCAGCGGCAGCGACGTGCGGTTCGGCACCCAGACGATTACCGAGCGGATTGTCGAGCCAAACATAGACAACGTGCAGAAATCCGTTGTTGGCTTCGATCCCGGCGCTGGCGGCACGGTCGGCGTTGTCGATTATGTGGTGGGCTTCAGCAACTCGGGATCGGCCACCGCCTATGACGTCGTCCTGACCGACACGCTGCCCGCAGGCGGGCAGAACCTGATCGTCACCGGCTTGACGCTCAATGGCGTGACGTATGCTCCCGGCGCCTATCCGGCGGGCGTGACTGTCGTGGTCAATACCGGAACCGTTACGGTGTCGCTCGAAACTCTGGGGGCAGGCGACACGGTCAGCCTCGCCTATAACGCGGAACTGCCCAACAACGTGGCGCTGGCTGACACGACGGCAACCCTGACCTACACCAGTCTGCCAAACAGCTTCCAGAGCTTCGCGGGCACGCAGGTTGGCGCGGCGGGTTCCGTGGGCGGCGAACGCACGGGCAGCGGCGCAGGGCCAAATGACTATCTGGATGGCGATGCCGCCGGCGTCAGCCGCATTGATGGCACGCTCTGGAACGACACGGACAGTGCGGGCACATCGGCCACGCCGGACGGCCCGGTCTTGGCGGGCCAGACCGTCACCCTGACCTGGGCCGGCGCCGACAACGACTTGTCTACAGCGGGCGACAACAGTACCTGGACCACAACCACGGACATCAACGGCTATTACTACTTTGGGGTCCTGGGTTCTGGCGTCTTCCGCGTCGATGCGCCCGCCAGCATTACCGTTACGGGCCCGACTGGCGTGGTGACCCCGCGCATCGACAGCGACAGTGCATCTCCCACGGGCACGGTACAGGTCCAGTTCGGTGACCTGGGCGCATTGGCCGCCGGCAACGTGGGCTATGTCGAGCGTAACGACGGTCCGGTCAATTCCGTGCCCGGGCTGCAGTCTCTGGACGAGGACACGACGCTGGCGATCACTGGCGTGTCCATCAGTGACCCCGATGCGGGCGCGGGCCTCATGCAGGTCACGCTGAGCGTACTGCACGGCGGACTGACGCTCACACTGGGCAGTGTCGAACTTACCGCCGGCGCAATGGGCTCTGGCACGCTGCAGTTGCGCGGCAGCCAGGCCGCTCTGAATGCGGCGCTCGGCACGCTTGTCTACGCGCCTGGGGCGAACTACAACGGCAGTGAACGCCTGACCATCCTGACCGAAGACCTGGGACAGCGCGGCGACGCCGACGGAGACGGCACGCCATTTGAGCCCGCGGATGACAATCTGGCCGATACGGATACGGTGGACATTACGGTGGTGGCGGTCAACGACGCGCCGGCAGGCGCAGACGACGTGGACCGTGCCGTGGAAGCCGGTGGCGTCAGAAATGACACGCCGGGCGTCGATCCCGCTGGCAATGTGCTGGACAATGACCTCGATGTAGACATTCAGACCAACGGCGACATCCTGACCGTAACTCAGGCCACCGGCGCCGGTGGCACGGTCCTGGTCGATCCTCTGGCTGGGGAAGTCCCGGTGGCGGGGCTGTACGGCACGCTTTTCATCAATGCTGACGGCGGTTACCGCTATGTAGTAAACAACGCGGATCCTGTCGTCCAGGCATTGCTGGCCAGCAGCGCGCCATTGACGGACACGTTTTCGTACACCCTGCGCGACACGGGTTTGCTGTCCAGTTCGGCCCAACTTGTCATCACGCTCACGGGCGCCAATGACGCGCCTGATGCGGTGAATGATGCCGGCGCAGCGCAAGAAAAGGGCGGCACGGCCAACGACACGGGCGGCAGCCCCGCCAGCGGCAATGTGCTGGACAATGACAGCGATGTCGACAACGGCGACACACGCAGCGTTACGCTGGCGCGCAGCCAGACCCCCACGGGCCCCGGGCCAACGCAGAGTATTCCGGCAGACACCACATCGGCAGACGGGGGGCTCGTGACCGGACTGTATGGCGTGTTGCGGCTGGGCGCCGACGGTAGCTACGTCTACACGGTGGACGA
Organism: Achromobacter arsenitoxydans SY8; assembly: GCF_000236785.1. GTDB lineage: Bacteria > Pseudomonadota > Gammaproteobacteria > Burkholderiales > Burkholderiaceae_B > Achromobacter > Achromobacter arsenitoxydans. The sequence continues at coordinate 208,166 of NZ_AGUF01000052.1, read as the reverse complement.
CAGCAACGCGACCGTGCAGGCTCTGAATCAGGGCGACGTCTTGCAGGAAACCTTCGAATACCTTGCGACGGACGCAGGCGGGTTGAACGCGGTGGCGTCGCTGGTCATTACCATTAGCGGCGCCAATGACAATCCGGTGGCCGTCGACAATCTTGGTGAAGGATACACTGCGGAGGTGGACGTCGCGAACAGTACCGTTATCGGCGTGCCCCGTAACCCCCAGGGCAATGTCATTGCCGATTCCTACACGGTCAATGATCCGGCGCTGTTGGACAGCGACGTCGACAACGATATGGCGACCGCCGTGGTCAATAGCATCGGCCCTGAAGGTGGCGCTCAGGAGGCCGTGCTCGCAGGGGTGGAAAAGACCCTGAATGGGCAGTATGGCGTTCTGCGCATGAACAGCGACGGCAGCTACACCTATGAAATCGACAGTCTGAACGCGGCGCTGGTCGCACTTGGTCCCGATGACTCGATAGACGAACGTTTCGTGTATGGCCTGCAAGATGCCGATGGCGGCCAGAGCAGCGCGGTGCTGGTGATCCGCATCCATGGCCTGTCGGACCAGCCCGTGGCCAGCGACACCGTGGCCATTGCCCAGGAGCAAGGCGGCGTCGGCAACGCCACCCCCGGGCGCACGGCATCGGGGGATGTGACCCAAAACGATATCGACCCGGACGCCGACCCGTTGACGGTCACCGGAGCGCGTACAGGTTCGGAAGCTGGCGGCGGCGCCATGCTGCCGATCGGTGCTCCCATCGTGGGCCAATACGGGTCCCTGACGCTGAACAGCGATGGCACGTTCAGCTACGCCCTGAATGAAATGGATCCGGTTGTGCAGGCGTTGCGCACGGCGGGAAACACACTGGTCGACGTGTTTACCTACACCGTTTCCGACCCTGGCAATCTGAGCGATCAGGCTGAATTGCGTATCCGCATCCTCGGTCAGAACGACGCCCCGGTGGCGAGCAACGACACGGACGAGGCGACCGAAGCCGGCGGAACAAGCAATACGTCGGGAGGACGGCCAGCGATTGGCAATGTGCTGACAAACGATAACGACGTGGACAGTGCGGCCAACGGCGAGAGACTCTCCGTAGCGGGCGCGCGTGCGGGCGACGCCAGCGGCGGCGCGGTGCCGGACGCGACAGGTTCGGCTATCGTCATTGCCGGCAGCTACGGCGCACTGACGCTGCTGGCTGACGGCTCGTATGTGTACACCGTAGACAACGCGAACCCCTCCGTGCAGGCGTTGCCGGCGGGCGTATCCATTTTCGAAGACTTTACCTACAAGGTCCGGGACGTTGGCGGACTGGAATCCAGCGCCGTTCTGCGGATCACGATCACCGGCACGGACGATGCGCCTCAGTCCGTTGCACAAGCGATCACCGCCATGGAGAAGGGCGGAACCGGCAACGACACCGGGGGGCTCGATCCCACGGGCAACCTGCTGCCAGCGGCCGGAACGGACCCCGACACGGGCGATACGCTATCCATCGCCGGCTTCAACGCCGGCCAGCCCGGAGCCGGCGCAGCCATGCAGGCCGCGGGCACGACGGTGCAGGGCCGATTCGGCACGTTGCGCATAGATGCCGACGGCACGTACGCCTATGTGGTGGATAACTCGCTGGCCTCGGTGCAGGCGTTGCGGCTGTCCAGCGATACCCTGGTCGAATATTTCACCTTCCGGCTCAGCGATGCCGCTGGCTTGACCAGCGACGGCCAGCTGACGGTGACCATTACAGGCGCCGACGATGCGCCAGTTGCGCGCAACGATACGGGCGGCGCGAAGGAGGCCGGCGGCACGAACAACAACACGCCAGGCAGCCCCGCCATGGGCAATGTTCTGATCAACGACACCGACGTGGATTCCGGCGACCGCAAGTCGGTGTCGGCAGTCCAAAATTCCCAGGCGGCGGCGGGAATCGTGGGCGGCGCGTCGGCGGGGCTGTACGGCAGCCTGTTCCTGCAGGCCGACGGCTCGTACCGCTATGAGGTCAACGATGCGCTGACAGCGGTCCAACAATTGAGGGCGGGGCAATCCCTGGTGGAAACCTATGTCTATACCGTGCGCGATCTGGCCGGTCAGACGCACACGGCGACACTGACCATTACGATCGCCGGAAGTTATGACGCTCCCGTGGCGGTCGATGACACCGACACCGCCACGCCCGCCACATCGGTTTCACCGGCCAGCGATGCCGGCGGCAATGTGCTGCTTAACGATACCGATGTGGACGCCGGCGACACCAAAGCCGTCAACGGGATTCGCGAGGGCGCCGGTATCGCAGGCCTGACGGCGGTGACAGGCTCAACGCCGGTGCGCGTAGATGGTCTGTATGGCTGGCTGGACATCGCCACGGACGGCAGCTACAGCTACCACGCCGACGAGACGAACGAGGCTGTGGCAGCGCTGGACGTGGGCCAGACGCTGGTGGAGGTATTTACTTACCGCGTCGTGGATGGCGGGGGCCTGGCCAGCCACGCCCAATTGAACATCACTATCCAGGGTGTGAACGATCCCCCGCTCGCCAATCCGGTGGTCGGAATCGCCGTGGAGCAGGGTATGCGCGACAACCAGCCGTTCCCGGGGCGAGACCCGGTCGGAGACGTCACGTTGCGCAACACCGACGCCGAGGGCGAAGCCGTGACGGTCGTAGGGATTCGCACCGGTCCCGCAATCGGAGGCGGAACCGCTGGCACGGTGGGCGCCGTGTTGCGCGGCACCTATGGCGACCTGATCGTGAACGACGACGGCAGCTATTCCTATGTGCTGGACAACACGCTGCCCGCCGTCGAACAATTGCGTCTGGTGCGCGACACCTTGCGCGATGTGTTCACGTACACCATTTCAGATAGCGGCGGCCTGCAGGACAGCGCCACACTGGTCATTCTGATCCTGGGCCAGAACGATACGCCTGTCGCCATTGATGATGCGGCGGCCGCCGTGGAAGCAGGAGGGGTCAACAATGCCGAGCTAGGCGTCGACCCGACCGGCAATGTGCTAGCCAACGATACCGACGTAGACGCGGGGGACGCGCGGTCGGTCGTCGCGGTGGGAATGGGCTCGGCCACGCCCGGGGCGGTCGGCCAGATCGCCGGGCTATACGGGACGCTGATCATGGGCGCCAATGGCGACTATCAGTACGTGGTCGACAACAGCAACGCGGTGGTGCAAGCGCTGAGAACCCCTTCCGAGACGTTGACCGAGGTTTTCACCTACACGATGCGCGATGCGGACGGCGCACTGGCGCAGGCCCGGCTCATCGTCACCATTTCCGGGCGTGACGACACGCCCCAGGCGCGCGATGATACGGCGTACGTGGATGACGCCTCCGGCCCGCCCGTCGTGCAGGGGAATGTGCTGGGCAACGATAGCGACGTCGATGGCGGCGATGCGATTTCCGTGATCGGCATCCGGCCGGAGCAGGGCGGGGCGCAGGCCGGGCAGATAGGGCAGACCCTGGCGGGGCGCTACGGCACCATTGTCATGAACGCCGACGGCAGCTATCGCTACGAAATTGATCTGACCAATCCGGAAGTGCAGGCAGCCCGCGGACGCGGGTCCATCCTGGAGGATCCGTTCATCTACACAGTTTCGGATCTGGCCGGCAATCAGTCCGAAGCCCGCCTGACGATCGTCCTGACGCTTGATGCCGACTACGTTGCTCCACCCAACCCGTATGCGTTGTTCGGGCAGGAGACCGAGCGCGCGTTTCATACGGACTTGCGCGTGGATCCGGTGGTCTACGTTACGCCGACCGTGCGGGACACGCTGGCCTTTGAACGCTATCTCGATGCGAGCATTCGCGGGCAACGGCCGGCGCTTGGCATGCCGCCCGAGATCACTCTGGAATCGCAGGCTGCCGACCTGGGGCAGGATCACGAGACGCCGCTGTCGCGCACTGTGCAGGCGCTGCAATGGCAGGCGCGATATCAAGATGCCTGCCTGCAGACCCGCTACGCGAATGTGTTCCTGTCGGCAGACGGCCTGCTGCGCGACGACTCGGTGTTCACGTACAAGGAACTGCGTCTGCCGCAGGACAGCCGATCCGATCGCGCAGACGAACGCGGCGAACCCTCGAGACGCGGCGCGGAATCCTTCAGCGGACAGATACGCGCCAACGCAAGCGGCTCATGGCGAGAGCATTGGGCGGCCGATGACGAGGCAAGTGCGGTAGCGACCGAGCGAGGAACGATATGAAGCGACGCAAGCTCGTGATTCGAACGAATTTGGTGGCGCTGGCCGTGTTTGGCTTGAGCGCCTGCTCATCCAGTCAGCTGGCCAGCCCCTACACCCACGACGAAGTCCTGCAGCGCATCGAGCAGGACCGGAAGATGATGTATGCGGACCAGGAGCCAATTTCGCATCCCATCACTTTCTACGAGGCAGCCGCTCGCGCGCTGAAGTACAACCTGGACTACCGGCTCAAGCTGATGGAAAGCGCGTTGTCGCGCAATCTGGTAGACGTGACGCGCCACGAGATGCTGCCCAAGCTAATCGCGTCGGCCGGATACACTGACCGGTCCAACGATTCGGGCGGTACGTCTATCGGCATCGAAGACGGCGAGGTCAGCTTGCGGCCATCGACGTCCGAGCAACGCTATCACCGGTTGGCGGATCTGGAATTCAGTTGGAGCACGCTGGATTTCATGGTCGCTTACGAGCGGTCCCAGCAGAAAATGGATCAGGTGCTGATGGCAGAAGAGCGCCGCCGCAAAGTCGTGCAGAACGTGCTGCAGGATGTCCGAAATGCCTATTGGCGCGCAGTAGGCGCGCAGCGACTGATCGCGTCAGTGGATGACCTGCTGGTGCGGGTGCGCAAAGGGCTGGACAACGCCCGCGAAGCCGAAAAGCGCGGCCTGTTGCCCCGCCAGGAGGCGCTGGCCTATCAGCGCGCGCTGCTGGACGCTGTAAGCCTGCTTTCGACACGGCGCCAGGACCTGGAATTGGCGCGCGCCGAGCTTGCAGCCCTGATGTCGCTACCGCCAGGCACGGACTTCAAGGTGGCGGACGAGAATCCGCCCGCGATCCCCATGCCCAACATGAACGTCTCCGCGTTGGAGCAACTGGCCTTGGAGAACCGTCCCGAGATCATGGAAGAGTGGTACCGCAAGCGCGTGACGGACAACGACATCAAGATCGCCAAGGCCGAGCTTTGGCCGAACATCAGCATCAACGCTGGCACGTACTACGACTCCAACGAATACCTCTACAACAACACATGGCAGTCGGTTGGCGTACGCGTTTCGTGGAATCTGCTGAGTCTGCTCAAACTCCCGGCACTTCAGGCCGCGGGCGAAAACCAGGCCAAAGTCGCGGATATGCGCCGCCTGGCGCTGTCCATGGCGGTGCTGACCCAGGTGCGGGTTGCCGCGCAGCGTTACTACTTGGCGCGCGAGCAGTACGAGTTTGCGGACCAGAGCTCCCAAGTGGACAACCGACTGCGGGATTACGCGGAGAAGAGCGCCAGCATTTCTGCTGATTCCAAGCTGGAGTTCATCCGTGCGGATGCTCGCTGGCTTCTGTCGCAATACCAGCGCTTTGCGGCTTATTCTGACGCCCAAGCAGCCTGGGGACGGCTGTACAACTCCATCGGTCTGGACGTGATGCCGGACATTATTGCGAACCATGACGTCACCACCCTGGCCGCCGAGATCCAAAAAACCATGACGGACTGGGAGCGCACCACGCTGTTGGCCCAAAGTGGAACAAAATGAGCGGATACCTGAGTCGGGCAGGAAAGGGCTTTGTTCCGATGGTCCTGATGGCGTGCGCCTGGGTGCCGGCAAACGCGCAGGCGCCCATGCCGGGCGCGGTGCCAGACTTGGCGAGCGATCCGAACGCTGTCCGGGTCCTGCTGGCGGCTGATCCCGAGAGCACGCTTGCGGCGCCCATGGCGGGGCGGCTGGAATCTATGGCAACGCAGCTGGGCCGCCATGTGGAAAAGGGAGATGTGCTGTTCCGGCTGGATTGCGGCGAGCCTGAGGCGCGCCTGCGCATGGCGTCGGCGGAGGTGGCGGGAGCCCGCGAAAACTTGCGCGCCAAGGTGGGCTTGCGCAAGCTGGACGCTGCGGGCGACACCGAAGTCGCGCTGGCGCGAGCGGCCGCCGACCGCGCAAACGCAGCCCAGGCGTTGGCCCAGACCCAGGTCGGCTATTGCACGGTTGCCGCGCCATTTGCCGGTTACGTCGCCAAGGTCTACGTGCGCCCCTTTGAAAGCGTCAACGCGGGCGCGCCATTGGTCGATCTGGTCAGTGACGCGCCGCCCCGGTTAAGGCTGAACCTGCCGTCGCGGCAGCTGGGCAAAGTCAAGGTCGGGACGCCATTTCAGCTCGACGTGATCGAAACCGGCAAGCAATACCAGGCGCAGGTCACTGCAGTCAACGCGCGCGTTGATGCGGTGGCGCAGTCGATCGAACTGGAGGGCAGGGCGGAGGATCCGGGACGCGACTTGCTACCAGGCATGAGCGGCATCGCCGACTTCGGCTTTGCGCGGTGAGGCTATGCAAGACGATATCCTCCTCTTGCTGCAGCTGTCGGAGGTGGAAGGCCTGGCGCGTCAGGCCGAAGATGTTCAACAGCTGAGCTTTCACATTGCCAACGATGCGCATCCGTTGCTCAATTACCGTCAGGCGCTGATTTTTGAGGACACTGGCAACGATTGGCGCCTGTTGAACATTTCCGGGCTGGTCTCGGTTGATCAGGATTCCCCCTACGTGGTGTGGCTTGGGCAGGCGCGCAAATGGCTGCGCGAGCAAGCCAGCCAGCGCAAGACCTGGCTTGAGCCGCCAGCGACTCCCACAGCCGACACGGAACTGGTCGCCCGGGGATGGCGAGAGTGGTGGCCGGCGGGCGCGTGGCTTTTGCCGCTGAAAAGCCGTGCTGGCGAGCCGTTGGGGTGGGCGGTCTACTTGCTGGAACACCCGCCGACGTCCGCCCAGTCCGCCGTCATGGGCAGGCTGGCGCAATCCTGGGCCTACAGTTGGGAGTTGCTGGCCCGTCGGACGCACGGACCGCTGCGCCGGCGCAAAACGTGGATTGCCAGATTGGCGCTCCTGCTGGTGGCGGCTCTGTGCTTTCTGCCCGTGCGCCAGCGCGCGCTGGCCCCAGGCGAGGTCACCTCACTGGACCTTCAGATGATCAGCGCACCGCTGGACGGTGTAGTGAAGGCAATTCACGTGCGGCCGAATCAGATGGTGAAAGCGGGGCAACTGCTGTTCTCGCTGGACGACACCACGCTCAGCCACAGGCTGGAGGTGGCCACTCGCGCTGTGGCCGTGGCCGATGCAGAGTACGTCGCGGCGAGTCAGACGGCATACCGCAATGAAGACAGCCGTTCGCGGCTGACCCAACTGCAAAGCCGGGCGGAAGAGCGGCGCGCCGAGCTGGCCTCCATCCGTTCCCAGCTCCAGCGGCTGGAGACACGCGCGCCAAGTGCGGGGGTGGCGGTATTCAGCGATGCCAACGATTGGATCGGCAAGCCGGTCGTGACCGGTGAACGCATCATGCAATTGGCCGATCCGGACAAACCCGCAATGTTGGTCCAATTGCCGGCGTCCGACGCCATCGCCCTGGAGGTAGGCGCGCCTGTAGACCTGTACCTGACGGTGCGACCGATGCAGCCGCTTCGCGGCAAAGTGATCGAAACGAGCTACCAGGCCGCACTGACGCCCGAGGGCGTGCCCAGCTATCGCCTGCGGGCAAGCGTAGACGAAGGCGATCAAGCGCGGATCGGCCTGAAGGGCACAGCACGGCTTTCAGGGGAGCATTCGATTCTCGGCTTTGAGATCATCCGGCGGCCGCTCGCGGCGATTCGTGCCTTTTTTGGCCTGTGAGGACGCCGCCATGATGCCGGCCGCCGCCATTGAGAACTTCCCCAGCTTGAGGGAAGACCTGAGGCTGTTCCCGGCCAGCCCGCACGCCGATGGCAGTCCGGCCTGGGTGATCGAAGACCCGGTGCGAAACCGTCATTTCCGGATCGGCTGGCTGGAATTCGAATTTCTGTCGCGCTGGCGAATGGCGCCTGGGGACTTGCTGGCCGACATTGGTTGCCGGACCACCTTGCATCCGGACGAGGAGCAATTGCGCGCGTTTGCCGATTTCCTGCGTGCCAACGACCTGCTGCGGCCTGCGCCGTCGCAGAGCCAGGCCATGGCGCAGGCGGAACCGCGCCGCCCGTGGAGCCAGGCCAAGTGGTGGCTCCACAATTACCTGTTCTTTCGCATACCCCTCATCCACCCGACTTACTGGCTGAGGCATTTGTACCGGGCGCTGCGCTTTCTGTTCCATCCCGCCACGCTCTGGGTCGTTGCCGCGCTGTCGCTAACGGGGATTGTGCTTACCCTGCGGCAGTGGGACACCTTCCAACACACGCTGTTCGAATCGGTGTCCTGGCAGGGGGCCATGGGATTTGCGCTCGCGCTGCTGGTTGCAAAGACCCTACATGAGTTCGGCCATGCCTTGGTGGCCACGCATTTTGGAGTTCGGGTCGGGCACATGGGCGTCGCCTTCCTGGTGATGTGGCCCATGCTGTACACCGACACGAGTGAGTCCTGGCGACTGGCGGCCCCACGCAAGCGGCTCATGATCGCCGCAGCGGGCATAAGCACGGAGCTGATGATCGCCGGCCTTGCGACCCTGTCCTGGGCGTTGCTGCCGCCAGGCATTCTCCGGCAAGCGTGCTTTTATCTCGCCACCACAAGCTGGGTCCTGTCGCTGTTGCTGAACGCCAGCCCCTTCATGCGCTTCGATGGTTATTTCATCCTGTCGGACCTGCTGGACATGCCGAACCTGCACGAACGCGCCGCGGCTCTGGCCCGCACGGCAATTCGCCGCGGGCTGCTCGGGTGGCAGGAGCCCTGGCCGGAACCGTTTGCTGCGCCGCGGCGGCGACGGTTGATCGCGTTCGCCTGGGTTACCTGGATCTATCGCCTGGCCGTGTATCTTGGGATCGCGGTGGCGGTCTACCACTTCTTCTTCAAAGCGCTGGGCATATTCTTGTTTGCCGTGGAAATCGGCTTTTTCATCGTGCGTCCGTGTTGGCGCGAACTACGCATCTGGTCGCAGCGACGCCGCGAAACCAGAGGCACCAGGCGCTTTGTGCTGCTCCTGATTCCGATACTGTTTCTTGTCTGGCTTGCAGTGCCCAGCGCGACGCCGGTGCGGGCACCCGCGTTGGCCCGGCCCGCCCAGATGTGGGCGGCCTTCGCACCTACCCCCGCGCGCGTTGACATGCGCATCGACGCTGGTCCGGTAGCTGCCGGAGACGTTCTCGTGAGTTTGGACAATCCGGAACTGGCAAGCCAGGCCGATGCGGCCCGGGCGGGCATCCGAGGTGGCGCAGCCCGCCTGTCCGGTCTGCTGGACCAGTCGGGCGGTCTGGATCAGCAGGCGGCCACTATAGAATCGCTGGCGCTCAGCCGGGCCAATGCAGCCTCCGTCGCGGCGGAAAAGGCGCGCTTGACGCTGCGAGCACCGTTCGCGGGCGTCTGGCTGGACGTCTCGCCGGAGGTGCGCGCCGGAACCTGGGTCGGTCAACGTCAGCCATTGGGATGGCTGGTGAACCCTGACCACTGGATCGTCGAGGCCTTTGTGTCTGAAGAAGACGTTCATGCCTTGCGGCCAGGCGACCGTGGCTGTTTCTACTTTGAGCTTTCCCCCCGGCGGCAGTGCGGCAGCATCGAAGCAATTGCCCCGGCACGGTTGCAGCAGTTATCTTCGCCCATGCTGGCCACCGTGCATGACGGCCCGATTCCTGCTTTTCAGAAGCAGGACGCGTTGATTCCCGAGTATTCGCTATATGCCGTGCGCGTGACGTTGGACGAACCTTTGCCCGTGCTGCGTGAACAGCGGGGCAAAGCCTATTTCACAGGGGCGGAGCGCAGCCGCCTGATGGCCGGGCTGCGGTACGTAGCCAGCCTGGCCATCCGTGAAAGCGGCTTTTGAACTTGCCCGAGGCGTCACATGGCCCCGGACACATATCCGATCAATACGCCCAGCGCACACGCACCTGCGCCGAATGGTCCCGGTTGCCGCTGCCGAATTCGCCGTTGTAGCCCAGCACCAGCGCGCTGCTGCGGCTAAGCTCCATCCCGGCTTCCAATCCCGCCACGGCGGTGTTGCGCGCCAGCGGCACGCCGGCCACGGTGAAATTCGGCCCCCCTTCAAAAGCCATGGTGGTCTGGGTGCTCACGTCGCCGAATGCATGGCGCCAACCCAGCGTGGCCCGCAGGCGTCCTTCGGTGCGGCCCAGCAGGAAGTCGCTGTGTGCACGCACGCCCAGCATGGTGCTGGCCAAGTCGTCGTTGCTGCTGTCGGCTCCCAACGCTGCGAATCCGCCACTTTCCTGGAAACCGCGTGTGCGCTGCTGACCCAGGCTGAATCCTGCAAACGGTTCGATGCCTACCTTATCGTGCTGGCCCATGGCGTAGCCCACCTCTGCGAACACCTGTGCGGTGCTGGCGTGGTAGTCGGCCTTCAGGTTCTGGCCCAGCCCAGCAACGTTGCGTTGGGAGTTGATGTCGTGCCAGGTATAGGCCATGCCGCCCATCACGTTCAGGTTGGCGGAGCCCAGCCCGAAGGACTTGCCTGTGTAGATTGAGGCGCTGTAGCTGTCCACGGAGGCCTTGGCGCTACGGTCGGAAACGCGAGAGTCGGCGTTGGTGTAGCCGAGCGATCCGCCCACGCGCCAGCCGCTGGACGCCACTTCCGCATCGCCGCCCAGGAACAGGCCGCCCGTCGTCTGTTTCATGCGTGCGGCGTTGCCGTCGCCCGAGTAGGTTTGCCAGTGGCCCACGACCTCGGCCCACAGGGGCAGGGCGCGGGAACTGGGCAAGGCCGAGGCGGGCAGCGAGCCGCCGAATTGGGCGACAGGGTCGCCCTGGCGCAGGTTGGACGTCAGATTGGCATGCAGGTGATTGAGCGCATTCGCGCTGAACAGGTTCGCGCCGTTGCGCATGCTGCCCTGCACGGAGGCGTGGCTTTCGCCAGACAGGCTTTCGAATACGTTTTGCGGGGCGCCGTCGGGCAGGTTCTGCACGAACTTGTGCAGGGCGCTGCTGGCGGACATGCGTTCGACGGCGTTGGCCACCGCACGCTGGTTGCCTGTAGCGGCAAGGTCGGCGAACGCAATGGGACGCGTGTCGGGGGGTACCGGCTTGCCCGGATCGACCGGCTTGCCTGGATCGACGGGCGTGACCGGATCGACCGGCACCTGCTTGCGCTGCAGCTGCAGCAAGACATCGGTGTCGCGGTACTGCAGCGTCGGGGCGAGATAAGCGTAGTTGGACGCCACGCTGTCGAACGTCTGGCTTACGTGGCCAGCCGACAGAATCGTGTAGGCCTTGGCCACATCGAAGCCCGACTCGGGCCCGACGTGCAGCACCCCGCCTGCGAGGCGAGCCGTGCCTGAGACGACGATGCGATCGCTGGCGCTGGATGCGGGATCGGCATGGACCAGATAGGTGGATCCGGGCTGGAACGTCAGGTCACCGCCGATACTCAGCGTGCCGAGGACGTGGCCCGATGCGCCGGCACTGCCCGGGGCAATCGTGGCGCCGCTGGCCAGCGTGGTGGTTCCGACTGCGCCCGCGCCTGTCAGGGTTGCGCCGTTGCCCACGGCCAGGGTGCCGCCCAGCACGGCGCCCGAGCCCATGGCAAGCGTACCCGTCGAAAGCTGCGTGTTACCGCTGAACGCGTGGCTGTCGGCGGTCAGCGTCAAGATGCCCGCACCCGTCTTGGTCAGCGTGCCGTTGCCGCTGATGGCCTGGGCCAGCGTGGCGTCGGTCTTCTGGTTCAGGTCGAGCGCAGCGTTGTTGATGATGGCGCCGCTGCCCAAGGTGGCCACGGAGGCGACCAGACGGCCCCCGCTGATGATGGTGGCGCCGGTCGAGGTGTTAGCGCCTGCCAGCGTGAGCGTGCCTGCCCCGGTCTTCGTCAGGTTGCCGATGCCGCCCAGGGTCTGCAGTAGCGTGGCGTCTGCCGCCTGGTCCAGTTCGAGTTCGGCATTGTTGATGATGGCGCCGCCGCCCAGGCCAGCGACGCTGGTCACCAGGCGGCCGGCATTGACGGTCGTGCCGCCCTGGTAGCTATTGGCGCCGAGCAGCCGCAGCGTGCCCGCGCCGTTCTTGGCGATACCGCCTGCACCGCTGACATCGCCGCTCAGCGTCATCGTGGCGCCGTCGTCGGCATCCAGGCTTGCCTGGCCGCCGTCGAGTATGACGCTGTTCTGCAATTGCACGTCGTGCGTATCGGCCAATAGGCGCGCCCCATTCGCGATGTTCAGGCCGCCGCTGCCGAGCGCGCGGTCGTGGCGGACGACCAGCGTGCCCTCGCCGAGCAAGGTGCCGCCGGAGTAGGAGTTGTCGCCGGTCAGGATCAGGGCGCCGGCGGCACTCTTCTGCAGCCTTCCCAATCCGCTGACCGGAGCGTCGATCAACGCCGTCACCCCTGCGTCGGTGATGAAGTTGGCCGAACCGCCGATGCTGTTCACCAGACTCAGCCCGCCCGCCGTGCCCGCGGTCAGCCGGTAGCCATCGGTCTTGAAGTCCGCGCCGGTAAGGGCTTGCATGCCCTCGATGACAACAGTGCCGGCCATGCCGCCGAATGCCGCCTTGGCCGAGCGCCAGGCGTTGGCGGCGGAGCCGGTCGAGTTCTCCCAGTTGGTGTTGGTGCTGTTCCAGACGCCGTTGCCATTCCAGTGTTGGTACTCCAGCGATGCCGACTGGATGACGACGTTGATGCCGCCCGAAACGTGATGGAAGGTGATGTCGCTCGCCTGCACATCGTCGGGCAAGGGGCCGAGGGTGAATCCGGTGTTATTGAACGCGCCGCCGAAACTGAACAGCCTGTAGGTCCCATTGCCCAAGCCGCCTGCATCCCTGAAGTTGAACGTGGGGTTGAAGAACTGCAGCAGGTTATTGGCACTCGCCAACGGCGTCGACGACGGCGCACCCAGGGCCACGTTTATACGGCTGCCGGGGTTCAGCGTCAGGTTGCCAGCGGTCAGCGTGCGACCGCTTTCCAGGTCCAGGGCGCCGTTCCCGTCGATGTTCAGATTGCCGGCCAGCGTGCCGCTTCCGCTCAGGCTGGCGCCGCTGGCCACAGTGACCTGTCCGCCGGCCAGGCGGCTGCCGGCATCCAGGTGCAGGCGACCGGCGTCGACCTGGGTGTTGCCGGTATAGGTGTTGATGCCACCGAGGATCAAGGTGCCGGTGCCCGCCTTGGTCAGGCTGCCCGCGCCGCTGATGACGCCGGCGAACATGGAGCTGCCATTGTTATTGCCCACGGTGAGGGTCATGCCCGAATTGGTTTCGACCGCGCCGCTGCCGGTCAAAGTGCCGATGGCGGTCTGAAAGCCCAGATTGACCCTTGCGCCGGTGCCGACATTGAGATCGGGATTGACGCCCAGCCCATTGGGGACAGATGTGGTCAGCGTGCCTTGGCGCACATCAAGCAGGCCTGTAAAGGTGTTGCTGCCGCTGGCGAAATTGAGGTTGCCGGCGCCGGTTTTGGCAAGGGCGCCACTGCCGGATACCCCACCCATGAGAATGATCGGATCGGCGGTCGAAACTTCCAATGTGGCGCCATTGCCGATGGCGATCGCGTTGCCGACGACCTGGCCCGAACGGAATGCCAGGCGGCTGTCGCCGTTGGCGGTCAACGTGCCGGCGCCGAGGGCGCCGCCATTGCGCGACGTCAGGGTGCCGCTGTTGAGGACGATGCCGCCGGAGAAGGAATTGTTGGCACCCAGCGTGAGATTGCCGCTGCCCGTCTTGGTCAACGTGTTGCCTGTGCCGCCGCTGATCAGGCCGTTGAGGGTGAGATCGTTGGGGCCGCCGATGGTCAGGCCGGTATTCAGCTGTACGGGGTTGCCCAAGGCTACCGATTGCGTGCTGGTCAGGGTGCTGGCGCCAGCGACGGTCAAGGTGCCCCAACCCAGAGCCGAGTCGTCGCCAACCTGCAACGTGCCGGACACCAACGTGGTGTTGCCCATATAGCCGTTGGCATTGGGCAGCGTAAGCTGGCCTGAGCCCACTTTCGTCAGGCTACTACTGCCGAAGCCGCTGATGACCCCACCCAGCGTCAGGCTGCCGGAGCCGCCAACCGCGATGTTCCCCTCCAGGTTGATATCGTTATTTACAGTAATACTGCCGGCGCCATCAATACGCGCGCCCGAGGCGCCGATGACGACACGGCCGGTGCCAAAAGCAGCGTCCGTGCTGACGACGGTCGTCCCGGCATTGAGCCGGGTGCCACCGGCGTAAGTATTGGCGCCGTTGAGCCGCAGGATGCCTGTGCCGTTCTTGGTCAGCGTTCCATTGGTAGCGCCGGAGATTGTGCCGTTTAACGTGATGTCGCCATTGCCGGCGATCGTCAGTCCATGGACGAAAGTGCTGTAATTCGGTTGCAGGCCAATGTTGTTGCCCAGGGCCACGCTGCCTGTCTGGACGCCAAGCGCTCCGCCGCCGGCGGTCAGGGAGCCGGCGCCGAATACGTTGCCGTCGTTCACCAACAACGTGCCGCCGCTCAGTGTCGTGCTGGTGGAAGCCCCGGCTAGCAGGGCGCCGTTGACCTGCCAGGTGCCGCTTTGCACCGACAGGTTGCGGAAATTGATGTAGTTGGCCGCCGAAATCACACCAGAGCCGGCACTACCCGAACCACCGCCGATCGCGTTCTTCAATGCCAAAGTGTTATTGCCGCCGGCGCCGCCGTCCACGATGCCGGGCGCGACGAACACAAGATTGGGGTGCGAGTCGACGCTGACGGACGTGGTGCCGGTGGCGACTCCTGTGCTCACTGAGGAGCCGGTGATCGCATTGAAGGTATTGCCGCCGCCGCCAGCGCCCAACGACACGCTGCCCAGCAGCGTTCCGGTGTTGGTGAAGATGTTGCCCTGCGTCGAGGCTTCGAATGCCACGCGCCCGTGGAGCTGGTTGGTGTTGGTCATGTCGACCTGTATGCCGCCATGGACGGCGACAGTCGGCATGTCGTCGGCTGCCAGCGTTGCGCCGACAATCGGAATGGCGGAGATGATGCCGTTATTGGTCAGTTCCGCCAAGCCGCCCGGGCCGCCTTGCACATCCAGCGCCATGCCGTCCAGGTTGGCGATGGAGGCGCCCAGGTTGGCGCCCGTGCCGGAAATCCAGCCGCCCGAGAAGTTGATGATCTCAATGTGCTGATTATTGTTGGCATTGCCCGCCTTCACCCCGGTGGTCAGCACGCTCTGTTGAGCACCGACGGATGGGTTGATCTGACCGCTATTCTGGAGACGGACATTGCTGCCGCCCATGCGAAAGACTGGCGCGCCGCTGCCCGTCACCGAGCCGGCGACGGCGCCAAGATCCATGATCACCTGAAGGCCGTCCAGGAAATTGCTGAAGTTCCGCTGGTCGGTACCCGAGCACATCGCGAGTGCGGCGCTGGTATTCACCGTGCACGCCGCCCAAGCCGAAGAGGGGATCGTCGCCCCGCCCGACAAGAACGCGCCAACCGCGGCAGCCATCGCAGCGCTACGGCGCACGCGCCTGGAATCGCTGCTGCTCTTGCTTGGCCCCCGCGCGATTTCACTGACGGCCTGCCATGCGCCGGTTGCGGTGTTGAACACGACTCGGTGGATTTTGTTCATAGCTTGTACTGGATGTGCGCAGGCATGCGCGACGCTGGGGAAGGGCGGTGGCATCCCGGGAAGCGGCGGTTGGCACCTGCGCGCTGTCAGCTCAAGCGCATGGTTGGTGCGCTTGCCGGGCGTGTGAATTATGTCGTCTTGTAACGACAAATTTACAAAACGACAGAGTGTAAGCGAGGCGTTTACATTCCGCGATGACTTTCACTCGCATGACGATGCGAGTGCTGCGGGATTGCGACACAGCTGGGATATGGGGTAATCCCTGATGGCAAGGCGCGAGGCTAATCCTTGATCAACTTCGAGGATCCATGTGCAGTGACACGATTTCGACATTGCCATCGGCGAACGCGGGATACCGCGAACGTACGAGCGGGTCGTGCCCGGGAACGATGTGCTCGGGAGATTCTGCAAATTTCTGCAGGATTTCGAAGCCAGCCAGCATGTCTGCGACATTCAGCACAATCGGGAAGGGCGCGTCTTGCCCCATGTTGTCGTAATAGTGGCTGGCGTCTGACGCCAGCACGATCCATCCTCGGGCGGTGTGGACGCGTACGGACTGCAGCCCCTGGGTGTGGCCGCCGATGTGCAGTAGTTGCAGGCCGGGTGCAAGTTCGTCGTGCCCGTGGTAGAACGAGACCCGCTTGTCATACACGCCGCGCACCACGTCCACCACGTCTTCCACGGCATAGGCGTGGCGCAGCAGATCGAAGCGCATGTTGCAGCCGCAGGCGTAGTGCAATTCGCTTTCCTGCAGGTGCAGTTGCGCGTGGGGCAGTTTGCGGATATTGCCGGCGTGGTCGTAGTGAAGATGCGTCACTATCACGTCGCTCACGTCGGCGGCCCGGATGCCCAGCGCCCTCAGCGCGTCGATCGGGCAGCGCAGGAATTCGCGGCCGCGCGCCTGGGCGGCGGCTTCATTGAATCCAGTGTCGACCAGCCAGACGCGGTCGCCGTTCCGAATGATCCAGACGAAATAGTCCATCGGCATCGGACCGTCATGCGGGTCGGGAGGCGTGATGAAATTCTGGGAGCGTCGTCGTGCGACGGTGGCGTAGCGCAAGGCATAGACTTCGTAGTTGGGCAGGTTCATGCGATTCCCCGGGCGGCTCGGATCAAGGCAAGCTCTGGCTTGACGTATTGCATCAGGCTCGATGGATTCTCGACCATGGGGAAATGGCCAAGGTCAGCCATGGCGGTGAAGCGCGAGCCGGGAATCAACGCCGCGACGCGCCGGGAGTCTTCGGGGCTGGCGGAATAGTCGTAGGCGCCTGTTAGCAAGGACACGCCGAAGGTGCTGGTGTCCAAACCGCCCAGGTGTTCGGCCGCATCGAAGTCTTCGCTATAGAACCAGAGATCATTGGCGTAAACGCCGTATCCGCCTTGCGCGTAGATCCAGGCGGCCTCGCGGCGGGCGGCCAGCGGCGAACCGGGACCCATCAGCCCGCGCACATACGCGGGGTTGTGCGCGGCCTGGTTCACTGCCGGGTGGCAAAGCATCGGCGACAACCGGCCGGATGCTTTGTACGGCGCCTCCAGCGCCACCACGCCCGCCACTTCCGCAGGGCTGTTGGCGGCGATGACGAGCGCCATTGCCGCTCCCATGGAACAGCCCAGCAGCACGGCGGGCGCGCGCGCCACGTGATGGATCACGGCCAGGCAGATCTGCAGATAGGCGTCGCGCGTCAACCCGCTTTCCGTCCAGGCGCGGCCGGGCAGCGGCATGCTGCGGCCGTGGCTGGGCATATCGAACGCAATCATGCGCCATTGGCTGCGCAGCTCCGGGTCGGCCATCAGCGCGTGATACTGGCGCGAATCGGCGCCCGCGGTATGCAGCATCAACAGGGGAGGGCCGTCGGCCAGGCCGCTGGTCTCAACAAAGACCGACGCCTGGGTGGCGCCCAGATCCAGGGTGGCGTAGTGGCCGGTGATCGCGCTGCGGTCCAGCAGGGCGGGAATGGGGTCGATCTGGCCGCGCAGCAATTCGAACAAGCGTTCCAGCGCATGCAGGGCCTGGGCGATGGCCAGCGGGTCGCCGCTGACATGCAGCCCTTGCGCGTAACGCTGCGCGGCGGTGAACGAGTGGTAGCCCACGGCGGGGGCAGGGTCCAGCAGCTTGCGCCAGGTGTCGGCGGGCGCAGTAATGACGATGCATTGCGAGGGCGAGGCGGGCTGGCCAGTCCACACGCTGACCTTGCCGTCCGGCTCGGGCCCGGCTTGCAGCACAATGGCGGGCAGCAAGCCTTTGACCGCGGATTTGAACTCGCTATCCTGATGCGCCAGCATCACGCCGGCTTTCAGTTCCTGAACGATCGTCTTCACTTGTGGATGTCTCCTCTTGTTGACGTCTTAGCACTTCGAGCGCGGTGCGTTCCGCGTTGACGATGTGGCTCTGCGCGGCCGCTTGAGCGCCAACGGGATCCCGAGCCAGGATGCGCTCGAAGATGTGGTCAATTTCGGCCATGCTTTCGGGCAGCCGCTCGGG
This sequence comes from Achromobacter arsenitoxydans SY8, assembly GCF_000236785.1. Classification (GTDB taxonomy): domain Bacteria; phylum Pseudomonadota; class Gammaproteobacteria; order Burkholderiales; family Burkholderiaceae_B; genus Achromobacter; species Achromobacter arsenitoxydans. Next base: position 190,055 of record NZ_AGUF01000052.1, on the reverse strand, counting down.
CCGCGCAAACGACGTGGCGCGTAGCAGGTTGATGCGCGACAGCAGCCCCGGCAGCATGTCTTTCACCAGGTCGTTCTCACAGCCGGACAGCAAGACATCGTAGAAATCCCGCTTGGCCGCGAGCAGGGCGGATTTATTGCTGCCCTTGGCCTGCCGGTTCAGCGCTTGAACGGCCTTGCGCAGCCGCTCCACGTCGGCATCGCTGGCAAGCCGCGCGAACTCATGCGCGGCAAATCCTTCCAGCAAGGCGCGCAGGGCGTATAGGTCGCGCGCCGCCTTCTCGGTGATGCGCACCACCGTCGGCCCCCGGTGCGGCTCGATCGAGATCAGCCGTTCGGCCTCCAGCGTGCGCAGCGCCTCGCGCAGCGTGCTGCGGCTGATGTTCAGCTGCTCACAGAGTTCAACTTCACGCAGGCGTTCACCGCCCTTGATCCGGCCGTCCATGATGGACGTGCGCAAAAATTCCTCGACGCGGGTGCGCAAGGTGGATGGCTTTTCGAATACTGCGCCGGAGCGGCTGTGCATGACGGTCTCTCGCTTGACTTGGCGGCGGGCTCAAGCAATGTCCAGGCTTGTGGCCGTTACGGTGCGAGCCGCCGGTTCAACGTAAAGACGCAATATATCCCGCCGGCGGGTCATGATCACAGCCCCAGGTAAGCCGCGCGCACCCGGCTGTCTTCCAGCAACGCGCTGCTGGGGCCGGACAGCGCCATTTCGCCGGATTGCAGCACATAGGCGTGATCGGCCACCGACAGCGCCAGGCGGGTGTTCTGTTCCACCAGCAGAATGGTCAACCCGCTGCGATGAATGTCGATCATGGCCTGGTGCATTTCCTCGACCACCTTGGGCGCCAGCCCATGGCTGGGTTCGTCCAGCAGCAGCAGGCGCGGCTTGAGCATCAGCGCGCGGCCGAACGCCACCATCTGCTGTTCACCGCCGGACAGCGTACCCGCCGCCTGCCGGCGGCGTTCCCGCAGACGGGGAAACAGCGCATAGACCTGATCGCAGCTCTGCTTGAGCGCTGCGGCATCCCTGCGGCGGCAATAGCCGCCCAGGTACAGGTTTTCTTCGACGGTCATCTCGGCAAACACATGGCGGCCTTCCGGCACATGCGCGATGCCCAGCTCCGGCACCCGGTGCGGGGGCAGGCGCAGAATGTCCTGGCCATCGAAGACGATGCTGCCGCTGACCTTGTCCAGCAGGCCGGAGATGCAGCGCAGCAGGGTGCTTTTGCCGGCGGTGTTGGCGCCGACCACGGTGATGAAGCCGCCTTCAGGCACCTCCAGCGACACCTCATGCAGCACCGGGCTGCGGTCATAAGAGGCGGTCAGGCCCCGGATCTGCAACAGGCTCATGCCGCCACCTCCAGCTGCTCCATCGACTTGCCCAGGTACACCTCGATCACCTTCGGGTCCGCCGCGATCTCGGCCGGACTGCCTTCCGCGATTTTCTGGCCGAACGACAGCACCAGAATCCGGTTGCATAGCCGCATGATGGCGCGCATATGGTGTTCCACCACGATGAAGGTAATGCCCGATTCGTCCCGCAAGCTGCGGATCAGATCCAGCAAGGCGTCCATTTCGGCATCGTTCAGCGCCGCCATCACCTCGTCCAGCAGAAAGACCTTAGGGTCGGTGCACAGTGCGCGCGCCAGCTCCACCCGCGCCTGCTCAGGGAAAGACAGCTCGCCCGCAGGCTTGGCAGCGATAGAAGACAGGCCCACGCGATCCAGGTTTGCGCGCGCCACCTGGCGGGCGCGCGGCACGTCGTGGCGCAGCAGCCCACCGACCAGCACGTTGTCCTCTACCGTCATCTCGGGAAACAGCGCCACGTTCTGGAAGGTCTTGGTCATGCCCAGCGCGGCAATCTGATGCGGACGCAGGCCGCTGACGTCCCGGCCTTCGAGCTCGATACGCCCGCCCTGGCTGGGATACAGCCCGACCAGTAGATTGAACAGCGTCGTTTTGCCCGCGCCATTGGGGCCGATCAGGCCCAGAATGTCGCCTTGCTCGACCCGGAAGGAGACGTCATCCACCGCCTTCAGCCCGCCAAAGCGGCGCTGCAGGTTCGACACTTTCAGGATGTCAGGCATGCTGGCTCCGCGTCAGATTGCGCAGCCGTGCCCACAAAGCGGACAGGCCACGCGGTTCGATCAGGATGATGGCGATCAAGATCAGCCCGAACGCCAACTGGGACACGCCCGCCGTGTGGCCCGACAGCCAATCGTTGAACACTTCTTCAAGGGGAATGATGACCAGCGCGCCGATCAGCGGCCCGGCCACGGTTCCCACGCCGCCGATGATGCAGATCAGCGCCACCCGCACCGACACCCCCACCAGCGAAAACACCGTGTCCGGGTCGAAGAAGTAGATGAACTGCGCATACAGCGTGCCGCAGGCGCCCATCAGCGCGGCCGATATGACCGCCGCCAGGATCCGCGTTCGCGCGGTGTTCACGCCGATCACCTCCGCCGCCTGCGGATTAGCCTTCACGGCGCGCAGCCGGTAGCCCAGCCGCGAACGGCTGATCAGCGCGAACACCACCGACGTGATCAGCGCGGCGCCCAGCATCAGGTAGTAATACGGAATGCTGGACTTGAATTGCATCTGCGCCAGGCCCTCCGAAAACGGGATGGACAGACCGACCGGCCCGCCCGTCACCGAGGCCCAGGTATTGGCGATGGCGCGCAGCACTTCACCGAAGGCCAGCGTGGCCAGCGCAAAGTAATGCCCGCGCAGCCGCATCGTGGGCAGGCTAAGCAGGGCGCCAGCCACGGCCGCCACCGCCATTGCCGCCACCATCCCCAGCCAGGGCGAAATGCCAAAACGCAGCAACAGCAGGGTGGAGGTATACGCGCCCAGCCCAAAAAAGGCGGCATGCCCCAGCGAGATCTGATTGGCCAAACCGCCCACGATATTCCAGGATTGGCCCATCGCCGCGAACAGCAGCACCAGCGTCAGCACGCGGATGCCATAGCCCTGATCTTCCAGCAGCCAGGGCGCGGCCGCGGCGATCACGAGCGTGATCGCCCAGGGCAGGGAGTGCCGGTTCAAGCTCATGTTGCAGCCCTTTTCAAAAGACCTTCCGGGCGCACGGCCAGGACAAGAATGAAGATGGCGAAGAGCACCAGGTTCTGTAGCTGCATCGGCAGCACCAGCGACGACAGGGACTGGATCACGCCGACGGCCACCCCGCCCACGACTGCCCCCAGCACGCTGCCCAGCCCGCCCAGCACCACCGCCGTGAACATCAGCACGCTGAACTGCGCGCCTACCGTGGTGGAGGCGGTGAGATAGGGCAGGATGATGCCGCCGCCCAACGCCGTCAGGCCCACGCCCAGCCCAAACGCCAGCTGATGCACACGATGGGTGGAAATGCCCGACAGCCGCGCGGCCATCGGATCTTGCGCCGTGGCCCGCACCGCCATGCCCCACCAGGTTTTTTTCAGCACCCACCACAGCGCCAGCCCGGCCACGGCCGCCACCACAAAGGCCAGCAGATAGGGCGCACTAAGCAGGATCGGGCCGACTGCCAGCGCTGTCATCTGATAGGACGTCTGCACCGACCGGAACTCCGAGCCGAACAGGATCAGCGCCAGATTCTCCATGACGATGAGCAAGCCCACCGTCAGGAAAATCTGCGCGACCGCCGGCGCCTTCAACACGCGGTTGATCAGGAATTTCTGGGTCAGCACCCCGATCACAAAGGCCACGGCGAAAGACAGCAGCGACCCCAGCAGCGGGTCCAGCCCCAGCAGTTTCCAGGCGAAGTACGCCACGAACATGCCCACCATCAGGAATTCGGCCTGGGCGAAATTGACAATCGAGACCACCCCGAACACCAGCGTCAACCCGATTGAGATGACCGCATACACGCCGCCCAGCAAAATGCCGTCCACCAGCGCCTGCAAAAATTGCATGACTGTCCCCCTCCGTCCTTCGTGTAGCGCGCGGCGTGCTCAGCCGGCGGCGATGACGCTGCCCTTGGCCAGCTCCTTGGGCCACACCGACACCAGTTCATTGTTCTGCCACTGAACCATGATGGGCTGGGCCAGGGTGTTCAGGCCCTTGGCGTCAAAATGCACGCCGCCGCCCGACATCACCCCCGACCAGCCCTGGTCATATTTCTGCGCGCGCAGCGCCTGGGACACCGCTTCGGGCTTGTCGGACTTGGCCACCTCCAGCGCCTGGGCAAGCACGCCCGCGCACACGGCATGTTCCAAGGCTTCATGCGGCATGAAGGTGCCAAAGCGCTTGCGATACCGCTCGGTGTATTCCGGGGCCTGGTCGTAATTGGCCGGCGCGATGGACAGCACGGCCTGCGAGTACTGGCCCAGCGCCTTGGCGAAATCGGGAATGACGTAGCCCGCGGCGCCGCCCACGACCGGCACCGTAAGCCGCTGTTGGCGCATTACCCGAATGATCAGCAGGCTGTCGTTCAGGTAGGAAATCGGGAATACGATCTGCGCGTCCGAGCCGCGCAGCTTGCTGATCAGCGGCGTGACATCGGTGATGCCCAGCGGATAGGCTTCGTCCAGCACGATTTGCGCGCCGGCCGCCTTGGCGGCATTGCGCACGCCCACGGCCTGCGAGGTGCCGTAGGCCGTGTCTTCGTACAACAGGGCGATTTTCTTGATGTCGGACGCGCCGGCCACCACCGAGGCCGCATAGTCGTACTGCGCCTTGCCCAGCACCGAGCCCTTGGACACCACCTGGAAGATGTGCTTGAAGCCGCGTTCGGTCAGCACGTCGGAAAACGACATCGTCAGCAAGGGGATGCCCCGGCGCTCGGTCACTTCCGACACGGCCAGCGTCAATGACGAGGCATAGGCGCCAATGATGGCCACGCAGCGGTTCTGCGTGATCAGCCGCTGCGCGACGGTGGCGGCGGTGGTGGGCTGCGAGGTCGCATCGGCAATGATCAGCTTGAGCTTGGCGCCGCCTAGCGACTTGATGCCGCCGGCCGCGTTGATCTCATCGGCCGCCAGCTCCAGCCCCTGGCGGGAGTTGATGCCGAACTGCGCATTCGCGCCCGACAGGGGCAGGATCACGCCCACGTTGATCTCGCTGGGCGCGGCCACGGCTGGGCGGGGCAGGGATGCCGCCAATGCAACTGCACCCATTCCCGCTACGAATTCCCGGCGCCCATGGCGCACGGCCTGCTTGGGGGTGTTCTTCATATTTGTCTCCTGGCTTTTTGTGGGTGTTTGCGCACGGCAGCCAGCCCGGCGCTTTGCGGCATTATTGTGCTCAAACTTTAAGCAGTCAAGCGGATTGTCCGACAATCTGACTATTGACGTTTTATAAATAATTGCCTGACAATCCGACAAACACTTTCGCCAAGCAACGGCGAAATACCTATCAGCAACAACCAGCGGCGCGTGCCCAAGGGCCTGCCGTAAATCACCCAGAGGAACTCATGGCAGACATCAAATCCGAAACCCAAGCCCTGTTCGACCAAGGCCTGAATCTGCGCCGCGAAGTGCTTGGCACCGAGTACGTGGACGGCTCGCTGGCCCGCGCCAATGACTTCATGATGGCGTTTCAGCACATCACCACCGAATGGTGCTGGGGCTACACCTGGGGCCGTCCGGGTCTTGAGAAGAAGACGCGCAGCATGTTGAACCTGGCCATGCTCACCGCCCTGAACCGGCCGGCCGAAATCAAGCTGCACGTCAAAGGCGCGCTGAACAACGGCGTCACCGTGGAAGAGATCAAGGAAATCCTGCTGCAAGCCACCGTTTACTGCGGCATTCCCGCCGGCCTGGATGCGTTCAAGGTCGCCAATCAGGTGCTGGAAGAAGAGGGTGCCTTCAAGGAGCAGCAAGCATGAGCGCCGCGCAAGAGCGCGTCGGCCTGATCGGCATCGGCAGCATGGGCTGGCCCATGGCGGCGCGCCTGGTGCAAGCCGGCTACGCCGTCACGGTGTTTGACGCCGTGCCCGGACAGGCGCAAAAGTTCGCGCAAGAGGTAGGCGGCCAGGCCGCCACGACCTGCGCCGCGCTGGCCGCGCAAAGCGACATCGTCTTCACGATGCTGCCCACCAGCGCCATCGTCGAGCAGGTGCTGAACGGGCCGGACGGCGTGCTGGCAGGCTTGCGCCCGGGCGGCGTCGTGGTGGACATGAGCTCGGGCGTGCCCGCCCATACGCAGCGGCTGGCGACGGCCATTGCCAACGCGGGCGGCCAGATGGTGGATGCGCCGGTGTCCGGCGGCGTGCCGCGCGCACGCACCGGTGAGCTCGCCATCATGTTCGGCGGCCCCGCCGAAACGCTGGAACGCGTGCGCCCCGCGCTGTCTGCAATGGGCACGTCCATCACGGCGGTGGGCGAGGTGGGCAGCGCCCACGCCATGAAGGCGCTGAACAATCTGGTATCCGCCGGCGGCTTTCTGATCGGCGTGGAAGCCATGCTGATCGGCCAGCAGTTCGGCCTGGACCCGAACGTGATCGTGGACGTGTTGAACGCATCCACCGGCATGAACAATTCCACGCAAAAGAAGTTCAAGCAGTTCGTGCTGTCGCGCCAATTCAATTCCGGCTTCGGCCTGGACTTAATGGTCAAAGACCTGGGCATTGCGCTGGGCATCGCTACCGACACGGGTACGCCCACGCCGTTTGCCTCGTTGTGCCGCGAACTCTGGGCGTCGGCGGGCAAGACGCTGGGCGCCGGGCAGGATCACACTGCAGTGGCGCGCCTGTCGGAAATGCTGGCTGGCGTGGAGCTGGCTGCCAAAAAAGACTAGACCTTTCGTATCCCAACGGCGCGGCAATCACCGCGCCGTCTTTTCAACCTGCATCACAAAAAACCGCCAAGACAAGGCGGAGGGCCGGCTGTTGCCGGTCGAAACAGCGAGGAGCAAGAGTATGAAGAAGATTTTCATGGCGACACTGGGCGCCGGCTTGGTCGCACTTGGCGCAAATGCATCCGCACAAAGCTATCCGACGCGAGCCATCTCGATGGTCGTACCCTACGCCGCTGGCGGATCCACAGACGGTCTGGCCCGCATCGTCGCGCAAGCCATGGGCGAAAACCTGGGGCAGACCATTGTGGTTGAGAACCTGGGCGGCGGCGGCACCATGATTGGCAACCAGCGCGTGACGCGGGCCGAACCGGATGGCTATACCATCACGTTCGGCAACATGGGCTCGCTGGCGATCGCTCCATCGCTCTATCCCAAGAGCAAGTTCGATCCGCGCCGGGATCTGGCCGCAGTCGGCCTGGTCGCCACCGTCCCGATGGTGCTGTCGGTAAGTAAAAAGAGCGGCGTCAAGACGCTGCCTGACTTTGTTTCGCGTTTGCAGAAGCAAGGCGCCGATGTGAACTTCGGCAACGCTGGAAACGGGTCGACCAGTCATATATCCGCCGCCTACTTCATGCATGTGACCAAGACCCAAGGCATGCAAATACCCTACCGCGGGGCGGGCCCGGCCATCGCTGACCTGATCGCGGGCACTGTGGATGCGGTAATTGACCAAACGGTCACGATGATCCCACTTCACGACGCGAACCGCGTCACCGCGCTGGCGGTGGCCAGCGCCAGCCGCCTGCCCCAGATTCCGGATGTCCCGACTTTCGCCGAGGCGGGCGTGCCAGATTTCAACATGAGCGTCTGGAATGGCATCGCGGCGCCGGCCGGTACACAGCCAGCGGTAATTGCCAGGCTGGAGCAGGCGCTGGCTGCGGCGTTGAAAAGTCCCAATGTGCGCGAGTCGCTGGATAAGTTGGCAGCGCAAGCGCCGAGCGAAAAAGAGCAGGGCGGGGCAGCTTTTCAAGCACTGATTGCCCGCGATGTGCCCAGGTTTTCAGCGCTCATCAAAGAAGCGAACGTCACTGTGAATTGAAGCCAGATCGGGGGACGGAAGGTGGCGGTCCTACCTCGATCTGGCTTGGCTTATGCCGTTGGACCAGCGTGTGGGATCCGCGCGCGACTCTTCAGTGCATTCCAGAATGTTTTCGGAGCGGTTCTAGAGGCCGATTGAATGTTCTCTCGTACCGCGTCCGCAACTTGGGCGGATTCATCATATGCCGGTGCTTTCCGAATTCTCAAAGGCTTCGAGCTTTACTTGTGCCGACGGGGTCATCAAGATCAACAGCATGGCCGCCGACTGCTATCGACTGCATGTCCATCGACTTGAATAGTCGGTGGACATAAAGTTGAGAGTTGATTTCGACCAATCTCTCCTATAACAAGAACAGGTCGAAATCCGACTTTATGTCCAAGTCATTGGACATAAAGTTGAGAATTCGCGGCAGCGGGACATAAAGTTGGAAATCGGCGGACGTTTCTCCGCAACATGCTTCGCACTCCACAGCCCCGCGCCCGGGCTCAGTTTTTGCCGCGCAAGCGCTGCAACATGGCACTAGGCTTTATCCGAATGCGTCGGTAATACTTAGGCCGTACATTCCGGCGAAGGCAGCCATAGATGGCACTTGAAAACCAAAAGATTTCGAGACAGTGCGCTAGGCTCCGTGCGACACCTCGCTGGCCTATGCAGATGACGCAAGCGGCTCTCGCTGCAATGTTTCTTGCGTGTTGCCTGAATGCCGCCGCGTGGGCTGACGCGCCACTCATGACTGACAAGTCCGATGGAGGGCTCGACGCTAGCGATTTCCTGCTTCGTAACCGTGGCGCATTGCCAGTGCCGGTCATCATTACCGAGCCCGCAGTGGGTTACGGAGGGGGGCTGATGCTGCTGTATTTTTCAGAGGCTGATGCGCACGAGGGCGGTGAGGCGATGGAAGGGCGAAAACCGCCTCCCAATATTACCGGTGTGGGTGGCCTGGCCACTGAAAACGGTACGCGAGGCGGAGCGCTCTTTCACTTCCATAACTGGTCTGGAGACCGGTATCGCTATCTTGGCGCGATTGCGCAGGGTCGAGCCAACCTGGAATACTACGGCGCCTTCGATAGCGGGCGGAACTACCAAGTCAGAGGCACATTTCTGGTGCAGCAGGTGCTTGCTCGGCTTGGAGACAGCCGTTGGTACGCGGGCCCGCGATATTCCTATTTTCGTTCCAGCACCCGCTTCACCGGCACGGCCGCATCAGAGCTTTCCCTGGAACAGCAGGCCGGCCACATTGGGAAGGCGGGCGCAGTGTTGGAATACGACACTCGGGACAACATCTTCTACCCGAATCGCGGATCGTATGCCGAATTCACGGCAGAGCTTGCACGTAATTGGCTGGGCAGCGACCAACCTTTCGAAAGCTATCGAGCGCGTGGATACAACTGGCTGCCGCTGAAGGAACGCTGGACATTAGGCCTGCGCGCCGATGGTCAATTCACACGTGGCACAGTACCTTTCTACGCCCAACCTTATGTCGATCTGCGTGGTGTAGCGCGCGGGCGCTATCAGGATCGTGACGCGGTGGTGCTGGAAACCGAACTGCGCTGGAATGTCACTCCTCGATGGTCGGTACTGGCATTTACCGGGGTTGGAAAGGCTTACGGCAATTGGCGCTCGTTCTCAGAGGCCCAGAATGTCGTCAGCGTGGGCACAGGCTTTCGCTACTTGCTCGCACGCTCCCTGGGCTTGGCCGTCGGTGTGGATGTGGCGCATAGCAAGGACCAAAGCGCCTTCTATATCCAGGTCGGCTCTGCCTGGAGGTGAACGTTGAGACTTTGCCCCGTGCGCTGCGACATTGCGTCCACGGTTGGCGGTGTTTCGATCGACGCCGCTCGAAAATTGGATATCCCATTGAATGACTCCTCAGTCATTTGGATAAGCTGGCGCTGAGTTTCTGCGTGCTGCTGTGAGCTACTTTTTTTGAAAGCCAATTCGTAGTTTTCGCATTTCGGATAGCGCCGCCTCGAAAAGGGCTCTACCTTCTACGGACGGTAGCCCATTTAAACCGCCAAACACTTCGTCGTCGAATCTGCCTTTATGGCCGTTTTGACGCGAGCGTGGCGCACGCAGTTTTGGCTTGACTCGACTGAGGGAGAGGGCAAGTGAAACAGAAGCTAAAGATCGGACTGGCGCTTGCGGCGATTCTCGGGGCTTCGGCCGCGATCGGCGCTTATGTGGCGGGTACTCCTGCCGCTCCTCAGACTCATGTAGTCAAACTCGGTGACGGCAAAAACGGCCCAGCAGGAATGGCCTGGATTCCGGGGACTGAATTCCTCATGGGGAACGACCATCAGATGTCTCAGCCCAATGAGCGCCCCGCGCACAAGGTACGGCTGACTGGATTCTGGATGGACGTGCATGACGTCACTAACGCAGAGTTCCGCCGATTCGTCGATGCCACCGGCTACGTTACAACCGCAGAGCAAAAGCCGCGCTGGGAAGATCTGCGTCCCCAGTTGCCGCCCGGCACGCCCCGCCCGGATGACAGTGCGCTCGTCGCCGGGGCGATGGTGTTCGTCGGCACGGAGACCGAGGTCTCGCTTCGCGACTACTCACGCTGGTGGCGTTTCGTGCCCGGCGCCAATTGGCGCCACCCGCAAGGGCCAGGGAGCAACATCGACGGCAAGGACGAACACCCTGTCGTGCAGGTGTCGTATGAAGACGCCCAGGCCTATGCCCAGTGGACGGGGAAACGCCTGCCGACCGAGGCCGAATGGGAATTCGCGGCGCGCGGCGGTTACGAGCAGGCCACCTACAGTTGGGGCAACGAACTGCAGCCGCAGGGCCAAGCCATGGCCAATATATGGGATACCCGGCAGCAGCAGCCGTTTCCCGTGGTCAAGGACGAAAAGGTGCAGGTGGGCACGACTCCCGTGGGCAGCTACGCGCCCAACGGCTACGGCCTTTACGACATGGCCGGCAACGTCTGGCAGTGGACGGCGGATTGGTATCGGGCGGATGCGTTCATGGTGCAGGCGCAGTACCGCCAACCACCCACGGATCCGGCCGGACCGGCAGACAGTTTCGACCCGAGCGACGGCAACGTGCCGGCCTCGGCGCCCAAGCGCGTCACGCGCGGCGGGTCATTTCTCTGCAGCGACACCTATTGCATCAGCTACCGCGCCAGCGCGCGGCGTGGCACCGACCCCCTCAACCCCATGTCGCATCTCGGATTCCGGACGGTCATGACGCCAGAGCAATGGAAGTCGGCCCAAGCGCGTCAGCGCAGCATCGCCAGTCGTTAAGCGCCGCTCCCAGCGAGCTGCCGGTCCAGGGGAAGGGGAAGAGACATGGCGAACCGTGAAGGCATTCTTGCGCTTGAACAGGCGGTATCCCGAGAGGTGCTGGGACAGGCGCAGGTCATACGCAACATCATCGTGGCACTGCTGGCCGATGGGCACATCCTGCTCGAAAGCCTGCCTGGGCTGGCCAAGACGCGCTCGGTCAAGGCGCTGGCGGCGCATCTTGCGGCAGAGATGCGCCGCATCCAGTTCACGCCGGACCTGCTGCCTTCGGACATCACGGGCGCCGATGTGCTGCAGCAGGACGCCGAAGGCCGAAACCAGGTGGCGTTCCAGCCCGGTCCGCTATTTGGCAATCTCATTCTCGCCGACGAGGTGAACCGGGCGCCGGCCAAGGTTCAGTCCGCGCTACTCGAAGCGATGGAAGAACGGCAGATCACCGTGGGAGGCGAGACCCGGCCCATGCCGCCGCTGTTCATGGTGCTGGCAACGCAGAATCCGATCGAACAGGAAGGCACTTATCCGCTGCCCGAAGCCCAGATGGACCGGTTCCTGATGAAGGTCAGCTTCGACTATCCCGCGCCCGACGACGAGCTGGAGATGCTTGCGCTGCTGCGCCGCCCGGCCAAGTCGGCGGACGCCGCCAGCCGCCTGTCCCAGGACGACTTGTTCGCCTGCCGGGCGGAAGCGGCTGCGGTCCACGTCTCGGCCGCGACCGATCGCTACATCGTCGACCTGGTCAACGCGACGCGGCATTCGAATGACCCGGATATCGGCCGCTGGATACAGGTGGGCGCAAGTCCGCGCGGCGCGATTGCATTGGACCGGACGGCCCGCGCCCACGCCTGGCTATCGGGCGCCGATTTCAGCGCGCCCGACGACGTGCGTGCGATGGCGCACCCTGTGCTGCGCCATCGTCTCCAGCTGTCCTACGATGCGGTGGCCGACGGCGTGACGCCCGATGCGGTGATCGACCGCCTGCTTGACACGGTCGCGGTACCGGCCTGAGGGCGCTTCATGGAACCGCACCCCGTCCATCCGCCACTTGCAGAGCTCATGGCCTTGGAAGAGGCCGTGGCCGGACTGTCATTCCACGCAAGCCCACCCCGGGGCAGCGTGCTGGCGGGATTGCATGGGTCGCGCCTGCGCGGCCGCGGCCTGGATTTCGCCGAATTGCGGCGCTATGTCGCCGGCGACGACCTGCGCCAGCTGGATCTGCGAGCATCGCTGCGGTATGGCAAGCCTTACCTGCGCAGCTACACCGAAGAGCGCGATCGGCCGACGTTGATCCTGGCGGATCAACGCATGAGCATGTACTTCGGATCGGTGCAAGCCTTCAAGTGCGCGGTCGCCGCCCGTCTGGCGGCAGTAACCGCCTGGATGTCGTTCCATGCCGGGGATCGTGTCGGCGGAATCGTCTTCGACGACGACGGACAGCGCAGCGTCAAACCGCTGCGGAGCCGAGACCGGATACGGGCATTTCTGGCGGAACTCGTTCGCGCCAACCAGGGACTTTCGGCGCAGCGCCCGGACCGCCCGCGGCCACAAGGCTTGAACGCGGCGTTGCGCGCTGCCATTGCGCAGTCGCCGCACGATAGCCTGATATGCATCGTCAGCGATTTCTTTGGCGCCGATGACGACACGCTCCGCAGCCTGCGCCTGCTCGCGGTCCATAACGACGTCATCGCGGCACTCATTTTCGACCCCATGGCGCAGCGCATGCCAAGCCGGGGCCATTTGCACGTCACGCAGGGCGAGCTTCATCTGGAGATTCCGGTAGGGCGCCAGCACGTGCGCCAACCCCTGGAAAATTTCTTCAGCGGCCGGCTGCGCGAGGTGGCCGAACTGCTGCGGCGCAGCCGCGTGCCGCTCCTCAGCATCGATACGGCAAAGGACGAACTGACGCAACTGCGCCGCGAACTGGGCCGGCAGGCCCTGGGAGGGCGGCCATGAACGAGGAACTGCCGGGCCTTGACCAATTGCGCGAACTGCCTTTGCCCGCGCCCGTCTCCTATTGGCCGCAAACCTGGGGCTGGCTGGTGGTGGCCGTGGTCGTGGTGCTTGCGACGGGCTGGCTTGCGGCACGCGCATGGCGCCGGTGGCGCCGAAACCGCTACCGGCGCGAGGCGCTGTCCGAATTGCGGCAGCTCGAAGCCGACATGGGCGCCGATCCGCTGGCCGCGCGCGCGCTGCCGTCGCTGCTCAAACGCACCGCGCTGGCGGCGCAAGGGCCCGGCGGCCAGGCCGCGGCGCTAAGCGGCGAAACGTGGGTGGCATGGCTGGCGAGCAGCGGCGCGACGCTGCCGGGTAACGGCGCACACCTGCTCGAAACGCTGGCCTATGCGTCGAACGCGCGCGTGAGCGCGCTGGAACCCTCGGACCTGCGCCAGTTGCTGGCCGCCAGCCGCCACTGGATGGAACGCCACCATGTGGCGGCTTGACTATCCCTGGCTGCTGGCCGCGGCGCCATTGGCGTGGCTGGCCTACCGCTGGCTGCCGCCTTACATGCAAGCACAAAGCGCATTGCGCACACCGTTCTTTGACACCATGGCCACGCTGACGGGCAGGTCGCCAACCCGTCCAGGGGTGCAGGCAGGCCGCGGGCAGCTTTGGCTGAACGTTGCGGTATGGCTGCTTTTGCTGCTGGCATTGTCCCGCCCGCAGTGGATCGAGCCGCCGCTGACCCATACCGAACCCATGCGCGACATCCTGCTGGCCGTCGACATTTCCCAGTCGATGGACAGCGCGGATTTTCAAGACGCCAATGGTCAACCCGTGACGCGCTGGCAGGGCGTCAGAAAGGTGGTGGCGGACTTCATCGCCAGGCGCCCCGATGACAGGCTGGGATTGATCGTGTTTGGCACGGGCGCCTATCCCCAGGCGCCCCTGACGCGCGACCACGTAGCCTTGCGCCTGTTGCTGGATCAGACCGCCGTTGGCATGGCGGGGCCAAACACCGCCATCGGAGATGCGATTGGATTGGGCATACGCATGCTCGACAAGGCCCGGGAACGCGACAAGGTGATGATTCTGCTGACCGATGGCAACGACACCGGCAGTGCCGTGCCGCCGTCGCGCGCGGCGCAGCTTGCCTCGGCGCACGGCATCGTCGTGCATACGATCGGCATCGGCGATCCGCAGGCCAGCGGCGAGGATCGCGTGGACTTCGAGGCCCTGCGATCCATCGCGGACACGACAGGCGGGCGGTTTTTCCGCGCCACCGACCAGGCTGCGCTGCAGGACGTTTACAAGACGCTCGATCAGATGACGCCGCAGGAGGTGAAGACGCTGCGGCACCAGCCCAAGCACGATTACTTCTGGGTTCCGTTGGCCGCAGCGCTGGGATTGCTAGCGCTCTGGCACGCGGCCGCGGCGCTGCGGTCGCGGTTCGGCGCCGTCGACAACACGAAAGGCGCGACATGGACCTGAGCGCCTTCCACTTTCTGCGTCCGTGGTTCCTGCTGGGCGCGGCGCTCGCGGTGGCGCTGTGGGCGGCCGGGCGCGCGCAGCGGGCGGGAGCAGGCCTGGGCAGCGGCATTGCGCCCGCGTTGTTGCGCTATCTGCTGGTGCACACCGCCGGATCGCGCGGCCCACGCCCGCTGGACCTGTTGGCGGTGATGCTCGCACTGGGCTCGGTGGCCGCCGCGGGACCCGCCTGGCAGCGCGATGAACCCGGTTTTCTGGACAACGTCGCGCCCTTGGTCGTGGCCGTGGATCTGTCGGCGACCATGGACACCGCTGATGTGCCGCCGTCGCGACTCGAAGCCGCCAAGCAGACGATGCGCGATCTGGCGGCCAGACGGGCAGGCAGCAAGACGGGCCTGATCGCTTACGCCGGCAGCAGCCATCTTGTGCTGCCGCCCACCGATGATCGCGATCTGCTGGACCTCTTCATCCAGGCCTTGTCCACGGATCTCATCGACCGCGACGGCCGCGACGTACCTGGCGTCATCGATCTGGCGGCGCAGGTGCTGGCGGCAGAACGCGCCGGCGGCACGCTGCTGCTTATGACCGATGGCGCGCCCGCGCCGGATGCCGTGCGCGAGCGGGCCCAGGCGGCCAGCCAACTGCAGATCCTCGTCATGGCGGTAGGCAGGACGGCGCAACAGGGCGGCATCGACGAGGCGGCCTTGCGTGGGCTCGCGCAAGCAGCCGGCGCACCGCTGGGCAGCCTGACGGGAACGCCGGACGACCTCGACTGGGTCACCCTGCACGCGCAAAAGCACTTCAATGCCGTCCAGGACGATAGGGGCGGGGCGGCGCATTGGAAGGACGCGGGCTACTGGCTGAGCTGGCCCTTGGCGTTGCTGGCGCTGCTTGCGCTGCGGCGCGGGTGGCGGGTGCCCTGGCAAGCCTGCCTGCTAGCCGCCGTGTTTGCCGCCACGTCGCCACCGGTACATGCCGCCACTCTGGCCGATGCCTTCCTCACGCCGGACCAGCAAGGACGGTTGGCCTTCGAGCAAGGCCGCTTCGGCGAGGCGGCCGGTCACTTCAAGGACCCGTACTGGAAAGGGCGAGCTGCCTATGCGGCCGGCGACTATGCCACGGCATTGACGGCGTTTTCGCAGCAGACCACGCCCGACGCCTACTTTTACCTTGGTAATACCCAGGTCCGGCTGCATCGCTACGACGCGGCGCTCGCGGCCTACGACCGGGCACTGGCGCTCAAGCCGGGATGGCAGCCCGCGGTGGTCAACCGCGGTATCGTGACCCGCCTGATCGCGGCGATGAGCCAGGAGCAGCAGGATGGCCAATCCGAGCCGCCCGACCAGCGCGTTGCAGACAAGTCGGCCAAGTCGGGCCAGATGACGACGGTACAGGTCCCACAAGCGGCATCGGAAGACGTCTGGTTGCGCACGCTGAACCTGTCGCCAGCGCGCTTTCTGCGCGGTAAGTTCGCCGCGCAGGATGCGGGGAGTCAGCAATGATGCGCAGGGTCTGCCGATGCTGCCTGCTGCTGGCCGTGGCGTTGACCGCGATCCTGGCGCGTCCCTTGCACGCCCAGGACGCTCCCGTGCTGCGCGTGACGGCTTCGGCGCCTGCCGAGGGCCAGACGGGGGCCACGATCAAGCTGCAGCTCGAAGTGATGACCAGCACGTGGTTCACGCAACCGCCGCAGTTGCCCAAACTCGACCTGCCCGGCGTCACGGTCACGCCGCCGTCGGGTCACGGAGAGCTGGTGCGCGATGAACAGAATGGTCAGTCCTTAAACGGGCTGCGCTACACCTACCTGTTGAGCGTCGAATCCGCCGGCGCGCTGCACATTCCCGCATTGAGCGTGACGGCGCAACTGGGACCGGCCGGCGCGCCAGTGACGGCCGAGAGTGCGCCGCTGACCCTTCAGATCAAGGGCGCGGCGCGGCTGGGCAATGTCGTCGGGGATCTTTCCGTGACGCAGTCTTTCACGTTAACCCCGGACCCATTGGTGCAGGGCGGGCGCATCACCCGCAGCGTTACACAGCGGGCCGATGGCGTGCAACCGATGTTGCTCCCGCCGGCGCCGCTGGGGGACGTTCCGCACTTCAAACGCTATCCGCGCGAACCGGAAGTCGTCACGCTGACAGACGGGCGCGGCGGCTTCGTTGGGGCGCAACGAATCGACCAGGCCGACTATGTCGCGCAGGAGTCAGGCAGCTTTGCCTTGCCGCCCTTGACCTTGCACTGGACGGACGCACGCTCCGGCTCGCCGAAGAACCAGACGTTGCCCGGCCGGCAGGTGGACGTTGCCGCGGCCCAAACAGCGCCACCGCCATTCTCGCTGCAGGCAGACCTAGCGGCACTGCGCCATGGCCTGCGCTGGGCGATACCCGGCTGGGCCATGCCCGCGGTGATTGGGCTGGCGGCCGCGGGCCTCGCGTTGTGGCTTGGCCGCGCTTATTGGCAACGCCTTGCGCGCGCGTTGGGCGCCGTCGCGAGGCGCGCGCGGACGCGCTGGCTGGTAAGCGAGCCGCGCTATTGGCGTGCCTGGCAGCGCGAGGCGCATGCCGCGCCTGCCGTCCTGAGCGATTGCTACCGGTGGATACGGCGCAGCAGCGGCGCGGCGGCGTTGCGCGACGCGGTGGCGCCCCTGGCGCAAGACGAACGCCAGTTTGTGGAAAGCACGCTGCGCCACGCGTACGGAATGAACGCGGCCAAGACCGCATGGCGGGCTCCGCTGGCCTCGCGCAGCCGTGTCTGGCGCAGGGCATGGCGCAAGCGGCCGGCTGCGGTCCACGCGCTGCCCAAGTCATTGAATCCTCTACACCATGAAGCCCCACCTCGCACGGGAGACGCTGATGCGCCACATCGATGAACGCGGACTGATGCAACGATGGATCGCCTGGACGTGGCTGTGCGCAGTCTTCCTGCTGGCCGGTTGCGCGGCGCCACAGTCCCGAACCGGGGCCGATCTGGCCTCCTGGAATGACGGCCCATCGCGCGCCGCCATCGTCGATTTCGTCAAGGCGGTGACCCAGCCGGGCAGTCCGGATTTCGTACCGGCCGATGAGCGTATCGCGGTCTTCGATAACGATGGCACGCTCTGGAGCGAGCAGCCGATGTATTTCGAAGTGCTGTTCGCGATGGACGAAGTCCGCGCACAGGCGCCTTCCCACCCTGAATGGAAGACGACACAGCCGTTCAAGGCCGTGTTGGAAAAGGACAACGCGGCGCTTGCCAAGTCGGGCCATCAGGGGCTGATGACGCTCATTGCCGCGACCCATACCGATATGACCGTTGATCAGTTCGCGCAACGCGTGAATCGCTGGACGCAGACCGCGCGCCATCCCACCACCGGCATGGCCTACACCAGCATGACATACCTGCCGATGCGGGAATTGCTGGACTACCTGCGCGCCAACGGTTTCAAGACCTACATCGTGTCCGGCGGCGAAACCGAGTTCATGCGCCCGTGGACGCAGGCCGCTTACGGAATTCCGCCGGAGCAAGTGGTCGGCACCAGCTTCGTGGCCGAACTGCAGACGGTCGATGGCGAGCTCCAGATCATGCGGCTGCCAAAGATCGACCTGGTGGACGACGGGCCCGGCAAGCCGGTTGGGATCCAACGCCAGATCGGACGCCGGCCCATCTTGGCCTTCGGCAATTCCGACGGTGACCTGCAAATGCTCGAGTGGACGACTGCCGGGCCCGGCAAGCGCTTTGCCGGCCTGGTGCATCACACCGACGCCCGGCGCGAATGGGCCTATGACAGGCAGTCCAGCGTCGGGCGCCTGGACAAGGCCCTGGACGCGGCGCGCGCGCAGGGGTGGACCGTCGTTGATATGGAGAAGGAGTGGAAGCAAATCTATCAGTCTGAAAAGCCTTGATTGTTTCTGTTGACCAGGAGCCCGTCCGCGGGCAAGGAGAGCAGTAATGAGAGCAAGACGATGGTGGGGAGCGGCCTTGCTGGCCGCGAGCAGCCTTGCGCTGGCGGGCGGGGCTCAGGCCCAGAGCGCGCCGGCCAAAGCTCAGGATTCCGGTAAAAAGCCCAACATACTCGTCATCTTTGGCGACGACATTGGCCAGACAAACATCAGTGCGTACGGCAAGGGCGTGGTCGGATACAACACGCCCAATATCGACCGTATCGCCAAAGAAGGGCTGATCTTCACGGACTACTACGCCGAGAACAGTTGCACGGCCGGCCGCTCGACGTTCATTACCGGCCAGGTGGCCCGGCGCACGGGCTTGTCGAAGGTTGGCATGCCCGGCGCGCCGGTCGGCCTACAGGACCGTGACATCACGATTGCCCAAGCGCTGAAATCCCATGGCTATGCCACGGCGCAATTCGGCAAGAATCACCTGGGGGACCGCGACGAATACCTGCCGACCAAACACGGCTTCGATCAATTCTTCGGCAATCTCTACCATCTGAATGCCGAGGAAGAGCCTGAACGTCCGTATTGGCCCAAGAACTCCAACGACCCCATCATCAAGAGCTATCAGCCGCGCGGGGTCATCAAGAGTAGTGCCGACGGGAAAGTCGAGGACACCGGTGCGCTGACCGCCAAACGCATGGAAACCATCGACGATGAGACGGTTGGTGCGGCGCTGGACTATCTGGACAAGCATGGCAAGGCTGAAAAGCCGTTCTTCGTCTGGATGAACACAACCCGCATGCACGTCTATACCCACATCCGTCCCGAGCATCGAGGCAAGAGCGGCATGCCGGGCAACGATTATGCCGATGGCATGTGGGAGCATGACCAGGACGTCGGCAAACTCCTGAAAAAGCTCGATGACCTGGGGATTGCGGACAATACCATCGTGATCTACACCACCGATAACGGGCCAAATCAGTTCAGTTGGCCGGACGCAGCCACCACCCCGTTCCGCAACGAGAAAAACTCGAACTGGGAAGGTGCTTACCGGGTGCCCGCGATGATCCGCTGGCCAGGGCATATTCCCGCTGGCGAGATCAAGACGGGCATCGTGTCGGGGCTAGATTGGTTTCCCACGCTTCTCGCTGCCGTGGGCGATCAGGATGTCAAACAGCGGCTGCTGAAAGGCTGGACCCCCGACGGCGCAGGCAAGAGCTACAAGGTGCACCTTGACGGCTACAACCAGCTGGATTACCTGACGGGCAAGGCGCCGGACAGCGCACGCGAAGACTTCTTCTACTTCAACGACGACGGCATGCTTGTCGCCATGCGGTATCAGAACTGGAAGGCGGTCTTTTGCGAGCAGCAGGCGCCAGGCGGGTTCGCGGTGTGGAAAGATCCGTTCGTGTGCCTGCGCGTGCCGAAGCTGTTCAACCTGCGCATGGATCCCTACGAACGCGCGGATGTCGTCTCCAACCAGTATTACGACTGGCTCGTGAAGAACGATTACCTGCCGCTCATCGCGTCGATGAAGGCCGGAGAGTTCCTCAAGACGTTCATCGAGTATCCGCCCAGTCAGCGGCCTGCCACGTTCAGTGTGGATCAGGTCCAGGAGGAAGTGGATCGCGAGATCGAAAGGCGGTTTGAGGAAGCGGCGAAGAAGCAGGGCAAGTAGCGCGGCAGGCGGTGGCGGGCATGCTCGCCACCGCCTGATCCCCCATTCAAAAGCAGGTGCTCATGAATCCAACGCTGCAAGATTCGCGTATCCGGTCAAACGTCCCTTCGAACACGAAGCGTGTCACGGGTCTGTGGGCGCCGGCAGGACTGCTGGCGCTCTCCGGCATGGCGGCATTGATATTCCAGATCCTCTGGATCAAGCAGCTCACGCTGATCGTGGGGGTGGAGGTTCATGCCATCGCCATCGCGGTCAGCGCCTTTTTCTTCGGCCTGGCATTGGGCAGCGCGTGGCTGGGCCGGGTAGCCGACGGCAGTGCGGGGCCATTGCGCCTGTATGCCAGTATCGAGCTTGGCGTGGCCGTGCTGGCCTTGGGGGTGACCTGGGCGCTGGCCCATGGCGCGCCGCTGTTTGCCCGCGCCGAGCAGACATGGTCCGGCGCCGCCTGGTTGGGGCTTCTTGCCGTGGTGGCCATCCCCCCGATGCTGATGGGCGGCACCTTGCCCGTGCTGTTGCGGGCGTGCGGCGCGGGGCAGGTCGGGCGGTCCGGCGGCATTCTCTATGCGGCCAATACGACGGGCGCGATCGCCGGCGCGTTGCTCCCTGCCTATGTCCTTATTCCCGCTCTCGGGATGATGGGTGCCGCTTGTGTGGCGGCGGGCTTGAATCTTGCGGCGGCGGCCGGCGCCTGGGTGCTTCAACGCCACGCGCCAACCACGTCGCCTGAAGAGCCGGTAACGGGCGAGGCCCTGTCGGGCGAGGCCTGGCTGGCCATCGGCCTCTACACGGCCGCTGGCTCGGTCGCGATGGGGTATGAGGTCCTGTGGTCGCAGATGGTCGTGCCTTTCATGAGCACACGGGCGTTCGCCTTTTCCGTCGTGCTGGCGGTGTATCTAGCCGGGCTCGCGCTGGGATCGGCGCTCTATGCGCGCCTGGAACACCGCGTTCAGGATCCGTGGCGCGTATTCTCGCTGCTGATCGCCGGCGCAGGCGTGACGGCGTTGCTCGAAGTGGCGCTGCTGGGCCCGTGGCTGATCGGCCTGCAATCCATGGCCGAAGCCGCAGTGCGGCAATGGAGCGACAGCGGTCTGGCGGGCATGAGCGCGCGCTTCGCGGTTGTCGGGGCGGTGGTGGTGCTGTTGCCCACCTTGCTGCTTGGCGCAGCCTTTCCCGCCGTGTTGCGGATCGCCGTGCCGCCGGCCCGGCGGGGGCAGGGCACGGGTCTGGTCCTGGCCGGCAATACGCTGGGCGGCATCGCCGGCACGCTTGTCGTCGCATTTGTGGTGTTGCCGCGCCTGGGAACCGTGCGCGGGCTGGTGCTTCTGGCCGCCTTCGCCTGCGCCATCGGCATCGCGGCGGCGTGGCGTTCCCGGGAGTCAATGACGCGGGCTGTGTCCGTTGGCCTGCTGGGCGCCGTGCTGATCCTGGGCTGGGCGTTGCCGCACGATCATCTTGCGCGGCTGCTGCCCGGCGCCAAGGACGGGACGATCGTGTTTTACGAGGAGAGCAGAGGGGGAACGGTCGCAGTCGTCGAGCGCGGAGAAGCGAATCAGCGGTTCCGCCGTCTGTATATCCAGGGCGTATCGAATTCGGGCGACGCGATGCCGTCGCTGCGCTATATGCGGCTGCAGGCGCTGCTCCCGCTGGTCATCCATGCGGGCGAGCCACGGTCGGCGCTGGTGATCGGTTTCGGCACCGGTATCACGGCCGGGGCGCTGTCGAGGTATCCCGGCCTGGAGCGTCGGGTTGCCGCTGAACTGTTGCCCGGTGTCCTGCGCGCCGGGACCCTGTTCAAAGGCAGCTTCGATGCAGCCGTCGATCCGGGACTGGATCGCCGGCTGCGGGACGGGCGGCGCGAGCTGCTCGTCAGCCCCGAACGCTATGACCTGATCACCCTGGAGCCGCCGCCGCCATCGGCGGCCGGCGTGGTCAATCTGTACTCGCGTGACTTCTATGAACTTGCGGCGAGCCGGCTCAATCCCCAGGGCGTCGTTGCACAGTGGCTGCCATTGCCCACACAGAATCTGGACGACACCCGTGCCCTGGTTGCCAGCTTCATCGCAGTCTTCCCGCATGCGTCGCTGTGGACGACGGAACTGCACGAGATGCTTCTGGTGGGGTCTCTGCAATCCATGCCCCTGGATGCCGCGCGCATCGCGCAGCGCATGGCCCATCCTCCGCTGCGCCGGGCGCTGGCGGACGTGGGCGTCGCGTCACCCGAGGCGCTGCTGGCGACATGGGTGACCGACAGGGACGGCCTGGCGCGGTTCGCGGGCAGGCAAGCGCCGGTGACGGACGACTGGCCGGCGATCGAGTACGCCCCGTGGGTCCGGCCACGCGAGATCGTGCGCACGTTGCCGGCCCTGATGGCGCTGCGCGGCGATCCGCCGCTGGGCGAGGACGGCCGGACGCTGATGGTCGGCATCGCGCAGGAACGCGGTGTCCTGGATGTGTTTTATCGCAGTGCGCTGGCAGCCTACCAGGGCAACCGGGAAGAATGGGCGCGCAATGCCGGCGCATTGGCGCAGTTGGCGCAAACGAATCCCTATCTGCGCTGGTTCATGGCAGGCACGGACCCGGGGTGACGAAGGCTGCTGCGGAAGGGACGCCGCCGGGCGCACGCACACCTGGGGTTGGCGTCCCATTGCAGCGATGGCATTAAGTGATCGGAATGTATCCATCAACCATGATGATGCGTTAGGTGAACGAATGAACTATTCCCTGATTCTTGTCGCGCTGGCCGCCGCGTTCTTCGTATTGCTGCTCGTGGCGATGCAAGTGGGAAAGCTGCTTGGGCGGGGCGCCGACGAGAAGGCCGTTCCGGGCGCCGCCGTTATCGAAGGTTCCGTGTTTGCGCTGCTGGGTCTGCTGGTGGCGTTCACGTTTTCAGGGGCGGCTCAACGCATGGCTGAACGCCGCGACCTGCTGGTCCAGGAGGTCAACGCGATCGGAACTGCCTGGCTGCGCATCGACATGATCGATGCGAAGGATCAGCCTCGGTTGCGGGAACAGTTCCGCGGCTATGTGGATGAGCGCATCAACTACTACCGCAATGTCGCTGACCTGGCGCAACGCGACACCATCGCCGCGCGCGTCGGGATGCTGCAGAAGGAAATCTGGACCACCTCGATGCTGGCCGCGCGCAGCAGCGTGCCGCCGTTCGCCGCGTCCTATATCGGAGCCGTCAACGAAATGTTCGACGTCGCAACCGCCCAGACGGTGGCGCAGAAAGTGCATCCGCCTGTTGCGGCTTACGCCTTCCTGGGCTTCCTGGCACTTGTGGCGGCGGGTCTGGTTGGCGTCAATCTGGCGGCCTCCAAACGCAGCACGCGACTTCACCAGGTCGTGTACGCCGTCGTCATGACCGCAGCACTCTACATCATCATCGATTTTGAGTTCCCCCGAATCGGGACGATACGCATCGACCAGAGCGATGCCTTGCTGGTGGCGCAGCGGCAATCCATGGTCGATCCCGCTGGCGGCGCCAACTAGGAGAGTTTCATGGCGACCGGAGGCATGAGGCAGCAAAGCAGGTTGCCTGCGCAGTTGAGCGCATGGGCGCTGGCGTCCGTCTGCGTTGCGCCAATGCAGGCTCAGGCTCAGGAAGGCCTGCGCCTGAGCAAGGACGACCTGCAAAAGCGCGCGAACGGCGTGCTGGCGATCATGTCGTTCTCCATCGTTCCAGACATCACGACAAGCTCCTTGAATATCGCGAGCGGCGGCGGTTCGACCTCCGGATCCAATGAGTTTTTCATGACGCAGTTGGGCGGCGGGGACACGATCTCCGATTCCGTCCCGATCTATCTGGAAGGTGTGCTGGCAGGAAGCAGATACGATCCAACCTTCATCGCGTCGCAAGGCGCCGAGACGCGCCGCATACCCACCAAATGGAACAGCCTTTCCGCGACGGGCGGCATCGGCTGGGATTTCAAGCTGACCGATGAGCTCAAGCTGCGCCCCATCTTCAACATTGCACTGGGCAACGTGACGAGCGATCTGCGCGCGGCAAGCTGGTATGTCGGAAGACGCACCGGCAACGATATCGACTTCCTGGATCGAGGGTCTTTGAATGCGTACGGGTTGGGCGGCTCGATCATGCTGGATTACGAGCACTACCGGCCCGGGTACGAGGTGGATGTGGAACTGCGTTATTCCGACATCCGCCTGAAGAGCTTCGACAGCTCGGCAGCGGTAAGCGGCAGTGCGATCGCGCAATCCGCCAACCTTTGGGCCCGCTATCGCGCGCCCACCGGCATGGTCGTGCTGCAGCGGCCGCTCCGGTATGTGCTGGAGCTGACGCACTCGGAGTTTCTGGGTGACCAGAAAGGAATTCTGGGGTTTGACCGTCTGACGTCCGTCGGCGCGGGGTTGGAGTTGGATTCCAGCGCCTACGACGTGTTCATTACCCGCACGCGCTTGGTCGGTCGCTACGTGTTCGGCAACAACGTATCCGGCTTTTCGGTCGGGTTGGCGGTGAGCTTCTGATGGGCGGCGCTTGGGCGGGTTCAGCGGCGAACGCTCGAGCGGGCGAGGGTGGCGCTTGGCAACTCGCCAAATGCGTTTCTGTAGTAGTCAGAAAACCGCGACATGTGCCTGAAGCCCCACTTCAAGGCAATTTCGGACACGCTGACGTCTGGACCACTTGTCAGCAGATCGCGCAACGCCCCGTTCAACCGTGCTGTCATGAACCAGCGTCCCGGCGACATGCAGACGCTGCGGCGAAAAATCAGCTCCAGCGATCGCAAGGTGTAGCCGCTGCGCCGAGCGATGTCCAAGAGTGCCACGTCCGTCGCTTCGCCGGACAAGACCAGTCGTTCGCACGCGGCAATCAAATGATAGTGCCGTTGTTCGACAGTCATTTTCTCGGACTTGCCCGCCGGCGTTGCAAGGGAAAGGGCGTCCACGTAACCCGTCAACAACGATTCGCAGACCTTCTCGGCCAGGGCCGGCGCCATGCCGCCATCTGGCTGGAGGCGCCGCGCAAGTCCGAGCGCATCGTTGGTGAGCGTTGTCAATGTTTGCCGAGTGCCAGGCCTGAGGTGTATGGAATGCAGCGAGCGCCGGTGCAGCGGCAATGGCCGGCCTGTGCGGGCGATGGCAACCTTTTGGATACGCGCTTCAGGTACGGCCAGATTGACCCACCGAGAGTGTCCGCGGGCGTGATACAGAAGTTCGACGCCCGCAGGGTAAATCTGAGCTTCATCCGGGCCTATTGCTGCGGTATTGCAGCGCGTCAGGTGGCCGCCTTCAGCCATGAAACCGACGCAGATCCCATCCTTGGGCATGGCGCCATGGGCGATCACCGGAAATTCGTAGCGCCCAGTTTCCAGGCGGACGTCTCCAAGCACCAGGCGCTGATGCTCCATCGTGGCCAAGTCGGACGACATCAAGCGATGCTCGAAGCTGCCGCCGAATACGACATCGAAAGCCTGCAGAGGCTCAAGTCCGGAGTAAACATGATGCATGTAAACGGATTCGATAGGCATCGCAAAGAACTCCCTGGCGATTTCGCTTTTCGGCTGCCCCAGCGAGCAATCGGGGCTTACTTACCGCAGACTTTCAGACTGGGGTGAAACCATGACGCAAGACTATCGGCAGGTCAGGGCGCGCATACGCAGTCTGGAAGCAGAGACCGAAAATTTGCGCCGCGAGGAGCTGCAATTGATTCTGGCTGAAATACGCCAGCGAATTCGAGAATACGGAATCACGCAAAGCCAACTGTTCGGTCCTGACCTTTCGGATCTCGTGCAGTATCGGCATCCGGACACGGGGCAGACTTGGAACGGAGTGGGAAGACCGCCGAACTGGATCAGAGGACAGGACCGGAGTCGCTTCCTCGTCAAATGAACGCGCACGCCTCCTATTAGGAAGGGATCTGACCCACTTGGAAACGGGCGCAAAGTGGCGGGGAACTTGTCTCTATCTTGCTGGAAGCGAGGCATGGCACAGTAACGTGGTATTGCTCAATACTTCCAGACGTATGCCCGACTGAAATGGGATTTCTCGGGATTTCGCATTTTGGATAGCGAATGCGGCTGATTGGGACTACTTTTTATTTGCAACGATTCGTCGGATTTAGCCATAACAATTCGTTTCATCAAAGTCATGTCTCGGCTGGCGGGCGCACCTCGCCACCCCGGGAAAAAGGGCTCTCCGCATGCCGCGGGTCGAAATTGATTTAGCGCTTACTGGTTCAAGCAGCAATTAACGATGGTCGCAGGGTGGCACGTCCTTGTCGTCGTGTTGCCCGAGGAGCAAGGCTATGCGTACGTCGCCAATCTTTCGCCCCGTGCCTCGGGCGCTGGCCCTTGAACCCAGACTGTTATACGACGCTGCGGCCGCGACTGCAGTCGACCGCCAGGACGATACCCATGGCGAGCACACGGATGTAAGCGGCGCCGACGATTCCGCTTCTGCTTCGGGCAAAAATCTTCTCGTTATAGATGCCCGCCTGGCAGGCGCACAGGCATTGGCGGCCAGCGCTACGCCTGGCACCACGGTCCTCATCGTCAACCCAAGCCAGGATGGGGTGGCAGCGGTGCGGCAGTCCCTCGAGGCGTTGGGCAACGTGGACTCCATCCAGATCCTGAGCCATGGCACGCCCGGGCAGCTGAGTCTGGGCAGCAGCATCCTGACAGCACAATCGGCCGACACACAGCGCACTGCAAGTTGGGGCCAATATCTTGGCGGTAATGCGGACATTCTGATCTACGGTTGCGGCACAGGCAGCACGGCCAGCGGTCAAGAACTGATGGAGGCATTGGCCAGCAGCACCGGCGCAGATATCGCGGCATCCATCAATGACACCGGCAATCCCTCGGCGGGCGGTGACTGGCGCCTGGAAATCGCGACCGGCACCATTGAAAGCGAACCTCAGATCGGGATGGCAGGACTTGCTGCGTACGACGGGCTACTGGCCGATGCGTTGCCCACCATTGCGCTCGGCGGCAGCAGCGCCGACATCCTGTTGGGCGGGACGGCTCAGATCCAGGCCATCCTCAGCAATCCCTCGACCCAGGAAGGCTATGCGCCATTCATCGACATCCTCATCCCATCGACTGGGTACGACGGCGACGACGGCGTCAGTTTTGTTTCCGCCAGCACGTCGGGGATAGCTCTGAATGGCTACGTGGTGACCTTCGGGGCTGACGGAACGGCGGCGCACCCGGTGGCTCGGGACGCCAGCGGCAATCCAGTGGTGTTGCTGGCGGCGGACTACGGATATCGTCCTGGCGACCAGTTGGTGGTGCTGGCGCTGCCTTACGCGGGCTTTGGCAAGGACCAGCCCTCGATTGCGGTGGATATCGTCCTGGGCCTGAGCCCGCTGGCGGACGTCAATAAAGATCACACCGTCAGCCTGCGAGCTGGTTTTCAGTATGGCAATGATGCGCTGGACAACCCGCAGCAGGATCCGTCGCTGTTTGAGGGAGCTTGGCAAACGTACGCGCTGCGTTCGACCCCGTTCGAAGTGACGCAGACATTAGACATGACCGAAGGCGAAACCGCCACCGGCGAAAACTACCCGCACACCTTGACCGTCACCGCCACGCCGGCTCCCGGGCAGACGATTCAGAACGTGGTGGTCACGCAGCAATTGCCCGATAGTGTTCGCGTGTTGAGCATCACACCTGGTGGCGGCGGGACGCTGACACGACTGACGCTGACCGACGGCAGGGTCTTGACCGATGCGGTTGCGATCAATGCGGCTCTGGCGCTCAAGCCGTATGTCGCGTCGTACGAGGTCACGTACGGCACGCTGAGCGGTCCTTCCGACACCGAAGTGCGCTTCTTCGTGGCGGAAACGACTGCGGAAGGCGAACAGGTTCTGAATCCCGCCAGCGGCGCACCGCGAGCGATCGAAGTCGCGCAGGCCTTTTCCACGGGGCAGTGGACCCCGCTGGATCCGCGTGACGTGCCCGATCTGCTTCCATGGGTACCAGTGATCGGACGCGGCGAGAGCATCACCTTCACGGCGAAGTCGGTCGCCCTGCACAAGACCGCGGTGGTGTTCGACGATAACGGTGTGGCTGGCCTGTCGCCCGGCGATACGCTGCGCTATCAGTACGACGTGACGCTGTCCGATTATTTCGCCATCGGCAAATCGCTGCTGGGTCAGGGCAGCCTGACCATCACCGACGACCTGGGCGATGGCCTGACGTTCGCGGGCACGCCATTGCTGACTTTCACACAGGATGGCCAGCAGTACACGGTGTCGTTGATCTACAGCCTGGGCGCCAAAACGGAGAACGGCACGCAGATCGTCTTCGACCTGGCCGCGTCGATCGCGCAGGCGGGTCTGAGCATGGACGCGCTCATCGGCGACATCGCCAGCGACGGCACGCGGCAATCGGCAACCCGGGCCACAATCAGTTATGACGCCAGGGTCGACGAGGCGTACCAGGGAGACTATGCGCAAGCCGAAATCAATGAAGGCGATTCGCTAGGTAATAGCGCATTGCTGGCGGGAACGATCATACAGAGCCGGCTCAATGTTGGCGCCATTCAATCCGATGGCTCCGAGGTGACGGTGACCGTGCCGGCGGGCAACGTCGACATCGCCGTGTTCCAGGTCAACGGCAGCACCGTGCCCGCATCCTACGAACTGCAGCCGGGCGATATCGTCACCTTTGCGCTGCGCTATGACTTGCAGACGGGCGACTACGAGAATCTGACGCTGACGGCCTACCTGCCGGCGCCGGTGTTCCAGCCGGAAGGGAACTGGACCATGGGGATCGGCGACCATCGCTGGTCGTTCGGTCCGGGGGATTCTCATCCAGGCACGCAGGTAAGCGTGAGCGCGCAGGCCGGTGGCGCCTTGGTCTTTGATTTTGGTGATTACGCCCTGCAAGGCGACCCGGCCGGTCAGAATCGGATCGAAGTGCTATTCAGTCTGCGGGTCAGCAGCCAGCCCTTCGCGGACCAGCGTTCGATTACGGTGCTGGGCCAGTCTTCGCAGCAGACCACGATCGATCAAGCCGCATTGGTCGATACGGATAACGTCCTGATCCAATCGGTGGCCGAGCCCGTCGTCGCGATCGGACACGGTGTGGTGGGCGCGTCTGGCGGCACGGTCAGCGGCGCGTCAGGAAACTGGAATCCACCGGGCAGCACAGGAACGGGTTTCAACGGTGCGATTACGGATCTTGCCGACCTCGAAGGCGCGGTGAGCGGCATGGACGCCGGCGACATTCTCCGCATGGCGACAGGCCTTGAGAACAGCGGCGGCGGGGACGCCTTCGACGTGTCGGTGGCTTTGCAGGTCCCGGCTGGCTTGAGTTTCTTCGGCGGATCGCTGAACACGGCAAACCTGCGCATCGCCCGCGGAGACGGGACGGTGATGGTGCTTGGACGGGACTACGCGATTTCGGGAACGACGATCACATTCCTGGATGCGGGTGGTCAGGCAAGTCTTCTGGCGGGGCGTCCGGGGACAGCCGAGGACGACAGCGGTCAGAACATGATCGTGATCACGTATGACGTCGTGGCCAGCGGTTCGCTGGC
The DNA here is from genome assembly GCF_000236785.1 of Achromobacter arsenitoxydans SY8. GTDB lineage: Bacteria > Pseudomonadota > Gammaproteobacteria > Burkholderiales > Burkholderiaceae_B > Achromobacter > Achromobacter arsenitoxydans. The sequence continues at coordinate 160,491 of NZ_AGUF01000052.1, read as the reverse complement.
AGCCTCCAGCACGCTGCAGAGCACGGCTGTCCTGACACACTACGCCAGCGTGGAGGGGGGAACAGACTTTACCCCGACCGACCTGTCAGATACTGCCGACGCGCAATCCGCCGCGCCCGTCATCACAAAAGGCTACGCGGACGGCAGCCTGGATCCGTCAGACTCCAGCGCCAGTCACACGAGCGGCAGCAATCTGGTGATCGGCGAGCGCATGCTCTACGACATCCTGGTGACATTACCGGAGGGCAGCACGCAAAACCTGCGCATCACGGACCTAATTCCCGACGGCTTCGCGCTGGATACCAGTTTCGGCACGGGCGGCTATCTACTGATTACGCAGGCGGCGCAAAGCGGTAATCTAGCTGCGAACTTCGCCGGTCTGGTGTCCGTGGCCAGCGTATCGGGATCGGGCGGCGCGCTGGGTGCAAACGGCGTCGATCTGGCGCTCGGTTTCAGCGCCAGCAGCGCACTGGCAAACAATAACGCCGCAGACAACAGCTTCGTCATCCGGCTTGGCCTGGTTGCCGTCAACCTGAGCGGCAATCAGGCGGGTCGCACGCTGACCAACGATGCGTCGCTGACATACACAGACCCGGACGGGGACACGCCCAACGGCGTCTCGCCGATAGACCGCAACGTGGCGGCAGGCGGCGGCCTGCCGTCTGCAATCATCGTCGAACCCACGTTGACTGTCTCGCAGACGGCGGTCACGACTGGAGCTCCAGTTGGCGTGGACCGGGGTGATCAGATCACGTACACGATCACAGTCGGAAATGGAACCACCTCCGCCGATGTCGACGCATTCGACGTGCGGCTCTCCGACGTGCTTCCCACGGAACTTGGTGCCATACAGATCATCGGCGTCACACTGTATGGCGGGTCAACGTTGACGGGTGGCGACTTCGTGGTCCAGAACGGCGTGCTGCAACTGGCTCCCGGCGCCAAACTGGACATACCCAAGGGTGCCAGTCTGGTTCTGCAGTTCAGGGGTACGTTGAACGACACGACCGGTACCTCCGGCAAAGTCGACAACCAGGTCACTATCCAATGGAGCAGCCTGGACGGAGCCAGCAGTGGAGAACGCACGGGCGCCGATGGCAACCTCGCTTCGGGCGTCTTGAACGACTATCGGACGGTGAGCGTCCTTAGCGAAGACGTGGCGGCCTCGGGCACGATCAGTCACGTAGGCGGGCTGCCCGATACGGCGGGCGGCACGCCGAGCACCGCCGATCCGCAGGATGTCGCGATCGGGGAAATCGTTCACTATCGGGTGGCGCTTCTGGTCCCGGAGGGCACGCAGCCCGATGCGTCGATTCAAGTCTATTTGCCGCCGGGCCTGACCTTCATGAACGATGGCTCAGCCATGCTGGCCTTCCTGGCGAACGCGCTGGCCAATGGTTCGCCAGGCCTGACGACAGATCTAGCGGGCCTGTTCGCCTCGGGCAATCCCAATATCGATGGTGGCGTGACGGACAAACAGAGCACGCTGCTCAATGCTGATCTCTCGGGCTTCAGCGCCCAGGGCGTACTGAACACGGGCGCAATCGACACCAGCAATCCGCGCATGATCGTGCTGCGGCTCGGCAATCTCGTCAACGCCAACCAGGATGCGGATTTCGAGGGCCTGTATTTCGAGTTCAACGCTCGGGTGGACAACGCCGCTGGCGTCGTGGCCGGTAGTCAGCTGGCGGTCCGCGCCGACTTCCTGAGCGGGTCGGAAGTCCGGTTCGGCACGGAAACCGTCACGGAACGCGTCGTCGAACCCAAGATTGAGAATGTGCAGAAGTCCGTCGTCAGTTTCGATCCTGGCGCTGGCGGCACGCTTGGCCAGGCTGGCTACGTGGTCAGCTTCAGCAATGCCGGGTCCGCCACGGCCTACGATGTCGTCTTACGAGACACGCTGCCCGCCGGCGGCCAGAATCTTACGGTCACCGGCCTGACGCTCAATGGCACGGCGTACCCCCCGGGCGGCTATCCCGCAGGAGTATCCGTGGTGGTCATTGGAGGCACGGTCACGGTATCGCTGGATACCCTCGCGGCAGGCGGCACCGTCAGCCTTACCTATGGCGCGCAGCTGCCGAACAACTTGGCGCTGGCCGACACGACGGCCAGCGTCACCTACACCAGCCTGCCTAACAGCTTCCAGAGCTTTGCGGGCACACAGGTGGGCGCGGCGGGATCCGTGGGCGGCGAGCGCACCGGCAGCGGCGCCGGCCCCAACACGTATCAGGACGGCGACGCCGCGGGTGTCAGCCGCATCGAGGGAACGCTCTGGAACGATACGGACAGCGCGACGGCGTCGTCGGCGCCGGACGGCCCGGCGCTGGCCGGCCAGACTGTCACCCTGACCTGGGGCGGCGCGGACAACGATCTGTCGACCACGGCGGATAACGGCACATGGACAACCACGTCCGACGCCAATGGCTACTACTACTTCGGCGTACTGGGCGCGGGCATGTTCCGCATCGATGCGCCGGCAACCATCACGGTTGCGGGGCCGACCGGCGTGGTGAATGCGCGCGTCGACAGCGACAATGCGTCTCCTGCGGGCCAGGTGCTTGCACAATTCGGCGAACTGGGTGTCACGGGCGCCGGCAACGTCGGCTATGTGGAACGTAACAATGGGCCGGTCAATACCGTGCCGGGCGTGCAGTCCGTGGATGAGGATAATGCGCTCGCGATTGCCGGACTTTTCATCAACGACCCCGACGCCGGCGCGGGGACGATGCAGGTCACGCTGAGCGTATTGCATGGCGGCCTGACATTGACCCTGGGGAGCGCCCAGCTCGCCGGCGGCGCACTGGGCTCGGGAACGCTGCAGCTACGCGGCAGCCAGAGCGCATTGAATGCGGCGCTCGCCACGCTGGTCTACACGCCGGGCGCGAACTACAACGGCAGCGAGCGCCTGACCCTCCTGACTGAGGACCTGGGACAGCGCGGTGATGCCGACGGCGACGGCACGCCGTTCGAGGCGGCGGACGACAACCTGACCGACACGGACACCGTGGATATCACGGTGGTGGCGGTCAACGATGCGCCGCTTGGCGTTGACGACACCGATCAGGCCGTGGAGGCGGGCGGGGTCGGCAACGATATCCCAGGCGTCAATCCTGCGGGCAACGTGCTGGATAACGATCTGGACGTGGACATCCAGACCAACGGCGACGTGCTGATCGTGACACAGGTCAGCGGCGTGGGCGGCCCGCAAACCGTGGATCCGCTGGGCGGCGAGACGCCGGTGGCTGGTCTGTACGGCACGCTGTTCATCAACGCGGCCGGGGGCTACCGGTACGTGGTGAACAACGCAGACCCGGCGGTGCAAGCGCTGCTGGCCAGCAGTCCCCCTTTGGCGGACACGTTCACGTACAACCTGCGTGACACCGGGTTCCTGACGAGTTCCGCCCAGCTCGTCATTACGTTGACCGGCGCCAACGATGCCCCCACGGCGCAGGACGATGTGGGTACGGCAGAGGAGAAGGGCGGCACTGCCAACGCAAGCGGGGGCAGCCCGGCCAACGGCAACGTTCTCGACAATGATGGCGACGTTGATGCCGGCGACACGCGCGGCGTGACACAAGCGCGTGCCCAGACAAGCACAGGGCCAGGCCCCGCGTCGAGCGTCCCCGCGGGCAGCACTGCGGCCAACGGTGCGCTCATCGTGGGCCAGTATGGCTCGCTGAGCCTTGGCGCCGATGGCAGCTACACCTACACGGCCGATGACAACAACGCGGCGGTTCAAGCCTTGAACGTGGGCGAGGTGCTACGCGAAACGTTCGACTACGTGGTCACCGACGCGGGGGGGCTGAATGCCCTGGCTTCGCTTGTCATCACCATCAATGGGGCCAACGACAACCCGGTGGCTGCCGACAACCTGGGTGAGGGATACACCGCGCTTGTGGATGTGGATACCAACTCCGTCATCGGGGTGCCGCGCAATCCACAGGGCAACGTCATTCTCGACCCGTACACGGTAAATGATCCGGACCAGCTCGACAGCGACGTCGACAACGACATCGCTACCGCCGTGGTCAGCAGTATCGGACCCGAAGGCGGAATCCAGCAGGCCGTGACACCGGGCGTCGAAGCAGCGATCACCGGGCTGTACGGCATGTTGCGCATAAATGACGACGGCAGCTACACCTACGAGATCGACAGCCTGAACGCCACCTTGATAGCTCTGGGTCCGAATGGGACGGTGGATGAACGCTTTACGTACGGGCTGCAGGACGCCAACGGGGGCCAGAGCAGCGCGGTGCTGGTCATCCGCATCCATGGCGTGTCGGACCAACCGGTTGCCAACGATGTGGTCGCGGTCGCGCAGGAACGCGGCGGCGTGGGCAATGCCACCCCCGGGCGAACCGCAACGGGCGATGTGACGATCAACGACATCGAGCCGGACGGCGACCCGCTGAGCGTTTCCGGCATTCGCACCGGCACGGAAGCCGGTGGCGGGACGATGCTGCCGGTCGGCGCGCCCATCGCGGGCACGTACGGCACGTTGACACTGAACAGCGATGGCTCGTTCAGCTATGCGCTGAACGAGACGGATCCCTTGGTTCAGGCCTTGCGCACGGCAGGCAACACCTTGGTCGACGTATTTACGTACACCGTATCGGATCCGGGCGGTCTGTCCGATCAGGCCGAACTGCGTGTGCGCATCCTGGGCCAGAACGATGCTCCGGTAGCGGCAGATGATGCGGACGCAGCGGTCGAGGCCGGCGGAACGGCCAATACCTCGCGCGGACAGCCTGCGCTTGGCAACGTGCTGGACAACGATCAGGACGTCGACAGTCCGGCCAATGGCGAAACGCTAATTGTTGCCGGCGTGCGGGCGGGGGACGCGGGCGGCGGCGCGGTACCCGACGCCACCGGCAGGGTCATGGTCGTGACGGGCGTCTATGGAACCCTGACGCTGCTTGCCGATGGCGCTTACGTGTACGCGGTCGACAATTCAAATGCCGCGGTGCAGGCGCTGCCGGCGGGTGTGACGCTGTTCGAGGGCTTTACCTACAAGGTGCGGGACGCCGGCGGCCTGGAATCCAGCGCCGGATTGCGCATCACGATCACCGGCGCCAACGATGCGCCCGAGGCAGTGGCGCAGTCGATCACGGCGGTCGAAAAAGGCGGCACAGGCAACACCACGGGCGGGCTCGACCCTTCGGGCAATCTGCTGCCGGCCGCGGGAACGGATCCCGACACGGGTGACGTGCTGCATATCGCCGGCTTGCGCGCGGGCCAGCCAGCCGGCAATGCGGCCATGCTGGCCGCGGGCACGACGGTTCAGGGGCAGTTCGGCACGCTGCGGATCGACGCGGACGGCAGCTACGTGTACACCGTGGACAATTCGCTGCGCGCCGTCCAGGCGCTGCGGCTGCCCACCGACACCCTGGTTGAATATTTCACTTTCCGGCTGAGCGATGCCGCGGGCCTGACCAGCGACGGCCAATTGACGGTAACCGTGCGCGGCGCCGATGACGCGCCGGTCGCGCGCAACGATGCCGGAAGTGCGAAGGAGGCAGGGGGTACGGCTAACGGCACGCCCGGCACTCCCGCCATCGGCAATGTGCTGGCCAATGATACGGACGTGGACGCGGGAGACCGTCGCACGGTCTCCGCCGTGCAGAATTCGCAGGCTGCGGCGGGAACCGTGGGCGGCGCCGCAGCGGGCTTGTATGGGACCCTGTATCTGCAAACGGATGGCTCGTACCGTTACGAAGTCGACGATACCCTTGCTGCCGTTCAACAGCTTCGCGCGGGCCAATCGCTGCAGGAGACGTACACCTATACGGTGCAGGACTTGTCGGGACTGACCCACACGGCAATTCTCACGATCACCATCGCCGGAAGCTACGACGCACCGGTGGCAGTCGACGACACAGATACCGCGACGCCAGCCACTTCGATATCGCCAGCCGTGGACGCGGCCGGCAACGTGCTGCCCAACGACACGGATGTCGATGCGGGCGACACCAAAACCGTCAACGGCATACGCGTGGGCGCGGGTGTGGCCGGATTCACGGCAGTGACGGGCACGGCACCGCTGCGGATCGATGGCCAGTTCGGCTGGCTGCAGATCGCCTCGGACGGCAGTTACACGTATCACGCGGACGACACCAATGACGCCGTGGCGGCACTGAACGCGGGCGACACGCTTCAGGAAGTCTTTACCTACCGCATGGCGGACAGCGGCGGCCTTACAGATCAGGCTCAATTGCGCATCACCATCCAGGGCGTCAACGATCCTCCGCGTGCCACACCGGTGGTCGGGATCGCCATTGAGCAGGGCGTGCGCGACAGCCAGCCGTTCCCGGGGCGTAATCCCAGTGGCGATGTCACGCTGCGCAACATCGATGCCGAAGGCGAACCCGTCACCGTGGTCGGCATCCGCACCGGCCCCGCAGCGGGAGGAGGGATCGCTGGCACTGTAGGGACCGTGCTGCGTGGCGCCTACGGCGATCTCATCGTGAACGCCGACGGTACGTTTTCCTATGTGCTCGACAATTCGCTTGCCGCCGTTGAACAGCTGCGCCTGGTGCGCGACACGCTGCGGGATGTGTTCACCTACACCATCACGGACAGTGGCGGTTTGCAGGATAGCGCCACGCTGGTCATTCTGGTCCTGGGACAGAACGATGCGCCCGTGGCGCGCGATGACGTTGCCGACGCCGTGGAAGCAGGGGGGGTAAACAACGGCGAACCGGGGCTCAATCCCATTGGCAACGTGCTCGCCAACGACTCGGATGTCGATGGCGGCGACACGAAGACGGTGATCTCGGTGGGACTGGGCACGGGCGCGCCAGGCGCGGTCGGCCAGATCGCAGGACAGTACGGGATGCTGGTCATGGGCGCCAATGGCGACTATCAGTATGTCGTCGACAATGACAATCCCGTCGTGCAGGCACTGCGCCTGGCCACGGACACTCTGACGGAGGTCTTCACCTACACGATGCGCGACACGGATGGCGCACTGGCGCAGGCGCGTCTTGTCATCACGATCGCGGGCCGCGACGACACGCCACAGGCGCGCGACGATGTTGCGCAGGTAGACGACATTTCCGGACCGCCGGTCGTTCAGGGCAACGTATTGCAGAACGATAGCGACGTCGACGGCGGCGATTCGCTGGCCGTCACCGGCATCCGGCCGCAGCAGGATGGGGCGGCTCCCGGCCAGATAGGCCAGAGCCTGGCGGGACGCTACGGCACGATCGTCATGAACGCCGACGGCAGCTATCGCTACGAAGTCGACCTGTCCAACCCGGAGGTGCAAGCTGCTCGTGGACAAGGACCGATTCTGCAGGATCAGTTCATCTACACCATTTCGGATCTGGCGGGCCACCAATCCGAGGCGCGCCTTACCATCATCATCAACCTCAATGCCGATTACTTCCCGCCGCCCAATCCGCATGCGCTATTTGGGCAGGAGGAAACACCGGGCTTTCGTTCGGACTTGCGCGTGGATCCCGTCGTCTTTGTGACGCCAGCCGTGCGGGATAGCCTTGCCCTGCAACGCTATCTCGAAGCGGCCATCCGCGGCGAACGTCCATGGATGGCCATGCCGCTGGAGTCCACGCTCGAATCCCAGGCTGCGGGCCTCATCGATCAGGACGAAACCCCGTTGACGCGCACCATCCAGGCGCTGCAATGGCAGGCCCGTTACGAAAACGCCCGAATGCAGACACGGTACGCCAACGTATTCCTGTCGGCTGACGGCCTGCTAGATGATGATTCGGTGTTCGCGTACAAGGAGTTGCGTCTGCTTCAGACAGGCAGGACAAGCGCCGATGGCGAACGGGGTCCGCCTGCCCGGCGCACGGCGGGTTCCTTCAGCGACCAGGTGCATGCCGCCGCCTCGGGGGCATGGATTGATCGCTGGGCGCCGGTGGACGAGACAGCAGCAGTCAAGACCAAGAGGGGAGACGTATGAAGCGAATGCTCGCGATCCGCGCGAATGTGTTGGTGCTGGCGATTCTTGGCTTGAGCGCATGTTCGACCAGCCAGCTGACCAGCCCGTATACACACGACGAAATCCTGCAGCGCATCGAACAGGACCGCAAGATGATGTATGCGGACCAGGAACCCATCACGCATCCCGTCACCTTCTACGAGGCGTCGGCGCGCGCGCTGAAATACAACCTCGACTATCGCCTCAAACTGATGGAAAGCGCCTTGTCGCGCAATCTGGTGGACGTGACCCGGCATGAGATGCTGCCCAGGCTGATTGCGTCGGCAGGCTATACCGACCGTTCAAACGATTCCGGGGGGACGTCTGTCGGCATCGAGGATGGGGAAGTCAGCTTGCGGCCGTCAACGTCGGAGCAACGCTACCACCGCCTGGCAGATCTCGAGCTCAGCTGGAGCACCCTGGACTTCGTCGTGGCCTACGAGCGCTCGCAGCAGAAGATGGACCAGGTGCTGATGGCGGAAGAACGTCGCCGCAAGGTCGTCCAGAACGTCTTGCAGGACGTGCGCAATGCCTATTGGCGAGCGGTGGGCGCTCAGCGCCTCATCGCGTCGGTCGACGACCTGCTGATGCGCGTGCGCACGGGCCTGGACAACGCGCGCGAGGCCGAACGGCGGGGCCTGCTGCCACGCCAGGAGGCGCTGGCGTACCAGCGGGCGTTGCTGGACGCGGTAAGCCTGCTGTCCACGCGGCGGCAGGATCTGGAATTGGCGCGAGCCGAACTTGCGGCCCTCATGTCCTTGCCGCCGGGCACGGATTTTCTGGTGGCGGACGAGAATCCGCCACCCATTCCTCTGCCCAACATGAATGTTCCGGGCCTGGAACAACTGGCGCTGCAGAATCGGCCGGAGATCATGGAGGAGTGGTACCGCAAGCGGGTGACGGAAAACGACATACGAATTGCCAAGGCAGAACTTTGGCCACATATCAGCTTCAACGCCGGCACCCACTACGATTCGAACGAATATCTCTACAACAATACCTGGTCCTCCGTGGGGGTACGGGTGTCCTGGAATCTGCTCAGCTTGCTCAAGGCGCCAGCGCTTCAGGCGGCAGGCGAAAACCAGAACAAGGTTGCCGACCTGCGCCGCCTGGCGCTTTCCATGGCCGTCCTGACGCAGGTGCGTGTCGCGGCCCAGCGCTACTACCTGGCGCGTGAGCAGTACCAGTTTGCCGATCAGAGCACGCAGGTCGACGGCAGGCTCCGGGACTATGCCGAGGCCAGCGCCAGCATTTCCGCTGACTCGAAACTGGAGTTCATCCGCGCGGACGCCCGGTGGCTGCTGTCTCAGTACCAGCGCTATGCGGCCTATTCGGACGCGCAGGCGGCGTGGGGCCGCCTCTACAACTCCATCGGTCTTGACGTGATGCCGGACGTCATTGCCAGCCACGACGTCGCCACTTTGGCGGCGGAAATCCAGAAGACCATGACGGACTGGGAGCGCACAACGCTGCTGGCCCAAAGCGAGACAAAATGATGCGGCGCTTGCAGCGACTTCGAACAGCACCGCTTGTTGCGCTTGCGGCGGCAAGCCTTGCCGCACATGCCCAGGTCGCGGCGCAGAGCGCGTTGCCGGACCTCGCCAGCGATCCGAATGCCATACGGGTACTGCTGGCCGCCGACCCAGAGAGCACGTTGTCCGCGCCAATGGCGGGCCGCCTGCAATCCATGGACGCGCATCTGGGCCGCCACGTGGAGAAAGGCGACGTGATGTTCCGCCTTGATTGCGGCGAACCGCAGGCCCGTCTGAAGATGGCATCGGCCGAACTTGCAGGCGCGCGCGAAAGCCTGCGCGCCAAGGCGGGACTGCGCAAGCTGGACGCCGCAGGCGACACCGAAGTCGCGCTGGCGCGCGCCGCGTCTGAGCGGGCTGCGGCGGCACAGACGCTGGCGCAGGCGCAGGTCGACTACTGCACGGTCGCTGCCCCGTTCGCAGGCCGCATCGCCCGGGTCTACGTGCGCCCCTATGAGACCGTCAACGCGGGCGCCCCGCTGATCGACCTGGTCAGTGACGGTCCGCCGCGGCTCAGGCTGAACTTGCCGTCGCGCCAGATGGCGAGCGTCAAGGTGGGCAGCCACTTCAAGCTGGATGTCATCGAAACCGGCAAGCAGTATGAGGCGCGCGTCACCGCGATCAACGCCCGGGTTGACGCGGTGGCGCAAACGATTGAACTGGAGGGAAGGGCGGAGGATCCCGGGCATGAACTGCTGCCCGGCATGAGCGGCATCGCCAATTTCGGTTTCTCCCGGTAACGGCCATGCAGGACGACATTCTCCTGTTGCTGCAGGTGGCGGAGGTGGAAGGCCTGGCGCGGCAGGCCGACGACGTCCAGCAGCTCAGCTTTCACATCGCCAACGACGCGCATCCGCTGCTGCGCTATCGGCAGGCCCTGGTTTTCGAGGACACGGGATCGGACTGGCGCCTGCTGAACATCTCGGGACTCGTGTCGGTCGACCATGATTCACCGTATCTTGTATGGCTTGGGCAGGCGCGCAAATGGATCCGCGCGCAGGCGCTTCATGGAAAGGACTGGCTGGAACCGCCGGAAGACGGAGCGCCCGGCGCCGAACTCGTGGCGCAGGGATGGCGAGAATGGTGGCCCGCGGGAGCCTGGCTGTTGCCGCTTAAGCGCCGGGCCGGAACGCGCTTGGGCTGGGCCGTGTACTTGATGGATCAGGCGCCGACTGCCGGTCACGCGGCGGTAATGAAACGCCTGGCGCAGTCCTGGGCCTACAGCTGGGAACTGCTTGCGCGCCGCTCGGGCCGTCAGCCCAGCGGGCGTAAGACCTGGATAGTCAGGCTCGCGCTCATTGCGTTGGTCGCGTTGTGCTTCCTTCCGGTGCGCCAGCGGGCACTCGCGCCGGCAGAAGTCACATCGCTGGATCTGGACATGATCAGCGCGCCGCTGGATGGCGTCGTCAAGGCGGTGCATGTGCGGCCCAACCAGGAGGTGCAGGCCGGCCAGCTACTGTTTTCGCTGGACGACACTACGCTCAGCCACCGGCAGGAGGTCGCCGCCCGAGCCGTGGCCGTTGCGGATGCGGAATACCTGGCCGCCAGTCAGACGGCGTTTCGCAGCGAGGACAGCCGTGCTCGACTGACCTTGCTTCAGAGCCGAGCCGAGGAGCGGCGCGCGGAACTCGCGTCCATCCGGTCTCAGTTGCAACGGCTGGAAACGCGCGCGCCGCGCGGTGGCGTTGCGGTATTCAGCGACCCCAACGACTGGGTCGGCAAGCCCGTCGTGACAGGAGAGCGCATCATGCAGCTGGCTGATCCCGCCAAGCCTGCCATGCTGGTACAGTTGCCGGCCTCGGATGCGATCGCGCTGGAGGTTGGCGCGCCGGTGGACCTGTACCTGACCGTACGGCCGATGGATCCGCTGCGCGGCAAGGTCATCGAAACCAGCTACCAGGCGGCGCTCACGCCGGAGGGAGTGCCCAGCTACCGCCTGCGGGCCAGCGTCGATGAAGGTGAGGGTGCCCGCATCGGCCTGAAGGGAACGGCCCGGTTGTCGGGGGGACAGTCGGTGCTGGGCTTCGAACTCGTGCGGCGTCCCGTGGCGGCGCTGCGCGCGTTCTTCGGATTGTGAGGCAGCCGCCATGACTGCGACCTCCCTGGAATCCCTACCTCAGTTGAGGGAGGATCTCCGTCTTTTTTCTGCGGATCCCCATTTGGACGGCAGCCCGGGATGGGTCATTGAAGACCCGGTGCGTAACCGCCATTTTCGAATCGGCTGGCTGGAGTTCGAGTTCCTGGCCCGCTGGCGGCAGATGCCTGCCGACCTGTTGGCCGACATCCGTCGCCGGACCCCGTTGCAACCCGACGAAAACCAGTTGCGCGACTTTGCCGACTTCCTGCGCCTGAACGATCTGCTGCGGCCCGCGCCGTCGCAGAGCCAGGCCATGGCGCGCTCGGAACCGCGTCGGCCGTGGAGCAAGCCAAAATGGTGGCTGCACAATTATCTGTTCTTCCGCATTCCGCTGATTCACCCCACATACTGGCTGGGCCGGCTGCACCGCGCGCTGCGTTTCCTGTTCCATCCGGCCACGCCGTGGACCGTGGCGGCGTTGTCACTGCTGGGCATTGTCCTGGCATTGCGGCAATGGGACACCTTTCAGCACACGCTTTTCGAATCCGTATCCTGGCAGGGCGCCTTGGGCTTCGCGCTGGCGCTGGTCGTTGCCAAGACGCTGCATGAGTTCGGCCACGCGCTGATGGCTACACATTGTGGCGTGCGGGTAGGGCACATGGGCGTCGCCTTCCTGGTGATGTGGCCCATGCTCTATACCGACACAAGTGAATCGTGGCGGCTGGCATCGTCCCGCAAGCGGCTGATGATCGCATCCGCGGGCATCGTCACCGAATTGGCGATTGCCGGACTCGCGACACTGGGCTGGGCGTTACTACCGCCGGGCATCCTTCGGCAAGCCTGCTTTTACCTTGCCACCACGAGCTGGGTACTGTCGCTTCTGCTGAACGCAAGTCCGTTCATGCGATTCGATGGCTATTTCATCCTGTCCGACTGGCTGGACATGCCCAATCTTCATGAGCGTGCGGCCGCTCAAGCCCGCACGGCGCTGCGCCGCGGCCTGCTGGGCTGGCATGAAGCCTGGCCGGAAGTCTTTGCGCCTGCGGTTCGGCGGCGGCTCATCGTCTTTGCCTGGGTGACCTGGATCTACCGCCTGACGGTCTACCTGGCGATCGCGGTCGCGGTCTATCACTTCTTCTTCAAGGCGCTCGGCGTATTGCTGTTCGTGGTGGAGATCGGCTTCTTCATCGTTCGCCCATGCTGGCGCGAACTGCGCATCTGGTCGCAGCGCCGTCGCGAGACCCGGCGCCTGCACCGATGGCTGCTTCTGCTTGCGCCGCTGCTGCTCCTCGCGTGGCTGGCCGTGCCCACGGCAACGCCTGTGCGAGCGCCCGCGCTGGCGCGTCCCGCCCAGCAATGGACGGCCTTCGCGCCGACGCCGGCGCGCGTGGACATGCGCGCGGACCCCGGACCGGTGGCGGCCGGCACCGTTCTCGTCAGTCTGAACAACCCGGAGTTGGCCGCGCAAGCCGACGCCGCCCAGGCGGGCGTCCGCGGCGGCGCGGCCCGCCTGTCGGGTTTACTGGATCAGGCGGGGGGACTTGACGAGCAGGCCGCCACAATCGAATCCCTGGCGCTCAGCCGGGCCAACGCGGCTTCCGTCGCGGCCGAAAAAATGCGCCTGACGCTGCGTGCGCCGTTCGATGGGGTATGGCTGGACGTTGCGCCCGAGTCGCGCACGGGCAGCTGGGTCAGCCAGCGGCAGCCGTTGGGCCGTCTGGTCAATCCCGATCGCTGGGTCGTTGAGGCGTATGTGGCGGAAGAAGATATCCACGCGCTGCGCCCAGGAGACCGGGGATGCTTCTACTTTGAGCTTGCGCCGCGGCACCTGTGCGGCAATGTCGATGCCGTCGCACCGGCCAGGTTGCAACATCTGCCGTCGGCAATGCTGGCCACCGTGCACGATGGCCCCATCCCGGCATATGAGAAGCAGGGCGTGCTCATTCCCGAATACTCGCTCTATACGGTGCGCGTCGCGCTGGACGAACCTTTGCCGCTTTTGCGCGAGCAACGCGGCAAGGCGTATTTCACCGGGGCAGAGCGGAGCCGCCTGATGGCCGGCCTGCGGTATCTGGCCAGCCTGGCCATTCGCGAAAGCGGGTTTTGACTTGATTGAGACATCCCATGCCACAGCATCCACCCACCGCTTCCCGCGACGAACCCTTTCTGCTGGTTGAAGACGACGGACTGTCGCGCTTGCAAGGTCGAGTCGGCTTGATTCCCGAGAAAGGCAGGGGAATCGTTCGGCGCGCCCTGATTTATGCCCTGCTGGCTTGGCTGCCCCTGGTTGTTGCTTCCTGGGTGACGGGCACGCCATCGGAGCAGGGCACCGGTACCTCAGAAACGCTGCTCGGGCATTTCGGCATCCACATCCGTTGTCTGGTCGCCATTCCGCTGCTGGTGCTGGCAGAGGGCGTCGCCCGCAAAATCCTTCCGTTGTGCTTGAGCGAGTTCAAGCGCTCCGGTCTGGTCGACCCGGCGCTGGCGCCCCGGTTCGATGGCGTCATCGCGGGCGTGCTGCGCCTAAAAAGGCGCGTATTTCCCTGGCTTGTCATCGCAACGCTCGTCACCGCCTGGACGGTTGCCTTTCTTTTCGCACCCAACCCGGACGAGGTGCAATGGGCAGGTTCCGGATCGGAGGGCATGGCATTCGGCGCGTGGTGGTTCCTGCTGGTTACCAGGCCGATCTTTTCCGTGCTTTTGCTCGCCTGGGTCTGGCGGCTGACGCTTGTGGGCATTCTCTTGCTGCGGATCGCACGTCTACCGCTGAAATTGGTGGTGATGCACCCGGACCGAATGGGAGGGCTGGGGTTCCTGGACCGATTGCCCATGGTTTATGCACCATTCCTGTTCTCGGTGTCCGCCGTGCTGGCCGGCGCGTGGGCGCACACCGTGTTCTACCACGGCGTCACCGTCCCATCGCTGTATGTGCAGGTCGCCACGCTGCTCTTGATACTGATATTGATCGGTCTTGCGCCGCTGCTCGTGTTTACGCCGTCGCTCGCGCATGCCAAACGGCAGGCGTTACTGGACTATGGCGCCTTGTTGTCCGAGCACGGAAGGCTGGTCGACGCACGGTGGATTCAGAACGCGCAGGTTCGGGAGAATCCCATCCTCGATGCGCCAGAGTTGGGACCGGTCGCCGATATCCAGGCAATGTACCAGGCGGTGGCCGCGATGCGTCCTGTCGTGGTCAACAGATCGATCCTGCTCAAGATCGCGTTGCCTGCAGCCTTGCCGTTGCTGATTCTGATCTCCACCCAATGGCCGTTGAAAAGCACGCTGTCCAAACTTCTATTCACGCTTATCTAGGAGGAATCTAGCCGACGCGCGTACACGCAATGATCCGGCGGCTGCATGGCATGTGGCCGGGTCAGATGAAATCACGGAGTCAGAAGCTTGGCGGGTTCCTCCGAAGCGTCTGGCATTTCCCGAACGGGGGGGTTATGAGACGGGTTTTAAGGCTATTTTTCATCGCAACAGCGCTGTGGATTGTCAGTTCAACCGCGCTTGCGCAGTCGTCGTTTAGCAAGCAGCAACTTGACCAGATGCTGGCGCCGGTGGCGCTGTACCCCGACGCGTTGTTGTCCCAGCTCTTAATGGCTTCAACGTATCCCGATGATGTTGCGCAAGCCGCCACCTGGTCTGGCAAAAATACCGGCCTGAGCGGAGATGCTGCAGTCAAGGCGGTGCAGGAGCAGCCTTGGGATCCAAGTGTGATGTCCCTCGCTGCCTTTCCGTCGGTGCTCGACATGATGGGCCGGCAGCCCGAATGGGTGCGATCGGTGGGCGATGCATTTCTGGACCAGCCAGAGGACGTGATGTCTTCGGTGCAGCGGCTGCGGGCTCAGGCGCAAGCGGCCGGCACGCTGACCAGCAATGACCAGCAGACTGTATCCACGCAAACCGGGGGCAACTCTACGGTGGTGACCATCGAGCCGGCATCACCCAGCGTCGTATACGTGCCATCCTACAACCCCACCAGCGCCTACGGTGCCTGGCCCTATCCTTCCTACCCGCCAGCGTACTATCCGCCGCCGCCAGGATCGGTCTTCGCCTCAGCCATCGTCAGTGGCTTAGCCTTCGGAACCGGCATCGCCATTGCAGACTCGCTATGGGGTGGATTCGATTGGGGCCACAACGACGTGGACATCGACGTCAACCGGTACAACAACATCAACATCAACCGTAAGCTGGACGCCAGCCGGAACAATGTTGCTTGGAACCACGACCCGGCGCGGCGCGGCAGCACCCCTTACCGCAACTCGGCAACGCAACAAAGATTTGACCAGCAGCGTCGTGTGGGCGCCGCGCAAGGGCACGGGGGCCGGCGATCCATGAATGACCAGCAGGCGCGCCGTGACCACGCACAACAAGTCATGCGGGACCATGAACCGGCAGGCGGCAGGGCGGCCGGGGCGGGGCAGCGCCATAGCAACTCGGCACGCGGCGCATCAGCGTCACATCCGGGCTCCAACCGGACATCGTCACATCACAACGCCACCCCGCAGCGGAATGACGCGCGCAATGCTGCCATCGAGCGTTCGCGCAGCGCGAACCGCGACAATGCGCTGCGCGGCGTGGACAGCCCGCGTCCAGATCGACACGCAGCAAGCAGGGCAGCCGGCAGGCCTGCCGCACATACCGAGACACGCCGGCACTCGCCGGGGGCCGGTGCGCACCCGGGTGGGCGCACCGGAGGCGGTCATATCGAAAGGGGGCATGGAAGAAGATGAAATCGACGCGACATACATTAGCCAAACTGACGCTGGCCGCTGTTCTTGGCCTGGCGGCAACGTCTGGCCAAGCGGCGCAAACCACGTTCAGCACCCCACAGGCGGCCGCCGATGCCCTCATCCAGGCCGTGGCGACCGGCGACGACGATGGGCTTCGTCGCGTGCTGGGCGACGATTTTCGCCATTTTGTCCCGCGCGACAGCATAGACCGCGACGACATCTATGCCTTTCTCGCCGCCTGGTTCAAAAAACACAGGATCGTCGATACCGGTCCGAACACCGCAGAGTTTGTCGTCGGTGAGCACGACTGGTCGTTTCCCGCACCGTTGGTCAGCGGCAGTCGCGGCTGGCGCTTTGATCTGCGCGCCGGCGTGGCCGAAATGCAGCACCGGCGGATTGAGCGAAACGAAGCGGCTGCAATTGCCAACCTGCGGAGGCTATGCGCCGCGCAGGACCAGTACCGGGCAACCGTGGGCAACGGGCAACCGGCGCGCAGGATTGTCAGCCGCGAAGGCGAACATGACGGCTTGTACTGGAACGCCGCGTCATCGCCATCCGCCACCAGCCCGCTGGATGACGATGCATTGGTGATGGGCGCGGACGTGCCGGTGGACGCTGCGTTGAACGGCTATCGCTTTGCATATGTGCCGACGGCAGAACCGTCAGGATGCTCTTTTGCTGCGTGGCCAGCAGAAGCCGGTCGATCGGGTCTGCACAGCTTTCTGATTGGCCCCCATAAGGTTGTGAGCGAGCGGAGATTTGGGGCGCCGGTCACGGAGAGACAAGTGATGCACGCGGCCAACGACAAGGCTGCGTGGGCGAAGATTTCCCCCTGAGCGGTGTGGGTTTGCCGGTTGTTGGAGCCATGCCGACGAAGTCGGTGGACATAAAGTTGTGCGTGTTCCAAAGTACTTTTTGCTCAGAACCCCATTGATTCGAACCAAATTTATGTCCAAACGAGTGGACTTAAAGTGAGAATTGGCCAAATCTGGGCATTAAGTTGAAAATCGGCGGGACGAGTGTGAAAGTGTTCTCCGCTGTAGGCGACCGTCATAGCCGAGGCGGATTCCGATGAGCGCTCGCCGGCGCGTTAGGGTGCTCCGTAAGCCGGACATATGTTCTAAGCGGTCAGTCCGTTCAAAAACCTCCTTCTGGCTGGGGCGACTTTCAAGAAAGAACGGTTCGGTCGATGAGAAACTTGCACCCTTTACGTCCGCGCGACTCATTTTTCGACAGAACGTTCGGTGCCCCTTTGTCGGCTTCGTTCTAGGGCTGGCTTCCAGGTTGTCGCATGCGGGTTAGTCAAGATGTCGGGCTATACCGGTGCATGGACATCGAATAAGGCTCCAGAGCTCGCTTGCGGTAGCTCGCACACAGAGATTCACGCTGTGCGCGTATGTTGCGCTTCAGCCGTCAAAAATGGTGGGTGAATTTATTGCACCTGGGCAGCGAACTGAAAGATCACCTGAAACGAGCTAGCAACTCGTCCAAATCTCGAAGCGGATCCTGTGCGGCCAGGTCTGGCGAAACTCCATTGCCTTCCGCGCACGAATCGGGTTCATTGGGCACGGATCGGCGACGATGCGCGAGCGACAGCTTGTCAGCTATAGAAGGTAAGGACGAACCAACCTCAAGAGCATAGCCTCGCTGAATGCTTCGAAAACAAAATATCTCACGCAAGCCGGCCATCAAACTTCGCTCCTTCAGGATTTTTGAGATTGATTTTGTCCCAAAGGACTCGCGCTCGAATCTGCCGCGGTTCTCGCATCTGAAAAAGACAGGACCCCTCACTATTCGTGCCTTCTCTAACCATAGATCGAGCGCGTCCGCTGCGATTCCCACGATAGATGTGCTTCGCATCCGAAAAGTAAACCTTTCCTCATATTCACTCAGCGGCCAGTGATATCCCTGGTCGGAAGGCGACAGATCAGAGACCTCCAGATTCTCAACCGCTCTGACGCATCGCAGGCCAGTGGTCCAAGCCAAAAGCAAAAAGGCGCGATCCCGAATTCCGACAAGCGACTGATCACAGGTTTCAAGCAGCGCCAATAGGTGCTCCCGTTTAAGCGGTGGGACAGGTCCGCCCAATGACAATAAGTTCTGATGCGAGGCAGCGGCACATAAGATGGCAACTACTTCGGCATCCTCTTCGGGGCGCGGCCAGTGGTGCCTGTCATGAATCTCTCGCAGCACCCTGATCAGTATTTTGATCGACAAAAGCGTGGAGGGCTCCGCCCATCGCTTATAGCGATACCTAATTAACGTTTCTTTAATGTGAAGAGGCATTGTCGTTTGGGCGGCACCATGACTAGCAGGCAAGGCAAGGTGGTCTAGAAGGTATAGTCGCAATGTCTCAGAATCCACCGGGCCCTTAACAGGCTTGCCCAATCTCAATAAATGCCACGCACCGAAATGCCGTAAGGCGCACTTGTGTAGTTTCGCGTTGTCGACAGACCTGCCTTTACTCTCGTAGAGTGCAGCCGCAGTTTGAGCTGCGGCGACCAAATTGTCACGCGTTTCGTTCATGGCCAACTCGATATTAAGAGCAACAGTGCTACGAAAATTCTGAAGTCCGCGTCAAACCAGTTTTCGCGGGACTACGCAAAAAAACAACACCGTGCCGGGTGGAAAAATTGACGTGCTGCCATTCTTGACAAGCACCGCTTTTACTGGAAAGTTGGCATTGGTTGGATTGATGAGGAGGGTGGGTGCGTGGTGGGCCCAAATCATCTTTACTGCTTCAATTTGATGATCGACCGCATTCGAAGAGTCGCGCATAGCTTTTTTGACGTCGTGGCACCAGTACTTTGCCAGTTCGTAAAACATCATCAATGACGTGTGAAAGTAGGCGGCCCATAACGCATAGGAATGTTGAAGGTGAACATCCGAACTGCGATGTATCGGCAATAGAACCACTGGCCCCTCGAGGTTACATTCCGTGCCTCGAAACGATATGCTCGCATAGCCTAGTTCATGAGCCGTGCGCCAAAGGTGAAAACCTAACTTCCGTGAAGATAGGTCGTGACAATAAGGAGCTCTGGATGCTGTCATGGGGTCCCATTTCCACGATGCCTGCTCTGTGAGAATCCCATTCGGTTCCCTGTCTCTTATCTCACGCGCAGCATGACGCCTAATATGCAAATATGCGCGGAGATCAGGCTTGGGATCGCCGGACGTACTGGCGCAGTCTCCTTGCTGCTCGGGCAATACTGCGCGCGCAAATTGGTGAGATGAGGGTGCGAGTAACGCTTCAAGTTGCGGTGAGGCATTGATCCATTTCGCGGCTAACCTGAAGGCGCACGTACGACTTATGCAATAACCCTGATATTGGACCTCTTTAATCCACTCCTCGGAGTCCGCCACAGATATAACTCGAAATATTTCTGCGACCACGGGTGCGAAGCTTTTAATTCGGTCAATCGAATTGTCGCGCCAAGCAGCCTGTGATTGCTCTGATGAACGAAGATGCGGCCAGTTACATCGAGCGCAACCCCAAGGGTGTGACATGGTGTTTAGGGATAGATTGGCGTGCGGGAACTGTTCGGAGCAACCTGGACATCGAGACTGAAGCCGTATGCGATGTAGTGGGCATTGAGCGATGTCATTAATTTGGAATAGGAGCGAATGATAAGCTTCTCGGCTACACTCTGGACAAAAACGGAGCGTTTTCGAGAGCAGATCAAGCGGACGTGCATTCTTAAAAAAAAACCGGTCCGACTCAGGTTGGTAAATATTTTCAGAGATTTTTAAGGCTTTTTTTATTGTGTTGATTTCGCAAGTAGTATCTGTTTTTGTATTTGTTCTCCGTTCCTTTTCAAAAATCAGGAATCCCTTGAATAGGGTGGGTGACAGTACATTGATTTGGATAGCCCGCCAGACAAGGCTGATATGACTTTCATAAGGACGGGTCCAGCTATGCGACCACGTGAGACGGCGGCTCGCTGCTGGAAGAGGTTCGTGCAAGATACCTTCGTCACGGTCGTTGGATACCATTTGCGGACTCAAAGCCAGATGCCTTTGCTGCAGCAATCCATGCCGGTAGACGATCAACGTCCAGGGAGTGCTGGCCAAATAGAAAATCCGATGCTGTCGACATGAACCATTGCATTCCCACCCTTAAGTCTTCGGCGGAGCATCGCCCAATGGTTGCAAATGCCTGCCAGCATTTGGGTGCTTCGTCTGTCAACCGCCAGCCCCTTGAATACATCGGATGCTGGAAAAATTCCGTATAACTAATACCGGAATTTGGTGGATAGGAAGATACTTCGGGGTCGTCCATTGCTTGAAGAATTGAGCGTGCGTCTTCGAGGGAATTAACTGAGTTGAACGGCCTTGAATGCAGAAAAAAACGACCGACGATATCCGTCCTCTGACGGCTAGTGAGGGCTGCCCGCATATTGAGAAGCCTGCAATCCCCAAAGAAAATTACAGTAAGAGAGATGCCGATTCGTCCCAGATCATTACCGATATCCTTTAATCTACTAAGATCTGGTATGGAATAGTTTTGTGCCTCGTCTACAAATAGGAGAAGCTTGTCAGACCCACGATCACAAGCCAAAGATCGTAAGTGTTCAATCAACCTAATGCGGCGATCTGGTGCCGACCCCTTGTCATGAGCCGCATGATCCAAATCAAAGAGCATGTCGCTGAACAGAGCTTTCTCTGTTGGCTTTTCATGATCCTTGGCAACAATGGAGCGTATTGGTAAGTGGGCAAATGATTGAGGCAAATTGCGCTGCAAAAGGGATATTGCGAAGGTTTTCCCAGCGCGAAATTCACCGTAATAGCATAGACCGGGACGCCTTTTTACGATGGCGGCGACCGTCTCCTCGTAAGCTCTTTGAACCTCAGGTGTGGGAATCTCAACCCGCCCTGTCACAAGGGGATGGTCAAGGTACGCTTCGTCGCGGACGGTTCCTGGATTGAGGACCTGTGCTCGAATATTTTGACTATCCATTCGTCTTCCATTTGGGCCGTCGTATTATTAAATTTACGGGGTCCGGTAGCGATAGAGGAGGCAGCGCGTGATTTACCGGCGGAATGTCAGCTAAAGGCTGGTTCGAGCTGTCTGGGGCGATAACGGGAAGGTCGCCGCTTTTATCGTGATCGAGTTCGTGCGCGATTCGGTTCCGAATGGTAGCGGAAGCAGAAATCCTTAGGGGTTTGAATGCTATGTCTTGAATTATTCTAGTATTGATATTGTTTATGTATGTATCAATCGGATCGGGGTCGGTTTGTCGAATTCGGGCAGCCTTAATTTCTTTCAGAACTTGTTCCCGGATCCATTTTGTGTGCGGGATTCGCGCCCATTGGCCTAAAACCTTCAGTTTTCCGAGAAATTCGCCGGATGGATGGTAAGCGACGACTTCGCGAAAATCGCCACTCTCACAATATTGAATATTTAACCTCTCTCCGATGAGCCAAAAACTGTCGCTTAGTTTTCGGCTTGTATAACACGCACCCGTCATCTGTATGTAAGGTCGCCGGCCTTTCTCAACGCTTCCGCGGACGGTTACCGTTACCAAACTGTGACCCAGTTCAAGCACATCACCCGTCGTCATTGGAAGAGGACGCGCAAACAGAAGACTATTGGAAGACGCCAAAAAGTTATCGATTACTTTTAACGGAGATCGACCTGCAAGGGAAGAGTGACCCAGTGCATTATGTCTAGCCAGTAACACATCCACTAGGTCCGTGATTTCGGCAATTGTTATTTTGTGCCGGAGCGCCGCCGCTTCCGGCTCTCGGCGAGCTGGATCGCTCGTGCCACCGCCGGTGCTAGATGGAAGTCTTTGAAATCCTAAGCGAGTCAGCGAGCCAAAAAATCGCTCGAGCGTGTCGTTGTGGTACCAAGCACCACAAGGGCCCCAAGAAAGTGTGCATCCCAGACGTCGGCGGACTTTCTCAGCAATTTGGTTGCTTAGATGCACTAGAGCGTTGTCTAAAGTCAGAAGTACCCCGAATGTACCCATGATCAGAGGGAACAAGCCCGACGGGAATCCGCTGTTGGCCGAATATGCTGGGACTCGACTTGATAGCTGCCTTGGCTTCCAACTACTGAGACTCATTAAGAGCGCATCTTCAACCGTACGTGCTGACACTTCCTCGTCAAAGCAGATGGCATAACCCAGGGCCGCACGAGAATACGCATCGAATACCGCAACGAGCCATATCCGCTCGACCAACGCTGTAAGAGGACCAGAAGGTGTATCGAACTCGACGACACCCAGGCAGTCAACTCGATGGGCGTCAATCGATATGCGGTCGAAAGGCTGGAGGGCCTGTAGCGCCCACAATGGTTCGACTCCGGTCCCAAGGTTGAGCATCTGAGCCGCCAGTTTTCCGTAGCGCGCAAGCACGCCGCGTTTGGGATTTCGCTCGATTAGCTTCTTTACGTATCGAGTGAGTGCCTTCCTCGCGCAGGATTCGGTATTGAGTGGATAGTCGGCATCTGTAAGACCGATGCTTACACACTGCGTTCGCAAAAGATGCACCAGGCGAACCAAGCTCTTCCGCGCTTCGTACGCTTTGCCCTTGCCCTCGCGAAGCCGGAGGATTTCATCGTCTAGACAGACCTTGATCTGAGGGTGCGTTCTCAGCAACAAATCGAATTGGCCAGGTTTGCCAGCCCGATTTCGGCTTTGGAGCGATCGCATGTACTGACCAAGACGAATGTGCGGAACCAGGGCACGCCAGCCAGCAATTTGGCCGTCGGCGCAGCTAGACACGCATCTGGCGAATATGCGGTGCAGATTCCCAGGCGAGGTTTTCGCTTCCTTCGCGGCGATGGACAACTGCCCGCTCCGACAATAGACCTCAATCCCCTTCCTTAGTGACTCGTAGCGGAGGCGAGCGCTGTCCGAAAGCAATCCGGCGTCGATCCATGGCCATTTTGCGCAATCTTTTAGGTGCGCTGGTATCGATGCAAACGTGGTCGTCGCTCTATACATCGCCCGTTTCCCGATTCAAACTGAACTTCGTGTTTAGCGATAGGGGATGAAGGTGCAAATCACAGGCTAGCCGTCCTTGTTGGACCAAGCGAAACATTGCGGCGACTGCCAACGCGAAGGCTTGCGGGTCCAAAGCGTCTCGTTGAACAGCTCTTAATGTCATGGGCCCAGTGGCCCTAATGGTGGAGAACGCCCTTTCTTGCATGTCGGAGAGACCGTGACACCTTGCTGCGGCGATCCAACTAAGGGCTCGAGCCCAATTGGAGATTAGGAGCGCTTGAGCCTGGAAATCAGCCTTCGTCCTTACGACTACAACGGCTCCAACATCCTGTGCGGCGCGTATCAGAGTCTTCGAGGGGACTTTAGAAATGTACGCCAGCGAGACCTGCTTTTCATCTGGCTCGGCGGCGTCCAGGACATGCCATTCGCTTGCCCCTTCGAAGTTGTAGGCGACGATGCTAGCGAGAGCGGCGTGGTGAGTGCCGCCCAGTATGTTTGGTCTCGGCGCGTAGTCAACAGTGAGCACTCTCGGAGTGCTCTCCACGAGTAGGAAGTTGGCCCATTCCATTTGCCCCTGAAGCACGACATCTTCGCCATTGTGTCCGCTATAGGCGTACCACAGTGTTGCAAGGGCATTGGGTTTTCGGCCGTGAGCTAGCGCTAGCTGAGCTCTGCGTGAGGTGCCGAGTCGAGGTCCTGGCTTACGCGTACCCATCTATTTCTCCCGACTGTCGTTGCAACGACATTCGAGGTTGACAATGGGCGCAGCGTAGCGCTGCGTTTTTTGGATTGGAAATCAGTGTTTGTACTAGGTAACCCCGTTGCGGAGTTCGCCCCTATGACGCAACGTGGAAAGAGTGGGGCGCTGCGGAGTTCGTCTAACGAATCTGAGATTCAAAAATCTCTTTTGACAGCAGCGGGCTGCAATTTCGCTCGATACTGTTGTGACGACTCCATGTTGACGTGAAGGTGTACAGCCAGTTCCTTTTTGTGGCACGTAGCTGCTAGGCCCGAGTCTTAACTGGTAGGTTCATTGCGCATTTCGGCGTCGTCAAAGAGGCGCGCCGCAGCGGAGGTCAAGGAAGAGCCCGCACGGTGGTAACCCACGACACTAGCGACGCTGCTGTGTCCCGTCATTGCCATAATTTCCGCCATCGGTATGCCTTGGATACCGGCCTCTGTGACGAAGCCCGCGCGCAGACTATGCGCCGCAAATCTCCCGTCCAGACCGGCACGCTTTGCGCGTTCGATAACGATTCGCCGGACGGCTTCTGTGCTCAAGGGGCCTCCCAGGATGCCGTAGCGACGTACCTGCCGAAAAAGTGTTCCCTGTGTGATCCCGGCCGAATGTAGCCAGTGCGTCAGCGCTTCGGCTGCAGCCCCAACGATCGGTTTGTAGCTGCTGCCATCAACTCGGCCCTCTTGGTTTGTCTTGCTATGGTCAAGGATGAACACGTAGCTCTCACCGCGTCTCTTCGTGTTTTCCACGGTTGCCGCCACGACCTCGGAGCGCCTCCGGCCACCGCTCGACCAAGCAAACAAGAGTAGCGCGCGATCTCGTATGCCTAGCAGCGAATCGTCGCAGGTTTCAAGCATTTGTTTGAGGGGTTGCAGCGTTATCGCGTCAACCTTATTTGGCCGCACACCGCGCTTGACGTACGCGCGCCGGGTCCTGGACAGCAACCGTTGCACCACAGGAACACGGCATGGACTTTCCATGTGCTGAGCGAGGTGTGCCTCCGACATAACAGCCACGCGGTGTTCAACCGTGGATAGCGCGAGAGGACCGACCCTCTTCTTGATGCCAAGCTTCACGAGTTCGCGGTCGACCTGCTCAGGGAGCCCTTGGCGAAGGCCGTTGGGGCCCAGGTGTTCTACGTGGTCGGTGATAAACGTTACGACCGCCTCCAGGGTCAGTGGCAGCTTCAATTCAATCGCAAAGCGCAATCGGTGCCAGGCTGCCCAATACCTTATAGCCGCGCGATACGAGATGAGGGTGTTCGTAGAACTGCCTTCGCGCAACAATGCACGCACAGCGGTGTCAACGGATGAATTTCGGATGCGACAACCGTCCTCTTTAAGGGCGCTGTATTCTTTTGGACGGGTGGAATTCATAAGCTGACGTTCGTCGTTGATTTATCGCGAGATGAGGTTCCACCATCTATGAACGCTGACAACTCCGCCTTACTGATGTATATCGTACGACTGCCAAATACTTGGGGTGCGCACCCGCGGCTTTCGTTCGTTCTCGCCGACGGTTGCCCTATGCGTCTCGTGACCGGGGATTGCTGCAAGCAATGATGCAATTCGGCGGTGAGGCGGAGGACTGGATCAGCGCCCCCTTGCGGCTGTCAGATGCACGGCACTCATTCAAGTCGGCATTGCTGCCCAAGTTTCGCGCAATTTGGTAGAGTACGACCTCTCGAAGTGACCGACCGGATGAGACTGAGCACTTCCCGGCAGCGAAAGCTGTACTCGCGCAATGCGGGTCGAAAGCGGTGTCCGGATCTTCAATTCCCAACTTCATGGGCGATACGTGGTCGTCTAGCTGAAGGCATTCAGCGACAACGCTCACCACCCTCCGACTGTCGGACCATTTGGCAGGAGCGTTTCGGCGTGTCGTCGCGCCGATTTGCGGTAAGCCTAGCCACTATCGCGGCAACTGCCATGATCCATTGCTTTTAACTAGCCGGCAAGGGCGCCTGTTCGATTGCAGGCAAGTGCGCGCTTGAGCGCGTCAGGGGTGTTTAACGTTTACGGCTGGACTGCGACACCACACTGCCTGCGAGTGTCTTCGTCAAAGGGCTCGACCGACTGCCTTCTAGCGCGCGAGATGCCTTTTGTTCCATGCCGGAACTCGTCTGCGCGGAACTGCCGGCCTGGCGTAGGGCAGAGCCTGCCAACGAGCGTTGCAGGTTACTGGCGCTTCCGCTGCCCAGTGTCTTGCCCGCCGTGGAGGCAACTCGCTGCGACGTCTGCTTCGGATTAACTGCCATTTCACAACTCCAAGAAAGGTGGAACGTACAGCTACCTCGGACGAGGTACTGGAATTATATCCAGTTCACTATCCGTTCTTCGCGATCATGAGTTTGATGTCGCAAAGGAGCCACAACAGCGCCTCAAGGAGAAATCTGGACTGAAGTGTTGAAAATAATACGTATGCCGTACTACACATTACAGTTGTGAACTCTCTAGGTCGGATAAGTACCTCTTATTCAACATACAGACGCTTCAATCGACCGCTCGATGATCATCGAAACGCGCGGTGCCCGAATGGCGCTACCGTCCCCTGACGAGCCGCCAAAGTTCACACATACAACGTGAGAAAACGGCATTTACGACTCATTCTGACTTAGCATCAGCTTTTGCCCGCTTGATCGTGATCGTCACTGATGAGCTTTTGTGCCACCAACTATTAGATTCGGCGTCGCGACCGGGATTCACATCGTCTGGCCGTTCCGCTCCTCAAGACTAGATTGACGCTGGCTAATGTAGGGTTTTCACGACGACTGCTGCTTTGCAGACCGATTTCCGCAGGAAAGGGTGATGGGGGGTCGGCCGATCACCTCGGCTCCTTCCCAGATAATTTCAACGCGTGGACTGCACACGCTACCAATCGGATGCATCGTTAACGTCAGCTGCGGCGTCACAACCATGCGGGAAGACTTGCTCCCAGCGCTCCTGGACTGAAGACGCGGGCTCCTGTTGCCCAACTAACGATGTCGCCGTGCGCTTCATCGCTGGCAACTGGAATGGAACAGATCCAACGCGATGGCCGACGGGCTCCTAACGGAGTGGATGCGTTGCCTGCCGATCTTGATCAGCCTTGCCAACAACAGGCGTAAGAGGATGCCGGGCGACGGAACCTCGCTGCTGCCGGGGCTTTCGCATCTTGCCCAGCAAGTCCGACATCAGCTGCCCGAGCCTCGCAGGCTGGTGCATGAGAGTACCTCTGCGGATCGCCTTCCCGGGCTCAGCTCCCGCGGCGTCTTTGTCGCCAATGCGACATTCAAGCCCGCCGCTGCTAGATTACCTATACAATACGCAAGTTTTTTCGCTTGACAGACGGGGGGAGCTTTGAGGCTCGATGCCAACCGATCGATGGCATTTTCGCGACTCTTCTCGTCATCAGTGTTCAAGGAAATGGCGGGTAAAGGGCGTTCGCCCCTATTCGCGCGTCTCGTGCGCCAATCTTTTACGGATGCGGAGCAATCCCAGATTCAATCCGTAGGGGATGCGTTCAACTATGCCTTCGAGCGATTGAAAGCCCACGCCAATCGCGACGAGTACGTATATAAAGCCGCCATTACCCAGCGGATCCTCCTCGGACGACATTCGTTGCGCTCTGCCTGCATGCTCAACGAGTTTCGGGTCGGAATATGCAAAGTCGATCTGGCGATTCTAAACGGCACGGCGACGGCATACGAAATCAAGTCAGAGCGCGATGGGCTTGGCCGGTTGAAACGCCAACTGGACGCATATCAGCTAGTCTTCCCGAGGCGCTACGTAATCGCTGGCGAAAATCACATTGACGGCGTGCTGCAGTCCACCGACCCAGACGTCGGCATTTTGATGCTTTCGGGCAGGTACCAAATTTCGACTATCCGAGAGGCGACCGAACGGTTGGACTTGGTTCAGCCTGCGGCAATATTTGACGCGTTGCGTATTGACGAAGCGATAAAAATCCTTAATTATCGTAACATTGAGATCCCCGTCGTTCCGAACACTCGGATCCGCGGTGAGTTGCGCGAGATCTTTGCAGGTTTCGCCGCCGGCGAGATTTATTCGACGTTCGTCAGTGTTGTTAAAGAGTCGCGCACTCTGGCGTCGTTGGGAGACCTAGTAAGCGATATGCCCAGGTCTTTGCACGCTGCAGCGCTGACCATTCGCGTCAAGCCTGCAGAGCATAAAAATCTTTTGGCGGCGATTAATTCAACTTTCGTCGACGCTTTAGGATGGGCTTGAATGTACTTTCCTTATTTTCGTGGCAAACAATACGAACTCGTAACCATCCGCGAAAATGCAGAACGTCTAGCACAAGCTGGCTTCACGCCAATCATTGAGCCCGTTAGGGATGCTTTGGGAGGGCTAGACCGCGCGCTCGCTGCCGTGCGTGCTGCTCAAGGTCGAGCCATCGTGATTGTCAACCCGCGATTCGGCTCGCTCCGGGAAGATGGCGAGGCGATCTCAGCGCTTCTTAGGGAAAGATATGCCGGCGCTGACGTTTCCGCAGGGATTTTGCTAACTGAGGCTATGACTGTCGATGACATCGTAGCGATATGCGGTCAGCATTTGCAGCATCAGGTTTCGCTCGTGCACGCCGGTTTCTCACACGGTCGAGAATTGGCCACAACCTTTCGGGACCGCGGCTGGACGTTCGCCCATTTCTTTGTCAGTACGGACGACAATCTCCTGTACCGCCGCCACTTTACGACTGGCACCAAGGTTCGGATAAGAGATGGATTTAACAAGCGGCGCCGCAACCTGGACTATCCTTTCGTCGAAAAATTTTCGGAGCTCCACGCTACGTTTGACCACACAGGTCTAAATGGCTTTGGCGACTTTCTCACGGTTGGTGATGATTACGCGGAAGGCGGCGGACCTGCTTACTCGGTAGCTATCCACCTCACCTTCGTTGACGAAGGTGAGGACGACGCCATGTTTGTGTACCACTTCAAGTCTCAGCAATCGGACACGCCCGGCGATCCCGGTGCGAAGTTCGCAGAAGCTCTCCAACTTCTGTACGAGACGATCAATCAACCCGACTCGCGGGTGTACGAGACAAATGCCATTGCCGAGTTTCGAAGTCTCCATGATCGGGGCCATTTCCCGGGACTGGGGTACGTCAAAAAGCTCTCAATGCAGCACCATATCGAGACCATGGCACAGTACTTTGCCTTGCGGCGGAGTTAGGAGTCGCCGCCGTGAAATGTTGCGCCAACTGCTTCACGGACCCACACCTCTCGGCCGAGTGGGCTAACCTTGCGGAGATCGAAGGCGAGGACTGTGACTACTGCGGGGCGGTAAGAGTCCATGTCATCGATCCTCGAAAGCTAAAGGACCGTTTCGCTCCCGTGGCGGCAATCTACGCGCCCGACGAGAATGGGCGACCACTGATTGATTGTGTGCAAGAGGACTGGAGAATCTTTAATGTCGCTCGGCTCGGGCAGCAAGGGCCCCGAAGCCTTTTCGGCGACATTCTCGATGACGCAGAGCTGGTGCGCCGTCCGTTCGCGGTGTCATGCCGATTTGAGCGGCCGGGCATGCATATGCTTTGGGAAAGCCTGCGGGACGAGCTTATAGCCCGAAATCGATACTTCCCAGAGACTGCGCTCGATGAGGTTCGGTTTGGGGCGTTACTGGGGTTCTTGAAGGGCAGACAAATACCTACCAAATGGTATCGTGCAAGAATCCAGCAAGCTGATGAACCGTACTCCTTAGACGCCATGGGGCCGCCTCCAAAGGAAATCACATCGGTAGGTCGCGCCAATCCCGCTGGCATTCCTTATCTGTACTTGGCTGAAAACCAGAACACCGCTGCGGCCGAGATCCGCCCGCATACGGGAGATCGAGTATGCGTCGCTGAATTTGACATTCCCGACGGGCTGAAACTCGTCGACTTGCGAGCCCCGCGCACGATGATTTCTCCTCTCGATTTGGGAGATGAAGATCGGATCGCATCACTGAAGAATGATTTGCCTTTTCTTGAAAGGCTAGGCGAGGAGTTGACCAGACCGGTCATTCCCACCAGAGTGGCGATTGACTACGTGCCGAGCCAGTATCTGTGCGAACTCATCAAGAAGCTGGGTTGGGACGGTGTGGTGTATCGCAGTTCGGTCGGCACGGGAATGAACATGGCTTTGTTCAACCCGAGCCATGCTGCGGGCCGAGGTGTCGAGCAGATGCGAGTGTCCCGAGTCAGTGTGGAAGTTGGCTGAGCTAGAACGAGTCCCGTCTCCTACGGCTCAACGCACTACGGGATGTGATTCGCCCCGTCGTGACAGTCCGTCCGCAACAGGGCAGGGGGCCCGCTTTTGCTGAACACGTTCATGAAGGAGTCTGCCAAGAATGGAGGAGCGCCGAGCGAGAGCGCTTCGAATCTCTGGGTATGCAGGTCTCGCCCAACACGCTCGCCGAACATCAGGGCTTTGCGCAATCGCAGCGCCAGGTTTGGACTCAGCGCGCGGTCGACGCAAACATTGAGCCGCAATGAACGATTAGCAGGAAGCTATGCAATGGCCACCGCGGAACCCCGCACAGAAGGTTTGAGAGGCGTGTGCGGCCACCGTTTCAGGGGGCTACTCTCCATGCTACAGTCAATACATTGACGCAATAGCCAATGAGCCCGATGAGGGCGAACGCGTTGTCTGTCGGTACGCCGGTCTCTCCAAAAGCGAGGGAAACAGTTATTGGACTACGGAGCCCCGCATTAGCGGGGCTTTCGCTTTCCAGCCTTAGCTGCCGCTGCGACTACAACCAGTTTGCAGGACCGCACATCCACTGGCAGTGGGGTAGCCGTGACCTGCTCCCCGTGGTTAGTACGAAATCGATGTAGAGTCCGATCACAAAGGAACGGCAATGAAGAAACGATTTACGGAAGAACAGATCATCGGGGTGCTGAAGGAGGCCGAGGCAGGGGCCAAGGTGGCCGAACTGTGCCGCAAGCACGGGATCTCGGAGGCTACCTACTACAACTGGAAGGCGAAGTTCGGCGGTATGACCGTCTCGGACGCCCAGCGACTGAAGGAGCTGGAGCAAGAGAACAACAAGCTCAAGAAGCTGTTGGCTGAATCGATGCTGGACAAGGCTGCGCTTCAGGATCTTTTGAGCCGAAAGTAGCAAGCCCGCAGGCCAAACGCGAAGCGGTCAGAACGTTGATGACCGAGCGCGGCATGGGTATCACCCGGGCCTGCGGGCTGGTAGGCATTTCCCGGTCGCTATTCGCTTATGAAAGTAAGCGTACGGGCGATGTGGCATTGACCGAGCGCATGAAGGAGATGGCAGCGCTCAAGCGACGCTACGGCTATCGGCGCATCCATATTCTGCTGCGCCGCGAAGGCTGGCAGACGAATCACAAGCGGGTCTGGCGGCTTTACAGCCAGGCAGGCTTGAGCGTGCGTAAGCGTCGCCGCAAGCGTATCGCGCCCGCAGAACGGGTAGTTCGGCCCGTTGCGACGGCGCCGAATCAGAGCTGGTCGATGGACTTCGTGTCCGACGGTCTGGCCTATGGCCGCAGGTTCCGGTGCTTGAACATCGTCGACGACTACACGCGCGAGTGTCTTGCCATCGAGGTCGATACATCACTGCCGGGATTGCGGGTGGCGCAGGTGCTGCAACGGCTTGCGGAACTGCGTGGGCTGCCCAAATCCATCACCGTGGACAACGGTCCGGAGTTTGCCGGCAGGGCCTTGGACGCTTGGGCTTATCAGGTCGGCGTGAAGCTGTCGTTCATCAGACCAGGCAAGCCCGTGGAGAATGCATACATCGAGAGCTTCAATGGAAAATTCCGCGATGAATGCCTAAATGAGCATTGGTTCATGTCGCTGCGCCAAGCCAAATCCTTGATCGAAGACTGGCGCGTCGAGTACAACACCGAACGCCCGCATAGCGCGCTGGGATACTTAACGCCGGAGCAATTTGCTAAGGCGCATCGGCAACAACGGCTTTTAACCCTGGACTCTATGTCGATGCCGTACTAAGTCTGGGGGCAGGTCAGCCGGCCTCTACAGGCCCGCGGCAGCCATGAGCTCACTTGGCTTACAGTCCAACGCGCTGGAAATTCGAATCAAGTTCAACATCGTCAAGTTTCTCTCGCCGCGCTCGATTCGGCCCATGTGACTGCGGTCGATTCCCGATCGGAGTGAAAGACCTTCTTGGGAAAGCTCAAGGTGCTTTCTTCGGGCACGGATCGCCGTCCCAATAGCTGCTAGGTTTTGATCGTCGTCCGTTTTTGCCGAAGTTCTTTGCATCCGTGGATCGTGTCGATTCACGGTAATTAGGGCCACGGCATTTACGGCCCAATTGAACTATCATGTTGATTTTGGTCCTCCAACCTTCACGATGTTTGTTACTGACGATTCATGGATGCACCCACGTGGAGTTCCTTCGATTCGCCAAGGACGGCGGAATCGCTGGATTTTGATGTGCCCACACGTCGCGCTGTTCGTCCTTCGCCGCGTGAAATGGGGCGTATTGCGCTTGGATCTGCCTTCAGGAATTGTAAGAGGCGGTGCTCGCCTGTATGAAGTAACGCGAGAGCTCGGGGAAAAGCCCTCGGAAGTGCGCATGCTGTGGGATGGCAAGGTCACTGAAGTTTCTGAACTGTACATCCAACGACCTGAGGGAAAGCCTCGACCGACTCGATATGGCTACTGTGATAGCCAGGGCGCGATGAAGCCGATACCGCCGGATGTCGAAACCTTTGCGCCGGACGATTACGTTGACGCATCGTGTTGCGGCGTATTTGTGTCAGCGACCAAAATCAAGCGCCGTTCTTGGTGGTGAACTGATGGACGAAGACCTTCAAAAGCTCGAAATGCTGTGCGCGCGCCACGCAAACTTCAGAGCTCATCCGCCGTCGATTACTTGCGGACCCGGATGGTTCCCGCTGATTGATGCCGCGCTGCAAGAG
Source organism: Achromobacter arsenitoxydans SY8 (assembly GCF_000236785.1). GTDB lineage: Bacteria > Pseudomonadota > Gammaproteobacteria > Burkholderiales > Burkholderiaceae_B > Achromobacter > Achromobacter arsenitoxydans. The sequence goes on along the minus strand of NZ_AGUF01000052.1, from coordinate 127,623 downwards.
TTAGATAGGCTTCAAAAGTTGGCGCCACATCTCAAGTTCACCTTTTTACAAGCTACAGAAAAGTTTGGCGCCCTTCGTCTTTACATCGGCGTCCCTAACGGCACGCGGGCGGACGTAGAAGTTGTCGGGGCCTTGATTAGCCAGACCGAGCGACGCTCGAGAACAGTATGTGAGCGATGTGGAGCGGCAGCGGCTGTAAGGGAACGGGCAGGGTGGTTGAGCGCGAGGTGCACCACGTGTTTCGAGAACAGCATTCACAACCCTTCAGACGAAGAATGAGTTGTAAGCTCGAAATTCGCCACGGGACGGTCAGTGTAGGGAGTATGGTCTATGCGCTGGGCGAAGGCGCGTACACTGCCGAGATCGTTGCTCCCCTTACTTTGGCTCCCACCATACTCGCAGTGCAGTACGCACGATCGACAAAGGGTGGAGCGCTGCCGCCATTTCTTGAAGTTTCCCTGCCTGAGGGACACATGAGGCGTGCGATGCTTGCGCGCTTGCCGGGGAGGGTAGAGCCCGGCGATATCGCATTGCTGCGCGCTGTCGGTTGCAACATGATCGGTCTCATCCAGGCCGCCGACTCCAAAGCAACTGCTCTGCCCTCGAGCGCCGGCTTGAGGTTGGGCGTCACTGAGGCGCTTCAAATGGAAGAGGGGAGCCTCATCGATTTGGCTTTCGACGTCGGAAATGCGTGGCCAGGAATCTCTGGCGGTTTCATGAAGCTCTTCGTGACCAGCCCTGCAGCGGCCCCTTTGGAACGCGATCGTCATTGGATCGTCAAGGTAGCGGATGGTGACCGTCCCGGGCTGTGTGCTGTCGAATACTTTGGGATGTGTGCGGCAAGGTCAATGGGACTAGAGGTTCCTGAGACGATCATCTCAGATGATTACTCGCGCTACATGGTCGAGCGGTTCGACCTAGACGCCACAGGCGAGCAACTTGGGTTCGCCGATCTGTGTGCAATCAGCGGCTCGCACGCCGCTGACAAGTACGCCAGTTCGGCCGAACGAATCGTCGGGATGCTTGAAGTCGCTTGTGATTCGTCGACAGTAGCCTGCAGCCTGGATGGGTTCTTTGCTCAGTACCTGCTGGCCAGCGTCATCCGGAACGGTGACGCACATCTCAAGAATTTTGGATTGTTGTATGGACAGACTTGTCCAGCAACGCTTTCGCCTGTCTACGACATGCTTAGCATGGCGGTTTACGCACCAAAACGTAATGGCGGGGATGCCGATGATGGGATGGCTTTAACTCTCAATGGAAGCCGTCGATGGCCTACGCCAGCCATGCTGAGTGGCCTGGCTCGACGGTGCAAAGTGTCGCATGAACGTGAAGCCTTTTGGGTTGACCGCTTGGTGACAGCACTCGTAGACGCCGCCAGAAAAACGACCACAGATAGGAGTCTGGCAGACGTCGACGCACCAACGAGGGCGGCTATTGTCAGGATGTTGGAGCTTTGGTCTATCGGATTAAGGCCGTACAACTCGGTAGCCGCCGAGTTCGTGCGACAGCTTTCGCGGGGAGGCACTGGTCTTCTAGCCCGTTGAGCCGCGATCAACGTCCGCTAACGGTCAGTTCTCAACCCGAGCGTCCAGAAGCAGCCAATTCTTAACTTGGACGTCCAGCAACGGAGCATTCTCGACTTTATGTCCGGCCAAAAACTTGAGAATTGGCGGAAAAAATGAAAGTTCGATTGCAAAACCACTTGCGACGCCTAGCGTGTTCTCGACTTTATGTCCACCGACTTGAATGGGAGCCAAGACGTCCTGGACGTCGGCCCCGTACGGAACAAGCCATAATACGCATAATGTGCATTATGTAAAGCCACGACCTAAGTCAGGAATGTTCATCTGCCTGTCGTCGTCTACTTAGCAAACTCCCCCGTGTCTGGAGCCGTGCCACTACGCCCTTGAGTCAGTGCCCGACCCCCCTCTGCTTGCACTATCAGGCACATGTGCTGCTGGCCGACTCTACATGCCGGCGGTAGCTAGAAGCGTACTCGGCTGGCAGTCCAAGGCATCTGCTATGCGAAGAAGATTGAGGAGCGTCACATTCCGCTCGCCTCGTTCGATGCGCCCCATATGGCTGCGATCTAGTCCAGCTAAGAGAGCCAATGACTCTTGCGATATCTGCAGTGTCTTCCTACGACTTCGCACGGCCGCGCCAAGCGCTTGTAGGCGCCTTCCGTGGTCGTTGCGGGCAGATACTCTGGTCATGCCCGAATCGTCGCGTTAAGATGGACTCGCTGGCCACGGCATTTATGACCCATTTCACTCGAGTTCAGGAAGATTCAAGTGTTGCTAACGTCCGATTCTTGGGGGGAATCCGATCGTTCTAGAAGAAGGCTTTCCGCGCCATTTAGCGCGTGGGGGATGGTTGCTGTGACAACGGAGACTGCGGCCTTCTTGATTTATACAAATCAGCACAGTGCCGATGGTCGGCACTTGCGCTCTTATGTAGCAAGTTCGGCTCCAGTCTTAGCGGCCTTGCTCGAGCGGCAGAAGGCGACCGACTGGGACGTCTTTATGTGGTGGCACGGAGCGATTGAGCGAGTAGCTGAATTTTGGGTCTATCGTTCGCGGCGAATGTGCGATGAGCCGGTCTATGGCTATGTGGGCACCCAAGAGTTGCGGCCCATCCCGCCTTGGGAACACCTCGTGGGAGCGAGCGACGAAGCGACCCTGATCACGCAATTCAGGAAGGATTTCCCCTAGAGCTCACAGACGTGGAATCTGCTCATCGATTGACGCTTCTGGCATGAGATGGAGATCTGATTGTTTGTCGGATACGCAACTGCGGGCTTCCCCTACTCTGCTGCCATGGATCCATATGCCACAACTATGAACATGAACAATTCGCCCGATTTGACTGCCGAAGACCTCATGGAGCGTTTTGCCTTGCAATTCAGGGCTGGGTTCCGAGTGGATGGCTCCGTTCCGCCGTCCTGGAACGTTGCCTTGTTTAACCTCATGTTCGCAATTGAGAACCTGCTCTCCCCAGAGGAGCGGGAGCGTTTCTGGTGGACGGATATTAAGGAAAAGCGTGGAGGGCTACGCGCCTACTACGTCAACGATAACGACGCAGAAAAGGAGCAAGAAATCTGCTCTCTTGTTGAGGAGGCTGAAATGCGCGTTGAAATTATTGAGGGGCGTGAACCTCCAGTATGGACGCGTACACATTGGACCGCCTGAGATCCAAGCATTACTGCGGGCCACGGCTTTCTTGTCGAGGTAAGCCACTTTGACTATTTACTACACGGCTGGCCTGCCTGCGCCAGTCCCGAAATATTTGACCCTATTTGGCCAACGTCTGCGCATGTTTCGCGAAGATCGAAAATGGTCTCAAGACCGGCTTGCTGAGGTCGCCGGCATTTACCTTTCGGATGTGCAAGCAGCAGAGATCGGTGATCCGAACATTGCGTTAGGCTGCTACGCGGCCATTCTTTGGGCGCTTGACCTAGATGCGGACATTGATAGCTGGGCCACAGGGCTTCCCGCGGGCACATCAGCCTTTTCTTCAATTGACACGAATTTTTGACCCGACGTACCTCTTCCCGTAGAGCACTTGGTGTTACGAGCGCGCATTACAGCACGCAATTTTTTGGACGCAGGCGTAAGAATGCACTCTTGTAGCTCAACGGCTACGGATTGACCGCGTGCGATGAACTACTTAGATGACCGTTTCGGCATTGGTTCGCCCGCTTGACGCCGTTGGATACGATATTAAAGTGGTCAAGCGAGGTCATATGAGGACCCTTGAAGACATTCTCGATGAGCAGCAACGCGGGCTTTGATCAAAGCGACGGTAAAAAGCCAAGCAGATGGGTCGAAACACTGGCATAGAGTTGTGCCGTTAGACGGCTACGATCCCTCCGCTACACGACAAACCGCTTGGAGATCGCGCGATTCGCTCAGCCGTAGGAGATCTGGCTCGCTGTTACGCAGACTCATGAAGGGGCCTTCTTCCGCCGCGTTCGCCACGGCGGCGCCGTGGGCCAGGAACGCTTGCCATTCGGTTGCAAAAATCCATACCACGTCTTTGCGGAAATGGATTCAGCCGAGCGTTTTCTCCCACGAAGCCCGCTCCAGAGAATATCTATTAGCGAGTACAGCCACCTATGTGCCCATAAGTGGGCATCGCTAACGATCAATGGCCTGCAGGTCAGCTAGCCCAGTCTGACCGCCAAAGCGGCAAGTGTCACCAAGAGCACCGGGAGCGTCAGCACGATGCCAACCTTGAAGTAGTAACCCCAAGAGATCGTCATTCCCTTACGCTGAAGCACGTGCAGCCAGAGCAATGTAGCCAAGCTGCCAATCGGAGTGATCTTTGGGCCCAAGTCGCTGCCGATCACATTGGCGTAGATCATTGCTTCCTTGACCACACCGCTGGCCTGGCTTGCGTCAATCGACAAGGCTCCCACTAAGACGGTCGGCATGTTGTTCATGATTGACGACAAAAATGCCGCCACTAGTCCCGTGCCCATCGTGGCTGTCCAGATCCCCTGCTCCGCAAACTTGCTCAGCAAATCCGCGAGATATTGGGTCAAGCCCGCGTTGCGCAGTCCATATACGACTAGGTACATCCCCAAAGAGAAGACCACGATCTGCCAAGGCGCCTCTCGTATGACCTTGCGCGTGCTAATGATATGGCCGCGCCCGGCAACAAGCAGCAAGATTGCCGCGCCCGCAGCTGCCACAGCGCTGACTGGCACTCCGAGCGGCTCCAGGCCAAAGAACCCTACCAACAGCAGCAAGAGCACGATCCAGCCTGCTCGAAAAGTGCTCGAATCGCGTATGGCCGCAACGGGGGCCTTTAGCTGATCCGCGTCATAGCGTGCAGGAATGCTCTTGCGGAAATAGAGCATCAAGACGATCAGAGTGGCAGCGACCGCAACAAAGTTGACGGGCACCATCACAGCGGCATAGCGGTTGAACCCAATGTCGAAGAAGTCTGCAGAGACAATGTTGACGAGGTTGGACACGATCAGCGGCAGGCTTGCCGTGTCTGCGATGAAGCCTGCGGCCATGACGAACGCCAAGGTAGCCGCCGGACTGAACCCCAACGCTAACAGCATGGCCATCACGATGGGAGTCAGTATCAATGCCGCGCCGTCGTTCGCGAACAGCGCAGCTACTGCGGCTCCCAAAAGGACGATTAGTGCGAACAGCGCACGGCCATGGCCTTTCCCCCAACGTGCGACGTGCAGAGCTGCCCACTCGAAGAAGCCCGCCTCATCCAGCAACAGGCTGATGATGATCACGGCGATGAAGGTTGCCGTGGCGTTCCACACAATATTCCATACGACGGGAATATCGCTCATCTGGACAACACCGGCGAGAAGAGCAAGGCCGGCGCCGAGGCTCGCGCTCCATCCTATTCCCAAGCCGCGGGGCTGCCAGATAACCAGTATTAGGGTGAGAACAAAGATCGCTATTGCAGCTAATAACATTCGGGGAACTCTTTTTTGTTTGTAGAACGAACTGTGCTGGTTGCCCGGCCAGTCAGGAAGATCGCAGATCCGCCGCGGCTTCAGCGTGGTATCCCGTCAACTCGCGGAGACGTTGGATGCCGACTGGCTCGCTTTTCAGCAAGGGAACTACGGCGTACCGTCTGGCATGGCGTTGAGCGACGGTCTTGATTTCGCTGAGCTCATTTCGCGCGCGCTGACGCAGCAATGGCGAACTCGGTCCGGCCGCGGCAATGCTGTTGTTGATTAACCATGCCCAGGGTTCAATGCCGGCGCGCCGGAGATCTTCCTGGAGATTTGCGGCTTCTAGCACTGGTGTCGTCTCTGCGAGCGTGACAAGTAAGACCTTTGTCTGTGCCGGGTCCTGCAACTGCATCATCGGCGTGGTGTAGTGGACATTGCTACCCGACATCTGGCGCGCAATCTCGCGATGATAGGCACCCGTTGCGTCCAAGAGCAGCAATGTATGGCCTGTCGGCGCGGTGTCCATGATGACAAATTTGGTGTTTGCCTCACGGATGATCCGAGAGAAAGCGCCGAACACCGCTATCTCTTCGGTGCAGGGAGAGCGCAGATCCTCTTCCAACAAGGCCCTGCCCTCCGCATCCAGCTTTGCCCCTTTCGTGGCCAACACATGCTGTCGATATCGTTCGGTTTCAGTGTGTGGGTCGATTCGGCTTACCGTTAGATGGGGCAACGTGCCTTCCAATGTGCGGGCCAAGTGTGCAGCGGGATCTGAGGTGGTGAGATGAACTGGGAAACCGCGTTCCGCGAGTTCGACGGCCACGGCTGCCGCCAAGGTGGTCTTCCCCACTCCACCCTTCCCCATGACCATGACCAAGCCATGCCCATCGGCTGCAATGTCTTCGACGATGGATGCCAGATCGGGGGCCTCAATCGCGGGCGAGACTCCGTTGCCCGCATCAGGCGCGACCACGGTCTTGTCGCTTAGGAGCATTCGCAATGAGTCCAAACCCACGATGTTGAACGCTTTTAGTGTCACCTGGTCCTGAGGCAACGCAGCCAGCCGCGGCGGAATGGCGGCAATAGCAGCCTGTTCGCGCTCGTAAACAGCTGCCGCCAGGGCGTCATGCTCGACGGCTGCGGCGGGCAGGACGCCGTTGATCACCAGGTGCTGCTGCGAAAGCCCTATGTCCGCCAGCTCTTGACTGGTCCGTGCCGCTTCGTCCAACGTTGCCCGCTGGGCACGCGCGACGAGGACCAATCGGGTGCGGCGTGAATCTGCGAGTGCAGCGACGGCCTCCCGATATTGGGTGCGCTGCTTTTCCAGACCTGCCAAGGGACCAAGGCATGACGCATCGCCTTGGCCCGCTTCCAGAAAGTTGCTCCAAGCTCCAGGCAACTGGAGCAAACGGATGGTATGTCCTGTCGGAGCAGTATCGAAGATCACATGATCAAAATCCAATGTCAGATTCGCATCAGTCAGCAGTGATGTGAACTCATCGAATGCTGCAATCTCTGTTGTGCAGGCGCCGGACAAAGATTCTTCGATTCCCCGCACGACGTCGTCTGGCAATACGCCGCGCACGGGATCAACGATGCGATTGCGGTACTGTTGTGCAGCACCTTGAGGATCGATCTCCAGGGCCGAAAGGTTGCGAACCGCCTCAATAGCCGTGACGCGATTGCCGATTTCTGTATTGAACACTTGGCCGACATTCGAGGCTGGGTCGGTACTAACGAGCAACACTCGCGCGCCCTGCTCCGCTAGCGTGACGGCAGTAGCGCAGGCGAGCGAAGTCTTCCCAACCCCGCCTTTGCCCGTGAAAAACATAAACCTGGGTGTTTCGTCCAGGAACTTCATAATCATCTCCTTAGCAGCTTCTATTTCCACCGCAGCATGTTGATTGCCCTTTGGAGGTGGACTCACCGTTGATACCGGCCCAGCGCGAGAGTTCGCTACGCGTCGGATATCTACCGGCCAGCGCGATCTCATCGTCGACCAGTGTCAATGGAAGGGAGTCTGCTCCCGAGCGTGCGAGAAATGCGCTCACGACAGCGTTTTGGGCGAACTCCAGGGGCTGCTGAGCCAAGTTCAGGCGCTCGATGCGGGCTCCTTGTCGCTTCGCCCAATCAATGTCCGCTGCGCACGTGACCAGAGCTTGATCTATGTCGGTGCCGCAGACGCCAGTGCTGCAGCACAACGCCGGATCGAAGATTCGTATGGTTTTCATTTTGATAATCCAACTATTTTCGAAATGTCCGTTCAAAAAAAAGCTCATGGATGTCGACCACGAGCCGTGTACCGCGCGCTACGCGGTGGCCGGATGCTCGCCTATTTGCTGCAATTCACGGTGAATGGCTGCCTTGTCTAGCGCCGCAATGGGCAAGTTCGCAAAAATATTGATTCGCGCAGAGATCTGTCGGAAGACCTTCTCAAAAACGCGGCGCTTTTCGTCGTCGGTCCCAACGGCGGCCGCCGGATCCTCAAACCCCCAATGGGCCGAGATCGGCTGACCAGGCCAGACTGGGCACACCTCGCCCGCAGCGTTATCGCAGACGGTGATGATGAAGTCCATTTGCGGCGCGTCGGGGCTGGCAAACTCGTCCCAGCTCTTGCTGCGCAGACTTTCCAGCGGATAGTTCAGGACTTGAACTTTCTCGATAGCGAACGGGTTCACCTGGCCGCCGGGATGGCTGCCAGCGCTATATGCATGAAATCGGCCCTTCCCCAATGAATTTAGCAGCGCTTCGGCCATGATGCTGCGCGCCGAATTACCAGTGCACAGGAATAAAACGTTGTAGACCTTGTCAGTCATGATGTGGACTCCTCAAGAGAGGTTTTAGAGCGCCGAGCGCGAGCAGATGTGGGCGATGGGCACGCGGCAATGTTTGTAGGTGCGCACGGTTCGCCACCGCAGCAGTTGTCAGTCAAATAGGCAAGGAGTTCAGCCATAGATTCGAATCGAGCTTCATAGATGACGAATCTGCCCTCTTGCCGCGAGGCCAATAAGCCGGCGTGCACCAACTCCTTCAAATGAAAAGAGAGTGACGATGGGGGAATCCCCGTCTTTTCGGCGAGTTGGCCCGCAGGCAAACCCGCGGGGCCGGCCTGGACCAAGAGGCGGTAGACGGTCAGGCGCGACTCATGACCAATCGCAGCTAGGGCTTTAACAGCGTCTTTCATTTCCATAATTCGACTTTAATGGAATGATCGAAATCTGTAAAGCCCTTCCTTGCCATTCAGGGTCAATGTCTAGCCAAATCGTCCGGTGATGTAGTCAGAGGTCTGTTCGCGCTTGGGCTTGGTGAACAGGTCGTCAGTTCTGCTCATCTCCACAAGCTCACCTGCGCACATGAAGCCTGTGTAGTCGGAGCACCGCGCCGCCTGCTGCATGTTGTGGGTCACAATTAGCACGGTGTAGTCCTTCTTCAACTCGGCGATCAACTGTTCTATTTTTGCGGTGGAGATGGGGTCTAGCGCCGATGTCGGTTCGTCGAGCAACAATACCTCCGGCCGCAGAGCAATTGCGCGTGCAATGCAGAGCCGTTGTTGCTGGCCGCCGGACAGGCCTAGCGCATTCTGGTTCAGCTTGTCCTTCACCTCGTCCCAGAGAGCCGCGTTTCGCAACGCAGCTTCCACGCGCGCATCCATCTCAGCTTTTGGTAAACGCTCATAGTGCTTGATTGCGTATGCGACGTTGTCATAGATGGACATCGGAAATGGGACTGGCTTTTGAAACACCATTCCGACCTTGCTGCGCAGGCGATTTATCGAGTACTGCGAATCGAGGATGTTCTGATTGTCCAGCAGGACCTCCCCCCGGGCCTCTAACCCGGGGTAGATCGCATAGATCCGGTTGAAGATGCGCAGGAGCGTGGACTTTCCGCAACCAGAAGGTCCAATAAGTGCGGTCACACGATTACCGGCAAGTTCAATGTTGACGTTCTTGAGCGCCTGCGCGCCCTTGTAGTAGAAGCATAGATCCCTAGTCACTACTTTCGGTTGCGGCGTGGTGGCGGGATCCGCCAAGGGTGCGCTGCGCGCAGCCATAGCTCCGGCCGCAGTAGCTCCAAGTAGTGAGGGCGGAAGAGCAAATTCAGTCATGATTCACCTTGTTGCGTGACAAGATTGCGCGCGATAGCAAGCTCAGAAGTAGTACGAACATCGTGACAACGAATGCGCCCGCCCAGGCCAGCGCGTGCCAGCTTTCGTATGGACTCATCGCATATTGGAAGATGACCGCAGGCACGCTCGCCATTGGCGCGCTCAGGTCTGAATTCCAGTATTGATTGTTCAACGCTGTGAACAGCAACGGGGCTGTCTCGCCGCTGATGCGTGCCAAGGCCAACAAAACGCCAGTTGTGATGCCTGGCAGCGCAGCCCGGAACAACACTTGAATCGTCACCTTCCACTGGGGCACCCCTAACGCGAGCGCAGCTTCGCGCATTTGGCTTGGAACCAGTTGCAGCATCTCATCGGTGGTGCGGACCACAACGGGAAGCACGATGAATGCCAATGCAATCGCGCCAGCCCATCCAGAAAAGTGTCCCGTCTGCCGTACCACCAGTTCGTACACAAACAGCCCCAACACAATTGAAGGCGCCGAGAGCAGGATGTCATTCACAAACCGAATCATTGCGCCGATTCTGTGGCGATTCACATATTCGGCCAGATATGTGCCCGCAGCGATCCCAATAGGCGTCCCCAGCAGAATGGCAACCACGCTCATGACCAAACTTCCAAACAAGGCGTTGGCCAGCCCACCATCGGCCCCAGGGGGTGGCGTCATCTTGATGAAAAGGTCCCATTTCAGGGCGCCTAACCCCTTGGTGACGGTGGTCCACAGGATCCATATCAGCCAAAACAATCCAAAGAGAGTAGCGGCCGTCGAGAGCGCTACCGACACCAGATTTCGGGCGGCGCGCACGCGTTGCAGTCGTAGACCATGTGGGGTCATAGCCGTCCCTCCTGCCGATTCAGCCGATTCAGCATCAGTTTGGCGATAGCGAGGACGATGAAGGTCACGACAAACAGCAGGAAGCCCAGCGCGATCAACGAAGACAGGTAGATGTCCGAGTCGGCTTCGGTGAATTCGTTGGCGATGGTTGCCGCGATTGAGTTGCCTGGCTCTAGCAAAGAAGCGGTCAGCCGATGCGCATTACCGAGCACGAAGGTCACCGCCATGGTCTCGCCCAGCGCCCTTCCCAGCCCCAGGAATACTCCGCCAATGACCGCCGAACGTGTGTGCGGCAACACGATATTCCAGACAACCTCCCAGGTGGTAGAACCCAGCGCGTAGGCAGATTCTTTCAATTGACGAGGTACGGTAAGGAACACCTCGCGCATCACGGACGTGATGAAGGGCACGACCATGATGGCCAGGACAATGCCGGCGGTCAGCATGCCCATGCCAAGCGGCGGGCCGGAAAAAAGCACGCCGACAAATGGCAGTGCTCCGAGGTGCTCGTCAAGCCAGGGATTCACATACTCGGCCATCACCGGCACGAAGACGAAGAGCCCCCACATGCCATAGATTATCGATGGAATGCCCGCCAGCAATTCAATCGCTGAGGCCACAGGTTGGCGCAGCCATTTCGGCGCCACTTCTGTGAGGTAGTAGGCGACCCCAAAACTCACCGGTACGGCAATTAGCATGGCAATCAGAGCCGTCACTAATGTTCCATAGATCGGTACCAACGCGCCGAATTTGTGATTGACGGCATCCCATTCGCTTGACCAGAGGAATTCGAAGCCAAACGTACTGAACGCGAGCCTTCCCCCCCAAAGCATAGAAAGCGCGGCTCCGCTCAACGACACAAGTACGAAGATGCCCGCAACGGCAACAGTGCGGCGAAACACCCTGTCCGATGCGGCGTCTCGCCGAGATCGCAGCTCGTCCGTGTACAGTGTTAGCGCGGGATTAAGTCCCGGATTGTTCGACATTTACATCAGCCTTTTAAAAGCGGCCAGTTGGTCGACGATCCCGCCACGTCATGCCGATGGTGTGCGGCGCCTGGCGGAGATCGTCGACCTCGGTTTAGCGCTTGATTTGTGCGGCCCAATAGCTTTCGATCTGAGCAACAAGCTCCTTCGGCAGCGGGACATAGTCCAACGCCTCGGCTTCATGCTGGCCATTTTCCAGAGCCCATTTGAAGAAATCGAGCGTTGCCGCTGTGCGGCCCGCATCTTTGGGCTGCTTGTACATCATGACGAACACAGTCGCCGAGATAGGCCAAGCGTCAGCACCGGGTGCGTTAGTGATCACCAGGTGGAAGTCCTGCGCATTCTTCCAGTCGGCGTGAGCGGCAGCCGACTGGAATGTCTTGTCGCTGGGCGCGACAAAATTGCCTTCCGAATTTTTCACCGCGGCATAGGACATCTTGTTCTGCAGCGCATACGCAAGTTCGACGTAGCCAATGGAGTTCTTGATTTGTTTGACATACGCAGCGACGCCTTCATTGCCTTTACCCCCGACGCCCACCGGCCATTGCACAGAGGTGCCCTCCCCCACTTTGCTTTGCCACTCGGGGCTGATCTTGGATAGGTAATTGACCCAGTTGAAGGTAGTTCCTGAGCCGTCGGAACGGTGCACCACCGTGATCTTTGCGTCGGGGAGCTTAACTTCCGGATTCAGGTCAGCAATGGCCTTGTCGTTCCATTTTTGGATCTTTCCCAGGTAGATATCGGCAAGCAGTGGACCCGTGAATCGCAGCTTGCCCGGCTCGACGCCGGCGATATTGATCACGGGGACTACGCCGCCGATAACAACAGGAAATTGACCCAATCCAGCCTCGTCGAGCTCTTTTGGAGGCAACGGCTTGTCCGAGGCGCCGAAGTCAACGGTTCCAGCCTTGATCTGAGCGATCCCTCCGCCTGAGCCGATCGATTGATAGTTGATCTTGTTGCCCGTTTTGGTGTTGTAAGTGTCGGACCATTTCGACAGGATTGGGTAGACGAACGTGGATCCCGCACCTGTGATATCCGCGGCCTGAGCTGCACCCATGCCGAGTGCGATGAAAATGCCCAATCCGGCGGCGTATCTTTTGGCCTGTACAAACATGCTTGTTCTCCTGTGTAGGTACGTTGAAGGCCCCATTGGCCCCAGCGTCACAACTATTCGATATGTCGTGATGTATGGAAATGATGAATAAAAAGTGTTAACGGCTTATGACAGGGACTATTGCTACCGAGCCGACGCGCCGACACTCCAAAAGTTCTCCGCATCATCCGGCAAGCAGCCGCAGGGTTCCGTTGCGCAGCAGTCCTCTAAGATGAACTCCAATAGGCCATAGATTCCGCCCAGCCGCGCCCTATAGCGAACACAGTCGCCGGTTCTATTGCCGACGATCAGCCCGGCTTTCGCAAGCCCCGCCAAATGTTGCGACACCGTACTACGCGGCCCTCCTACCACCATTGCAATTTCCCCCGCATCCATGCCACGCGGTTCCTGGCGAATCAGCATCCTGAAGATACCTAGTCGTGTCGAATGGCTGAGCGCCGTGAAGGTCGAGACGGCTTCAAACGCTGTGGTGTGTGAAGGTCTTGCCGGGGCGAGCGCGCGTACGACGGCCTGAGGGCGCGCTGCAGGGGGATTGATGTGCTCCATCTCATTTCCATCTGTCGTAAATTCCAGACATGTTCTTCTTGTCATATGACAATTGAATGACAGTCCAGATGAGGTATTTCAATAGTTCAACAGTTGTTGTAGTATTGATCGATGAACAAAGATTCCGCTGTCACCATTTTTGAATCCTTAGCCTCGGGCGTGCGGCTGGACATTTTTCGCCTGCTCGTCCGAGCGGCCCCTCATGGGTGCGTTGCCGGGCAGATCGCTACAGAACTGGCCATTCCGCCCACCAACCTTTCATTTCACCTTAAGGCCCTGACACAGGCGCAACTGCTCACCGTTGAGCAGGAAGGCCGATTCATGCGCTACCGAGCAAACATCGAATTGATGGACAACTTGGTGAATTACCTTACCGCGGAGTGCTGCAGCGGCGTGTCAGCGCCGTCCCCCTCAGACGCCACCGAGGACGCCTGATGGACGTTTCCTCTCAGGACCGCTGGGCAGATGTCGTCATCGTGGGGGCTGGCCAAAGCGCGTTGGCTCTGGCCTATTTCCTCAAACGCACCGCCGAGAATGTTGTGCTTCTGGATGCCGAGACCGGACCAGGCGCTGCTTGGCGTCACGGGTGGGACTCGCTGCACCTCTTTTCGCCTGCGCAGTGGAGCTCGCTACCCGGTTGGCCAATGCCGCCGACGCAGGGCTATCCCACGCGCGATCAGGTTGTCGACTATCTCTCACAGTACGAACGGCGCTACGGTTTTCGTGTTGAGCGGCCCGTCCTCGTCGAGGCGGTACAGCAGGCGGATTTCGGGTTCGTCATCAAGACGAACCAGGGCGATTGGCGAGCGACGGCCGTGGTTAGCGCCACAGGCACGTGGAGCGCGCCATTCATCCCTTCGTACGAAGGCCATGACATCTTCCAGGGAGAGCAGGTGCATTCTGCGCACTATCGCTCGCCTGCGCCATATACCGGCAAGCGCGTGCTGGTTGTCGGCGGGGGCAATTCTGGAGCACAGATTCTCGCCGAGCTATCCGAAGTCGCCCAGACTACCTGGGTCACGCCCGCCGAGCCGTTATTTCTGCCGGATGACGTTGATGGACGGGTGCTTTTTGAAAGAGCGACGGCACGTTGGCAGGCGATCCAGGCGGGCAGTCCGCCCGAAGATTTGCCCGGCGGATTCGGCGATGTCGTCATGGTGCCGCCAGTACGCGCGGCTCGCGACCGTGGGGTACTTCATTCCGTGCGCCCTTTCTCCCGCTTTACCCGCAATGGCGTCGTCTGGCCGGACGGAACAGAGTCGCCCGTGGATGCCGTCGTGTGGTGCACCGGTTTCCGGCCTGCGTTAGGTCATCTGGCCACGCTGGGCGTCGTAGAGGCTGACGGCAAGGTTCAGGTCTCCGGCACCCAATCCGTAAATGTCCCGGGCTTGTGGCTCGTTGGTTACGGCGAGTGGACCGGATTTGCCTCAGCCACGCTCATCGGCATCATGCGCACCGCCAAATCTACCGCGGCGGAAGTAGCTGCATTCGTCGAAAACGCTTCTTCCCTCACCTCTTAATCATGCATATGAACACTGTCACTATCTTCCACAACCCTCAATGTGGCACCTCCCGAAACACGCTTGCGCTGATTCGCAACGCGGGGATTGAGCCCCAAGTCATCGAGTATCTGCAGGCGCCGCCCGATCGCGCGACGCTGGTCGATCTTATTGCTCGGGCCGGCCTGACCGTGCGGGAGGCGATTCGGCAGAAGGGTACGCCGTACCTGGAGCTGGGATTGGACAACGAATCCCTGAGCGATGATCAGTTAATTGACGCCATGCTGGCACACCCGATCTTGATCAATCGCCCGTTTGTCGGGACGCCCGCTGGTGTGCGCCTGTGCCGACCGTCCGAGGTAGTGCTGGATATTCTGGAAGCTCCTCAGCGCGGCCCGTTCACCAAAGAAGATGGTGAAGTTGTCATCGACGAAAGCGGAAAGCGCGTGCGCTGAGCCATGCCAGTCGCTTCGACAGTCGCCGCAGCCGCCGCTCCCGCCGAGAAAGCGCACGGATTGATCACCGCGTTAGGCATTGGGCAGATCTGCTCCTGGGGATCGCTGTACTACAGCTTTCCATTGATTGCCGAGGCGATGGGCCAGGAGCTCGGCTGGAGCAAGCCTGACCTTTATGGTGCTGCCACGCTAGGGCTAGTCCTCGCTGCGCTGGCGGCATATCCAGTCGGCGTTGCGGTCGACCGTGGGTACGGCCGTTGGGTGATGGGGCTATCGTCACTGCTCGCTGGCGCATTGTTGATGCTTTGGTCTCAAGTGACGTCCTTGGCTGCCTTCTATGTGCTGGTAGCAGGAATAGGTGCGCTGCAGGCAGCGACCCTTTATGAGCCGGCGTTCGCCGTAGTCGCACGTCGAGTCGGTCCCAGCCATTCCCGGGCAGGCATCACCGCACTGACACTGTGGGGAGGATTTGCAAGCACAGTCTTCATTCCACTGGTGCAATGGCTATTAAGTCATTGGGGCTGGCGCGAGGCGCTGATGGTACTTGCGGCGGTTAACACCATCATTTGCACGGGGGCCTACCTGTTGTTCATCCAACCAGGTCGAGATGCCAGGCCTGTCGGTACTGCTAATCCTGTTGAGCAGCGCACTAGAAATCGCCTGGCCGTTCAGGAAGCATTGCGACGACCCGTCTTTTGGGCGCTGCTGCTGTCGCTGACGGCATACGCGGCAATGTTCTCCGCCTTTACGTTCCACATGTACCCCTTGCTACGCGAACGTGGCATCGACACCGCCGCTGTGGTTCAGGCTATCGCGTTGATTGGACCGGCACAGGTGGTGGGCCGGATCGTGATAAGCCTATTTGCGGCCCGCGCCTCGATGCGGACAGTGGGTACGGCCGTGGTGTCCGTATTCCCGATGGCCTTTGGTGCCCTCGCCTACCTACATGCGGATTTCTTTGTGGTTGCGACCATCTGTGTGGTCTACGGTGGCGCCAACGGCATATTCACGATCGTGCGGGGCATGGTCGTGCCGGAAATGCTGAGCCGAGATGCCTATGGAGCGATCAACGGACTTTTGACTGTGCCAATGACATTCGCGCGCGCCGCGGCGCCCGTGGGTGCGGCAGCGCTTTGGACGATTGGCTCTTCCTACGATGGCGTCCTAGTCGCCATCCTTGTAGTGGCTGTCCTACTGGCGGCCAGCTTCTGGCTGGCAGCGTGGCTCAGCCGCCCGAAATTACAATTTTTGCCCGAGTGAGTGTTTTGCAATGACGACGTATTCTTCCCCTTCCGATCTCAATCTCCCCAGCATGGACGAAACATTGCTGGATTTGCCCACGCACGACAAGCTGTCGCTGGCTGTAGGCACGACGCATCCGCCCCGTATCCTGCTGTTGTACGGTTCTCTGCGCGAACGCTCATACAGCCGCCTTCTGACCGAAGAAGCCGCCCGAATCTTGACGCGACTTGGTGCGGAGACGCGGATTTTCGATCCTAGTGGTTTGCCTTTGCCGGACAGCGTTCCCGCGGACCATCCCAAGGTGGCCGAACTCAGAGCACTGTCGATGTGGTCCGAAGGCCAGGTTTGGTGTAGCCCCGAGCGGCACGGCACGATCACGGGGGTCTTCAAGAGCCAGATCGATTGGCTGCCACTGGAAACCGGTAGCGTACGTCCCACACAAGGCCGCACCTTGGCAGTGATGCAGGTTTCGGGTGGTTCCCAGTCTTTCAACGCCGTGAACGCACTACGCGTGCTGGGGCGCTGGATGCGGATGGTGACCATTCCGAATCAGTCGTCGGTGGCCAAAGCCTTCCAGGAGTTTGATGAAGCCGGCCGCATGAAGCCATCGCCGTACTACGACCGGGTGGTCGACGTCATGGAAGAGCTCTACAAGTTCACCTTGCTGGTGCGAGATCGAAGCGACTATCTTACGGACCGGTATAGCGAGCGCAAAGGCATGGCTGAAGAGATCGCGCGCCTCGGCCGCGAAGCGATGGTGCATGAGGAGCAAGCCCAGTAGAGACTTCGGCCTGCCGGCTCGGCGGTCGAATACGTATTGGCCTTGACGGATGGAAATTAATTCCATATACCTGGACATATCGAACTATTTGATTGGTACAGCGGAAGTCCGTTGGCGAACATTGAGGCTCGGTTGATCGGCGAGTCTGACCACCGAGACCAAGGGTGCGGCTTGGGCTTCAGGACGGACGCCATGTTTACACGCATATTGGTTGATTTCGATCCGGAGCATCTGAGCCATTCCTCGTTGCTTGGGCTGTTGGATTTGGCTGCGGCCAACCATTCGGCGCTGACCTTTCTCGCTCTGCGGCCGAAGCTGGATGAGCTCTTGTGTGCATCGGAAGATGAGTTTGTGGAAGACGTGCGAAGACAGATTGCCGATGAATGGGGCGTGATCATGTCTTTGGCACGGCAGCGAGGGCTGGATCCGCGCTTAGAGGTTCTCGCGGGTGACCCAATTGAAGCGCTTTTGGGTTATGGCCGAGAAATCGATGCCGATCTGATCGTTGCGGGAAAGTCGCACTCGGGCGGCATCAGAAATGCCGTGCTCGGACTCCCCTGGAAAGACTTCCTCACGCGCGCAGATGTCGCGGTGTTGATTCTGCCCTGATGTCGGCTTCGCGCCGGTTGGACCATGCTGTCGAATTACATTCAACTTGAGATTTGGTTCACTGAAGTTGGCCGTGTCCTGGGCGGAAACTGGCTCGAGGCGGCCGACCGTTTCGAGCCGGAAGCGACATCTGCCCGTATCAAAAGCCGTCACTTACTCAGCTTGGTTGAAAAACGAGCGGATACGGCGCGCGCCTTCTTCGGGGGTGCAACCCGATGTATCCACGCTCATCGAGTACGCCCTTTAGTAAGCCGAATGCGCGAACTGAGACTGGGCCATTCCTTCACCACGGTCTAGCGTTCCGCGTTCAGGTCCTTCCAAAACGCGCAACGGACAAGTAACGCCAATAACGTAGTGCGGCGGGGTGCAAGAGCCGAAATATATTCGTCCGAGGCGTGTGCATCCCAAAGTACAAGGTCTAACAGTATCGAAATGACTGGCCACCACGCAGTTTAGAGTGGACTGTAGATTCAGGTGATCGGGCCGTCCTTCACATCCTTCTTGTTCGGCAGGCACAGATGCTCCTTGGGCGTCACATAACAGCGCATCGCCTTGCCACACCAGCCAATCAGTGCCGCGCCGATGCCTGAGTAATTTGGGCGTAGCCCATCGTCGTCGATTGTCGCTCCAAAGCCGGCAGTGGTCGTCAACGATAGCCTGCTGCCGCCCCGAGTTGGAAATAGTCATTATCCGAAGCAGGCATCGAAAGGCGATAGATTTTCTAGCCGCTCCGTCTCGTTCGAAGTGGGTCTCTTCGACGTTCTACACTTGCCCTAAATATGTTACACGTTGCAAACTCCCGACGGTTTCGTAGTAACTATCGCGACGGGAACTGGATTTCACGCCCAACTCCTAAGAGAGGACTATGTCTGTATCCGATGACATCTATGCTCAGTCGGCCGGTGCGATGTTCTACCGCGCTGATCTGCACATTCATTCCTACGGCGGATCGCACGATGTGAAGGATGCCACGATGACCGCCGAGAACATCGTGGCCACTGCAATCAACGAGAGCATCTCTCTCATAGCAATCGCGGATCACAACGACATCTCCAACGTCGCGCAGGCCATCGAGATCGGGCAAAGGAGCGATGTGATTGTTATCCCTGGCGTGGAACTCTCCACGGCTCAGGGTCACCTTCTTTGCTATCTCCCCGACTACCCTAGATTGGTGAAGTTCTTCGCCGGTCTCGACATCGTAGATGTGGGCTTGCCGACATCTCGATGCCAACAGTCAATTCTTGAGTGCCTAGCCGCAGTGAATGTCCAGGGGGGCTTCGGCATCCTTGCCCACGTCGATGTGGCTTCAGGGTTCGAGCATGACAATCCCGGCGGATCACCACATAAAGTGGATGTCATTTGCCATCCCGCCTTGGTGGGGATTGAACTAAAGCGTGCTACATCGGATATCCACTACTCGCCAGCTGACGGCCAGGCGGAACGAGTTCAGATGGGGCAGAGAAGAATCGAGCGTCTTGGCCTTGGTTCGAGACAATACCTCGCTAGGGTCATGAACTCGGACTCCCACGCTCTGAATGCGCTTGGCCACAATGCTTCCAACGACAAGCGCATCACCCGCTACAAAATGGACAAACCCAGCTTTGCGGCACTGAAAATCGCGCTTGAAGATGCGGACGCCCGTGTTCGTATCGAAGACCTCATCCCACAAGCATTGCCCCATGTTGTTGGCATCGCCATGGAGGGTGGGTTCCTCGACAAACAAGTAATTCAGTTCAGTCGAAACCTGAACTGTATCATCGGTGGCCGTGGGACCGGCAAGTCAACCACTTTCGAGGGTGTTCGCTGTTTATTAGGCATCGACGAGGAGTCCGGCAAAGTCGTCGACTCGGAGGTTTGGCCAGACGTGGTCCATTTCATCTGGCAGGACAAGTCTGGGCAGCGTCACCTCCTGGCTCGACATAAAGATCAGTCACTTGAGAATCTCGACGACGCAGACGGCGGCCCTTGTTGCTTTGACATCGACTGTTTCGGACAAGGAGACGCTGCGCGTATCAGTATCGAGGCTCAAAAGAACCCACTCGCGCTGCTCAATTATCTCGACAAGTTTATTGATTTCGGAGCGCTCCTGGACGAAGAGGCGGGAGCGCGGGATGAACTACTGGAGTTGCAGACCGCCATCGAGAAGGCCGAGCAGCAAGTCGCGCTGATCCCTCAGTACCAGCGGCAATTGCAGACGACACAGAACGCTCTTGCGGCGATGCAAAAGCCAGAGGTCAAAGCGCTGATTGAGTTGCAGCGGCACCTCGCGACCGAGCGTGCGCTTCGGACCCAGATTGTCGCAAAACTCAAACAGCTCAAAAACAGCGCCGACATTACAACTCAGGCCACCGCGGCTGATGAGATCACCAAGCTCGCTGACCCGACCTCGCTGACCCTGGGTCGCAGAGAATTTGAGGCGATCGTGACCGAGGTCGATGTCTTTAAGTCGCTTGTGGTTGACGCAAAGCAAAAGATTGCAGCCGGCGCATCGACTTTGGAGACAGCCGTCACCGGTCAGACGGCGGCATGGAAGGCAAAAGACAGCGAAGCTCAGAGCAGGATCGACACTAAAAAAAGGGAACTCGAGGCGCTGCGGATCACGTTCGACATGTCGTACATCACAAAGCTGGCAAACGACGAGGCCAACCACAAGGCGACGCTTAAAAACCTGGAGGCATGGAGGGTCAACTTGACGGAGGCACGTCGCAAGCGGCAGGCCGCTCTGGCCCGACGTAGCAGTGCCCGTGACCGCATCGCCATGCTGCGTGAGTCATTTGGGCGCCTAGCTTCGACTACCTTGAGAGAGGCCTTGTCTGATCTTCAGGTCAGCTTAAAATACGTGCGCAACGCCTATTCTCCGGAGGCTTCGGAACAGATCATTTCTGCAATGGGGTGGCGCACCAATCAGCAGGTTCGGGCAGGTTATCTTGTCGAGGATTTGACGGTTCCGAGCTTGTTGGAAGCGATCCAGAACAATGACATCGGCCCGCTGACCGCCCTGAAGACTAAGGACGGCACACAAGCGTTCGATGTCGAGGAGGCGGGAGGGGTGCTGGAGCGCTTGTCGGCTCAAGCAGTGCGCTTTGGGCTCGAGCGAGTTGCCCTGTACGACGTCCCAAGGCTCCAAGTCAGCAAGCAAGTTGAAGATGGCGCTGGCGGCCGGCGAACTGTCCGCAGGGAATTCTCGAAACTTTCCCTTGGCCAACAGCAATCCATCCTGCTCGCGCTGATGCTCTCCGCGAACAGCGACAAGCCGCTCATCATTGATCAGCCCGAAGACAACCTTGATGGTGAGTTCATCTACTCAACGCTGGTTCCCGTGCTGCGCCGGGCTAAGGAGCGGCGCCAGGTCATTATCGTCACACACAACGCCAATGTTGCTGTCCTGGGTGACGCTGAACAGATCATCGTGATGAAGGCTAACAACGATCACGCAGAGATTGTTTCACGCGGCTCTATCGACAGCCCTGAAACCAGGGATGCCGCATGCGCTATCCTTGAAGGCGCTAAGGAAGCGTTTACGCGTCGAGCCAAAATGTACGGACTTGAGGTGTAGATGGAGCGTCTATAGACATTTCGGACACATCATCCGACTGAACGCCCGTGAGAGTCAGACTTATGCTTCGTCAAGGTTCTCTTCCAGGGAAGTGGCGGAACGTCCGCTTCGGGCCGATGGCAGTCGTTCGTCAACCGACGTCTAGCTTACAGCCGTTGTAGGCTTGGTCAAGCGGACTGGTATTGGGGTCCTCGCCACCTGATGCACCCAATAAGGCGGTCCCCAAGACAAATTGCACCCTGGGGACCGACCTGGTCAATAAGAATGCGGCTGCATTAGTTGCAACAGCTTTTCTGGACGCTCGTCCGATCAAACTGGGTGCTGCATACACCTGTCTCAGGAAGCTCAAGCTCTACGCGTTCAGCCGCCTCCCGGTCGCCGGCTATCCAGGCGACAACAGACCGGACTTGTTCGTAGCCGGTAAGCATGAGGAATGTTGGCGCACGTCCGTAGCTCTTCATGCCAACCACAAAAACGCCCTCGTCCGGGTGCGCGAGCTCGGCGGCGCCATGGGGTCTCACTGTGCCGCAACTATGCACGTTGGGATCGATCATGGGAGCAAGGCGAACGGGGCTTTCCGTCGCGGGATCTAGCTCAAGACGAAGCTCTGCCATCAATCGAAGGTCGGGACGAAATCCCGTTGCCACGACTATTTCATCAACAGCCGGAAGCGTCGTGGCGCCCGTGTGTACCAGCAGGCCATCGTTCGAGGTGCTGACGCGGTCAACGTTAACGTTCGTGAAAACCTCTATGCGGCGCTCTTCCATTAACTGCCTGATCACCAGGCCCAATTTGCCGCGCTCCTCAAGCTGGTCATTCTCACCACCACCAAAGATGCGGTCGAGAGTGGCGCTGCGGACAGCCCAATACACCTGAGTGCGCGGGGCGCTGGACTTGAGTTTCACCAAGTCTTGAAGCGCATTGAATGCGGAATGCCCTCCTCCAATGACCAAGACTCGCCGATTCGCATAGCGCTGCCGCGCGTCGCCTAGAACGTTGGGAATACCGTAGGCAATCTGCGCCTTAAATTCTTCCTCTCCTAAGGCCGGGATTCCATGGGCCCCCATCCAGTTCGGCGTGGTGTATGTGCCCGAGGCATCGATAACTGCCCTAGCCAAGACATCATGCTCGCCTGCTGGTCCGCGGACACGCAGCAGGAATGGTGCGGCTGCACGATCCCTATTCTTCATGACGTCGTGCGCAGCGCGGCTCACGGCAATCACGCGGCTCTTGGTGTGGAGGCGGCTCTTGATCGGTTCCAGTTCGGCCAACGGTTGCAGATACTGCGTCAGAAGTTCGTGCCCGGTGGGATAAGCGTCACTTAGCGGCGCGATCCATCCCGCACGTTCGAGCAATTCGCCGGCTTTCTTATCGATGTTGAAACGCCATGGGGAGAACATTCTGACATGCCCCCATTGGTACAAATTGGCACCCGCGACCTCGCCCGCTTCGAAAATGATCGGCGTCATTCCTCTATCTAGCGCATGGGCTGCCGCGCTTAGTCCCACCGGCCCAGCGCCAATGATTGCGATAGGAAGATCATTCTTGTTCATTCCAAGCACCTCTTTTTACGTGGTTGAGACACGGACTTGGTCCGCAATTAATTGGTACTAACAACCAAATGGACAAAAAAAACCGTAATCGCCTACGGCTGCGGATCGGGAGCACATGTGGAGGCGACACCGCAGCGTGCTTGCGCCGCGCGCGTCAGTTGCCGCAATAGCGTCAACGATGCATCCAGTACCTCGGGCTGCATGTTCTCGATCATCGCAAATTCCTCGGCCACTAAGTCCGCGCGAATGGTCTGATATAGCTCGTGTCCCGCTGCGGTCGGCTCCAGTTGCACCGCTCGGCGATCGGAGGCGTCCTCCACCCGGCTGACGTAGCCCTTCCGCTCGAGCGAATCAACAATTCGGCTGGCCGTGCTCTTGTCCAAGAACATTTCCTGCGCGAGCGTTTGAAGCCTGAGGGGGCCTTGCTTGACCAGCGTTTCCAGGGCGTAGCACTGTGCTACCGAAACGTCATAGCAGCAAATGCGATCACGATCGCGGAACTGATGCACCCTAATAAGCTGGTTCACAGCTTCGTATAGCGCCTCTGCGTCCTGCGGTAGAGGGCGCCTTGTGCTCTGATCCATGGACAAATTCCATTTAGTTGTTAGTGCCAACGTTATTGGAATTCTTGCTGTACGTCAAGCGTTCTCAGGTGTTGGGCAGTCCTTGGGCTACGTATGCGTCCGTCCATCCACACCGTGAAGCCTCGCATCTCGTTGGGCTAGTCACCTGCATTTTTGGAGTCGATACCGTAGCGTTTCATCTTCTGCCAAAGGTTCTTTCGCGAGATGCTCAGGACGTCTGCCGTTTCCTGGATCCGACCCCCATGTCGTCGTAGAACCTCTTCGATGTAAAGCCGCTCACAGACCTGCTGATAGGCAGTGAGTGTTGCTTCTTCTTGCGTGGGCAACTCGTCCGGATAGTGAGTACCGTCAGGCTCCTCGGGAAAAATCTCTCCTGGCATCAGCATGTTGGATTGGCTAACCAGGCAGGCGCGCTCAATTCTGTTGTGTAGTTCGCGGATATTGCCTGGCCACGGATACGTTTGGAGCCTGATCAAAGACAGTGGATGAAGCGTCTTCGCAGGTTCTCCTAGCCGCTCAGCGATGCTTGCGGCGAATCGCTTGGCCAACCATAGGACATCTTCAGGACGTTCGCGCAATGGCTTGACTTCAAGGGTCACCGTGTTGATTCGGTAGTAAAGGTCTTCCCTGAACGACTTTGCGGCCACCATCTCCGAAAGGTTCCGGTTGGTCGCGCAGATTAGGTCGAACTTAGTGTGGGTGTCGTGTTCGGCGCCGAGCCGACGGATGCGCTTTTCCTGTATTGCTCGCAATAGAGCCGCTTGGAGGGACGGCGACAACTCCCCTACTTCATCCAGGAACAATGTCCCGCCATCGGCTTGTTCTAGGTAGCCTTTCCGGACCTTATCAGCGCCGGTGTATGCCCCCTTTTCATAGCCAAAAAACTCAGCTTCCGCAATCGTTGGCGCGATGGCACCACAGTTCACAGCGACGAACGGCCGTGTGGCAGTTTCGCGTCGAGCTTGACTATGGATCAATCGCGCCAAGACCTCTTTGCCCACACCTGATTCGCCAATCAACAGCACTGCCGAAGCCCGTCCTGCGACCCGGGGCACAAGACGGTGCAAGTTCTTGGCCGCTTGAGACACGCCGAGTTCAGTCTGGCTCTCCGGAGAGACATCGATTGGCAAGACATCTTGCACGGTTTGGATCAGACTGGCGATCTCAAAAGGTTTGGTGACATAGTCCTTGATGCCAAGTTTTAGCAAGTCCACTGCCTTTTCCACGGTGGCATAGGCGGTCATCAGGATGAATGGCGGCAAGGTACAGCCTTGCGCGACCAATTGCCGATAGAGCTCGTCCCCGTCCAAGTCCGGCAGTCGAATGTCGCTGATCACCGCCCCGTAGGAATTGGTTTGAATGGCTGTCTTCGCATCATTTGCCTTCGAGAACCAATCGGTCCTAATCCCCTCAAGGCGGAATCGTTCCACAATGGACTCGCCCATGATGGCGTCGTCCTCAATTAGACATACGTATGGCTGTATCACGTCGGTGTCTCCTGATGCTCTTCTTGTATAGGTGTGGCGCACGGCAGTGTCACCGTGAAGGCGGTATAGCCCTCTTCACTGACCACCTCGATGGTGCCTTCCAATTGCGTGACGATCTGGTAGGTGACCCATAGCCCTAAGCCACGAGCCCTGCTGCCCTTCTGCGCATCCACTCGATATGGCTCAAACAGGTGTGGAAGCGCATCGTCCGGAATGTGTTGTCCAGAATTGGCGACTTCCACCGTTAGCTGATCTTGGATTCCGGTTACTGTGCAGCTGACCGTCCCGCCCAGATCAACCGCATTTTTCGCATTGATGAGCAGGTTCAAGGTCAGTTGTCGCACCAGATGTGAAGGTAGTGGCAACTCTTGCTGCGCCGTGACATCCCACAGCAAAGTGGCGCCCTTCTCGGATAATTCGGGCTCGATAAGCACTCGCAGATCTTGCCAGTCGCTAGCGTGCATCAACGGCGAGTCCAGACGGGCTTCCACCAGTAGCGCGCACACAGTGCGCCGAATCTGCATCAGGCCCCTACGCGTGAGCCCGAGCGTCTTCCCCGTCAACTCATCATAGGAACCGTGCTTTTCTATAGTATCCAGCGCATTTAGCATGCCACCCAATGGATTGTTGATCTCATGCGCGACTCCCGCAGCGACTCGTCCCACGGCTGCCAGCCGCTCCGCGGCAATGATTTCCCGCTCTAGAGCTTCCTGCCGTTCCAACTGCTTGAGCATGGTCGAGAAGCTCTTGCTCAACGCCGCGATCTCGTCGCTGCCGTCCTTGTGTCGCGAATGCTCGATATTGGCGGCAGGTTCGCGACCGACGCGCTGGGTGGCCCTGGCCAAAGAGAGGAGTGGTTGGGCAATCCTGTTTCCCCAGAGCCACCCGAGAGTTAGTAGCAACAGCAGTCCAGGAATGCTGACAAGTAGCACCCGGGCGACCAAGTCATAAAGCCGTTGTCGCCACGTACCCGCGTCATAGGCAGCGAGCACATATCCGGCCAGGCCATCGTCCTCAGACATAACGGCAGCGCCGGCGACTGCCAATGACGCATCTAAACTATCCGGCGAAGTGAAGACAAAAGCGCGTTGATCGCCGCGCAGGGTCTCGGCTGCCGCTCGCAGTTCTGTTGGCAGTGCAGCACTCGGCGTAAGTACCGGAAACTGCTGCGGATCGGACGAAGCGTAGACACGCAAGTTGGGGTCTAGCACTAGGATCGACCGCAATCCCGGGGCGCCATCTCCTGCGGCGAGCGGAATACGGAGCGCCTCATAGACACGCCAAAGGTCATCACGCACCAAAGGCTCTCGCACCGACAGGGACAACACTTGTGTCAGGGTCTTCGCGCTTTGACGTGTGTCTCGAAGCATGCCGACATACGCGGTGCGAACCAACGTCACAGTCACGACGAGTTCCGTCACAACGATCGCGGCTGCCAAGGCGAGCGGCACCTTGTAGCGGTAACTAACTCTGGACCAGAAATTCCAGCGGCCAAAATTCATGTCGAGTCCTGCGCCAGATTCTCGCCCGCGGATATGCGAACCAAACTGCGGATGTCGTCGTACATGTCATCGGTGCCCCCTACAAAGCGGTCCAGGCAGAGGCGCTGCAAAATGAGACGCCCTCCTGGACGCTCATGCATGTGAAGCAGCGCGTCGCGCAATGCTGTGGCCGTGGTGGGCGCAATTTGGTCGCTCACGACGATAGGCGGAAAGCCGTACTCCGGTGATTTCCAGGCGACACGCGCGCCGGCAGACCGTGCTGGGTATTGTGATGCAAGGCTGTCCCAGATGTATCCATCAACCGCCCCGCCATTGGCCAGGCCGGCGGCTACCGCCTCCACGACTTTGCTATGCGCAAACGTGAAAAAAGCTTTGCGGAAGAAAGTGAGCGGATCTTGATGCTCGGTCAGCAGCTCTGTGCGTGGCACCAGGAAACCAGAGTTTGACAGCGGATCACTGTAGGCAAAAACCCGTCCATGCAGGTCCCCAATCTCCGACGTTTCGCGATCCTTCTGCGGCACGATCAAGTACGACTGATACAGCGGCCTTCCCCGGTACTGCGGCACTGCTAACAACCTGAGCCGATCGGCGTTCAGGACATAGGGGTAGCCGCAGATCCAAGCTGCGTCGATTTGGCCACGCAAAAGAAGATCCACGATCTCGCCGTAGCTGCGCCTCTGAACGAATCGCACCTCTTGCTTCAGCACGGTTTGCAGGTCGGATCGCCAAATGTCCAACAACTGGAGCTGATCGTCCAAGAAGACGGCAGTGGTGCCCAATTTGAGTGGCTCGGCGGCTGTTGCCCGTTGCGGCATTGCACACATTGCGATGGATGCAGCGCCGGCAGCGAGAAAGCGGCGACGGTTACCGGAAGGTAACGTCGAGCTCGCGCTAGGCCGCTCGTAGTTACCGTTCCGACAGGGCAACGGGTGCATTTTTTTCGTCTCCACTGTGCAGGGCCGTCCGAAAGCTACTTGGCATGCCCTTTGCTTATAGGGATACAGAGTACTGAAGCCGTCATTTCGTTTCAATAGGAAATATCGACATGTCCGACCCACAGATCTTCACCCGGCGCGGCTTTCTCAAGCTAAGCGGCACAGGTGGCGCGGTTGCGGCCGCGACTCTAATTCCTATCGTGCCCGTCCAGGCGCAGACACCGGCTGCGCCACACACTGGCACCACGCTGCCCTACCCCGTAAGGTCAATCGGCATGGCGAAAAAACTCGCGGCCGATACGCCGCTGCAATTCACCTATCCGGACAGCGCCTCGCCGTGTACCGCGGTGAAGCTAGGCCATCCAGTTCCCGGTGGCGTAGGGCCCGATCACGACATCGTCGCCTTTAGCACGATGTGTACCCATATGGGTTGCCCGACAGTGTTCGACAACAAGACAAAGACGTTCAAGTGCCCTTGCCACTTCAGCGAATTTGATGCCGAGAAAGCGGGTCAGATGATATGTGGGCAAGCCACCGAGAACCTCCCGCGCATTCTGTTGCGCTATGACGCCAGTTCGGATGCCGTTTCCGCAGTGGGCGTTGAGGGACTGATCTACGGCCGCCAGGCCAACATTCTCTAAGTCGGGAGGCTCTCATGTCTGCACCTAAAGACCGCATCACCCTGCCGCCCAAAGATGCTGCACGCACAAATATGACGTGCCACTTTTGCATCGTAGGCTGTGGGTACCACGTCTATAAATGGCCCGAGCAAAGCGAGGGAGGCCGCGCTCCGGAAGAGAACGCGCTGGGCCAGGACTTCCGCCAGCAATTGTCGCCATTCGCCATAACGCTAACACCAGCGATGACCAACGTCATCACGCAGCGCGACGGGTCACGTCACAACATCATGATCGTTCCGGACAAGGAATGCGTGGTCAATGGCGGCCTGAGTTCTACTCGCGGTGGCCGCATGGCGAGCTACATGTACACGCCCGATGGCGATGGGAAGGCGCGTTTGAGTCAGCCTCGGATGTATGCGGCCGATCAGTGGGTGGATACGCCCTGGGATAAGGCTCTGGCACTATACGCGGGGCTGCTAAAGAAGGTGCTGGACAACGATGGCCCAGAAGGCATCGTGTTCTCCTGTTTCGACCACGGCGGGGCTGGTGGAGGGTTCGAAAACACCTGGGGAACGGGGAAGCTGATGTTCACTGCCCTGCAGACTCCAATGGTGCGCATCCACAACCGCCCCGCCTACAACTCGGAGTGCCACGCCACGCGTGAAATGGGCATCGGTGAACTCAACAATGCGTATGAAGACGCCGAGCTTGCCGACGTGTTGTGGTCTATCGGCAATAACCCCTACGAATCGCAGACGAACTACTTCCTCAATCACTGGGTTCCCAACCTTTACGGGCAGACCGTCGAAAAGAAGAAGGCGCGCTTTGCGGGGGAAGATCTTCCCGACACCCGTATCGTATTCGTCGACCCGCGAGACACACCGTCTATCGCGATAGCAAGGCAGATTGTGGGAAAGGACAGATTGCTGCACCTGGCGATCGAACCAGGCACCGACATCGCCTTGTTCAACGGGCTGTTCACCTACGTGGTTGATCAGGGTTGGATCGACAAGCCCTTTATTAAAGACCACACGTCCGGGTTCGACGAGGCGGTTAAGACGAACCGCATGTCCTTGGATGAATGCAGCAAGATTACGGGTGTGCCGGTCGAAGATCTCAAAAAGGCGGCGGAGTGGTCGTACAAGCCGAAGAAGACCGGGCAATTGCCCAGGACGATGCATGCCTATGAAAAGGGAATCATCTGGGGGAACGACAATTACGTCATCCAATCGGCACTACTGGACTTGGTGATTGCGACCCACAACGTGGGACGTCGCGGCACAGGATGCGTGCGCATGGGTGGGCACCAGGAGGGGTATGCCCGGCCGCCCTACCCTGGCGACAAGAAGATCTACATCGATCAAGAGCTCATCAAGGGCAAAGGCCGGATGATGACCTGGTGGGGCTCCAATAATTTCCAAACCAGCAACAACGCCCAGGCGCTCCGCGTCGCCGTCCTCAAACGGGCGGCAATTGTGAAAGAAGCGATGCAGAAGGCCCGGGGCGCGTCAACCGAG
The DNA here is from genome assembly GCF_000236785.1 of Achromobacter arsenitoxydans SY8. Lineage (GTDB taxonomy): Bacteria > Pseudomonadota > Gammaproteobacteria > Burkholderiales > Burkholderiaceae_B > Achromobacter > Achromobacter arsenitoxydans. The sequence goes on along the minus strand of NZ_AGUF01000052.1, from coordinate 98,245 downwards.
GAATTGGTCGACATCATTTACGCGGCCACGCAACAAGGCGGACTGTTTGTAGCGAGCATCAACCTCTATCCGACCAAGCTCGCGGAAGCTGCGCATCTCATGCTGCCAGCGGCTCACCCTGGCGAGACAAACCTCACTTCCATGAACGGCGAGCGACGCATCCGCCTATCTCAGAAATTCATGGACCCGCCCGGGGAGGCGCAAGCAGATTGCCTGATCGCGGCGCGAATCGCCAACACGCTAAAGGCGATGTATGAGAAGGAAGGCAACAGCAAAATGGTGGACCGCTTTTCCGGATTCGACTGGAAAACCGAGGAAGACGCATTCAATGATGGGTTCCGTCGCGCGGGCCAGGATGGCGCGCCCAAGATAGACAGCCAGGGTGGTGATACGGGGCATCTGGTCACGTACGAACGGCTCGCCGCCGCCGGCAACAACGGTGTTCAGCTTCCCGTTCAGGCCTATGCAGATGGTCGCCTCAAAGGCACGGAGATGCTCTATACGGACGGGAAATTCGACACCTCTGACGGAAAGGCCCACTTCAAGCCAGCCAAGTGGCAGGGACTGCCCGAGACGGTTGCAGCGCAAAAGAAAAAGTACAAGTTTTGGCTGAACAACGGTCGAAACAATGAAATTTGGCAAACCGCCTATCACGACCAGTACAACAGCTTCGCCCAGGAACGCTATCCGATGGCCTACATCGAGATCAATCCCGACGACTGTAAGGAGCTGGGGGTCGAGGCTTCAGACATTGTTGAGGTCTACAACGATTTCGGATCGACTTACGCGATGGTGTATCCCGTGCCTGAGATCAAGCGCGGGCAAACATTCATGATGTTTGGCTACGTCAATGGGATCCAGGGCGACGTTACGACTGACTGGACCGACCGCAACATCATCCCCTATTACAAAGGCACATGGGGAAACATCCGCAAGGTCGGCTCTGTCGAGGAGTTTCGACGCACGATCAGCTTCAAGAGCCGCCGATTTGTACTCGGCTAACTTCTTTCATCGAGTGGAGAATCAAGTTTCATGCGTACCATCAAGCTGCTAGTTTCGCTCGGGTTGGCATCTACATCACTTGCCTGTTTGGCGGCGCCCGACGCTGCGGTCAATGCAATTCTGAGCAAGAACAACTGCTTGGCATGCCATGCAGTGGACCGCAAAGTCGTGGGCCCGTCATACAAGGATGTCGGTGCCAAGTTCAAGGACGATCCCAATGCGGTGACCCTTCTCGTGGGCAAAATTAAGAATGGCAGCGCGGGCACATGGGGGCCCGTGCCGATGCCCCCCAACCCTGGCATCTCGCCCGACGAAGCCAAGCAGGTCGTGAACTGGATCCTTAGCGGCGCGCCGGGCTGACGCATCGTGTCATGGGGCGGGTTCGCGCTTAATGTTGGCGGCCCCTGCCCTGACCTACTAGCAACTCACATATCAAAAAATGATTGAAGCCCCCCTGCTTGATCGCCGAGTTGCTCGTTCGCAACTGACCGGACCTTTAACCGAACTGCCGATGGATCGACAGCCCGAAGACACGCTTGGACGCCCTCTTCGAGACTTACGAATTTCAGTGATTGATCAATGCAACTTTCGCTGCACGTACTGCATGCCCAGAGAGGTCTTTGGGGCGGACTACCCGTTCCTGCGCCGTGATGAATTGCTGACCTTTGACGAACTCGAGAGGACAGCCCGCGCGTTCATCCGTCTCGGAGTACGGAAAATCCGTTTGAGTGGTGGCGAACCTCTCTTGCGCAAGGACTTGGAGCACCTCGTGGCGCAGCTGGCGCGCCTTGTCACCCTTGCAGGCGAGCCAATCGACCTGGCCATGACGACCAATGGCGCGCTCCTGGCGCGTAAAGCACATGTTTTGGCGGCCGCCGGCCTTCGGCGTCTCAATGTCAGCCTCGATGCGCTCGCGCCGGCCACATTCGCTCGGATTGCCAATACGTCCGCATCCGTGGGGGATGTCTTGGACGGAATTGCGACGGCTCACGATGCAGGCATTCGGCACATCAAGATCAACATGGTGGTGCAACGTGGCGTCAATGATGACCAGATCTTGCCTATGGCGCGGCACTTCCGCGGTACGGGCCATACGCTACGCTTCATCGAGTTCATGGATGTCGGCACGACCAACGGCTGGACGGCGCACGCTGTGCTGCCCTCCGATGACGTGTTGAAGCAAATCCATATGCACTTCCCGCTCGAGCCCGTGGCGCCTGCGACGCCGGGAGAAGTTGCTCGCCGCTGGCGGTACCTGGATGGGCAGGGAGAAATTGGGCTGATCTCCAGCGTGAGCCATCCCTTTTGCGGTGATTGCTCAAGGGCGCGCCTTTCGGCCGACGGCAAACTGTATACCTGTCTGTTTGCCGAGCAAGGCGACGACATCCGCTCGATGCTGCGGGCCGAAACGGAAGATCAAACCTTGGTCGCACGCCTAGCGACGCGATGGCTATCTCGTGGGGATCGATACTCAGAGGTGCGCGCAGTGGCAAAGCGTCAGCACAAGATCGAGATGAGCTACATCGGAGGCTAGGGTGACCGACGTTCGCGCTAGCTCTTCTTCTTTCTTGGGGTAGGCTGCTTTTTGTTGACCACGATGTCGCAGTCGCAGTGGCCGGCGAGCGCTGCGATGACGGGTGCACATGCCTCCGGATGGCCATGGCAACAGTCCGTCAACATGAAGGACATCAGCGTGCCCATGACACCCACGTCCGCACGATAGATAATGCTTCGCCCTTGACGGTCGCCTCGAATCAATCCTGCGCGAGCAAGGACTGACAGGTGCTGAGACACGGTATTGTGTGGTCCCTCCACCGTCTCCGCGATAAGGCCGGCAGGCGCGCCTTCCGGTTCTCTCGCCATTAGAAAACGAAAAATCTCGAGTCTAGTGGGCTGGGAAAGAGCGTGAAACGCGCTTAAGGCATGCTGAAAGGTCATCCCATCGCGCGGAAGATCTGCGTTGAAATGACTCGCAACTGCCGGCGAGGGCATGCTAGCTATGGCCATGGAAAAGTCGATGCATCGTTAGTTCTGGATATCCGGACAGACTATATCCCATAGATGACAGATTAGTGTCAGCAACATTCCGTCAGCGTCGGGATGCACTTCGGTGTCTTAGGCAGGCTTCGTCAATTGCCCCGGACCGAGTTCGTTGTCGATCTCCTCGCGATACAGCCCCGAGCTTGCGACAGGAGCTCAATCGGCCGATCTTTCGTTTGCAATTTGCAAGTGATTCGGCATTGCGGCGCGCAGAGTCGCGGCTACGTAGTCGCAGACCAGTTGGGGTGGGGGGGGCCTCGTCTGCCACCTGCTGCCCTTCAGACACTAAGCGCTTAGGCGCGGCTCGGGTGTGCAGAAGCCCACGGCTGATTTACCGACACGTTGCCGAGTCGCACTGTCGGCTATGCCCCATTTGGTCGCATGTGTGAAGCCAGGAAAGACAAAGGTTTCCTGGGAAAGCGGCTGCGTTCGTCGCAAACGTCCGATGTTGGTCATGTTCATGATGATCACGCGGTCTTGTGAGCTCCCCAGCTCCCTTGTAGCCTTCTACGACTCTCTTTGCTGTGGATCCGAATGTTTGAAGTTCATAACACCCGTTTTAATCACGGGGAGGTTTTTCCGGTGCTGTGCAGAACACCTCACCAAACACCGGCAATACTTCCTCTGATCTACACAGTCTTGCGCCGCCGTCACCGCGCGGTCAGCACTTTGCGCCGAGATGTCCAGATTTTCAAATGGCTATACCAATGGACATTCTGTGAACTCGGTCGCGACTTTGATGAGCTTGCCCTTGCCGGCCAAGTAGATCTTGTCATAAATAGAATAGAACACTTTGGATTCTGGCTCCGGACCGGACGCGTGACGACCAAAATCGTTGGTCGAATCGGAAAACCTCGATCGAAGGACGCCGATGACTGGCTTCATCCCACAAGCTTCAATGGGTATCTCCACACTGTCCAGATGTTCCTGACGTGGGCCGCCGAACGATATCTGCCTAAAGCGCCAGCGACACCGGTAGGTGAGCGAATATTGGCCTTAAAAGACCGAATTCGGTCTGGTTTTGACGCACTCTATCTTGGCGGAGCGTCAGTCGCGGAAATGAAAGGACTCGACAGCCAGGATCTGCATGCTGTTCTACTTATTCTCCATCCGCGAGCGAGCAATAATCCTTTTCGTCGCAACGCCCGGGTTCGCAACTGGCTAATCTTCCGGCTTTTTGTTGAGACGGGAGCGCGCCGCGGAGAACTACTTAAGCTCAAAACCACGGATGTCGTCGAAAAAGATGAAGGATTTTACGTGGTTCTACGACGAATGCCCGACGATCCATCTGAGATACGCGCAATTCCTCCCGCTCAGAAAACGCTTCCTCGTACCGTCGGAATTAGTGGATCACTGTTCCTGGATATAGAGAAATATATCCAGATGGAGCGTCGTCCTATCCGAGAAGGCAGGCGCAGTCGCCTATCTCATCAGTTCTTATTTACTTCTGAGCGAGGCTCTCCGCTCTCTCTTTCGGCGCTTAATAGCCTTTTTTCAGTTATGAAAAAGGCCGCCTTTGAACACACAAAAATCGCACTGCATCCTCACATCTTGCGCAACACATTCTGCAATAACTATCTGGATTGGCGGGTGGATAAAACCAAGGTTGAAATTGAACGTGCTACAGACGAGTTGAGATATCTGTGCGGCTGGCAGCTGAATTCAAAAATGCCGCAGCGTTATGCGGCAAAATGGATCGCGGAACAAGCGAATCAAGAGAATCAGGACCGAGTTAATGCGGCCTGGGAGGACGCCACTAGAAATGGGCGGGGATAATGAAACAACGATTTATTGAGAAAATCGAACCAAATCTATTTAGCGCAGAGATAGATAGTTCCCATAATTGCGTTCCGCCAAAAGTACGCATTCGAACTCGCTTCGTAGAAGATGGCATTTTCGTCGATACGAGTGGAGATACCTGGATGCATGAGCGTTACTGCTCGATCGACTGGCGAAAATGTAGGCTTGAGCACCGGGTGAAAGACGCGATGCGTCGCTTTATTTGGTACCGCCTCTCAGCGAATTCGCCCTTAACAGCGGATGGAAACTTCAAGCTGTTGATGAGCAACCAAGACGTGTTGGAAAGGCACCCCTTCCCATGGTCGGCAGAGGCGTGCCTGGCTATCCTAGGTGGTTTTCAAGCAAAGCGAGATATATTTCTCGTTTTTCGGGTTTTTTATCGTTGGGCGTCGCTCAAGAAAATAGCTGGCTTCACGCGTGAGATATCTTCTTTTTTGGACGATATTGCAGCGCCCGAAGCAGAATCATATAAGTCCGTAAAGCTACGCAATAGCGTCTTTACAGCAGCAGAGGAAAGTCTGTTTGTCGCTGCTCTCGAAAACACGGCCGATGACTCGAGCTACTTCGCCTTCCGTGACAACGTCATGGTGCATCTGAATTGGGAGCTAGGTCTGCGTACAGAGCAGGTTGCGGGAGTAGATGGGAATCATCTGGTCGAGGTCGTTGGACCGAATGGCGTTAGCTACTTTCATCTCAAAATTATTCGCCTGAAGCAGCGAAGCTACAAATCATCATATAGAAATCGCGTTGTTTCAGAGGTTCTTGCCAAGAAGCTCAAAAACCTTATTGCACTACGAGTTAAGAATTTTGGCGCAGAGGTTGAGGAACTGCCACTCTTTGTCGATTCAGGTAACCGGCGAGTATCTGGTGAACTCATACGCAACGCAATCGTATGGATGTGTCAGCAAGCGAAGCTCAGTCCAGGTACAAGCACCTTTCTCCGACATAACATGGCGCAGAAGCTGGCCGATCAAGGTACCCCTGGCGACTTGATTTCCGACATGCTGGACCACACAACAAAGATCGCTGCCCGATACTACGTCCAGGCGACTCCCGCAATTGCAAAAATCAAGGCTAGAGCGCTTGGAAAGAATGCGACTTACAAGGAGTTAATGAGCCTTATGACGGGGGCTCTAGTTCATCGCCATGATGCCACTGATTCGGCGACGATTGTTCGCGGAGTCGTTGCCACACGGTACATCGGGAACATCGGAGTATGTGGACTAGACGTCGATACTGCATGCAGCAAAAATCCTATTTACTCATGCTACACCTGCAGGAAGTTTCAGCCCTTTATTAACGGCGAACACGACAACGTAATTGCTGCGCTGCGCAGTGAAGTACAGCTTATGCTTGATCAATCCCTTGATTTGGGCGAAAACAAAGTCGTATTGCAATTGGAAAAAACAATCGAACATGCAAGCGATATTTTGGAGCGCTGCAAAGCTCATATCGAAGGATCGCATTGATCATGGACGAATTCATTTCTCGCCAACGCAAGTACTTCGATGCCGTAAAAATCCCCGGAAACTGGGAGGATTCCCATTGGTGTGCGGATGACTGGCTTGAAGTCAGAGGTGTGAAATCGAGGCAGTTCCCCTTCACAATTCTAGGTACTGTCACTCCCCTACCCGAAAAATTTAGCGATTTTTCTAAAGCCTTGTTTCTTGCGGTCCATCAGCAGAAACGGCCAAAGTTCGCCGCGTTAAATGCTTACTTGATTGGAATAAGACGTTTGTACGACGTTTTGCCCTCGACGCGCTGCGCAGACCCAGCAGACCTTACAAACGATCGGTTTCACGATGTCGTGGAACGCCTGAAACGCCAAAATTACAAGAATCTCTATGATGCCGCTAATTGCCTTGAGGTCTTGGGCAGCCTCATTGATAAATATAAATTAACCACACAGCCGATCGGTTTCGTCTCTGGAGTCTCGGCGCCGGCCCCCAGGTTGCGTCACGATCCCAAGGCAGAACGGGAGGCCTTACCTTCCAAACTGCCAAGTAAGGAAGCAATGGTCGCGTATGCGCAATGTACCAATAGCCCCATTAATGAGCGGGAAGAAATATTATTGCGAATCATCGACTTGCACATTGCTCTCGGAACAAGAATAAATGAATCTCTGCTCATTCCTCTAGACTGCTGGATCGAAAGAGACGTACGAGATCGTAATAATTCAGTTATATCAAAAGACAATGAAGAGGCTTCTCCTTATACGGAATGCGGAATTCGATATTTTCCAGAAAAGGGATTCGAGTCTCGCGTTCATTGGTTAGCGGATTCGGACGTTCCCCTGGCAAAACGCGCTGTCGAGCGGCTGACTTTCCTGACGCGAAATGTGCGCAAGACAGCGGCTTGGCAACACGATAATCCCGGTAGATTGTGGGATATTTCACCTCAAGAGATCGTGCCGCGGTCTTTGGTGCATCGATTTGTCGGAGCTTCGAAAGCCTATAATCTAGATCGTCTTCTTAGAAAGCTCGGGGTGCAACCTGTTCGCATCGTTGCGAGAGAACCAGAGTATCTTGCCGGAGATGTCGAGAGAGCTTTCATGGCTCGGCGGCCACCTCAAGCTGCGCTAAAAAAAGATGGAAAGGTAATCCTGGAATTACATGCATGCCTCGCGATTGCGTTCACAGGATATTTTCGGTTTAAGGAGCGCGACGAATCCGTCAACTATCTGCTGCCTCGGCTCGTGTCCTTCACCGATATCAGCGGTGCTCTAGGAAATATCGAATCTGCCGAGTCAATATTTGATCGTCGAAGGCTGACCGAGGCCGACGGTAGCCGGATATCCCTGCGTACACACCAATCGAGACACTGGCGGAACACCCTGTACAAGCTTGGCGGAATGACTGAGATTCAACAAGCATTAGCCATGGGTCGCAAGGACATACGCCAAAATAGTTACTATCAACATGTGGCCTTGGATACCGAGCTGAAGTTTCATTCCGCCTTCGTGGAATTCCAGTCGTACCACGAAAAGGTTAAGTATCTACAGGCCGGTATCGTCAGCGGCAGGATTCGTGGAGCGCTTGCCGAGACCTACCATGATCTCGCCGCGCGAGATCCGGTTGAGGCAGAAGCATTTCTAGAGACGCATGCTGGAGGGGTGCACGTTACTCTTTGGGGAATTTGTACGAACGACTTTTCGCGAGAACCTTGTACCAAGCACCTCCAGTGCTTTGATAACTGTGGGCATTTGCACCGGACGAATGATGCACGAGAAGCGGATAATCTTAAGAAGCTTCTGCAGCTAAACCTACAAGTATTGCAGAAAATGGAAGCGGAATCAGACGTCGAAGCCGGCGCGGACAAGTGGGTAGAGGAGCAAAAGCGAAAGATTGTGGGTATTCGCAAAGCAATAGCGCTCGGTCCGCAGGTATCAACGCTCAATCCGATACCGGTTTTTCCCGGTGCGAAAGGTGCCGCTACGTCAATAAAGGCCAAAAGGGGAAGTTCTGTCTGATGGAAATGAAAAAAAAGCGGACGCGAGCCAAAGGATTGGCTTTGGACGAGCTCTTGGATAGGGAGCTGGAATCAATGCTCGCTGATGGCCTGGATAATTCCCCTATTTCATTCTCGGCTCTTACTACTAGGCTAGGTTTAAACAGTAGGTCCACGCTACACACTGCGGCCCGCAAGCAAAGAATTCACCTTGCTATTCAGATGCAGCTGGATGCTTGCGGAGCAGTGACCCCGAGAACACAGCGAAGAAATCAGGCCGAACGGATCCGAGAGTTGGAGAACGAGAATACGGCGCTCCAAGCTGCCCTCGACCACCAGATTGAACAGCTGTGTCGAGTGGTTGCCAATGCCACAGCAAAGGGTTGGGACATTGAATTTCTACTGAGGCCGCTACTACCCAATAACAGAAACCTGGTGCAGTGAGCTTTATGAGACATATCGTCGTCGACCGGTTGGCTAGAAGTTTCGACAGAAAACCAACACGTGCACGATGAACAGGGCGCGCATAACTTTTGAATATGCCGAAATCGCTCCCATTTGCGGAGAACGGTCACTAGCTTGAGATCGAGTGCATGTTCATGAACGGACTCAGGCGGAAATTCGAGAAATGTTTTTTAATATCAACTAGTTATAGGGCACGCGAACCCAAAACATGGGGCATATGTAAAGTAGTGTTTATGGCTTGATGGGAAGGAATGCGGTATGGCACCCCCATCCGTAGTTCAATAATCGTTGTACTATCGAACCATGAACGAAGATCAAGCCATCTCAGCGCTCGGCGCCCTTGCCCATCCCCAACGATTGCGGACCTTTCGCGCGCTTGTCGTGGCTGGCCTTCCCGGAATGATGCCCAGCGTCCTGGCAGAACAGCTCGGCGTGGCGCGCAACACGCTGTCCTTTCATCTGAAGGAGCTGGCGCACGCCGGTCTGGTCAGCGTTGAGCAACAAGGCCGCAACCTGATCTATCGCGCCGATTTCTCCCAGATGAATGGCTTGCTCGGGTATCTCACCGAGCATTGCTGCCAAGGCGCCTCGTGCGAGGCTGCCAATCCTGACGCCTGCCAGACCTGCTGATCGGGAGTTGTGTCCATGAATCCCTTCCACATTCCTGCCGGCATCGGCCAATCCCGGGAGTAAACCCATGTCTTCCATCACACAGGCGGTTCCGGCTTCGCGCCAGCGCCCGGGGCTCAGCGCTTTCGAGCGTTGGCTTTCATTGTGGGTCTTTGTTTGCATCGTGCTCGGCGTGGCACTTGGCCAGAGCATGCCGGCGTTGTTCCAGGCCATTGGGCGCTTGGAAGTCGCCCAAGTCAACCTGCCGGTCGGCCTGCTGATCTGGGTAATGATCATTCCAATGCTGCTCAAGGTCGATTTCGGAGCGCTTGGCCAGGTCAAACAGCATTGGCGCGGCATCGGCGTGACGCTGTTCGTCAATTGGGCCGTCAAACCGTTTTCGATGGCCTTCCTGGGCTGGCTGTTCATCCGTCAGGTCTTTTCTCCATGGTTGCCCGGCGACCAGTTGGATAGCTACATCGCCGGCCTGATTTTGCTGGCCGCCGCGCCGTGTACCGCCATGGTGTTCGTCTGGAGCCGGCTGACCGGTGGCGATCCGGTGTTCACGTTGTCCCAGGTTGCGCTGAACGACACGATCATGGTGTTCGCGTTCGCGCCCATTGTCGGGCTGCTCCTTGGCCTGTCGGCCATCACCGTGCCGTGGGATACGTTGCTGGTGTCCGTCGGGCTCTACATCGTGATTCCGGTCATCCTCGCCCAACTCTGGCGTCGTGCGCTACTGCGCCGCGGGCAGGAAGCGTTCGAAGCGGCCTTGGCCCGGATTGGACCATTTTCCATGGCCGCGCTATTGCTGACGCTGGTGCTGCTGTTCGCGTTCCAGGGCGAAGCCATCCTTGGCCAGCCGCTGGTGATCGCCATGCTGGCGGTGCCGATCCTGATTCAGGTGCTTTTGAACTCCGGGCTGGCGTACTGGTTGAATCGTCGCTTGGGAGAAAAGCACAGCATTGCTTGCCCGTCGGCACTGATCGGCGCATCCAACTTCTTCGAACTTTCCGTCGCTGCGGCGATCAGCCTGTTCGGATTCCAGTCTGGAGCCGCGCTGGCGACGGTGGTCGGCGTACTGATCGAGGTTCCGGTGATGTTGCTGGTCGTGCGCGTCGTGAACCAGTCCAAGGACTGGTACGACGCTGGCGCCTGCCGGGGCTGACGGTGTCGGGAGCGCCCGTCCGCGTCGTCGGCGCCTTGGGCATTGCCCAAACGCTGGCCTGGGCTTCGTCCTATTACCTGCCCGCCATGCTGGCGGCGCCGATGGCCGCGGAACTGGACGTTCCGACGCCAGCGGTCTACGCAGCCTTTTCCGGCGCAATGGTGGTATCGGCCCTGGTTGGTCCGTGGGCCGGCCAAGCGATTGACCGGCGCGGTGGCCGCGTGGTCTTGGTCGGCACGAGCCTGACATTCGCGTTCGGACTCGCGATGCTTGGACTCGCCCAGGGTCTTTGGACGATGGTCGCCGCCTGGCTGGTCATCGGCGCGGCGATGGGCGCCGGCCTGTACGAAGCGGCGTTCTCCAGCCTGGTTCGCCTGTATGGGCAACACGCCCGAGGCGCGATCACCGGCATTACGCTGATTGCGGGCTTTGCAAGCACCGTAGGCTGGCCCTTATCAGCCTGGATGGACACGCAGTTCGGTTGGCGCAACGCTTGTCTGGGCTGGGCCGGCATACATCTGCTTATCGGCTTGCCGCTGAATGCCTGGCTTCCGAAGTTGCCAGCGCATGCGAAACCCGAAAGACTCGCTGCCGCGGATCCAGCGCAGGCGGTTTCCTCGGCATCCCCGTCCCCTGCTCCCTCGGCCCCGCGTTCCGGATACGCAACCGCCCTCCTCGCCTTTGTCTTCGCCGCGACCTGGTTCATCAGCACCGCGATGGCCACGCATCTGCCGCGGATGCTGGAGGCTGCGGGCGCCACGCTCGCCGCAGCGGTTGCGGCTGGCGCGCTGATCGGCCCCGCGCAGGTGGCCGGCAGGGTGCTCGAGTTCGGGCTCTTGCGGCGCGTTCATCCGCTGCTGTCCGCACGCCTGGCCGCAGTGGCGCATCCCGTGGGCGTGGCGATGCTGCTGACGGCCGGACCGGCCATGGCGCCCGTGTTCGCGATCCTGCATGGCGCTGGCAACGGCATCCTGACGATCGCCAAGGGAACCTTGCCGCTGGTGCTGTTTGGCGCCCAGGGGTATGGCGCCCGCCAGGGCTGGCTAATGATGCCCGCGCGGTTCGCGCAGGCGCTTTCCCCGCTTCTTTTCGGATTTGCGCTGGACGCCTGGGGCGCCAACGCGCTGTGGCTGTCCGGCGCCATTGGCCTGGCCGCCTGCGGCGCGCTGATGCTGCTGCGCGCCCAGCACAAGCCGGACAGTCAAGTCTCAGTCTTGCATCAAGAGAGGTAGTTCATGAGTTCCATCACCATCTATCACAACTCGGCCTGCGGCACGTCGCGCAATGTGCTGGGCCTGATCCGCAATACCGGCGAAGAGCCGACCATCATCGAATACCTGAAGGCCCCGCCCGACGCCAGCACGCTGCAGTCGCTGATTGCGGCGATGGGGATGCCGGTGCGGGACGTCCTGCGTCAAAAGGGCACGCCGTATGACGAACTGGGGCTATCGGATCCGAAATGGACGGACGAACAATTGATCGGTTTCATGCTTGAACACCCTATTCTGATCAATCGGCCCATTGTGGTCACTCCCATGGGCACGCGTCTGTGCCGCCCGTCGGAGGTGGTCCTGGACATTCTGCCCCGGCCCCAGCTTGGCGCCTTCAACAAGGAGGATGGCGAGCCGCTCATCAATGCGGAGGGCCATCGTGTCTGAGCACATTGCAGACTTGCCCAACATCGACCCGTCACTGCTGGAACCGCCGTCCAGAACGGCATTGTTTACGCCCAGGCGCGCCACCCACGCACCGCGCTTCCTGGTGCTCTATGGGTCGTTGCGCGATCGTTCCTACAGCCGCCTGGTTGCCGAGGAATCCGCAAGACTCCTTCAAGCCATGGGCGGCGAGACACGTATCTTCAATCCCTCCGGGCTGCCGCTGGTCGACGACGCCAGCGACTCCCATCCTAAAGTCCGCGAGCTGCACGAACTGGTGCAATGGTCGGAAGGCATGGTCTGGAGCTCGCCCGAGCGCCACGGCGCCATGACCGGGCTTATGAAGACGCAGATCGACTGGATTCCGCTATCGGTGGGCGCCGTGCGCCCCACCCAGGGCAAGACGCTGGCCGTCATGCAGGTATCGGGCGGCTCGCAGTCCTTCAACGCCGTGAATCAGATGCGGGTGTTGGGGCGCTGGATGCGAATGCTGACGATACCCAACCAGTCGTCGGTGGCCAAGGCTTACCAGGAGTTCGACGAGTCGGGGCGGATGAAGCCCTCGCCCTACTATGACCGCGTGGTCGATGTCGTCGAGGAGCTGATGAAGTTCACATTGCTCACGCGGGATGTCGCGCCCTACCTGGTCGACCGCTACAGCGAGCGCAGGGAATCCGCCATTGCGCTGTCGAACCGGGCGGAGCAAGCCTCGATTTAGGCTCCATCGCGCCTTTATCCGCACGATTGGCAATCCCGCAGCCGCCTGATGCTGGGCGCCAGGAACGCAAAAGGGGCGATGCCGGTATTCCCGGCATCGCCCCTTTTCTATTCTGCGCGCTATTACTTCTTCTTGGACGCTTCGTACTTGGCCTTGTTGGCTTCGTTCGGCGGGTACAGCCCCGGCAGAACGGCGCCATTGTTGACTTCGTCCATGATCCAGCCTTCGAAGCGCTCCTGTTCTACGGCGGCGTCGACCACATCGGCCACCAGCGCGGCCGGAATGATGACGGCGCCATCTTGATCGGCGACGATTACGTCGTCCGGGAACACCGCGACGCCGCCGCAGGCAACGGGTTGCTGCCAATCCACGAAGGTCAGGCCGGCCACCGACGGCGGCGCCGCCGCGCCGCTGGCCCAGACGGGCAGCTTGGTGCCCAGCACGCCGGCCAGGTCGCGCACGACGCCGTCGGTCACCAGCCCGGCGACCCCGCGCTTGGCCATGCGCGCGCAAAGAATATCGCCCCAGATGCCGGCGTCTTTCACGCCCATGGCGTCGACCACGGCAATGCAGCCAGACGGCATCTGCTCGATGGCGCCGCGGCTGGACTTGGGCGATGACCACGATTCGGGCGTGGCCAGGTCTTCGCGGGCCGGCACGAAGCGCACGGTGAATGCGCGCCCGACGATGCGCGGCAAGCCCTGGGCCAGCGGGAATGCGCCGCGAATCCAGACGTTGCGCAACCCCTTCTTCAGCAGGATGGTGGTCAGCGTGGCCGTCGTGACGCCGGAGAGCGCCTTGAAATAAACCTCATCGGAAACCGTCATGTGTCTCTCCATGGTGATATCAGGATTGGCGGATGGATCTAGTCTAGGGGCGCCCTTCATTCAGGAAAAGCGATATATTTTTAGCCTGAGCATCAATAATTTCGATCAAAACCATGCTGCGTGAACTTCAGACTTTCATGGCCGTGGTGCGATACGGCACCTTCGCCAATGCGGCGGCGCATGTGGGCTTGACCCAATCGGCCGTTAGCGCGCAGATCCAGCGGCTGGAGGAAGAGCTGGGCTATCCGTTATTCGACAGGACGGGACGCGCGGCCAACCTCAATAGCAGCGGCCGCGAAGCCCTGGCCATTGCGGAAGAACTGATGTCGGTCTACGAGAAGTTCGGACGCAATGCCAGTAGCCCTAAGACAGGCCTGATCCGGGTCGGATCAATCTCCTCCGCGCAGTCGACGTTCCTGACGGACGCGCTGGCGGAATTCTGGAGCATGAATCCGGGCTACCGTGTCAGGCTGGTGCCCGGTCTTTCGCTCAATCTGCTGGGACAAGTGGATGCGGGCGAAGTCGACATTGCCGTCATGATCAAACCTCCGTTCGCCCTGCCCGCAGATCTGCGCTGGCGGGCCTTGTTCAGCGAGCCCTTCGTGCTGATGGCCCCCGGTAAGCAGGCGCATCGGGATTGGCAGGATCTCCTGCAGAATGAACCGTTCATCCGCTATGACCGCGCGTCTTTCGGCGGCAGGCTGGTCGACCAGTTCCTGCGGCGCTCGCGGCTGTCGGTCAGGGAAGCCATAGAGCTGGACGAATTGCCCGCGATCACCCGGCTTGTGCGCAGGGGTATAGGCGTTGCGCTCCTGCCCCTCAGCAAAGCCCTGTCGGTGCCCAGGGGCGTCGTGATAAAGGAGCTGGGCGACGCGACGTTCTACCGGGAAATCGGTCTGGTGGAGCGGCCGTCGGACAGCAGGCAGCCTGCCGCCGCCCTGCTTGCCCAACGCATTGCCGAAGCCGCCGAACGGTTCAGCCAGTGAACAGCCTGCCCGCATACACCGCCGCCGCCTCGAGTTCGCGCTCTATCCGCATCAGCCGGTTGTATTTGGCCGTGCGGTCCGAGCGCGACATCGAACCGGTTTTGATCCACGGGCAATTGCAGGCCACCGCCAGGTCGGCAATGCTGGTGTCTTCGGTTTCGCCGGATCGGTGTGATATGACCGCCTGGTATCCGTGACGGGCCGCAATCCTCAAGACCTGCAGCGTCTCTGTCAGGGTGCCGATCTGATTCATCTTGACCAGGATGGCGTTGCCGACGCCCTGCTTCACGCCGGCTTGAAACAAGGAGGGATGGGTGCAGAAGACATCGTCCCCGACCAGCTGGCACCGGGCCCCCAGCCGGTCGGTCAGCAATGTCCAGCCGCTAAGGTCGTCCTCGGCCATGCCGTCCTCGATCGAGATGATGGGATAGCGCCGCGTCAGTTCCATCAGGTAGCCGACCTGCTCCTCAGAACTCAGGCTTCTGTCTTGCCCCGCGTACACGTAGCCTTCGGGCCGATGGAACTCGCTGGCGGCCGGGTCCAGCGCCAAGGCGACGTCCTGGCCAGGCCGCAGGCCAGCCTGCTCAATAGAGGCCATCAGGAAATCCAGGGCTTCGTCCGCTGAACGCAAGTCCGGCGCAAAGCCTCCTTCATCGCCGACGTTCACCGAATGCCCTGCGCGCTTCAGCGCATCCTTGAGCGCATGGAAGACCTCCGCGCCCATGCGCACGGCCTCCGCGAACGTGGCGGCGCCCACGGGCAAGATCATGAACTCCTGGAAGTCCAGCGGATTGTCCGCATGCGCGCCGCCATTGAGCACATTGATCATCGGCGCCGGCAGCACGCAGGCCTGGCTCCCGCCCAGGTAGCGCCATAGCGGGACTTGCAGACTGGAGGCCGCCGCCCGCGCCGCGGCCAGCGACACGCCCAGGATCGCGTTGGCGCCCAGACGGCTTTTGTCGGGGGTGCCGTCCAGGGCGATCATCGCCTGATCCAAGGCCGCCTGCTGATCGGCGCGTCTGTCCAGCAGCAAGGCGCGCAGTTCCGTGTTCACGCTGTGGGCCGCGTCCCGGACGCCGCGGCCGCGGAACCGGGACGGATCCTTGTCGCGCCGTTCGCACGCTTCCCGGGCGCCGGTGGACGCGCCGGACGGCACAAGCGCCAGGCCGCGGGCGCCGTCGGACAGTTCCATTTCGACTTCAAGCGTGGGATTGCCGCGGCTGTCGATCGCCTCGAACGCCTGGATGTTGACGATGTGCATGCGCATGACTCCAATATGTCAGGTAATTGAACGAAACTTCCCTGCCCTCGCCGGCTGCCGGCGATCCGATATAGGCAGGAAATTGGAGAAATGCTAAGCAGCCTGCTAGGATCCGAAAATCCATTTGTTTTGATGTTTCGTCAGTTTTCCTGACTAATAGGCGCCCATGCGAAAACTCCCGCCCCTGGCCTCTCTACGCGCATTCGAGGCGGTCGCGCGCACCGGGTCCGTCACCCGCGCCGCCGACGAACTGGCTCGCACGCACGGCGCGGTCAGCCGGCATCTGAAACTGTTGGCGGATGACGCCGGGATTGAACTTTTCGAACGTGACGGCACCGGTTTGCGCATGACGCCCGCGGCTGCCGATTTTTATGCGGCAACGCGCTCCGCGTTCGATCAGCTTGAACGTGCCTACGAAAACCTGATGCTCAGCGCGGCCAGCCCGGGCGTGCACGTCGCGTGCAGCGCAACTTTCGCCATGCGCTGGCTGGTTCCCCAGCTTGCCGTGTTCTACCGCAAGCATCCCGATATCCGCGTCCGGCTATCAATGACGTCGGCGCGCGAAATCCGCAACGAGGGAGCCGATCTGCTGGTGGCGTGGGACATGTCGAATTACCCCGAGGCCGACCAGCGGCGCGCCCTGCTCGTGGCGCCGGTGAATTTTGCGGCGGTTTGCGTGCCTGCCTGCGCGAAGCTGTCGCCCGGAAAGCGGACGCGCATCGCGCATGGCTACACGTCCAGCGCCTGGGACCAGTGGGAAGCCAAAACCGGGCAGTCCGTCGCGCGCGGAGATGTGCTGGAGTTTCCGCACACGCACCTGTGCATTGAAGCGGCCCTGTCCGGGCTGGGGGTCGCCCTGGTTGAAAGGCGCTTGATCGCCCGCGAGCTGGCCGACGGCGCCCTGGTTGCGCCATTCGGCACCGTGCAGTTCGACGGAGGATTACGGGTGCTGCCGGCCGCGGGACGCCGTATGAACGCCCAGGCCGAGGCGTTTGTGGGGTGGCTAAAGGACGCGCTTTGATCCAACCGGCTTGGTCTTTTGACCGTGCAGGGATTTCCGGCGCCACCACAGCCAGATGCCGCTGATGCCCAATGCGCCCAGGCCCAGCCCCAGCAATGCGACGACGGTCTCGCCGGCGACACCGCCCAGTTCTCCGGTGTGCAGCGGATACATCACGGAATTGATCCGCGTGCCGGGATCCAGTTCGCTCCAGCGCTGCGCCGCCAGGACGCGGCCGTCGCGCGGATCGAACCATACGGTCGAACGCCCGTTCGGATGCGGATCGTCCGGCACGCGCATGCGGATGGCCATCGGGCGGTCCGAATGCGGGGTGTACAGCACGTAGCCGATCGCCGCGCCCGGAAACACGGCCCGCGCGTGGCTCGCCATTTCATCCAGGGTTGGGACTGCGCGCTCGTGGCCGTCGGGCGGGGGCGGCAGCTTGGGCGCCACGACTTGCTGCTGGCCGCTGGCCAGCGTGATCCAGCCGCCGATCGGGCGCCAGGCCAGATAGGCGCCGGTGGCGATGCTGACCGCCAGCAGCAGCGCCAGAATCGCACCGCCGTTGCGGTGGATGTCGAACACGGCGCGCAATGCGCCCTTGTTGACCACCATGCGCAGCGATGGCGGCCATTTGCGCGGCCACCACAGAACCAGGCCGGAGACCAGCAGGACCAAGTAGGCCAGCGCGGTCCAGGCGAGCACGGCCTTGCCGGTCTGCTCCAGCATCAACGCGCTGTGCAGCTTGTAGACGATGGCGACCAGGCCTTCGCCGTCGCCCCGCCTGCCCTGCTCGCGGCCGCTGGCCGGATCCAGGTAGACGGTGCCTCGCCAGCCCCCTTGCGCCTTCACCAGCACCTGCATCGTCTCGCCGGGTTCGCGCGGCGGACGGAATGTGAAAGCGGCTTGCGGGCCGAACTCGGCCGCCAGGCCGCGGCGCAGGGATTCCAGCGAAACCGGCTGGGCCGCCGATCCGCCCTGGGCCGTGAAGTAGTCCGGATGCAGCAGCCGGTCCAGCGGCCGGGCGACGACGAGCAAGGCGCCCGTCAGCCCGGACAGGATCAGGATGGAGCCCAGGCTCAGCGCCATCCACCGGTGGCAGGACAGCCAGAGGCGCCGCATCAGTAGGCCAGGCGCGCCTGCAGATAGACCATGCGCGGCGCGCCGACCATGCGGCCGCCGTTGGTGTCGACGTTGCGGGTGTAGTAGCGGCGGTCAAACAGGTTGTTCACGCCGACGGCCAGCTCGCTGCCCTTCCATTGCGGCAGTTTGTAGCTGAGCTGCGTGTTCCAGACGCTAAAGCCGGGCACGCGGCCATTGCTGGCGTCCGCGTTCTCGTCCTCGGTGTTGGCGGTGTCTGAATACTGTCCGCTCTGCGCCGTGGTGAACAGGTTGAAGGTCCAGTTGTTCCGCGTGTAGCGTCCGCCCAGCGTGCCTGTCTGGCGCGAGTAGAACGGCACGTCGTTGCCCTCGAACTCGCCGGACTTCTGGATGGCGCGCACGTACGTGTAGTTGGCGTAGACGTTCAGGCCCGCAAGCGGGCCAGACTTGTCGAAGTCGTAGTCGATCGCGAATTCAACGCCGTTGTGGGTGGTGGCGCCCAGGTTGCGGAAGACGGCCGGGTTGGTGCCGGGAATCGACAGGATCTGGTTGTCGAAGCGCAGGTTGAAGACGGTGAACTCAGTGTGCGTCTGTTCGCCCGAATAGCGCAGGCCGGCTTCCATCGTCTTGGCCACTTCGGGACTCAACGGGTTCGACGCCGACATCGAGTTCAGCTGCGTGTACTGCACCGCCCCGAATGACGTGTTGTAGTTGGCGTAAAGCGTCAGCGCGTCATTGACCAGGTACGCGACGTTCAGCGACGGCAGGCCGCGGCTGTTGCGCAGGTCGAACGGCGTGTCGTTGCCCGTGCCGCTGGGCTGCCGGTTGGTGTCGATGTGCTCGTAGCGCACGCCCGGCGTCACACGCCACTTGCCAAACGCGATGCGGTCGTCCAGGTAGAGGGAGTGGGCCTCGGTTTCGTTGTCGAACACCTGGGTGACGCCCACACGCTGATCCGTGGCCAGCGACGTCGAATAGCGCCTGTCCTGGCCGGTTTCGTGGATATAGCGGTAGCCGATGGTGACGTCGTGCGTCGTCGGCCCCCACTCCACCCGTTGCGTATAGCGCGGCTCGATGCCCAGCACCTGGTTGTTGCGCGGCTGGTAGTCGTTGCGGCGCGCGGCGGTATTGATCAGGGAGCTCTGGCGCGAGCTGTCGTAGTGATAGATGCGGGCCTCGAATTCCTGCGTGTCCGAGATGGAGTTCAAATAGCCCACGTCTATCTGGTCGCGCTGCCCCTTCCAGTAGTCGGTCGGATGCGTATTCTGGAAGGGATCGTCGCGGTATTGCGCCACCGT
Source organism: Achromobacter arsenitoxydans SY8 (assembly GCF_000236785.1). Lineage (GTDB taxonomy): Bacteria > Pseudomonadota > Gammaproteobacteria > Burkholderiales > Burkholderiaceae_B > Achromobacter > Achromobacter arsenitoxydans. The sequence continues at coordinate 78,868 of NZ_AGUF01000052.1, read as the reverse complement.
CAGGCCGCCCGGCGTCATGGATTTGACGTCGTAGTGCGCGAACTTGCCGTAGATTTCCGAGGTGGGCGTCAGCTCGTAGCGCCACTTGAGCGCCACGTCGTTGTAACGGTCATCGCTGCCGTCGCGCCATTGTTGGCCGTCCATGCCGGAATACATGAGCGCCACGCCCAGTCCGTTGTCGAACTGCGTGCCCAGGAAGGCGGTGTACTGGGTGTTTTCGCCGCCGTGGCTGTACATGTTGTAGCGGGCCGAGGCATCCGCTACAAGGCCTGCGCCGGTCGGAATCGGGCGCGTCCTGAAATTGATGACGCCGCCCACGTTCTGCGGCCCGTAGCGCACTGCCCCGCCGCCGCGCACCACGTCGATCGCGTCGATGTTGCCCAGGCTGGTGGGCGACATCACCAGGTTCGGCTGGCCATAGGGCGCCATGGCCATCGGAATGCCGTCCAGCAGCATGGTGGTGCGGAAGGAATTGCGCGGGTTCAGACCGCGGATGCCGACATGCAGGCCGACTGAACTGCCGCTGGCGCTGGTGCTGCCGCTGATCTGCACGCCCGGCACGCGGCGCAGCGCGTCGGCGACGCTAGTGGCGCCGCTGTTCTGGATCTCGTCGCGCTTGAGCAGCGTGCGCGCGCCGCCGAAGGTCTGCACGCTGTTCTCCAGGCCCGTGCCCAGCCAGTCGCCACTGACCTGGATGGATTCCAGCGTATTGGCGCTGGCGGCCGGGGCGGCCTTCGCCGGGGCCGGCGCCGCCGCCCGCACCACGTAGCCCTGTCCGCCCACCGCCACCGCGGTCAGGCCCGTGCCCGCCAGCAGTTTCGCCAGTCCTGCTTCCGGTTTATAGCTGCCGTCCAGGCCCGCCGTGGTCAGCCCCCTCGTCTCTTCAGGCTTGAACGAGACCGTGAGCCCCCCAGCCTTGGCAAAGGCCGACAGCGCCTGGTCCAGGGGGCCGGCCGGAATCCGATAGTCCTGCGTGGCGGCCGGTTGCGCGCCCTGGGCGGCAGCCTGCGGCGCCACGGCGAACGCCGCCGCCAGGCTAAGGGTCAGTCCGGCCAGTCGCAGGACGCGCGTCGCGGCGCGCGCGTGAAAGTTGTCTTTAGGTGCCACGGGTTCGCATCCCTTTCAGGTCATCAATGCGGGGTATGCCGAACGAGCACCCGCAAAAGGGACAGGCAAACGCCAATTCGAATGTAAATATTTGAAACCACGCGTCCTCGATTCAAGGTGCCAGCGTGATCCAGTACGAAGTCCGCGCCACCACCCTAAGATCCAGGGTGTTCGCCACGACCGCCAGGAGCGCGTCGGTGTCGTCCAGGCGGAATACGCCGGACACGCGCAAACCTGCGACGGCGGGATCGCAACGCACCACGCCGGGCCGATAGCGCGCCACCTCGGCGAGCAACGCGTCCAGGCGCATGTTGTCGGCCTCGATCACGCCACGGGTCCAGCCGGGCGTGCCAGCGCGGCCCGTCTTCGCGTCCGCATCGGCCGCCAGGAAGGCGTTCGCGGTGAATCGCACCGACTCTCCCGCGCTGAAAATGCGTGCGGCCCCGCCGTTGCGCAGCGTCACCGCGACGCGATGTTCCAGCACCGCCAGCTCGGTCATGCCGCCAGCATCGCCCAGGCGCCGCACCACGAAACGGGTGCCCAGGGCCTGCAGGCGGCCCTGTGGCGTCTCGACGATGAATGGCCGCGCCCTGCCCGCCTGGTCGGGCGCGGTGCGCACATAGACTTCGCCGGCTTGCAGGTGCAGCAGGCGAGCGTCGTCGGAAAACCGCAGGTCCAGGCTGGTGCCGGTGTTCAGATGGACGTGGCTGCCGTCGGCCAGGGCCAGCCGCTGGCTTTGGCCTACCGCCGTGCGGTACGCGCCAGGCTCCTGGCCGCTCAGGCGATAGGTCATCCAGGCGGCCGCGGGCACGGTCAGGCCAAACACAGCCAGCGTGCGCAGCACCGTGCGCCGGCTGACGGCGGGTTCGCGCGTCAGCAATGGCACGCCCAGCGCGGGCGGCACCGCATTGAATTGCTGCGTCAGGCGCTGCGCCCGCTGCCAGGCCAGCTCGCGCTCGGGGCTGCCGTGGCGCCAGCGCTCGAAGGCGGCATGGTCCGCTGGACCGGCCTCACCGGAATGCAGCCGCACGAGCCAGCGCGCGGCTTCGCGGATGACCATGGCGTCCAACGGTTTGGATTCGGCGGCGCTCACCTTGTTTCAGTGCTCCATCAAGGCGAGGCAGATTTCGAAACCCTGCGCCATGTAGCGCTTCACGCTGCGGTCGGAGAGGCCGGTACGAGCGGCAATTTCCACATAGGTCAGGCCTTCGAGCTGCGACAGGACGAACACTTCGCGCGCCTGCGGAGCCAGATTCCCGAGCATGCGGTCCAGCTGTTGCAGGGCCTGCCGCACGCCCAGGAGCATCTCGGGCGAGGCTTCCAGTTCGGGCGGCAGCGCGGCGACGGCCTCCAGCCAGGCGCGCTCCAGCGACCGCCGGCGCCAGTGATCGTTGAGCAGGCCCCGGGCGATGGTGGTCAGGTAGGCCCTGGGCTGGCGCAGCGTGCGGACTTCTTCGGGATTGCGCAGGACGCGCAGAAAGGTGTCGTGCGCAAAATCGGCCGCCTCGTCGCCGTGGCCAAGCTGACGCCGCCACCACTGGCATAGCCAGTCGTAGTGGTTTTCGCAGAGAAGCTGGAGCGGCTGGAGGGGGTTGGACATGCTCGAACGCCCCGACAAGCAGCGCGATGACACAGAAAAGCCGCCTGCCTGCATGAGCGGCCGGCGGCCAAGACGCGGAAAATGATACCAAGAATTGTTCGCAACATCGAACTTTGGGCCAGGCAGTGTTGCGTGGATGCCTCTCCCCCGCCAGGACGCCGACCATTCCGAAAACGCGGCGCCCGGCGGCGGAATTACTTGGTCTTCACAAGATCGTCCGGTTTCCAGGTCTGGTCGTAGAACGCGTCTTCCGTGCCATACAGACGGACGGTAGCCAGGAAGTTGCGCCCCGGAATGGTCTGGATGAAGGCCGCATCGGCCACGCCTTCGGGCTTCTGCGGTCCGAACCAGATTTCCAGCGATCCATCCGGCTGCTTGGGTATGTCGTAGTAGCCGTTGGTCGACGGCAGCAATTGCCCGGTTTCCGGCATGGTGCCATCGGTGATGTTGTAGGCAGTGACGGCCCAGAACAGGCTTGCCGGCGGATCCGGCGGCAGGCGCAGCTTGTATGTGTGGCCGCCTTCCAGGAAATTGCCGTCTTTGTCCCGCGCGGTGAAGGGGTATTTGGAGCCCGCGCCCGTCGTATGCATGACCATGGCGGGCGCGGACGAATAGGCAATCTGGAAAAAGCTGGCGCGCTGGCTGACGTCCAGGTAGCTCTCCTGCATCCACTCTGCGGTGCCGCCGGCCCAGGTGTTTTCGTACTGGCGGTCATCGTAATAGAGGTTCCGGCGGTCTTCCCGGCCCAATTGGCGGGTCGCCATGATCATCTTTGGCGCCGTTTCCACGGCCTTTTTCAGCAGTTCCTCCTGCCGGGCAGTCGGCTTGAAGGGCTGCCCCTTGACGATGCCGATCGACGCCAGCACCCCGCGCAGCTCCGGGTCGATGGCCGCCACTGGTTCGTAGTCGACGAACGCCTTGAGCTTGGTCCAGTAAGTGTTGTCGACGGGATACATCATATTCAGGCGCTTGCCGCTGGCGTCCGGAAACGCCATTGGCTTGGTTTCCTTTTCCGTGGCCCACAGGGGATAGACGCGAGTGCGCTCGGCGTTCTTCACGGCGGGAGCCGGATCGGGCTTGCCGTCGCCCTTGGCCATGATCGTGCGGAAGAACAGGAACACGTTGTACGTGGGCGATTTGAAGGCGAAGTAGCCGCCCGGAATCTGGCCGGTGTAGTCGGGCGGCAGCAGCAGATACAGGCCGCCCCGGGCGCGGTCGGGGCCCACCGCGCCGACATCCGTGATCGTGCGCTGGAAGAAGTCGGTAAACATGCCGATGACGTTGGGCGGCGCGTTGACGACCAGCGGCCCGGTTTTTTTCAAGTCCAGGTAGCTCATGGAATAGATCACGTCGGCATTCGGCGTGGGAACCATGGTGCGCGAGTCCATCCGCGCTTTCCAGATCGGCAGCACGTTGTAGCCAGCGCCGAAAGCCTGCTCCGATCCGTCGCGCATGCCGATGACGTTGAGCGCCGGCAGCATCGTCATGTAGGCGTGGACGGCCCGCTGATAGTAGAGTTCGTCGCGCAGCCGTTCAGCCTCTTCCTGGGCCAGCCAGTTGCCGTTGTTGATCTGCTGGACCAGGGGCGAGGCGGCCTTCTCCTGTGCGCCTGCGGGTCCCCAGGCCAGGAGCGCAAGCAGCGACATCGCGGCCAGGGAAAACTTCGGTGTTGCGGACATGGATCACTCCATCGGTGGAAAGTCGGTCGCGTTGGCGATGCCGCGCGGTCTTAGTCGATACGCCGTACCGCGGGCGGCTTCCAACTGCCGTCCAGGATGCCCTGCTTGCCCCAGTAGGCACGGATGTAGAGCGAAATCGGTTCTTTCGGCGACGGGAGCCAGTTGGCCTCCTTGTCCTTGCCGGGAGAAGCCGGCCCCACATAGATCGTCAGGGAGCCGTCCGGGTTGCGCTTTAGCGCCTTGTTCTTGGTGCCCAGCGAATAACGGTTCAGCTCGTTGGGGCTGAACAGGTGCCGCTTGTTGTAGAGCGTCAGCGACCAGAATCCATTGACCGGTGGCAACTGGCCAGCCGCGAACGTCACTTCGTAGCGCTGCCCGCCATCGAGCACGGCGCCCGCCGCATCGAAGTCTGTGTAGAAATACTGGGTCTCGACCGGACGATTGTCGAACATGTTCGACTTGGCCGTGCCCGTTCTATTGAAATAATCCAGCCCGGTCTGCGCGTTGTGGACCGAGCGGTTCCAGTTATTGCCCGCAGGGCGACCGTTGTGTTTCCACTGGAAGAACGGCGTAATTACCTGCTCTTCAGTCTCTTTGGCGACCTGAAGCAGCGCTTCCTTGATAGCGGGGTCACGGCTAGCGGCGGCCAGCACCGAGCGGAACTGCGCGTACATGGCTTCTTCGCCGGGCAGCGGCGGCACCTGGTCCAGCACCTGGCCGAGCTGATCGAAGAACTTCTCGGGAATGACCCAGCGCGTCTCGCCGTCGCTGGCATTGTCGGCCTGCGGATTCGGGATATCCGGCGCAGTCTTCCAGTCGATGGTCTTCATCTTGCCGTTGAAGTCCTTCAGCGGATAGAACACCACTTGATTGAGCTTGCGCTGGATGGTCTCGCGGTCCTGGCTGGAGTCGTCCATGAAGATCCGGGGAATCGCATTGGCCAGGGCCGTGGGGCTGCGGATGACGGCCTGCACGCCCGCCGGCTTCTGACCCTTCCAGTTGGGTCCGACCAATAGGTAAAAGCCGGGCTTGGATTTGTAGGGCTTGCCGAGTTCACCGAACTGGTTGGTGCGCTGGTCGTACAGGGCGTACACCCAGAACCGGTCGCCGAAATCCGGCACCTGTGCGATCACGGGCTCTTCGTCCAGCGAGAAGAAGCCCAGGCCGTACACCACGTCCTGATTGGGGCACGTGACAAAGGTCTCCTCGGGCACGATGTAATCGTGCAACATGCCGACCTGCCCGCGCGGCGCGGCGGGCAGAATGCCCCCCAGCAATCCGGGGTGCGGCGCCTTGGTGATGCGGTCATTGCGGTTCTGCATGTTCACCAGCGGCCAGCCCCAGACGTAAGCCATCCTGCCGACGGTTTTCGCGTATTCGGGATGCATGACGATGCCGTCCGCGGGGAGCGTCAGCGCGGCGTTCCCTGCCTTTTCCGCAGCGGCCGCGAGTCCGGGCGCCGCACCCACCAAAGGGCCAATCACACATAACCAGGTTGCTATCAGCCGCGTACGTTTCATCATGGATCCACACCTCTGACGTCATGTTCCGGGAGTGCAGGACGATCTTGTCCGACGGCCTATTCTCGCTAGTGACGCTTTCGAAGTCCATGCCGATTTTTGCATCCGCCGCTCAGCGATCCCGGCAGACCGTGCATGACGCAGCGCGATCGACTAGGGGGTTACCCGTAATGGATTTGTCGACTTTTTCTTGTAGGCTGAAAAGATTGCATATTCGCGCTATCGGTTCTGCCGTATGGATCTGACAGCCTGGCGTCGGGTCTCCATGGTTTCGAAAGGCGCACGCAAGAACGGTATTCACGTTGGACAACGAGATTGTTTCTTCCCTCGGAGTTGACCCATGATGCACGTCGTACGCGCGGTACCTTCTGCCACTCCCCTGCAAGCTCAACGGCGCCGCCTGGTCCCGGCCCTGACGGCGCTGACCCTGGCGCTGGCGATGTCAGTACCTGGCTGGGCGGCGAACACGCCCAAGCCAGCCGAACCCGCCACGAAAGACGCCAATGCGGCGCTACTCAAGGAACTGCCCTTCTCCGACAAGACTTCGTTCGACCTGGCGCACAAGGGTTTCATCGCCCCGCTGCCCGCGGGCATGATCAAGGGAGCCCAGGGCAACCTGGTGTGGGATCCGACCAAGTACGACTTCATCAAGGAAGGCGCGCCGGCGCCGGACACCGTCAATCCCAGCCTGTGGCGGCAGTCCCAGCTGCTGAACATTTCAGGGTTGTTTCAGGTCACCGACGGCATCTATCAGGTGCGCAACTACGACCTGTCCAACATGACCATCGTCGAGGGCAAGGAAGGCCTGACGATCATGGATCCGCTGATTTCCACCGAGACGGCCAAGGCCGCGCTGGATCTCTACTATCAGCACCGTCCCAAGAAGCCCGTGGTGGCGGTGATCTACACCCACAGCCACGTTGATCATTACGGCGGCGTGCGCGGGGTGGTGGACGAAGTAAACGTCAAGGCGGGCACGGTCAAAATCTACGCGCCGCTGGGCTTCCTGGAGCACGCCGTGGCGGAAAACGTCATGGCCGGCACGGCCATGAGCCGCCGCGCCAGCTACATGTACGGCAACCTGCTGCCGCCCAGCGCCACCGGCCAGGTTGGCGCGGGCCTGGGGACCACGACCTCGGCGGGCACGGTCACGCTTATCCCGCCCACCGACATCATCGAAAAGACCGGCGAAAAGCGCGTCATCGACGGCCTGACATACGAATTCCTGTACGCGCCGGGCAGCGAGGCTCCAGCCGAAATGCTGTATTACATCAAGGAAAAGAAGGCGCTGAACACCGCCGAGGACTCGACCCACACGCTGCACAACACCTATTCCCTGCGCGGCGCCAAGATCCGGGATCCGCTGGCGTGGTCAAAGTACCTGAACGAGGCGCTGGCGCTGTGGGGCGACGACGTCGAAGTGATGTACGCGATGCACCACTGGCCCGTGTGGGGCAAGAAAGAGGTCCAGGAACAGCTGAGCCTGCAGCGGGACATGTACCGCTACATCAACGACGAAACCTTGCGGCTGGCCAACATGGGCTACAACAAGGAAGAAATCGCCGAACAGGTCAAGCTGCCCGAGGCCATCGCCACCAAGTTCTCGAACCGCGGCTATTACGGGTCCTTGAACCACAACGTGCGGGCGACCTACGTGCTGTACCTGGGCTGGTTCAACGGCAACCCCGCCACGCTGCACACGCTGCCGATCCAGGAGGCGTCCAAGCGCTACGTGGACATGATGGGCGGCGTGCCCGCCATTCTTGAAAAGGCGCGCGAATACTACAAGAAGGGAGACTACCGCTGGGTGGCGGAAGTCGTGAATTACGCGGTCTTCGCGGACCCCAACAACCAGGAAGCCAAGAACCTGCAGGCCGACGCCCTGGAGCAGATGGGCTACCAGGCCGAAAGCGGACCGTGGCGCAACTTCTACCTGACCGGCGCCAAGGAACTGCGCGAAGGCGTGCAGAAACTGCCCGTCCCGGACACGGCCAGCCCCGACACCGTGCGGGCGATGACGCTGGATATGCTGTTCGACTACTTTGCGGTGCGGCTCAATCGTGAAAAGTCCGCGGGCAAGCACGTCGTGCTGAACCTGGATTTCACCGACACCAACCAGAAGTACACCCTGGAAATGGTCAACAGCGTGCTTAACCACACCGAGGGCAAGCCGGCCAAGCAACCCACGGCCAGCATGACGCTCAGCCGCGACACGCTTAACCGCATGATGCTCAAGGAAACGACGCTGAAAGACGCGCTTGCCAAGGGCGACGTGAAGGTCAGCGGTGATCAGGAGAAGATCACGGACATGTTCGCCGCGCTGGACAACTTCGAGTTCTGGTTCAACATCGTGACGCCGTAAACGGTTGGGGGCCGGCCTGACAGCCGGCCCCGCCGCTCATCTCAGAAGCTGACGGCCAGGCCAACGGAGAAGCCCCGCACGTTGTTTCCGAAAACATAGCGGCCCACGACCCGGGTCCGCGTAATGATCATGTCGTAGGCGCTGGAGTCCAGTTCTAGGCCCGCGCCGACCGACGTCAGCCGGTCGAACCCCAGGATGCCCTTCTGGTCGCCGATGAATTCGGAATGGGTCAGCTCCAGCACATAGCGCAACGGCCGGTCCAGCATGGTGATGCCGGTGGGAGCCCGGTACCGCGCCCAAAGGTTGGCGGACTGCGCGGTCGCGTTGCCCTGCACCGCCGCCGAACTGTCGAAGCTTTTGAGGCGGATGTCGGAATAGCGCAGCTCCACGTCCACCTCGTATCCCGGACGATAGTGCTCGTAGTCCAGCATGATGGACCCGCCAAGCCCATACGCGTTCAGCGATCCGCGGTCCAGGAAGTGGATATCGCGGCCCGTCACCTGGCCCACGTACCAGCTTGCGGCGCGCAGGTCGCTGGTGACGTTGCCCAGGGCGACGTTGAAGATGGGCCGCAGCTTCAGCTCGTCGGTAAGCTTGAAGTCCCAGCCGATGCCCCCCGTGGCGGACACGCTGTTCCACTTGGTGGGGATGGTCCGCCGTTCCGCGCCCTGCGTGGCGACGAACGTCGGGTCGTAGCGGCTGGCGGCCAGCACGCCTTCCAGATAGATAGGCACCGAATCCGATATCGTGTCGCCGCCGCCCAGCTGCGTCATGAAGAATTCGTTCGATCCGGAGGTGGACCCTCCGCCGCTGCCGATGTTGAGCGAACTGGTGGTGATGTCCGGGACGATGGACAGCGACATCAGCGCCAGCACGCCGTTGGCGCGCTTTTGCAGGTCGTCCTGCGTCAGGCGCAGTCCTTCCTGCGCCTGCACGGAGCCGGCGAACAGGCAGGCAATCAGGGCGCAGGCGGGACCTGAGGCCGGTCCGGCCACGCGGCCGCCCTTGCCTGCCCTGCCCGCTGCGTGGCTATTTCCCTGTTCCATCGGGGTTGACCATAGATTGCCGTTGGGCGATCAGCAACGTATCGCTCTGGTCGATGCGGATCGTGCCGATACGGGGGAACTCGAAATCGACAATGATGTACAGCGCGGCCGTCATGACCGCCGCGTAGACGGCCTGGTGCAGCAACGGCGAGCGCTTGGACACGGCAAGATTAAAGCCGATCAGCGCCGCGCCAATCAGCGCCAGCACACACAGGAATACGTACGCCATCGCCGGCGGGTGAATCTTCTGGGCGACGGTTTGGGTCGTCGATATGTCGAACATGTCGTTGACCGCGGCGACATAGGTCGCGGCAAAGGGCGGCGGGGTGTTGTGCGACGCCCGCATCGACGCCGTCCAGATTTGCTTCTGGATGGCGCCGGCCCGCGCGGCGATGGCGTCGCGCCCTGCCAGGTCGGCCACATGACCGTAATAATTGATGCGCTCGTCGACGTAGTTCCGAAACAGGTCGCGCAATGCCGGTTGGTCCGCTGCGTTGAGCAGGTCGATGCGCAGCCAGGCGGTGCCGATGTCGTTGACCTCCTGCACCAGGATGGTCCGGCGTTCGGCCATGCGTTGGGCCGCGCCCGAAAACGTGAAGGCCACCAGCAGACCCAGCAGCGCGAACACGGACGCTTCGATGGCGGCGGTTCCCGAACGGCTTGTCTCGTCCGCATTTTGTCCGAGCCGCTTGCCCAACTGCATGGCCAGCAACAGCAGCACGAAAAACACCAATGCCAGACCGGCAAGGAGAAGCGAATAGTTCAAGTTGATACCCCGCGCAAAACCAATGTTGACCAAGCACGAAAGAAAAACGGAACCCAAGCCCGAACGGGAAACGCTCTGGGCTGCCCATGATATCTCAAGGAAGACGCCATCTCGCGCCGGCGGCGCGCCTATGGCAAATGCGCGACACTCGCGGATTCTGGTTGCGTTTCGGTCCGCCGCGGCCCCTACAGCGCCGCTGCCCGCGAGGCCAGCTTGCGGTTGCCGGCGCTGGCGGGCTTCAAGGCCATTCGCTCGGCGGTCAGCGCCTTGGCCAGGGAGCGCGCGCCGTCCCGCAAGGCGGCTTCCACCAGGGTCAGCGCCAGCACGTCGCGCTGGGCGTGGCTGCCGCCGAAACGATGCGCGATGAGGCGCAGGTCGCGCAGCAAGTCCACGGTCAGCGCGTAGTCCTCGCGCACGAAGGCGGCCAGCGCGCGCGCGGCCGGCAGGCCGACGTCGCGGGTCATCATTGCATTGGTGCCGCCGCCCTCGGCTGCGGCTTCCATGGCCGCGATCAACTCCTGCGCGGCTGCACCGTCGCCCGCGCCCAGGTAGGCCATTAGCGCGTGCACGTCATTGAACGCGTAGTACCCCGTGCCGCCGCGTTCGCGCCAGACGTCGGCCAACTGGCGCCAGCGCGGCCCGACGTCCACGCCGCGCAGCAGCAGCCGCCAGAGCATGGCGGACGCGTCGATCAGGTCCAGGACCTGGCCGGTGGACGACTCGCGCAGCCGCTCGTCGTACAGCGCCAGCACCGGGTCGATCTCGTCGCGGTCCAGTCGGAACAGGGCCAGGTGCCACCAGTTGTGGATCGACAGCATGTTGTCGGCCGACCAGTCGTCGCGGCGTCCGTCGAGCCAGGCGATGCCCTCGTCCACCCTGCCCTGCATCTCAAGCACATGGGCGACGGCGTGCACCGCCCAGGGGTCGCGCGCATTGAACTCCAGCGCACGCCGGCCCTGCGCCTCGGCCTGGGCGTACAGGTTGGTCTCTTCCAGGCCGAAGGCGTGCATGCCGAGCACGTAGCCGTAGTCGGGCATGCTGCGGTCCCAGGCCGGAAGAATGCCGGCCACGCGGTCGCGCAGCATGCTCGAACGGCCCAGCAGGAAGTCGCCGATATGGCCGACCTGCAGGGCCAGCGTGTCATGGGGGTAGTCGATGAGGATGTCGGCGTAGCGACGCAAGGCGGTGGAGAATTCGCCGTTCAGCCAGGCGCGGGCGGCGGCCGTGTGGCGGCGCTCCCGGTCATTGGCGATGTCGTACAGGCCCTCGGCGGCCTCCACGCTGTCGCGCAACAGCGGTTCGACGCATTTGTCGCTGGCCGTGATCATCATGCCCGCCCGCAGCACATGGCCCATCACGAACACGGGATCGTCAGCCAGGGCTTGGTCGATGATGCCCAGCGGATCGCCGTAATAGCCGTGGAACAGGGACTGGGCCCGTTCATAGGCGGCCAGGGACGCCTGGTCATCGGTGGAAACGGGGTTGCCCCGCACATCGCTCAGCGCCATGGTGATCTCCCCGGGATGCCGATCCGCCCCGCGACGGGCTCTGACGATGTAAGCACGGATAGCAAGCCCCGGCAAAGCGCAGCCGCGCTAGTGCGATTGCACCAGCCGGCCGACGCCGCGCGGGGCTTTGCAGGCTTGCGGCCCGGCCGGGCGCGCAAGCCGTCCGGCATCCGTCCCTAGTTCAAGGCGCGCACGGCGTTCGCGATGCGTTCCATGGCGGTCTTGAGCTGCGTCAGCGACGTGGCATAGCTGATCCGGAAGTACGGCGCCAGCCCGAAGATGCTGCCTGGCACCACCGCTACATCGTGGTGGTCGAGCAGGTACGAGCAGAAGTCGGCGTCGGTTTCCAGGCGCTTGCCTTGCGGCGTGACCTTGCCCAGCACGCCCGCGCAGTTGGCGAAGGTGTAGAACGCGCCTTCTGGACGGCGGCAGCGGATGCCGTCGATGGCGTTCAGCGCGTCCACCACCAGGTCGCGGCGCTGCAGGAAAGATGCCTGCCGTTCGGCCAGCACGTCCTGCGGGCCGTTCAGCGCCTCGATGGCGGCGGCCTGGGTCACCGAGCACGGGTTGGAGGTGCTCTGGCTCTGCACCACGGCCATGGCCGCGATCAGCTCTCGGGGACCGCCCGCGTAGCCCAGGCGCCAGCCGGTCATCGCGTAGGCCTTGGACAGGCCGTTGACGGTCAGCGTGCGGTCCGCCAGGCGCGGCTCGACCTGCGCCATGGTCTTGAAGACAAAGCCGTCATAGACCAGGTGTTCGTAGATGTCGTCGGCCAGCACCCAGACGTGCGGATGACGCAGCAGAACTTCGCTGATGGCGCGCAGCCGCGCCTCGTCGTACGCCGCGCCCGAGGGGTTGGACGGCGAATTGAGCATCAGCCAGCGCGTGCGGGGCGTGATGGCCGCCTCAAGGTCGGCCGGATCCAGCAGGAAGCCGTTTTCCTCGCGGCCCGGCACCTGCACCGTCGTGCCGCCGGCGATGGTGATCATGTCGGCGTAGGACGTCCAGTACGGAGTGACGACGATGACTTCGTCGCCCTCGTCCAGCGTGGCCATCAGCGCGTTGTGGATCACCTGCTTGGCGCCCGCGCCGGCCGTGATCTGGTCCAGGCCGTAGGTCAGGCCATTCTCGCGCTGGAACTTGGCGGCGATGGCCTGTTTCAGCGCCAGGGTGCCGTCCAGCAGCGTGTACTTGGTCTCGCCGGCTTCGATGGCCCGCACCGCGGCGGCCTTGACGTTGTCCGGGGTGTCAAAGTCGGGTTCGCCCGCGCCCAGCACGATGACGTCGCGCCCTTCCCGCTTGAGCTGGGCCGCGCGCGCGCCGATGCGCAGGATTTCGGAGACTTCAATGGCGGCGATGCGCCGGGCCCGGCGCAGCGGTGCGGCGGGGGCAATTGCTTCTGTTTGGGACATTGCAGCTGTTCCTGGGGAAAAGCAGCGCTCAACGCGCCGCCGTGACCATGATCTCGACGAGAATGTCCGGGGCCGCCAGCTCCAGCGCGCCGCAGCAGCGCGCCGGCGCCTGGCCCGGGACGATCCAGGCATCATAGACCTCATTCATGCCGGCGAAGTGCGCCATGCTGCTAAGCCAGATCGTCACGTTCAGCAGGCGCGACTTGTCGGTGCCCGCGTCGGCCAGCAGCTGGTCGATCGCGGCCAGCACCTGGCGCGTCTGCCCGCCGATGTCCTGGCTGCGGTCGGCGGCGGTGTGGCCGGCCAGATAGACCGTGTCGCCGTGGATCACGGCGCGCGACCGCCGCGTGTTCTGGTCAAGCCGGGTAATGGTCTGGCTCATTGCTGTTCCCCCTGGCCCGACACGCGGCGGCAGTGGTTCAGCGCGGCCTGCACCAGGTTGTCGCTGGCTTCCGGCGTGCGGAAGGCGGAATGCGCCGACAGCGTCACATTGTCCAGCTCATACAGCGGATGCTGGGCGGGCATGGGCTCGACGTCGAACACGTCCAGGCCGGCATGGCCGATCTTGCCGCTGCGCAGCGCGGCGATCATCGCGGCCTCGTCGACCAGGGCGCCGCGCGCCGTGTTCACCAGGATGGCGCCGTCGCGCATGCGGGCGATGCGTTCGGCCGAAATCATGCCGCGCGTTTCGTCATTGAGCAGCAGGTGCAGCGACACGGCATGGCTCTGCGCCAGCAGTTCGTCCAGTTCGACGAAGGTCACGCCGGGGTGCGACTTGGGGCTGCGATTCCAGGCCAGCACCTTCATGCCGGCGCCTTGCGCCAGCCGCGCCATTTCGGCGGCGATGCCGCCAAAACCGACCAGGCCCAGCGTTTTGCCGGTCAGTTGCACCGCGTCGGTGCGCAGCCAGTTGCCGGCGCGCATGCCGCGGTCCATCTTGGCAAAGCCCTTGGCGCCGGCCCACAGCAGCGCGAAGGCGCATTCGGCCACGGCGGTGTCGCCGTAGCCCTTGATGATGTGCACCTCGATGCCCAGTTCGGCCAGTTCCTCGGGGTTCATGTACGAGCGCGCACCCGTGCCCAGGAACACCACGTGCTTGAGGGCCGCGCATTGGCGGGCGATGGCCGTGGGCAGGTGGGTATGGTCAACGATGATGATCTCGGCGTCGCCCAGCGCCGCCGGAATCTGCTCGGACGTGATGTCAGGCTGGCGATTCACGCGCAGCTCGGGGTCGGCGGTCAAGTGCAGCCGTTCGGCCACGGCGGCCAAGGTGGGGTTGGCATCAATGAAGACAGCTTTCATGCGGATTTCCTGTTCAGAGGGTCGCCGGGCGCGCTGGCGGCTTCGGCGTAATCGGCCAGCGCATTGCCCATGTAGATCTCGGCATAGCCGAGCCGGGTGAGTTCGATCAGGTGATCGAGGTGATGGTTGATGTGTTGGCGCATCAGCGCCTCCACGCGGATAAGGTCGCGCGCCATCAGGGCGCGCACGATGTCGGGATGGTCGTTGCGGGTATGCGAGCGCCTGGCGCGCAGATCCATCCAGCGCGCAAACCGCAGCCGCTCATTGAGCGAGCGCACCGAGCGCAGGAACTCGGGGTTGTCCGCCAGCGCCGCCAGGCGCTCGTGAAAGTCCTCGTCGCGCCACAGCAGCCCGATGGCCTGGGCATCGGTGTCGGGCTCGTCGCGGTTCTGCTCGGCGCGGGCAAGCAGGTCGGCCAGGGCCTCGTCGCTTGCCCGGGCACAGACCAGCCGAACCACGCCCAGTTCGACCGTGGCGCGGTACTCGTACAGCGACAGCAGCTGCTGGGCGTCCAGCGCGCGCATCGTGAAGCCGCGGGTGGGCGTGGCGATCAGGAACCCTTCCGCCGCCACCCGCGCCAGGGCCTCGCGCACCGGCGTGCGCGACACGCCAAGCTGGCGCGCCAGTTCGACCTCGTTAATGCGTTCGCCCGGGCGCAGGCGGAATGTGGTCGCCATTGCCTTGATGCGTTCGTAGATGGAGGCCGGCGAGCCCGGCGGCGTGTCAGTCATTGCGTGGGCGGTCCAGAACAGAAGGCGGCCTGCTTGTGGAAGCGTTCGAGAAATCCCTTGAGCCGCTCGTGATTCGGCCGCTGAAAGATGTCGGACGGCGGACCAATCTCGGCCATTTCGCCGCCCAGCATGAAGCCCACGCGGTCGGACACTTCGGCGGCGAACGCCATTTCATGCGTGACGAGAACCATGGTCATGCCGTCGGCCGCCAAGTCCTTCATCACGGCGAGCACTTCGGACACCAGTTCGGGGTCCAGCGCCGAGGTGACTTCGTCGAACAGCATGATGTCCGGACGCATGGCCAGCGCCCGGGCGATCGCCACCCGCTGCTTCTGGCCGCCCGACAGGCGGCTGGGGAACGCATCCACCTTGGACGCCAGACCCACCTTGTCCAGCAGCTGACGCGCCAGCGCCTCGGCCTCGTCGCGCGCCATGCCCTTGACCTGGATGGGCGCCTCGATGACGTTGGCCAGCACGGTCATGTGCGGGAACAGGTTGAAGTGCTGGAAGACCATGCCGACGTCGCGCCGCAAGTCCGCGGCCTGGGCGTCGCCAATGGGACGCTGGCGCGGGCCGAATGCGAACGCGTGGCCCGCCGCCTCCAGCTGGCCGGATTCGGGCATTTCAAGCAGGTTCATGCAGCGCAGGAAGGTGGATTTGCCGGATCCGCTGGCGCCGATCAGGGTCACGACCTCTCCGCGCGCCACGTCCAGCGACACGCCCTTGAGCACATGGTTGTCGCCGAACGACTTGTGGATGGCGGTGGCGCGCAGCATGGGCGCGCCGTCGGCGGGTATGGCGTTCATCGGTGGGCTCCCAGGCGTTTTTCCAGACGGGTGGCGCCCAGCGTAAGCGGGAACAACACCACGAAATACAGCACGGCCACGACGGTGTAGACCTCCAGCGGCCGGTAGATGGCGGCCGTGATGACCGAACCCTGGTACAGCAGGTCGCCCACCGCGACGGTCGACACCAGCGAGGTGTTCTTGAGCTGCAGCACGGTCTGGTTGATGAGCGAAGGAATCATCACGCGGACGGCCTGCGGCAGGACGAGACGGCGGAAAATGCGTCCGCGCCGCATGCCCAGCGCCCGCCCTGCTTCCCACTGGCCGCGGTCGACGGCTTCGATCCCGCCGCGGAAGATCTCGGCGTAGAACGCGCCGCCGTAGAGCGTCAGCGTCAGGAAGCAGGCCATGCCGGGCGACATTTCCATCTGCACCAGCACCGGCAGCGCGTAATACATCCAGACCAGCTGCACCAGCAAGGGCGTGCAGCGGAAGATCTCGATGTAGGCGATGATCGGGATGGCGACCCAGCGCGGCCCGTTGGTGCGCAGCACCCCTGCCACCAGCCCGATGGCCAGGCCGGCCAGGGCCGTGGCGACGGTGTAGAGCACCGTAATCCACAGCCCTTTGCCGATCAGGCCTGCGTAGGGCGCAAGCGCCCCGAAGTCCCAGGAATATTCCATGCCCTGCCCGCCTCAGAATTGCACTTCGGGCGGGATGTCGGCCTGTTGCACTCCGAGTTCGGCCAGGCCCTCGATGAACCATTCGCGGGTCGTGCCCATGGAGCGGTTGTAGTCGGCCCACACGCTCAGGAAGTCGCGCCAGCGCTTGTCGCTTTCCAGGCGCACGGCGATGTTGGTCGGCATCGTCAGCACCGGGCGCGGAATCGCGATCTCGCCCAGGCTGGGATTCTTCTTGAGCATGGGCAGCGCCAGGATGGCCAGCACGATGTTGACGTCGGCCCGGCCGGTAGAGACCGCCATGACGGCTTCGTCGCGGGTCTTGAACGCCAGGATGTTGGCCTTGGGCGCATAGCGCCGCGCGATCAGCTCGTGGGACGAACCCATGTCGACCGCGATGCGCACCTCGGGTTTGTTCAGATCGTCCCAGGTGGCCGGCTTGGCATAGCCCTTGCGCGTCACGGCGGTGAACGAGTGCACCAGGATCGGCGTGGCGAAGTCCACCATCAGCGCGCGTTCCGGCGTCGGGTTGACGGCGAAGGCCAGGTCGATCTTGTTCGATTGCAGGTCCAGCACCTGGTTGCCCCAGGTGGTTTCCACGACCTGCACTTTGGCATTGAGCTTGGAAGCGATGTCGGCGGCCATTTTCAGGCAGGCGCCCGTCCAGGTGCCGTCCGTCAGGTTCTTAGTGAAGTAAGGCGCCTGCCCCACCACCACGCCCATGCGCAGCACGCCGCTGGAACGGACGCGGTCAAGGGTGGATCCGTTGGCCGGGGCGGCGGGCGCGGCCTGCGCCTGCGCGGCTTGCGGCAGGACGGTGGCGCCGGCGGCGGCAACGGCGCCCAGCATGGCGGTACGGCTCAACAACTCTCTGCGTTTCATTACGTGTAACCCCTTGAATAGTCACGGTATATGCCGCCCGCCAGGGCATCTGGCGGGGGTGTCGCGGCGCCTTAGTTGTTGCTGTATTGGCGTCTGTATACAGATCATGATGCTTGTTGTGCATGCAGTCAAGTGTTATGCTTTTTTCACCCGGTTCCGCCACGGGACTCCTACCGATTCTTCGCGGACGCGGGTTGCGTCCGCCCTACTTCGAGACGCATATCCATGACTACCGCCCCCTCCTCCTGGCCTGAACGCACCGGCGGCCAGGCGCTCATCGACCAACTGCGCGTCCAGGGCGTGGAGCGCCTGACCTGCGTGCCCGGCGAAAGCTATCTGGCCGCGCTCGATGCGCTGTACGACACGGGCGTCGAGGTCATTTCCTGCCGCAACGAGGGCGGCGCGGCCATCATGGCCGAGGCCTACGGCAAGCTCACCGGCCGTCCCGGCGTGTGCTTCGTCACGCGCGGCCCCGGCGCCACCAACGCCAGCCATGGCGTGCACATCGCCATGCAGGACTCAACCCCGATGATTCTCTTCATCGGCCAGGTTGACCGCGCCATGCGCGAGCGCGAGGCCTTCCAGGAAATCGACTACCGCGCCATGTTCGGCGGCATGGCCAAGTGGGTGGTAGAGATCGACAGCGCCGCCCGCGTGCCGGAACTGGTGGCGCGCGCCTTCCGTGTCGCCATGCAGGGCCGGCCGGGCCCCGTGGTCATCGCCCTGCCCGAAGACATGCTGGTCGAGACCTGCCAGGTGCCTGACGCTCCCCGCGTCGAACCCGCCGTCGCCTGGCCCGCCCCCGCCGACATGGACCGGCTGGCCGCGCTGCTGGCGGACGCGAAACGGCCCCTGGCCATCCTCGCCGGGTCGGGCTGGGACGAAGCGGCCTGCGCGGCATTCGCCCGCTTTGCCGAACGCGCCCAGCTTCCGGTCGCCACGTCGTTCCGGCGCGCTTCGCTGTTCGACGCCGACCACCCCAACTACGCGGGCGACCTGGGCATCGGCCCGGATGCCAAGCTCAAGGCCCGCGTCGAACAGGCCGACCTGATCCTGCTGGTGGGCGGACGCCTGTCCGAAATGCCGTCGTCCTCCTACACCCTGCTGGACGTTCCCGTGCCGCGCCAGCGGCTGGTTCACGTGCATCCCGGCGCCGAAGAGCTGGGCCGGGTGTATCAGCCCGAACTTGCCATCCAGGCCAGCCCCAAGTCCTTCGCCGCTGCGCTGCAGGCCATTGAAGTGCCCGCAAGCCCCGCCTGGGAAGGCGCGGCCGCCGCGGCGCACGCCGAATACCGCGCCTGGACGGACGTGCCGCGCACGCTGCCGGGCGACTTCCAGTACGGCCAGGCCCTGGCCTGGCTGCGCGACCGCCTGCCGGCCGACGCGGTCATCTGCAACGGCGCGGGCAACTACGCCGGCTGGCTGCACCGCCACCACCGCTTCCATCGCTATGGCACCCAGCTCGCGCCCACCAGCGGCTCCATGGGCTATGGCGTGCCGGCGGCCGTCATGGCCAAGCGCCAGCTACCCGACCGCGTGGTGGTGGCTTTCGCGGGCGACGGCTGCTTCCTGATGAACGGCCAGGAATTCGCCACCGCCGTGCAGTACGACGCCCCCATCATCGTCGTCGTGCTGGACAACGGGCAGTACGGCACCATCCGCATGCACCAGGAGCGCGACTATCCCGGCCGCCAGGTCGCCACCCGCCTCGCCAACCCGGATTTCGCCGCGATGGCCGTGGCGTTCGGCGGCCATGGCGAACGCGTGGAAACGACGGAACAGTTCACCGCCGCCTTCGAGCGCGCCCTGGCCAGCGGCAAGCCCGCCATCCTGCATTGCCGCCTGGATCCCCGCGCGCAATCCCATGCGCGGGACTACACCGGCCCGCAGCAATGAGCCGCCATGTGGTGGTGATCGGCGCGGGCGCCGTGGGCGCGGCCGTGGCGATGCGCGCCCTGCAGGCGGGCCTGCGCGTGACCCTGGTCGATCCTTCCGAACCCGGCGGCACACAGGCCGCCAGCTACGGCAATGCCGGATGGCTGTCGTCGCACTCCATCCTGCCGCCGGCCGAGCCCGGCGTCTGGAAGCGCCTGCCCAAGTGGCTCTCTGACCCGCTCGGACCGCTGGCGGTGCGCTGGGGCTACCTGCCGCGCGCCCTGCCCTGGCTGTGGCGCTATCTGCGCGCGGCCTGGACCTGGCCGCAAGTCGAGCGCACCGCGCATGCCCTGCGCACGCTGCTGCGGGACGCGCCGGCGCTGCATGACGAGCAGGCCGCCTGGGCCGGCGTCGGGCACCTGATCGAGCGGCGCGGGCTGCTGCATGCCTATCTGAGCGAAGCGCAATTCCGCGCCGATGCCCGCGCCTGGGAAATCCGGCGCGCCGAGGGCATCGTCTGGGAAGAACTGGACGCGCAGGCGCTGCGCGAGCGCGAGCCGGACCTGGACCCGCGCTACACCTTCGGGGTTTGGGTGCCCGAAACCGGCAGCTGCCGCGACCCCGGCGGCTACGTGGCCGCGCTGGTGCGGCAGGCCTGCGCGCAAGGCGCCGAACTGCGCGTCACGCGCGCCACGGGTTTTCGCATCGAGGGCGGCCGCCTGCTGGCGGTGCGCACCGACGCAGGCGATATCGCCTGCGACCGCGCGGTCATCGCCACTGGCGTGCATGGCCGCGCGCTGGCCGAACTTGCCGGCGACCACGTGCCGCTGGCCGCCGAACGCGGCTACCACGCCGTCATCCGCGATGCGAAGGTCGGCGTGCGCACGCCCACGCAATTTGCCGACGCCAAGATGGTGGTCAACTGGACGGACCACGGCCTGCGCGCCGCCGGGCAGGTCGAAATCGCCGCGCCCCTGGCGCCCGCCAACTGGGAGCGCGCCCGCATCCTGCGCCGTCAGCTGGTTTCGATCTTTCCCGCGCTGCCCAAGGACGAACCGCAGGGCACGGACGATTTCTGGCTGGGCTCCCGTCCCAGCATGCCGGACGGCCTGCCGTGCATCGGCGCGGCCTCGGCCAGCGCGGACATCATCCACGCCTACGGCCACGGACACGTGGGCCTGGTCGGTTCGGCCCGCACCGGGCAACTGGTGGCGCAACTGCTGACCGGCTCCGCCCCCGCCATCGACCTGGGCCCCTTTTCCCCCCAACGCTTCGCCTGACTCGAAGGAACCTTCATGCCGACGACTCCCCGCATTGCCCGTGGCGGCAAATCGCTCTACGGCGCTCCCCTGGGCGTGCTGATGCTCGACGCCCGCTTTCCGCGCATCCTGGGCGACATGGGCAACGGCCTTACCTGGCCCTTTCCGGTGCTATACCGCGTGGTCCGGGGCGCCAGTCCCGAAAAAGTGGTGCTGCAAGGGGCCAGCGGCACCCTGGACGCCTTTGTCGAGGCTGCCCAGGACCTGATTGATCAGGGCGCCGAAGCCATCACGACCAACTGCGGCTTTCTGGCGCTGTTCCAGCGCGAATTCTCCGCCCGCCTGCAGGTGCCGGTTGCGACCTCGTCGCTGATGCAGGTGCCCTGGGTGCAGGCCACGCTGCCGCCGGGCAAGCGCGTGGGCGTCGTCACCGTCAGCGGCGGCAGCCTGTCGCCCGAGCATCTGGCGGCCGTCAATGTGCCGGCCGACATTCCGGTGGCGGGCACCGAGAACGGCCGCGAGTTCTTCCGCGTCCTGATCAAGGCCGAGAAGACCGACATGGATGTGGATCTGGCGCAACAGGACATCCTGGACGCCGGCGCCGACCTGATCCGCCGCCATCCCGAGGTTGGCGCCATCGTGCTGGAATGTACTAACATGCCCCCCTACGCGGCCGCCCTGCAGGCGGCCACGGGACTGCCGGTGTATGACATCTATTCCATGATCACCTGGTTCCACGCCGGCCTGCGCCCCCGAAAATTCGAATAGCGGTGGGGGCGGACCCGCCCCTGCTTCTATTCGTACCGGAGACCCCTTGAGCGCCGCCAGCGACAGCATCGTCGAGAAAGTCTATTTGCGCATCCGCGATATGGCGATCGACTTCGAATTCAAGCCCGGCGAACGCCTCAACGAGGTGGCGCTGTCCAAGGAGCTTGGCGTCTCGCGCACCCCGCTGCGCGAGGCCCTGAACCGCCTCAGCATCGAAGGCTTGCTGCGCTTTCTTCCGGGCAAGGGCTTTTTCTGCCGCGACCTCGACGTGCAGGAAATCTTCGCGCTGTATGAACTGCGCAAGTCGCTGGAGGTTTCCGCGCTGCGCCTGGCCATCCAGCGCGCTACCGACAACGATATCCGGGATGCCCTGTCCTTCCTGGATTCCACAGGCCCCGAGGCCGGCGAGCGCAGCGTGGCCGAAATGGTTGCGCTGGACGAGGCCTTCCACGAACGCATCATGGCGATGTCGGGCAACGCCGAAATGCTGCGCGTGCTCAAGAACGTCAATGCGCGCATCCGTTTCGTGCGGTGGATCGACATGAACCGCGGCGACCGCCCCGCCAGCCAGCGCGAGCACCACCGCCTGCTCGAGGCGCTGCAGGCGCGCAACGAAGCCGAAGGCGTGGCCATCCTGGAGCAGCATATCGACCGCCGCATGGACCAGATCACCTCGGCCATCCGCGAAGGCTATGCCCATATCTACATGCCCGACGCGTCGCGGCGGCAGTAGGATCCGGATGGTTCCATGACCCAGGCGCGATTTGGCGCGCAATTGCTGCCGATCCCCGCATTCGTTTGCCTGTACGCGCTGGCATGGCTCAAATGGGCCGCGCCCGGCCTCGTGGGGCTGGCCTATCTGGCGCTCAGCGCCCTGACGCTTGCTGTTTACGCCATCGACAAGGCCTCGGCCAGAGCCGGGCGCCGGCGGATCCGCGAACGGACGCTGCACCTGCTGTCGCTGGCGGGCGGCTGGCCCGGCGCCTTGCTCGGCCAGCAATGGCTGCGGCACAAGTCCGTCAAAACGGAATTCCGGGCCGTATTCTGGTTGACGGCCCTGGTGAACGTCGCGGCTTTTGTGCTGCTCTGCACGCCGGCCGGACGATCGCTGGCGGCGTTATAAGGAATCCAGGACCGCGGTATCGACCGCCGCGGCACCGGCCGCCGCGGCATCGGCCGCCGAACTGATGGATGGACAGCCCTGCCATGGTCGGCCAGACTGGCTGCTTGCCGCCCAAGGAGACGACATGTGGGAGCCTAGCGAAACCTATCCCGATCCCGCCATAGAAGTGCTGGATTCCCGATTCCTGCAATACCGGCTCAGCAACGCCGCGATCGAGCTCCTGGCGACGGGCATCCGGTACGGCGAAGGCCCGGTGTGGTTTGGGGACGGCAGATGCCTGCTCTGGAGCGACATCCCCGCCAACCGCCTCATGCGCTGGGACGAGGAAAGCGGCGCGGTGTCCGTCCACCGCACCCCGTCCGGGTTCGCCAATGGCAATACCCGCGACCGCGAAGGCCGGCTGGTGAGCTGCGAGCACGGCGGGCGCCGGGTGGTGCGCACCGAGTACGACGGCGCGCTGACCGTCCTGGCGGACGGCTTTGACGGCAAGCGCCTGAATTCTCCGAATGACGTGGTGGTGCGGCGAGACGGCTCGGTCTGGTTCACCGACCCCACGTTTGGCATCCTCAATGACTACGAAGGATTCAAGGCGGCGCCGGAACTGCCCACCCACGTGTACCGGCTGGACCCCGCCAGCGGCCGGCTGCAGGTCGTGGTTGACGACATCCAGAATCCGAACGGGCTGTGCTTTTCGCCCGACGAGACGCTGCTGTACGTCGTGGACAATGGTTCCCGGCCCAACCGCATTCTGGTCTATCGCGTGACCGAGGACGGCGGCCTGGATCAGGGACGCACTTTCGTCGACGCCGGCGACCTGGGCATCCCGGACGGCATACGCTGCGACACGGACGGCAATGTCTGGGCCGGCTGGGGCGCGGGGCCGGGCCTGAACGGGGTCATGGTCTTCGCGCCGGACGGCGTGGCCATCGGCCGCATCGCGCTACCCGACCGCTGCGCCAACCTGTGCTTCGGCGGCGCACGGCGCAACCGGCTGTTCATGGTGACGGGTCAATGCCTGTTCGGGCTGTATGTGAATGCCCAGGGCGCGGCCTGGCCCTGAATCACATGCTTGAAAGCCGCCTGGCGCCAGCTACAGAAAGCCGATCCAGCGTCCCGCCACCAGGCATCCCAGCCACAACAGCATCGACGCCCCCGCCTGCAGGCGCAGCCCGTCGGCCGGGCTGCCGCCATCCAGCACGCCCGTCCACGCCCTGCCCCGATGCACCAGCCAGGCATTGAGCGTCCCCGCAAGCAGCAGGCCCATCTTTACGACAAACGCGGGATTCTGCAGGTACTCTTGCGGCCGCACGCTGAATAGCAGCGCCCCCGTCAGCAGCGCCAGCCCCAGCCCGGCCGCGGCCGTGCGCGCCAGGACCGGCGCCAGGACCGCCAGATGCGGCGATCTGATGACACCCAGCAGCCGCAAGTCCAGCGGGACGATGGAGCCGATCAGCAGCCCGATGGCCCCGATGTGGGCGGCATTGACCAGCAGGTACAGCGTGCCTGACCGCCGCAGCCAGGTCGACGGCGGCATGGCTTCAAGGTGTTCAAGCGCGAGCCGGATCAGTTCGGGCATCGAGGCCGTCCCGCCGGCGGCTCAGGGCTTCTTGATCCGGCTGGGATAAATGTCGTAGGTCTTGCCGCCCACCTGCACCTGGACCGCCTTCATGCGCTTGTTGGCCTTGTCCTGGTCCCGGTTGCCGACCGCCGTGATGGCGTCGCCCGGCTTGGCGGACCCTTCGACAAAACCGGCCTCCTTGGTTTGGGTGGGGTTGCCAAGCTCCACGGTCCACACGCCATCAGAAGCCCGCACCTTCAGCATCGGATGCGGCGGCGCAATCTGCACCTGCTCGACCGTGCCCTGCAACGTCATTTGTTCGGATTCGGCCCATGACCAGCCGTGGTGCGCCATTGCCGGGGCGGCCGCGGCGGCCAGCGCGGTCAGCGCCAATCCTGCGAGTGTTGCGCGTCTGGAAAGCTTCATGTCGATGCTCCTGGAGTTGCGAGTGCCCTGGTCCCTGCGTCTGTCCACGTGCAGCGACGGCTGCCGCAGCAACGGCTGTCGATGAAAACAGCATAGCAGCCTGACCCGGGCGGCCGCCACGCGCGCTTACACGATCTGGCCGAATGCGGCGATGGCATGCGGCGCCGATAACGCGGGCATTTCATCCCCGGAAGGGCCGCCAGCGTCGTCGCGTTCGCGCAGCCAGCCTACCAGCTTGCGCACCTGGTCGGCAAACTGCGCGACCCGGTCCGCGATGTCTTCACGGGTGACGCCGGCCACCGGCAGGCGCTCCAGCAAGAGCACCGCGTCGGTGGCGCGATCCAGTCCAACCGACATGCCGCAGCGCTCCATGAGCAGGAGATTGACGGACAGCAGCGCCATCAAGTCGGCCGCCGGCCGCGGCTGCGGGAATTCGCCCAGCAGGCCGTACAGGCCCAGGGTGTCGTCGTCCAGGCAGCGCAGGGAGATCAGAATGTCGTCGTCCAGCATCAGCATGCAATGCTGGCGCTCGTCGAAGGACAGTTCGATGCCGATGGTCTGGCTCAGAGCTTGCAGCAGGGCAAGGCAGGTCGGGCTAGGCATGGTGTTCTCTCGTTTTTTCGATGGGGTGATGTGAGGCTTAGCTGTGGCGATCCTGGTCGTTGACGACCAGGAATTCGCAGGCTTGCACCAGAGCGCCAGCCGCCAGCGCCGCAACGCGGTCCGGGGCGGGCGTACCGTTGATCGCGTCGTGCAGCGTTTGCACCAGCTGTTTGGCGTGCGACAGCAGTGTCTTCATGTCGGACCCGTTGCGTACGCCCCGCTCCAGGTCCTGCACCGCTTGGCCCAGCGGGGCCAGGAGCCGCTGCTGCTGAGTGTCCAGGCCGCTTGCACGCGCCCCGAAGGCGTGGGCCAAGCCCGTGACGCCCTCAGCCAGCCCCCCACGCAGCTTGGCGTAGTAATCGTCTTCGCCGCCGAGCTTGCGGCGCGCGGCTTCCAGCGGGTTCGCCTGACGTTCCTCTATCAAATCCTTCAGGGCTCGCCGTTCGTCTTTCATCGCCAGAATACGGGTGTCCAACCGGCTTCTCTGCCCTCGCAGATCGTTCAGTTCAGCCTGCCCCTTTTTTAGTTCATCCTGTCTTTCTGCCAATTCCGCTTT
Source organism: Achromobacter arsenitoxydans SY8 (assembly GCF_000236785.1). Taxonomy (GTDB): domain Bacteria; phylum Pseudomonadota; class Gammaproteobacteria; order Burkholderiales; family Burkholderiaceae_B; genus Achromobacter; species Achromobacter arsenitoxydans. Next base: position 53,320 of record NZ_AGUF01000052.1, on the reverse strand, counting down.
GCTGTCCGCCAGCCTGGCTGCAGCATGCGGACTGCTCGACTTCGCGCTCCGGCTCATGCCGTCGACGGCCTTCTGTTTGTTGTCGACGGCCTTCTGCCTGTCGCCGACATCCTTCTCCGTTGCCCTGATCTGCCGGTCCAGGGGTTGCAGCAAGCTCCGGGCCTGATCCATCTTGCCGCTACGGTCGGCCACTTCCGCGCGCAGCGAGTCGATGCGCTGATCCGCGGCGATACCCAAGGCCAATTGCTTGGCCTGCGCAAAGATCGCCTGATCATTGGCGGTCTCATGCAAGGCGTCGCGCAGCTGGCGGATGGCGTCCGCGTCTGCCGGCGCGCTCTGCCAGGCGGTGTCGCAAAACTTCTTGATCCCGTCCGCCTTACCGTTCAGCCCGTCTATCGCCCCCTGCAACTGCCTGGCATAGTCGTAGGTCTTGTTGGGATCTTCGGTGATCCAGCTTGCCTCGAACGGCACATAGATGTTCGAGCCGCCGGCCTGCAGCGACCGCGCCGCGATGGCGGCGCAGTTTTGCGTGGTGCTGAACATGGAGTAGCCGATCCGGCCGTGCGCAGCGTCGTCCTTGAGCTGCCTGGCATCGGCCAGCATGTCGTGTTCGACCAGCCCGAACAGCGTGGTCTGCGGGATCAGTCCCTGTGCGGTGTGCTCGCCGTTGCGGCCAGCCAGCGGGAAAAAGACCTTCTCGGCAGCCGCGCCCCATTGCCGGTCGGAGACAAGTTCCTGGGAGTCGCGTGCGAAGAATTTGGCGGCGCTTTCCAGGTCCTTGCGCGTCGGGTTGTCGCCAAACTCCAGGCCCTTGAGGTCATCCGCGTGCTTTTTCAGCGCGTCGGCCAGTGGATCCGCGCGGCCTTCGCTCGCCAACCTGGCCGCCGAGCGCAAGACCTCGCGCGCGGCCTCTCCGCGCTGAAGGTTGATGTTGGTCTTCTCGGAGATCTCGTCCCCCCGATCGCTGTCGTAGTCCGGGGCGCTCATGGCGGGCCGGGCGTGAAAATAGTCCCCCACCACGGGCAGCTTCTCGAGCAACCGGTTGCGGTCGACCTGGACGCTGTCGTTGGTCGACGGCCACCAGCTCACATACTGCTTTTCATGGCTCCAGGTGTTGGCCGAAAGTCCGTTCGATATCGCCACGGCCGAATGGCCGGAACGCTGGATGTTCAGCCCGGACGATTCACGGGCCCAGGAATTCAGGCAGACGTTGCGGGCCAGGGAGCGCGCCGCGCCCAGCCCGGACAGCCCCTGCGCCACGGAAACCATCTTGTCGATCTTCGCCTTGTCGAGCGCGGCGTCGAAATTCCGGCCGATGACCCGGTCGACGGCGGCCGCCGCGGCCTTGAAGCCGTACTCGCCCGCCAGCGCCTGAGCGAAAACGGCAGTGGCTTTCATGTTGTCCTGTTTGACGCTTTCCGCCCCCTGCCCGCCCGGCAGGCTGACGATCCAGTCTTTCAGCCGTCCCACCACGCCACGGCCCTGCGCGGCGGATCCCGAGTCGTCGAGCCGCACATGATTTCCCTGCGCCGCCGCTGAGATAAAGCTGGATAGTCCCACCATGGTTGTCGCCTCTTCTGGGGTATTCCCCGTGACCGTGTTCGCGCGCTGAGTAACGCGCAAGCGGTCCCAGGTTCCGAATCCGGCCCTCCCAAGACGCTAAATACCAAGTTTCAGTGATACCAAGGGATACCCGCGCAATATCTAATCCCCTCCATGCCCGCACCCATGGCGTTGCGGTGTCGCCGTCGGCTGCCCGCGCCGGCGTTCCATGGCAACAACGAATGTGGAAATGGTCAGTTTGACGAATGATTGCGCTGCCGCCGCGGCTCGGATCGACGCCGCGCAACCCGCTGCAAGCGTGCAACTGCGAGACCTGGTGCAACGGCACGCCGGCCAGTTGGAACAACTGCTGGGGGAACAGATGCAGCAGACGAATCCCCTGTATGCGCAAGCCTTCCGCAGTTGCGCCGATGCCTATCGCGGACAAGGACGCGGAGCCGTCGCGTCCTGGCTTTACGGGGTGACGCTGAAACTGCTGCGCGACGCCTTCGCCCAGGGCCAGGCCGAACGGTTCGTCCTGCGCTTGCATCAGGCATTCCCGTCGGAATTCTCGCGTCCCCTCCTGATCCTGGCGCTGGGAGGCGGCAGCTATGCCGCCTGCTCCATCTACCTGTGCAAACCCGCGGCCGCCGCGGCAAGCGATATTTCGCTACCTGCAAGTTCCGACAACTGGGTCCGACAGTACCTGGGTTAGCCGCAAGCTGTGTCGCCTGGCCAGGCTTTTTGGATGAGTCCAGACTTAAAGTATTACTTTAAGTCCGAAGAAACAAATCAATTGAATATCCTTGATAATCAATTAGATAAACAATAAATCTCATAATTTGGATTGATTGAGCGGGAGTGCCGGATTTCCGCCTTTCGACGCCTTGCGGACCTCCCCCCAGGAAAACCCTGCGGAACTTCCCCAAATGCACGCGGTCGCTTTATGTTCAGGCAGTTGTCAGCATATGCCGACATTTAGCCTTGAACCCCCATCGCGCGCCCACCCGGGAGAATCGCATGTCCCTGCCCCACTCGCGTCCACTCGCGAATCTGTCCACCCCGACCGCGCGCCCTCCCGGAATATCAATACTCGACGACGTCTCCGTTCGCGCCGCGCAATGTTTCGGGCGCGCACGGCCATGAGCAGCGTCCCGGATACCCTGGGCGGACACCCCTCCGCAGGCCTGTCGGTCATGGACGCGACCATGGTGCTGGTCGGCGTGGTCATCGGCATCGGCATTTTCGGCTTTCCTCCCCTGGTGGCGCAGCACGCCGGCTCGGAAGCTATCTACATCGCCCTGTGGTGCGCGGGCGGACTGGTGATGCTGGTGGGCGCGCTCTGCTACGCGGAGCTGGGCTCCGCCTATCCCGGCGCGGGAGGCGAATACCTTTACCTGACGCGGGCCTGGGGCGCGCGAGTCGGCCTGATGTTCGCCTGGGCCCGCTGCTCCGTCATCCAGACAGGCGCCATCGCGGTTGTCGCCTTCATTTATGGCGACTACGCCCAGCGCCTGCTGCCGCTGGGCGCAAACGGGCCGGCGGCGCACGCCGCTATCTCGGTCGTGGCGCTGACCGCGCTGAACCTGGTGGGCACCCGCTATTCCAAACGCCTGCAGTGGGTCTTTACCGTCCTGACGCTGATCGCGCTGGGTTCCGTCCTGGCGGCCTCGCTGACCGCCTCCGGTGGCGGCCCGGTGACCGCCGCCGAGCCCGCGCCGCTGTCGGGCCATCCCGCCGGACTGCTGGGCATGGGCATGGTGTTCGTGCTGCTGACTTACGGCGGCTGGAACGAAGCAGCCTACCTCAGCGGCGAACTGCGCAATCCGGGCCGCAACATGAGCCGGGTGCTGCTGATCGGCACCGCGGTGGTGACCGGCGCCTACGTACTGACTAATCTGGCGCTGCTTGAGATCTTCGGCCTGCAAGGTCTGCGCGACACGCCCGCGCTGGGCGCGGAGGTCATGCAGCTGGCCGCCGGCCCGTACGCGGCGGCCCTGCTCAGCCTGACGATCTGCGCTACCGCCCTCAGCACGATCAACGGCACCATCATCACCGGCGCCCGCGTGTATTACGCGCTGGGCCGGGACGTGCCGCGCCTGCACGCGCTGGCCGGATGGAGCGCCCGCAACGAAACGCCGGTCAGCGCATTGCTGGTGCAGGGCGCGATCACGCTGGCGCTGGTGGCGCTGGGCGCGTTCAGCCAGAACAGCGTGCAGACCATGGTGGCCTATACCGCCCCGGTCTTCTGGCTGTTCATGATGCTGGTAGCGGCATCCGTGTGGCGCCTTCGCCAGCTCGAACCGGATCGGCCTCGCCCCTTCCGCGTGCCCCTCTTCCCCCTGCCGCCGCTGCTGCTCGCCCTGACCTGCGCCGGACTGGTCGTATCCAGCGCCATCTATGCCGGCGCGGGCGCACTGATCGGCCTGGCCGTCCTGGCGGCAGGCATTCCATTGCTGCGCGTGCTCAAGCCCGCGCAGACGCACGGCTAGCCCTGGTTCTTCCCTCGTCCCCGTCCAAGGAATTCCATCATGCAACGCTCTACCCAGCTTTCCCTATCCGTCCGCCAGCCGGTGTCCGGCTCGCGGTTCCGCGTCGCGCTGCTGGCCTCGGCGATGGCGCTCGCGCTGTTCCATGCGGCGGGCGCCATCGCCCAGGGCACGGCCGCCGCCCCGGCGCAGGCGAACGCCAAGAAGGACTACGTTCCTGACGTCGGGCAGGAAGGCAAGGACGTCATCTGGGTGCCCACGCCCCAGGCCCTGGTGGACAAGATGCTAGACATGGCCAAGGTCACGCCCAAGGACAGGCTGATGGACCTGGGGTCGGGCGACGGGCGCACGGTCATCACGGCCGCCCAGCGCGGCCTGAAAGCCCAGGGCATCGAATACAACCCCGACCTGGTCGAGCTTTCGCGCCAGAACGCCAAGCGCGCCGGGGTGGCCGACCGCGCCACCTTCGTTGCCGCGGACCTGTTTACCACCGACCTGTCCCAGGCCGACGTGATCACGATGTTCCTGCTGTCCACGATCAACGAAAAGCTGCGGCCCAGGCTCCTGGAACTGCCAGCGGGCACGCGCGTGGTGTCCAACACTTTCCGCATGGGCGATTGGGAACCCGATGCCTCCGAAACCGTGACCGAGCATTGCCAGACCTATTGCACCGCCTTGCTATGGATCGTGCCCGCCAAGGTCCAGGGCAAATGGGATCTGGGCGGCCAACCCCTGCAGCTGGACCAGCACTACCAGATGCTCTCGGGCACGCTGGGGTCGCGGCCGATCTCGGATGCGCGGCTGAACGGCTCGGCCATTTCTTTCACGGCGGACGGGGTGCGCTACGCCGGCGTGGTCAATGGCCGCAGCATGAGCGGCAGCGCGGCCGGCAAGGGTCAATGGACGGCCAAGCGCAACTGACGCGCACGGGAAAGCGCCAGCGCTTCCGGGCTTACGCCCGGGCGCGCTGCCGGTCGACCGCCCTTCACGTTGACCGGCCGGGCCGTCATGCAATAGCATCTGTTGCATGAGAAGAGACAGCAAGCTTTCCGGCGTGTTGCACGTGTTGCTGCACATGGCCGAACACGCCGGCCCGATGACGTCCGAAGACCTGGGCCGCGTCATGCAGACCAACCCCGTCGTCATCCGCCGGATCATGGCCGGCCTGCGCGAACAGGGCCTGGTCCGGTCCGAAAAAGGCCATGGCGGGGGCTGGTCCATTTCCTGCGACTTCAAGGACGTGACACTGCGCGATATCTACACAGCCTTGGGCTCGCCCGAGATCTTCGCGATGGGCAACCGCAGCGAAGCCCCGGGATGCCTGGTCGAAGAAGCCGTCAATGCGTCGCTGGACGGCGCTTTCGACGAGGCCCAGGCGCTTCTGCTGAACCGCTTCGGCAAGGTCACGCTTGCCGCGTTGAGCCGCGACTTCCATCTGCGCATGCTTGCGCGCGGGCAGACGTTCGACCCGCAGGCCGTCCATCAGGCCTGAGCACTCGGTTGGCGCAAGGCCGTCAAGGTCGATTCGACCAGGGCGATCTCTTCCGGCGCCATGCCGGCCGCTTCGTAGTAGCGCCGGCGGTCGCGCACCACGTCCAGGACGCGGTCAAGAATGGACGTCGCCGCGGCCTCGGAGCGCAGTCCGAATCGCCGGTACTCGCTTAGGCAATTGGCGAAGGAACTCTCCCGTCCGCCGCTTCCGATATGCAGGTAATGCTTGGCGGAGCCTTCCTGGGTGACGACGTCGAACAACGGTGAAAGGCGGTAGGTTTCCGCCCCGTCGTCCTTCAGGAAGCCGACATTCTTCAGGTGGTCATCGGTGTTGTGGACCGCTACGTTCAGGATCATCCGCGCATACAGTTCCAGCAGGTCCTGCACGGGCCTGGACGATATGCGCCGCGTTACGTCGGCGAGCCGGGCATAGGAATATGTCGCCTTGCCGCGCGGTCCGTCGAGCTCGCGCTTGCCTATCTGCACGGAGGGGCTGATGAGCGACGCGCCGCTCAGGAAGTGCCGGCGCGCGATCACCGGATCGGCGCCGCTTTCGGCGGGCAGCAGAATGCGGTCGAAGCGATGCGTCAGCAGCACCGCGCCCAGGGGCGTATTAGCCAGGCTGATGGCCGGCACATTCAGGCCGATGGCCCTGGCCATTTGCAGATTGGCGTATTCCACGCGCTGGCGGTCGTAGGAGTCCCCCTTGCGCGGAAACTTGGCGATCCACATTTCGCCATTCCCGTCCCGCACGATCGTCTTCGGGCGCGCGCCGCCGATATCCCAGGAACTGCCCAGGATGTCGCGGTACAGCCCCTTGGGCTTGATCCCCTGGTCGATGTCGGCCAACAGGCCGCCCAGCGATTCCACCTGGCTGACTTCGGGCAGCCTGTAGGTCTTGCGCATGTTGGGCGTCAGCGGACGGGCGCTGAAGAACAGCGCGCCCACGCCCATGCCCCTGCCCTTGAGCAGCACTTCGTTTTCGGTCACGCGTGCGCCGGCATTGTCGACCCGCATGACGTTGCGGCCCCAGGCGTCCGGCGCGGCATCGAAAATGGCGCCCAGCGTCTGGTAGCGGCTTTCGGTGCGAAAGGTCGTGCGGGCGTCGGTCAGCGGCAGATTGAGCGGGTCCAGCGAAAATGCGCGCGGGTCGTTCACATAGGACTGCACATAGGTGAATTCCGCGTAGAAGCGGTCTTCGTCCGTATCGTCCAGGGTAAGCACGCCGGCCAGCACGGCCTCGCCCTGAATGTCCACATAGACGAAGAGCTCGCCTTCCACGTTTTTATGTTTTCGTGCTGGCACGGTTGCTGGATCCCGCTGCGTTACAGGCTGGCCGGATCGGCGCGATGCGCATGCACCGGCTTGCGGCTGCCCCGACTGGGGCGCCGCGCCGCATCCATGCGCTTGCCCACGCCGTCCAGGTCGGGGTCGCCCAAGGCAAAGACTTGGTCGCCGTAGCCGTACAGCAGCAGCGCTTCAAGGGCGAGCGCAAGCGAAACGCCGCCATCGCCCCGTTCCAGCCGGGTAACGGTGGCGCGCGATACGCCCATGCGGCTGGCAAGCATGGATTCTGTTTCACCACGGCGCAGCCGGGCGGTGCGGATATTGGCGCCCAACCGGGCCAACGCTTCCGCCGCATCGAAGCTGGGTTCGATCTTCTTTTTCATGACTCAATAATAGTGCTTTATGGTGCCTTGCGTGCTATTAACAAGACAAAACAGAACCATAATTGACTTATTTATAAGTCATTTATACGCCAAATGCATCATTAATAGCGCACGAACTGTTCAGATTCAACCCGCGACGGTGATAGGCTGATCCAGCCGCAACGCGGCCCGCGCGGTATCCAGGGTGATATTGGCGCCCAACGGCAAGGTCAGGTTCGGATCCCCGTGCCCGCTGGGCCACCCCGCCAGGACAGGAATCCCCAGCGCGCCAAACTGCTCCAGCACCAGCGGATACAGCAGGCTTTGGGCCTGCGCGTCATCCATATGCGTTCCCAGGATGCGGGTGAAATTGCCGACAAGCACACCCCTGATCCCTTCGAATTTGCCCGCCGCCGCAAGCTGGCTCAAGAGGCGATCCACCCTGGGCAGCGCCTCGTTGACATCTTCGAAGAACAGAATGGCGCCTTCGGTGTCGATTTCATTGGGCGTGCCGGTCAGCGCGGCAATCAGGGCAAGATTGCCGCCCACCAGGCGTCCGCTTGCCGTGCCCGCAACCAGTTCAACCGGACGGGATAGCGGCGGCGGTTCGATCCACGCGCCCTGCCCGACCTGCCCGCCGACCATGGCCAACAGATGCGACTCGGTGGGTTCACGCTTGCCCGCCAGCAGGTCCTGCGCCAGCATCGGCCCGTGGAACGTCACGAAACCCGCGTGCCGCTGCATGGCCAGATGAAGCGCGGTGATGTCGCTGTAGCCGATAAATGGCTTGGGATGTTGGCGCAGCAAACCGAAATCCAGCTGGTCCAGCAGCCGCCACGACCCAAAGCCGCCCTGCAGGCACCACACCGCGCCGATGTCCGGCGCGGCGAACGCAGCGTGCAGGTCGTCCAGGCGCTGTTGGTCGGTGCCGGCCAGATACTCGTAGGGGGAATCGAGCCGCACGCGCGACGCCGGCATAATCTGCGCCACGAATCCGCGGTCCTCCAGCCATTGCGCGGCAAGATCGCTTGCATTCCGGGCAGCAGAAGCCGGGGCCACGATGGCGACCTTGGCGCCAGGCCGAAGCGCGGGCACAGGGCTAGCCCCCGTCTGGGCATGCGATGGCGCCGGCGCCGTTTTCGGGGGCGGAGCGCGTCTGCGCGCCTCGGGCTTGCGCCCCGCGCACCCTGCCAGGCCCAGGCCGGACAGGCACAGCGCGCCCGCATTCAGCAACAGGCGCCGGCGCGCTGCACTGGTGGACACATCCTGGCTACCCGGTACTTTTTCCATATCAAAAGCGTTCGTACTCCAGCCGGTAGCGCCACTGGCCCACCGCCAGGCCCGCCATGGGCAGGCGTCCGATTCGCAGCCGGCGCAAGGCCTGGAGCCGCAAGCCTGCCGAATCGCATACGTATTCGATGAAGCCGGGCTGCGGCGTCTTCAGCGCAAAGCGCAGATGGGTTTCGTTCTGCCAGCTGACCTTCATCGGCGTGGCGGCGCGGCCTTCGTACGCCATGCCCTTCTGCAAGCGTGCGAGCTGCGCATCGGTCAGTTGACCGTCCACCCGCGCGATGTACTCCTGCTCGACATGGCGGCCCTCTTCCACCAGCTTGCGGGCGACCGCGAATTCCTGCGTGTACACCACCAGGCCGCTGGCCGCGCGCTCCAGCGGCGTCACCAATTTGAGCCCGTTGAACATCCGCTTCAGATAGCGCTGTCCGGAACGGTCTCCCGGCATCTGGTTTTCGGGCAGGACCAAGTCCCGCGCCGACCCCGGCTGGTCGTCGGCATACGTGCCGGCCGGCTTGTGGATCAGGATTGTGACGGGCCGCAGATCTTCCAGGCGGGCGCCCGGAAGCAGGCTGACGGCTTGCTTCGGCGCAACGCGCAAGCCGGGTTCCTCCTGGACCTTTCCGTCCACGGCCACCCAGCCCCCCTCGATGTAGCGTTCCGCGTCTGTGCGGGAACAGGATTGCTCGGCGGCCACCCGCTTGGCCAGGCGCACGGTTTCGCTCATTGCGCCGCCTCCGGCCGCAGCGACAAAAGCTCGAAAACGGAAAGGTGGGCTGCGCCTTCAGGCGGCATAAGCGGGTGCATCGTCATGGGTATTGCCGGGGTGTTGCAAACAAGCGGGCGTCATCGCCCGCGCCTTGGAACGGATGTTACGCCCTTTTCGCGCCCCCCTTTCGCGTACCCTGGACGACCCTCAGTCGGGCGCTGCTTCGCGCGCGTCGGTTTCCGCCGGCGGCGGCACTTCGTCTATCCAGGCCTTCACGAGGGTGGCCGTGACGGCCAGGATCACCGGGCCGATGAACAGGCCGACAATGCCGAACGCAAACATCCCGCCCAGCACGCCGGACAAGATCAGCAGCATCGACAGATTCACGCCGCGCTTGATCAGCAGCGGTCGCAACAGGTTGTCCAGCATGGCGACCACGATGGCCCAGATCAGTAGAACCGCCGCAGCCAGCTTCATGTCGTTCTGGAAGAGCCAGGCAACCCCGCCCAGCATGGGAAGAAATGGGCCAAGCTGGGCCAGGCAGAGCATCACCATAAGGGCGGTAAGAATGCCAGCCGCGGGCACGCCCGCGATCCACAGCCCGATGCCGCCCAGTGCGGACTGCACCACCGCGGTCACCACGATACCCAGCGCCACGGCCCGGATCGCAGCCGTCGCCAGCCGGACGGCCGCCACGCCGCGCTGCCCCGCCAGTCGGTTGGAGAACCTGCGCACGAAATCGGCTGCCAGGTCTCCCTGGCTGTACAAAATGCCGGCGATGATGATGGTCACCGCCATGTGCAGCACGAACACGCCCACGATGGCGGCATGGCTGAGCAGCCAGTGCGCAGCGGTGGTCAGATAGGGTTCCAGGCGCGCCAGCAGGCCGCCTGCGCCCGCGTCAGAAAGCGTCTGCCATTCCTGGGCGATTCTGGGCCCGGCCAGCGGAATGCTCTTGATCCATCCGGGCGGCGCCAGCAAGGCGTACTCGGGCAGGCTCTTGACTGCCGCTATGATCACCCCGCCGTGCAGCGCCAGCGTGGAAATGGCCTGATAAAGCGGCAGCACGATCACGAAGAGCAAAATCAGCAGCATCGCCACGGTGGCGATCCACCGCCGCCCGCCGCATCGGCGCTGGATGGCCAGCAGCACGGGCCAGGTGGCGACGACAATGGTCGTCGCCCAGATCAGGCCAGGCAGGAACGGTTGAAGGATGTACAGGCTGCCTATCATCAACGCCAAAAGCATGACGATGACTAGCAGCACTCGGGCTATATCGACTGACTGGCGTGGGATCACCCGCTGCTCCTGGCAAGACTGCCGCCGTGGATTGCGGTGGATGAGGTCTGGCGGGCCGCCCGCCCCGTGCGCCACCGCGCTGCCGTCGAATGTATCCGAAAACCGGGGAGCTGTGCGGGAACATTATCCGTTCCCTGCTGCCCGCCGCAGGGGGGGCGTCAGGGATGCAATGTTCAGGCCGCGCCCAGCAATGCGCGGACGCGGTTTCGTATCGTGCCAGCGTAGGCCCAGCTCCAGACCGCCAGGGCCAGCATGGCCACCGTAAAGTAGGCGCGGCCGCTTTCAGGGATGGGATTCATCGCCGACATCGTCACAAAGGGCTCGAACGACAGGAAGTCGGTCGCGGCCAGCGCGCTGAAGACCAGCGCCAGCACGGGCCCGGTGAATTGCGGCCGGTCTCCGCGCGACAGCGGATTGGCCATGAAGCACCAATGGAGCCAGCGCAGCAGCTGGATGACGACGGCGAACAGCGGTATGGCAAGCGCCAGCTGCAGGACGAGCAGCGCCAGGATGACTTGAGTGGGAAGCATGCGCCGATTTTAATCGGTTCGGCGAGGCCGGTGCGCGGCTGGGCGGGCGCGGTCGCCGTCCGGCGGGACTGGCGGTTTCATGCGCCCAGGTGAAAGGCCCTCCAATCGGATCCGGCCCCGCTAATCCAGTCCTGGACGTATTCGATGCTTAGCGCGATGGACAATGCTTCGCCCTGGAACAGCACGTCGGGCTGCGCCCGCAGCCAATTGAAGTCTTCGATGACGGTGATGTCGCACGCCAGTACTTTAAGGCCCTTGCGCGAAGCATGTCCCAGCAGGCAGAAAAAGCGCTCCTGCAAGGTGCGGTTGCGGCTGATGCCGTCCGGCACCGCAACCCTGATGCCCACCCCTCTTATGGCCCCGAATTGCATGTCCTCGCCGCTTGCCGAGCTTGGCAGCAGGCGGACACGCAACGCCGGGCGGAATTCGCGGTATAGCTGAAAGAGGCTTGCGCCTTCGACCAGGCGATCGCTGAGCGGGACGTTGTAGATGACTTTGGCGCAGGGGTAAATGGGCAGGGTGCGGTCGGATTCATTGCTGATTTCATGCAACAGATCGCCCTCGACCGCTCCGATTCGCAGGTCGTGGCAGAGCTGTTCGGGAAGCCTGACTTCAGAGTACACGTCGAGCTGATGGTCCATCGTCAGGGGCGCCATGCAGCCGGCAGCCCGGAACATGCTCCCCGCCATGCGCAACGCGTCTGCGGAGGCATGATTCGTAAGACCAGTCGGCGCGCGGTTCATCCATCCGCCCACAAGCGCCATTTCGCGTACGGCGCCAGTGGCGTCCAGCACAGGTTGGATTCTGAGAGGCTCGCTGAGGAGCTTGGCGGTTTCGCCCGAATAGATAGCGTTCATATGCCTTTTGAAATGGGCTCGCCCTCGATATGACGACCTGGATGTGACGACTGGGATGTGACGCCCGGGAATTGGCGGCCGGGATGTGGTGCCCGGGATGTGGCGCCCGGGATGTGACGGCTGCGACTGGGAACGGCCGATAGACCGTAGGCCATGGCGTAGCGCTGGGTCAGGAGTGTAGGAACGACGGATTCGTTGTTCCATCATAAAAATCTTATTCGCATGGCGGCGTGTAAGCCTCCCGGCGCCGTCTTCGGCCATTTCGGGGAATTCACGCGCTTTCAAAAGTTTCTTATATCCAGCCATCAAGCCCAAACCTACGATGGGCGCATGTTTGGAAAGCAATCAAGAGTTCTCGCGCAGGACGTTCAGTCTGCCCCGCGTGCGCCGTCATTGCTGCTGCATTTCTTCGCGGCAGCGCTGCTGGCGTGCATCGTCGCGGGCGCGATTTTTTTCCTGTATTGGTCTTTCGCCAACACTGTCTCCACGTACCGCCGGCAAATGAACGCCGCGGCCTACAACGCGCAGCTGTTTTTTGACCAACGCGAGAGCCTGCTGCGCTCCCTCGCATCCTCGTCTGTCCAGAACACCGACCACGCGCCCACATCCGAGACGCCCACCTACTTTGGCAATACGCGGCAGATCCAGGTCCTCCCCCTGCACGAGGAAACCAACGCCTACGACTGGGCACTGATCCTCACGCCCCGCGACCTGAACGACATCGCCCTCGCGCGCACGCAGTTGCTGTTCACGTCGCTGCGCTCCGGCCGGACCTCGCTCGTCGGCCAGCTTGCTGCCGAGGCCTCGCCGCACATGGACGCGGCAACGCAGTCCTGGATCGCGGGCGCACTGGCCTCCCAGAACCCCAGCGCGCCCGCGGGCGGCGCCAGCCGCATTGTCTGGCTCAAGCCGCCCATGGATCCCGCGAACCAGCTTTACCTATACACGCCCGTGGACCCCTCCAACGCCGAGGCCGGCTGGATCGGCCTGAGTCTCGGCAACTTTGGCGCGGCGATTGACGGGACGTCCTTTCCTGGAGGCGGCTACGCCTTGTTCGACCAGAACGACGCGCCGGTCATGTACAGCCCTGCCGCGGCGCCGCTCCTGCCGGCCCTGGACCATCGAGCCAGCAAGGAAGACGCCTTCGGCTGGTTGAACAAGGGACTGCTGCCGCGCTTTGTGGCGCTGAACAAGTCGATGGGCGATGCAGGCTGGCGCCTGGTCTACTTCACGCCGGTCAACCGGATTCTTGGCGACACCGCCTACCAGATCCAGGCAACACTCGCCGGGGCGATGGTCCTGTTCGCAGCCGTCATCCTCGGGATCCGCCATATCAAAAGAAAGCTCGTCGCGCCGGCGCTCAGGCAGTATCAGGCGCTGGCCGATAGCGTTGCGCTCAATCGCAGGCTTGTGGAGGTCGCGCCGGTTGGCCTATGCCTGCTGCGTCGCAACGACGGCACGCCGCTCCTTTCGAACGAACAGGCAAGAGAGTGGCTGCTGGGGGATTTCGAACTCTTGACCAAGCTGCTCGCCCCGAATGACAGCTACACCGGTCGCGAATTCGTCCTGCACGACGGCCGCTGCGTCTATTTGACCTTCGCCTCCATCATGTTCCAGGGCGAAGACGCCATCTTGTGCAGCATCAGCGACATCACCGCCTTCAAGCGGGTCGAACGCACCATCACCCAGGCCAAACTGCACGCCGACGCCGCGAACCAGGCAAAAACCGAATTCCTCACCACAATGAGCCACGAAATTCGGACTCCCCTGTTCGGTATCCTGGGCACGCTGGAAATGCTCAGCCTCACGGCCATGGACGAACAACAGCAGCAATACCTGGACACCATGCAGCAGTCCTCGGCGACGTTGTTGTGCACCATCAATGACACGCTGGATCTTTCACGCATCGAGGCAGGCTACCTGGAACTTGAGTCCGTGGAATACTCGCCGTCGGAACTGCTCGACAGCGTCGTCAGCAGCTACGCCGCCCGCGCGGACGCCAAGGGCCTGCGCATCTACGCCCTGCCGGACGCCGCGACGCCGGCCGCAGTCCGCGGCGACGTAACCCGCGTGCGGCAAATCCTGAACAACCTGGTCAGCAACGCAATCAAGTTCACCAGTTCCGGCCATGTCGTGCTGCGCCTGCAGACCCTCAAACGGGACGCGCGCGCCGTCACCGTGAAGTTCCAGGTGGCGGATACGGGCATGGGCATTCCTCCGGAGCATCATGCGCAGGTATTCGAGCCCTACTTTCGGACCGAAAGCGGGCGCTCCCAGGCCGTGCCCGGAACAGGCCTGGGATTGGCCATCAGCCGCCGGCTGTCCGAGATCATGGGCGGCACGCTTACCGCCGTCAGCGAACCCGGCCTCGGGACCAGCATGTCGCTGGAATTGACGCTGCCCCTGGGAGCCGAACCGCAATCGGACATGGCGATACGGCTCGACCCGACGCCCGTATTCGTGCGCGGCGCCGTGACCGACGTCGTCAACAACCTGTGCCAATGGCTGCGCCTGCGGGGCGCGGTGGCCATCCCTTACCGGTCGGCGCTTGATTGCCCGCTCGACGGCGGCGTGCTCGTGGATGCCTGGCCGCATACTGCCAATCCGGCGCCCTGGGTCGGAGCCCGGGTCATTGCGCAGCCGCCGGGAGTCGGCCCGCGGACAGAACGGGGGCGCAATGGATGGATAGCCAACGCGCATAGCCTGACAAGCATCGTTGCCGCGGTGCGCCTTGCGCAAGACGGCGTGGCCGCCAAGGTCACGCTGGAACGCCGAACGTCGGGCGACGCCCTGGACATGCATTTGCTGGTTGCGGAAGACAATCCGATCAGCCGGCAGATTCTGCAGGAACAACTTGAACACCTGGGCTGTTCGGTTGTCACGGCCGTAAACGGCAAGGCGGCGCTGAATTGTCCCGACCTGTCGGTTTTCGACGCCATCCTGACCGACCTGCAGATGCCGGAACTGGACGGCTACGGTCTTGCCCGCGCCTTGCGCGCCCGAGGCTATAAGCGTCCTGTCGTAGGGATCACCGCCAACGCGTTCACAGACGACATGCGGCGTAGCGTCGATGCGGGCATCACCACGGTGTTGCTCAAGCCATTGCCGATTTCCGCCCTGCGCGACGCGCTAATCGCCCTAAAGGAATTCACATGATGAAGAAGCTGTCCGACTACCGAATCCTGATTGTGGACGATCATCCCTTCCAATGCGTGCATCTGGCGGATTTGCTGGAATCGGAAGGATTCGGCCTGGCGGACGTGGCGTCGTCGGCAGAGAGAGCTTTGGACATGATCGGGCTCCAGGCCTACCATTTGGTGCTTATGGACCTGAATATGGCTGGCATGGATGGTGTGCAGTTCATCGACCGGCTTGCCAGGCTGCGTCACAACCCCATGCTGGCAATCGTGTCGGCCTGTCCCCGCCGGATCATGAACAGCGTTGCGCTGATGGCCAAGGAAAAGGGCCTTGCCGTGCTTGGCGCATTCTCAAAGCCCCTGACCGCCGACCACGCCAGGCAACTTGCCAGCCAGCTTCGCCAGAGCCGTCTAGACCCCCCAAAACCCCTGCTCCAGGCTGACAACAGCACCATATTTGACCGGAGTTCGCTCGAACACGCGCTGAAGCTAGGCCAGCTGCGCGCATGGTTTCAGCCCAAAAAGGCCCTGGCAAGCGGACGGATCGTCGGCGCCGAGGCGCTGGTCCGCTGGCAACACCCGGACTTCGGTTTCATGCTGCCAGGGTCCTTCCTGTCCGCCGTGCAACGGCATGGCCTGGACAAACACCTGCTCTTGCGGATGCTCGAGGACGCCCTGGAGGCGCATCTGCGCTGGCGCCAGCAGGGATATCGCATGCCGGTGTCGGTCAATCTTCCAACCCAGCTCCTCGACGCCCCGGAATTGCCCGACGAACTCGAGCAAATTGTCCTGTCCAAGGGGGTCGCGCCACAGGAAATATCCTTCGAACTGCTCGAAGACGGGACAACCACCATACAAGGCCAATACTATATGGGAGCAAGCCGGCTGCGCTTGAAAGGATTCGGGCTTGCCCAGGATGACTTTGGCAGGGGATACAGCTCCATGTACAGCCTAATTTCCACGCCCTTCACCGAGCTCAAGATCGACCGTGCGTTCGTCAGCGGCGCGGCCAATGACGAAGGCCGGGCCGCGGCGCTCGTGTTATCCGTGCAGCTCGGGCGCCAACTGGGCCTCCAGGTGACGGCCGAAGGCGTAGAAACCAGCAAGGACCTGGAGTTCCTTCGCCGCATCGGCTGCGACTGCGCCCAGGGTTTCCTGATTTCCGCCGCCGTCGACATTGCAGGCTTCAGCGAACTGCTGGCCCTGGAGCGGCAGTCGCTGGATCTGCGGCAATCCTGAGCAGACGGCCATGGGCAAGCAGGACACCCCTTTCACCAGAATCACGCGCACGTCGCGCTGGTTGAATTTCGTCCTTTTCGGAGTCCTTCCCTTCGCTGTGGTGCTGGTGGGAGCACTTTACTGGGGGTTGAACCGGATCGTCGACCAAGAACGCGAGCGGCTGACCCAGGGATTCTCCATCTTCATCGGCTACATCCACGCCCAGGAGGAATTCCTTGGCAAACTGCGCTCGAAGAACTCTGCCCTGCCCCTGGAAGGCGAACCCGCGGGAGTCTCCCTGCGGGCGGCGGCCGTGCCGGAACGCTACAGCATGCGTATCTTCGAAGGACAGCGTTCGACGGTGGAAATGCCCTTCTCGCTGGGCTGCGAGGATACCTCGGAATGCTCGACAGCCGGCCGCAGGCTGGCGAACCTGGGCGGATTCGTGGCAAATTTCTACGCAAGCTTCTGGGCGTCTTCCTATTACCACGCCTCGCCAATCTTCCTGATCAATGAATCCGACAGCCTCAGCCTCAGCGTGCCTGCGGTCGGGGCCCCTTCCGGCTTCGACCAACTGGACTTTCGCACGTATCTGGCGGTCACGGACTCGGTGCGGGCCGAACTGCGCCGCTTGAAGGCGGCGCACCAGCGCCTGATCGACCTGGACGTGCCTGGCGGCAATGAGGCCGCTGCGGCAAGCCGCGTCCATTGGTTCAGGTCCGAAGCGCTGTCTGGAAGCATGCTCGGGCTCATCTACGCCGATATGCCCCAGGCCGTCTGGAGCAACAGCCAGGGCTCTCCATCCGCGGTGTACGCAGCCACGCAGTTCAACAGCCAGCGGATCAACCTGTTCGAAAAGACCATGCGGCGCCCGCTACATGGCGGATTCTGGCTGTCGCACCGAAACGAAGGCTTGCTGCTCGGCGAAGGGCCTGAACCCATTCTGTCCCAGGACGGACTGCGGTATACGGCTGATGGCATCGTGCTGCGCATCACGGACTCTTCCGGCATATGGTCCGGGGTGTACCGCGTGAGCTATGGCGCCTTTTTCCAGGACAACCTCTGGGTGCCGGCGCTTGTGGGTGCGCTGCTGTTGCTAAGCCTGGGCACGGGCATCGTTTCTTCCCGCTGGTACAACCGCCAGGTCATCGCGCCGGCGCTGAAGGCCCAGCGCGATATCGTCGAAAAAGAGGAATTCAGCCGGACGATGATTGAAACCGCCCCCGTCGCCCTATGTGTGCTTTCCCGCCCGGCCGGCAACGTCGTGTTCGGAAACGGCCTGGCCCTGCAATGGCTGGAAGCTGAAGTTGGCGGACAGCTGGACAATTCGTCGGAAACGAATCTGTTCCTGCGCCAGGTGCTGGGCGCCACTGGCCCCGGCACGATAGCAAGCTTCCAGGCCACCGACGGCCGGCCGCTGTACGTCGCCTATGCGCCAACGCGGTACAACAATCAGGACGTGGTGCTGTGCGCGTTTTCCGATATCAGCGCCCGCGCCGTCATTGAACAAACGCTGGCCGACGCCAAACGGGAAGCGGACAAGGCCAGCGAAGCCAAGTCGACATTTCTTGCCACGATGAGCCATGAAATCCGCACGCCGCTTTACGGGGTGCTGGGAACACTGGAACTGATGAGTCTGACCAGGCTGGACAGCAATCAGCGCCAGCATCTGGAGCGCATGCAGAGTTCTTCGGCGATCCTGCTGCAGCTTATCAGCGACATCCTGGACATCACCAAGATCGAAACCGATCAGCTTGTGCTGGAATCCGTCGACTTCAACCCGCGCGAGCTCGTGCAAAGTTGCACCAACTCCTATGCCGCGACGGCGGCCCAGAAAGGCCTGCTGCTGTTTTCCTGCGTGGACGTCGCCGTGCCGGAATGGATGACCGGCGACGCCGTGCGCATCCGGCAGATCCTCAGCAACCTCTTGAGCAACGCCATCAAGTTCAGCCACTCCGGGCACGTGATCGTGCGCCTGGGAGTGTCCAGCGTGCAGGAGAACAAGACACACCTGATTCTTCAGGTCGTCGACACGGGTGTTGGCATCGGCAAGGAAGAACAGGCGCGGCTTTTCGTTCCCTTTCACCAGATCGACAGCACGTCTCATACGGTGCGCGGCGCAGGCATCGGCCTATCCATATGCGCCCGCCTGGCCAAGCTGATGGGCAGCGAAATCCGCGTCACCAGCGCACTCGGTCTCGGCAGCAGCTTTTCGCTGGAACTGGCGCTGCCGGTGGTAACTGGCCAGCCGGCCAACGCGCCGGACCTGAGCGACATCAGCGTCCTTGTCCGCAGCCCCCACCATGAGTTGACCGACAACGTCTGCCAGTGGCTCAAGCGCTGGGGCGCGAAGGCAGCCCCGGCGCCGGACCCGCTCGCTGCGGGAACGCCCGACGATGTGCTGCTGGACGTGCTGTACGACAGCAGCCTTGAAGTCCTGAACTGGCCGGGTCGTCACGTGCTGGCAAGCGCTGTCGACAAACAGACTTCCGCGCGCACGATCAGGGTCATCACCAGCATCGACCATATCGCCGCCGGTATTCTGGCCGCCGTACGGGGCGAATCCTCGCTATTGGTCAAATCGGGACCCGCCGGCTTCGCCCCTCTGGGCCTGTCGGTCCTGGTCGCTGAAGACAACCCGATCAACCAGGCCACACTGCGGCAGCAGCTCGAGCAACTGGGGTGCGAAGTGACCCTGACTTCGGACGGATCAGAGGCGCTCATGTATTGGGGGCTGTCGAAATACGACGTGGTGCTGACCGACGTCAACATGCCGCAAATGAATGGCTACGAACTGGCGCGTGAGCTGCGAGCCAGGGGCGCCACCATCCCCATCATCGGCTTCACGGCCAATGCGATGCGCGAAGAAGAAGAACGCTGCCTGGCCGCGGGGATGACCTCCTGGCTAGTCAAACCCATAAGCCTGAGCACCTTGCTGCGTCACCTCCAGGGCTGCGGGACGCCCTCCGCCGGGGTTGCCGAACCCGCAGCGCTTCCGCTGTCGACAACGCCCGAGGCGGGCGCCCCTCCGGCCGTTCCTGCCAAATACCGGGCATTGTTCGTCAGCACGATGGAGGCCGATCTCGCTGAAATGGAACACGCGCTGGAATCGGACGATCTGCGGCAGCTTGCAAGAATCCTGCACAGGATGCGCGGCGCGCTGAGCGTCATGCAGATGACAACGCTGACCGCGCGGCTGGAAGCGCTGGAGGCTATGCTGCGCAGCGATGGCTTCGACACCACCGCCCAGGCGGAAGGCCAGGACGTGCTGAAGCTGCTGCGGGACATGGTGGCGAATGTATGAGCGGCTGACTATCTAAACAAGAAAGAACCAGAAATTGGCTTGTCAGCTTGGCTGGGGCGGCCCGTGGCCGCCTCTTTGGCTCAGCACACCGTTGATGTAAATATATTTTTCGAAATTTTTCTATTCGGATAGATCAAACAAAACGTTAGATTCACGCGATTTCTACGCCCTTGGCGCAGAAATTGATCGCAGAACCTCGTCCGTTTTTTCTAGCCTTTTCAGCTGAGTTTGGACATAAAATGGTCAACGAAGGAAGCACTGAGCATCCTGGCGCCCCTTGCTTGGATCGGCCCACGAACCAACTTCCGCTGGCCGGACAGGTTTCCCCCCCGCAGGACTCACCAGGCTCGAATGATTGCATACTGGATGACCCATCCATGAGCAAACTGCCGTTTGGCCAGAATGTGCGCATTATCGTTGCGGACGATCACCCAGTCATATCGCTCGCGCTAGCTGATTCGCTCAATGAAATCCCTGGATTCGAAGTAGTCGCCACAGCCCGATCCGGTCTGGAGTTGGTCACGGCCATACAGGAGCACTCCTGCCATCTGATCGTTACCGATTTTTCGATGCGATCCACGTCGCCCGACGAAGATGGTTTGCGCCTCATCCAGCGTTTACAGCGCATGTTTCCGCACATTCCCATCGTGGTGTTCACCATGCTGTCGAACAGCGGCATCCTCAATCAATTGCGGCAAGTCGGGGTGGTCGGCATCGTCAGCAAGGAAGAACCCATCGACGTCCTGGTGGCAATCTGCGTGCGCGCCTTGACTGAGAAAGAGACCATTCTGTCGGAAACCATCAGCCAGCGGCTTAGCCACAATGATGTGACCATGGGCCGGGCCGGCAAGACCAAGGGACTATCGCCGAAGGAACTGGAAGTTGTCCGAATGTTTGCGGCCGGCCTGTCCGTGACCGAAATCGCCCGCAGGCTCCATCGCTCCGTCGCCACCATCGGCACGCAGAAGCAATCCGCAATGCGCAAGCTGAACATCGAGACCAACGCCGAACTGCTCAGGTACGCCGACGAACAGGGGTTTTCCTGATCAACGGATTCTCGCCAACCATAGTGGCGCGTGGATTCAAACCCACGCGCCGCAATTTCGTGCCGTGCCGCCTATGCCTGCGGCGGCGTGGCATCGGGTCCGGCCGGCTGTTGCAGGGCCAGCAGATGACGTGCCAGGTCGCCGAATTGCTCGTCCCGGGATTTCAGCTGCGAGAAGAGTTCACCGGCTTGCGCTGTCGAGGCGGCCAGTCGGTTGTTAAGGTCCGATTCGCGCGCCTGGCTGGCCTGCAACGCTTGTTCGGCCGCTAAGGCCCGGTCTTCGCTTTGGCGCAGGTCGGACTGGGCCTGGGCCCGCTGCGCCTGCGTCAGCTGTTCTGCCGCGCGCTGCTTTTCCTGTGCGGTCGCCAAGGCCTGCCGCAGTTCCTCGGTTTGTCGAAGGCTTGCTGCTTGCAGGTCATCCAGCCGCGCTTGCAGGCGCTTGACTGCGCCCCGCTCCGCGTCCAGTTCGTTCAGCCAGCGGCGCTCATGGGCGGCATGGCGCGAATCCCGCGTGGCAAGCGCCTGCGCGTGCAATTCGCGCATCGCATCCGCTTCCTCTAGAAGCGTCTGGCAGGCGCCGCGCGAGTCGGCCAGGCTTGCCTGGGCCGCCGCCAGGGCTTGATCGCGCTGGCGCACTTGCGCTTCGACCGCTTTTAGCCGTTCTTCCGTGGCCTCGAGTTGTGTGGTGGCGAGCTTCAGGCTTTCCTGCAGATCGCGCTCGCGGTTAAGCAGGTGGGCCTCGCGCTGCTGCAGTTGCTCGGCCCGGGAGGCAAAGCGCTCCCCTTCCCTGGCCAGCTCTTCCCAGCGTTGCTGATAGGCCTGGGCCTGCTCGCCACGGGCGGCAGCCAGGGCCGCTTCCCAGAAATGCGCGGCGGCCTGGGCAATGGGACTGGGAATTTCCGGCGCAGCCGCGAAGGCGCCTGGATCCGCGATGCGCGATCCCAATGCGCGGAACCACGCGTCCAGGTGCGGACTGACCGTATTGGGCGAACCCCGGCCGATCTTTTGGCGCACACGCTCAATGGTGGGCCGGGCGCCTTCAAGCAGCAGCGCATCGGCGGCGGCCCATACGTCGGATTCGGTGATTCCCGTGGCCATGGCCAAGTCCTTGTGTGAAGTCGGATAAATTACCCACGATAATGGAATCTTATCGTCGGTAATTTTCTGTCTGTGTTATATATCGTACACGATATGTATTATTTAAAACAAACGATGGGATTTGGCCGGCACGACACTGCGAAGTTCGTGCCGACGGCACTTTCGGAACGCCCGAGCATCTGCCCAGGCCGTCGGCGCGGACGGTACCCGGCCGCGCGCCTGAAAGGCGTGCGACATGGATTCCGACCAAGCCGCCGGCCGATCTTGCACCGCCCGCACCCTGCCCGGGACGGATTCTGAACTGCCGCCTGAAACCGGATGGACGCGCCATACGCCCTAAAATCACGCGATGAACGAGACAACCGGAATGCCGCTGAAGCTGCTCGCTTCGCTTCCTCTGCTGGATCCGCAGACGCTCGACGCGCAAGCGGACGCGGCTGTGCGGGGGCTACTGCGCGAAGGCAGTTCCGCCAACACGGCTTCCAGCTACCGGGCCGCCATCCGCTACTGGACGGCCTGGTTCGAGCTGCGTTACGGGCGGATGTTCGCCCTGCCCGTTCCGGAGGCGGCAGTCATTCAGTTTGTGGTGGACCATGCGCAGCGGTCCACCGACCATGGACTCAAGTGGGAATTGCCGCTGGCGCTCGACCGCGAGCTGGTGCGCCTGAAGGCCAAGGGGCGCCTGGGCGCTCCCAGCTTGAATACGCTGCTGCAGCGTTTGTCGGTGCTGTCCAAGGCGCACGAACTGCACGGCCATCCGAACCCCTGCCGCAGCGCCACGGTGCGGGAACTGCTTTCGAAGACCCGCCGCGCCTATGCCCGGCGCGGCGTCGCGCCCGCCAGGAAAGAGGCCCTGACGCGCGAGCCGCTGCAGGCCATGCTGGACACCTGCGACGACACGCTGCGCGGCAAGCGCGACCGCGCTTTGCTGCTGTTCGCATGGGCCAGCGGCGGCCGGCGGCGCTCGGAGGTGGTGCGGGCGACCATGGAGAACACGCAACGCACGCCGGACGGCTATCTGTACACGATGGCGCAGTCCAAGACCAACCAGGCCGGCGCCGCCCGCGCGGACGACCAGAAGCCGATCCTGGGCGCGGCCGCGCTGGCGCTGGACGGCTGGCTGGCGGCCAGCGGCATCCGCCAGGGGCCGATCTTTCGCCGGGTGCGCCGTGGCGGTGTGATCGGCGAGCCGCTGGCCGCGGCCGCGGTGCGGGACATTGTGCTGGAGCGGTGCGAGCTGGCCGGACTGGACGGCGCGTTTTCGGCGCACAGCCTGCGCTCGGGCTTCGTGACCGAAGCCGGCCGGCGCAATATCCCGTTGGGCGACACGATGGCCATGACGGGCCACGCCAGCGTGGCTACGGTCATGGGCTATTTCCGCGCAGGCTCAGCCCTGCAGTCTCCCGCCGCCCGCCTGTTGGACGATCCCCAGGATTCGCACCTATAGGAAAGCGCCGGATCTGCCGTAATACCGGCAGCGGCATAACAATCAACGCGCGCCGGCCAGCCCCTCCCCCGCCTGACCTGACCCCATGCAAATCAACCTTCGCGGGCTCGTGCTTGCGCTTACCATCCTCAGCGCCATCGCCGCCACCGCAAACGCGCTGTACGCCAGTTATCGCGTGCAACGCGAGCAATTGATCTTGAATACGCTGGAATCGAACCGGGTCTATGCCGCCAAGCTGGCGGAAAGCACAGACGGTTTCCTGAAGTCCGCCCAGCAGCAGCTGGGCTACAGCGCCCGCCACCTGCCGGAATTGATAGGGTCTGCGGACAGGCTTGCCGCCGAAGTGATGCGGATGCAGCAGCAGACCGACAGTTTCAATTCGGTGGGCGTGGTGGGCCCGGACGGCACCATCCTGGCTACCACGCAGACTTCTCGCAGTTTCCTTGGCACGCAGGTGGACAGTCCCGGCAGCCGCGCCGCCCTGAAATCCAGGCAGCCGCTGATCAGCAAACCCTACGTATCTATCGCGGGCAACCTGCTGATCAATCTGTCGCACCCGATTTTTTCCAATGACGGCGCCTACCTGGGTTACGTGGCGGGCACGATCTACCTGCGCAACGAAAGCGTGTTGCAGGATCTGCTGGGCAAGCACCATTACCAGGACGGGTCATACCTATACGTGGTGGACAGCGACGGGCGGCTGATCTATCACACCGAGGCGGCCCGCGTGGGCGAGGTCGTGCTGTCCAATCCGGTGGTGGCCGCCGTGACGAAAGGCAATGCTGGCGCGCAGCGCGTGGTGAACACGCGGGGCGTGGACATGCTGGCCGGTTATGCGCCTGTGGCGATGAGCGGCTGGGGTGTGATCGCGCAGCGGCCCGCGCAGGTCACGCTCGAGCCCATTCACGACCTGATCTGGGCCCTGGTGGGCTATGCGGCCCCGCTGGCGCTGGCGTTCCTCTTGGCGATCTGGTGGTGCGCCCGGATGATTTCCCTGCCCTTATCCCAGCTTGCCACCAACGTAGAGCACCAGGACGTGGCGGTCGCGATGCAGCGGGTGCACTCGGTCAAGGCCTGGTATTTCGAGGCGGAACGCCTCAAGCGGGCAGTGATCTGGAGCTTCACGAGCCTGCAGGACAAGATCGGCAAGCTGAACCTGGCCACCATTACCGATCCTCTGACCGGCCTGCGCAACCGGCGCGGCACCCAGGACGCGGTGGACCAGATGCAGGCCTGTAGCACGCCGTTTTCGGTCGTGGCCCTGGACATCGACCATTTCAAGCAGATCAACGACACCTACGGGCACAACGTGGGCGATGAAGTGATTCGGGACATGGCGCGGGTCATGCGCGAGTGTTCGCGCCCGTCGGACGTGTTGTGCCGCAACGGCGGCGAGGAATTCCTGATCCTGCTGCCCGACGTAGGCGCGCGCGAGGCCACCCATGTCGCGGAACGGTTGCGCGCGCACATAGCGCAGCGGCAGATGCGCGGGGCCAGCAGTGTGACGATATCCGCCGGCGTGGCCCAGTGGCCGTCCAGCGGACCGGATGTGGACGAAGCATTCAAGGCCGCCGATGCGGCGCTGTACGCAGCCAAGCAGCAAGGCAGAAACCGCGTGGTGATGCACGAGGCGTGAACCGCGCCAATCCGAGTAGCCATGCAAGTTTTCGCAGGAAATTGCAATTAAAAGAATTGCTGCGACATAGTATTGCCCGAGACGATCTAAATCAGGGGATTACTGCCAATTCGGCGACGTTGCGCGCGCAATTACAGTATCCTGCGCAGCCTAGACTTCGCATGGAACCGCTTGCCGAGTATGTTGCGCCCCGCCTCCGCGTCGAAATCCCTGGAACGCCATTTCATGACGCTCGCTGCGGGGATGCTGTCGCTGGTGGCGGTGCTGGCGGGCATCCTGCTCTTCCAGAGCTGGCGCTCTCATGGCGCGGCGTCCGAGGCCCGGCAGGCCTTCGGCATGGTGCGCGCAACGATCCGGGTGATGGAGCTGGCGTCGGCGGAACGCGGCCCGATGAATGCTGCGCTGGGATCGGACCTTCCCGTGCCGGCCGCGGTCCTGGCGTCGCTGGACGCAGCCCGCGCGCGCACCGACGCGTCGATCGCCGACCTGCTGGCGCTGTATCCGAATTCCCCGAACCCTGTTGACGATGCGGATCGCGCGGAGGTCGAACGCATCCGCCAGGCGCTAGACGCCGCGCGCCTGGTGGCGGACCAGCGCATCGCGACGCCGCGAGAACAGCTGACCGGTCAATTGCTTTGGGACACCGTGAACGGCATGGTGCGGGTTATTCCGCAATGGCAGGCCAGCATGTTGGCTAACGCCGGGCTGGTTATGCGCAATGAGGCCAATGCTCCCAGTCTGTTGTCGCTGGCCCTGCTGGCCAGCGACTTGCGCGAACAGGCGGGCTTGCTGGGCTCTACCTACACACCCGCGCTGACGCGCCAGCGCAAGCTGAGCGCCGAGGAACAATTCCGCATCGAGCGCGTGCTGGGGCGGATCCAAGGGCTGCGGGCGCTGATCGACGCACGCATGGCCACCCATCCCGATGTGCGCGCATCGCAGGTCTATGCGCGCATGGAACAGCGCTACTTCAACGACGGCCTCGACTACCTGGCCCGGGTGCGCGACCAGGCGTCGCAACAATCCGACGAGCCGTCGGTGACCATGCTGACCCTGTCTGAAATCTATGTGCCGCTGATGGCGTCCATCACCCAGTTC
Source organism: Achromobacter arsenitoxydans SY8 (assembly GCF_000236785.1). GTDB lineage: Bacteria > Pseudomonadota > Gammaproteobacteria > Burkholderiales > Burkholderiaceae_B > Achromobacter > Achromobacter arsenitoxydans. The sequence goes on along the minus strand of NZ_AGUF01000052.1, from coordinate 27,481 downwards.
CGCGACGTGGTGCTGGACGAAATGGAGCGGCATATCGAGGGGCACCGCAGCGCCGCGGCGCGCCTGCTATCCATCACGCTTGGGGCCACCGCCCTGCTGGTCGCTGCCTTGGCGCTGGCGCTGGTGCAGTTCCGCAAACGGGTGATCCAGCCGTTTGCGCTGGCCACGCGCATCATCGGTTCGATCGCCAGCGGCGCGGCGCCCGCGCGCATTCCGCCGGGCAAGTATGCGGGCGAGGTGGAGGAAATATTCAGCGCGCTGCGGGTGCTGAAAGAAAACTCGGCGGCCCGCAAGCGGTTGGAAGCCGAGCGCGACCAATTGATCGCAGATTTGGCGCACATGGCGGAAACTGACCATCTGACCGGCCTGCTGAACCGGCGCGCGTTCGAAAAGCGCTTTGAAGCGGCCCGGGCGGAATGGGACGAAAACCAGCCTATGCTGGCGTTCATCCTGTTCGATATTGATCACTTCAAGCTGATCAACGACACGCATGGCCACGCCAGCGGCGACCAGGCGCTCAAGATCGTGGCGGATTTGTGCCGCAAGACTTGGCGCCAGTCCGACGTGGTGGCGCGTGTGGGCGGAGAAGAGTTTGCCGTGCTGTGCAGGACCCGCAATGCGCAACAGGCGATCGAAATGGCTGAACGCATGCGGGCCTGTATCTGCGCGCGGCCGCTTACGGCGGAAAGCGGCGCGGCAATCAGGCTGACCGCAAGCTTCGGCGTGGCCTGTATATCCTGGAGCCACGCCGAATCCGCGGGCCAGCTATTCCGCTGCGCGGACGAACTGCTCTATCTGGCGAAAATGAACGGGCGCAATCAGGTGCAGCAACGCACCTTGGGCTGAGCGCGCGTCAGGACTTGGAGCTTGAAGCTTCTGCCTTCTTGCTGGAATTTGCATCCGCGGGCGCGGAATCGCGGCGGTCGGACTGCTTGTTGGCGTCGGGGGCTTTCCAGTTCAGCGGAGGGATCTCGAAGCTTCCCTTCTTGGCAGCCAATTGATGAGACATAAGCGTGCTCCTACAGAGACGCGTGCTTCCCCCGCCCAAGCGCAACGCACAGATTCAGGCGCGCCATGAATGCCCGTGGATGCGGGGGGAGCATTCAAGAGACGGCGCCGCCGGGAAATATTCGTCAGCTCGTTTTTATAGTTTTGCTGAAGAATCGTCGATTATAGCGCGATCTTGACAGAAATAGCCAGCAAAATAATGATCAGGAACAAAGTCGCAAGGACGCTTTGGAGCGCAACCAAGACAATGCCGTGAAGGTGCCGGCGGTGACGCTGGCCGACGCGGCGATCCGCTATGACCTGGGCCGCGCCAGCTCGGCAATGAAGGGCGCCACGCTAAGCCTGAATGCGTCGAACCTGTTCGACAAGGAATACGTGGCCTCTTGCAACAACGTCAACCTGTGCTTTTACGGCCCGGGCCGCGTCGTGCTGGCCACGCTGCGCTACAACTGGTGATTGACGCCAGAGAATGATCGTTCTACCATCTGCGCATTGCAATGAGAACGATCATTCTCCATGTCCGCCATTCCCCATGAATCCCCGTCCGACGTGCAGGAAAAGCTGCTGCGCGCAACCGAGCACCTGATCTATGGCGGCGGCATCCACGCCACTGGCATGGATCAGATCGTCAAGACGTCTGGCGTCGCACGCAAGAGCATCTACAAGCACTACGGCACCAAGGAAGCCCTGGTGGCCGCGGCCCTGCAGGCGCGCGACGAGCGCTGGATGCAGTGGTTCATCGGGGCCACGACAACGGCCCCCACGCCGCGCGCGCGCCTCATGTCGATCTTCGACGCGCTGCGCGCATGGTTTGCGTCAGAGGGCTTCCGCGGGTGCGCGTTCATCAATGCCGCCGGCGAGGTCGGCGATGCAGACAGCCCCATACGCCAGGTGGCCCGGCTTCACAAAGCGCGCTTGTTGGCCCACGTGACCGTGCTGGCGCGGGACGCCGGCCTGGCGCAGGCTGAAGAATGCGCGCGCCAGCTCCTGGTGCTGATCGACGGCGCCATCGCCGTGGCGACGGTGACCGGCGACCTGTCCATCACCGACAGCGCGGAACGCGCCGCGGCCGCGCTGCTGGCCGCCGAGGCGTGACGCCTCGATCCAATACTTTCGAATTCCCCACCCCGCTTTCCAACCCCTGCCGCGAGGCCCGCCATGTCGTCGACCCCTGAAGTCCGCCCGCCCCTACCCCCGTTTACGCACAAGAGCGCCGTGCAGAAAGTGCGCCTGGCAGAAGATGGCTGGAACAGCCGCGACCCCGACAAGGTGGCGCTGGCCTATACCCTGGACACCCACTGGCGCAACCGCGCCGAGTTCGTGAAGAGCCGCGATGAGGCGCGCGCTTTCCTGTCGCGCAAATGGGCGCGCGAACTGGATTACCGGCTGATCAAGGAACTGTGGGCCTTCACCGACAACCGCATCGCGGTGCGCTATGCCTACGAGTGGCACGACGATTCCGGCAACTGGTTCCGCTCTTACGGCAACGAGAACTGGGAGTTCGGCGAAGACGGCCTGATGATCAACCGCTATGCCTGCATCAATGACCTGCCCATCAAGGAGGCGGACCGCAAGTTCCGCTGGCCGCTGGGCCGGCGTCCCGACGATCATCCGGGCCTGTCGGAACTGGGCCTGTAGAACGATCCCGCGCGCTCTGCGCAACGTGGCGGCGGCTTGCATTGCAAGTCGCCGCTTTGCATTGCGAGCCCTAGGGATTTCCCCCGGTTTTACGGCAAATGCAGCGCTGCCGCGCAACTTTCCGATTCCTTGAAAGGTGAACGGAAGTTTGGATTTTTAGACTCCCGCATTCATTGCAGTGTCAGCTTTTGTTCAGACACACGTCAGTCAAAAGCACAACAAAGGGAGGACAGACCATGCAATCAAAACGCAGCGCCGTCAGGCGCGAGGCGTGGGCCGCGGGCACGATGATCGTGCTGGGCCTGGGCGCCATCGCGCAGGCGTCGACATACACACTGGGCAGCCTTGCGCGCATGGGACCGGGCATGTTCCCGGCGATCCTGGGCGTTCTGCTGGTCCTGCTGGGCCTGATGATCGCGAAGATGGCGGCCTCGCCTACCGTGGCCGAAGAGGACGCCGAAGAGGTCCCGCCGCCGGAATGGCGTGGCTGGGGCTGCATCATCGGCGGCCTGCTGGCCTTCATCCTGGTCGGCAAGTTCGGCGGCCTGGTGCCCGCGACCTTCGTGCTGGTCTTCGTATCGGCCATGGGCGATCGCCAGCACACCTGGCGCACCGCGGCCCTGCTTGCCGCCGGCGTGACGGTGCTTGGCGTAGCTGTTTTCTCCTGGGCGCTGCAGCTGCAGTTTCCGCTGTTCCGCTGGGGCTGATAGATGGAAATCTTCAATAACCTGATGCACGGGTTTTCGGTCGCGTTCGCGCTGGACAACCTGATGTGGGCCGTGTTCGGCGTATTCATGGGCAACCTGATCGGCGTGCTGCCGGGCATGGGCGTGCTGGCCGCGATCTCTATCCTGCTGCCGCTGACCTACACCATGACGCCCACCGCGGCGCTGGTGATGCTGTCCGGCATCTACTACGGATCGCAATATGGCGGCGGCATCACGTCGATCATGCTGAACCTGCCGGGTACGGCATCGCACGCGGTGGCCTGCCTGGACGGCAATCCGCTGGCGCGCAACGGCAAGGCCGGGTCCGCGCTGTTCATGCTGATGTTCTCGTCGTTCTGCGGCGCGTCGGTGGGCATTCTGGCGATGATCCTGTTCTCACCGATGCTGGTGGACGTGGCGTTCAAGTTCGGTCCCGCCGAGTACTTCTCGATGATGATGCTGGGCCTGCTGGCAGGCGCGACGCTGGCCAAGGGCTCTGCGATCAAGGGCGTTGCGATGGTGGTGGTCGGCCTGCTGTTGGGCGTTGTGGGCACGGACGTGAACACGGGCACGATGCGCTTTCACTTCGGCGTCCTGGAACTGTCGGATGGCCTGCAGATCGTGGCGCTGGCCATGGGCCTGTTCGGCGTGGCGGACTTCCTGAAGAACATCAACCGCATCGGCGGCGACAGCAAGGTCACGTCGGCGAAGGTCAGCCTGAAATCTATGCGGCCCGAAGCCGGCGACATCAAGCAGTCGCGCGGCGCACTGGTGCGCGGAACCGCCATCGGCGCGGCGTTCGGGATCCTGCCCGGCACCGGCCCGACGATCGCTTCCTTCATTTCCTATGCGACGGAAAAGAAGGTCGCGCGCGAACCGCGCCGCTTCGGCCGCGGCGCCATCGAAGGCATCGCCGGACCGGAAGCCGCGACCAGCGCATCGACGCAGACCAGCTTCATTCCGACCATGAGCCTGGGCATCCCCGGCGATCCTGTCATGGCGCTGATGCTGGGCGCGCTGATCATCCACGGCATCCAGCCGGGTCCGCAAATGATGATCGAGCACGCGGACATGTTCTGGGGGCTGATCGCCAGCTTCTGGGTCGGCAACGTGCTGCTGCTGTTGCTGAACCTGCCGCTGATCGGCATGTGGGTGCGCCTGCTGACAGTGCCGTTCCGCTACCTGTTCCCCGCCGCGCTGTTCTTTGTCTGCGTGGGCGTATACAGCACGAACAACAACCTGTTCGATGTGGGGATGGTGACCCTGTTCGGCGCTGCGGGCTACGCGCTGATCCGCTTGCGATTCGAGCCGGCGCCGCTGTTGCTGGGTTTCGTGCTGGGGCCGATGGTGGAAGAGAACTTCCGGCGCGCCCTGCTGCTGTCGCGCGGCGAATTGTCGATCTTCGTCTCGCGTCCCATCAGCCTGGGCTTCATCCTGGCGTGCGTGGCGCTGATCGCGCTGCTGGCGACGTCGGCGATGCGCCAGCGCAAGGCGCGGGAGGCGGTGCAACGCGCGGAGTCGGCCGCGTAAGCGGGCGTCGATTTTTGGGGTAGTGCTGCTTTGGCCGGTCCTTCGGGACCGGCGTTTTTTTGGCCTTGCGCGCGGCGTTCAGAGGCCGGGATCGCCGGCAGGCGCCGCTCCATGGCCATCAATGTGGCCCAGCGAGCGGCCCGGGTCGAGGCGGTCGCGCACGCGCTGCTTGAGCACCTTGGCCTCAGGGAATCCGCCATCGCGCTTGCGGTCCCAGATCAGGTCGCCGTTGTACGTGATCTGGAATATGCCGCCGGTGCCGGGCTGCAGCACGACTTCGCCAAGGTCCGTCGAAAAGGTGGACAACAGTTCCTGGGCCATCCAGCCGGCGCGCAGCAGCCATTGGCACTGCGTGCAATACAGGATGACGATGCGAGGGCGCAAGGCGGGCGGGTTCATGGGGAAAATATTCTACGCGAGCCGGGATTCCGGCTCGGGCCCGGTTGATCATGGATAATGTCGGGTTTTCCCGGGTTCGCAACGAGCCCAGAGCCTGCAATGAAGTCTGCCTTGACGCCCCGAGGCCAGCGCTGGCTGATCGGTCTACTGATGGGACTGGTCACGCTTACGCCGATGGCCATCGACATCTATCTCCCCTCGCTGCCCGCCATGGCGCTGGGCTTTGGCGAGCCCATCGGCGCGCTGCAGGCCAGCATCACCCTGTTCATCTTCGCGGTGGGTGTCGGGCAGGTCCTGATCGGCCCGCTCGCCGACCGCTATGGCCGCCGGCCCGTGGCGTTGGCGGGCGCGTTGGCGTACCTGCTGGGTTCCGCACTGGGCGCGGCCGCCACGTCGCTGGAGGCGTTCTACGCGGCGCGCGTGATCCAGGGCCTGGGCGCCTGCTCGGCGTCGCTGGTGGCGTTCGCTGCGGTGCGCGATTGCTTCAGTCCGGCGGTGGGCGCGCGCGTGTACAGCTACCTGAACGGTGCGCTGTGCTCGGTGCCCGCGCTGGCGCCGATGCTGGGCGGCGTGCTGGCGCTGCATGCGGGCTGGCGCAGCACCTTCGTGTTCATGGCCGTGTTTGCGCTGGCGCTGGCCGCGCTGCTGGCCCGGCGTTTCGAGGAAACCCGAGCGCCGTCCCCCCAGCGCCAAGGCGCGCTGTACAGCCTGCGCCGCTATGCGCCCATCGCCGCGAGCGGCCGCTTCCTGTACTTCGCGGCGTTCGGCATGGCCGGCATGGCGATGATCCTGGTGTTCGTGTCCGCCGCGCCCGTGGTGCTGGTGCAGCAGCTGGGCTATTCCGAGCTGGGGTTCTCGGCCTGGTTCGGCGGCAATGCAGCAATCAACATCGCGGCGTTCTTCCTGGCGCCGACCTTTATCGCGCGCTTTGGCCGCCACACCATGGTGCGCGTCGGCATGGCGGCCCTGCTGCTGGCATCGGTCATGCATTTCTGCGCCTGGCTGTGGGCGCCGATGTCGGCCTGGATATTCATGCTGCCGGTGGCCGTACTGACCGTGGGGTTCTCGCTGGCCCTCGGTTCCGGGCTGAGCCTGGCGCTGGAGCCCTTTGCCGAGCGCGCGGGCACCGCCGCGGCAGTCTACGGCCTTTTCCAGATGAGCGGTTCGGCGGTCATCGCGACCGTGCTGCTGGACAGCGGCATGGCGCCGCAGTTGGCCATGGCGGTGGTGGGTGCGGCCATCGTCGCGCCATTGCTGTGCCTGTCGCCCGCCATCGCGAAGCGCCTGACGCACGCATCCTGACCGTCGTGAGCTAGTATCCGGGGACACCCCTTCCTGGAGGCGACATGACCCTAGAGAACAAGGCGGACCCGCAGCCGCTCCTGCGCAGTGCCGAAGGCGGCGTCGTCACGCTGCGCCTGAACCGCCCGTCCCAATTCAATGCGCTATCGGAGGCCCTGCTGGCCGCCTTGCAGCAGGAAATTGATGTGCTGGCCCGCGATCCCGGCGTGCGCTGCGTGGTGCTGGAATCCGAGGGGCGCGCCTTCTGCGCTGGCCACGATCTGCGCGAAATGCGCAGCCAGCCCTCGCTGGACTACTACCGCGAACTGTTCCGCAAGTGCGGCAGCGTCATGCAGGGACTGCAGGCGCTGCCCGTGCCCGTCATCGCCAAGGTGCACGGTATTGCCACGGCGGCGGGCTGCCAGCTGGTGGCAAGCTGCGACCTGGCCGTCGCCGCCGACTCCGCGAAGTTTGCCGTGTCTGGAATCAATGTGGGGCTGTTCTGCGCCACCCCGGCCGTCGCGCTCAGCCGCAATGTGTCGGCCAAGCGCGCGTTCGAGATGCTGATGACCGCCCGTTTCATTGATGCGGCCCAGGCGGCCGACTGGGGTTTGATCAACCACGCCGTGCCGGATGCGGAGCTGGATGCGCGGGTGCGCGCGCTGGTCGACGACATCCTGGCCAAGAGCCCGGCAGCGGTGCGTTACGGCAAGCGCATGTTCTACAAGCAGCGCCAGATGGCGCTGGCCGACGCCTACGATTATGCGGGCGACGTGATGGCCAGGAACATGATGGAAGCCGATGCGTGCGAAGGCATAGACGCCTTCCTGCAGAAGCGCCCTGCCCGCTGGACGTCCTGAAAGCGCAGGCGGCGCTAGACCAGCCAGCCCAGCGTCCAGCCGCCCGCCGCGGCCAGCAGCACCACCCATACGGGCGACCAGCGGCCATAGACCAGCAGCGCGAACAGCAGCAGCGCAAGGCCGAAGTCGGCCTTGCCGAGTATCGCGCTGGTCCAGACCGGGTCGTACAGCGCGCCAAGCAGGATGCCGACGACGCTGGCATTGACGCCCGCGACCATGTTGCGCACGCCGGGCCGCCGCCGCAAGGATTCCCAGAACGGCAGCGCGGCCGTCAACAGCAAGGCGCCGGGCAGGAAGATCACGCACAGAAGCGCCAGGCCGCCCGCCCAGCCGGACAAGGGGCCTGAAGCTAGCGCGCCCAGAAACGCCGCGAAGGTGAACAGCGGGCCCGGCATTGCCTGCGCCGCGCCGTAGCCGGCCAGGAAGTCGGCGCTGGACACCATGCCGGTGGATACCGATGCCGTTTCCAGCAGCGGCAGCACCACATGCCCGCCGCCGAACACCAGTGCGCCCGCGCGGTAGAACCCGTCGATCTGGCTGGCCAGAGCGCCGTTCGACAGCAGCGCCCACGCCGGCAAGCCGGCCAGCAGCGCGATGAAGAGGCCCAGTGATAGCCAGCCTGCCCAGCGTGTCACGCCCAGCGAGGAATTCGCCAGGATCGGCCGGGGGGGCACCTGCAGAAAGGCGGCGCCGACCACGGCCCCGAGCAGCACCGCCGCCATCTGCGCAAGCGCGGTGGGCAGGATCACCGTGATGAGCGCGGCGGCTACCGCCAGCGCGGCGCGCGAGCGGTCGGGGCACAGCGATCTGCCCATGCCCCACACCGCCTGGGCGACGATGGCGACCGCCGCGACCTTCAAGCCGTGCACCGCGGCAGATTGCGACAGCCAGCCGTAATGGGCCAGACCCAGTGCGAAACCGATCAGCGCAAGCGCCGACGGCAGCGTGAAAGCGACCCAGGCCGCCAACATGCCCGCCCATCCCGCCCGCCGCAGGCCGATCGCCATGCCGACCTGGCTGCTGGCCGGGCCGGGCAGGAACTGACACAGCGCCACCAGATCCGAGTACGCGTAGTCGTCCAGCCAGCGGCGCCGGTCCACGAATTCGCTGCGGAAGTATCCAAGATGGGCCACCGGGCCGCCGAAGGACGTAAACCCCAGGCGCAGGAATATCAGGAAAACCTCAAGACAGGAACCGCGTCCGGCCTGGGCTATCGTGCCAGCAGCAGGCTTGCTGTCTACGTGTTCGTCTTGGGGCGATGGGTGCGGCATGGATGTCGGCGTAGTGGCGGCCGGGGCGCGGAAACGCTGGCCCCAGATCCAAGCTTATAGCCGGGCCGGCCCCGCGATTCAATCGGATTAATGGCCAAACGCGGCCCGCACAACACCCGCAGCCGCGCTTATCATGGCCTAGTCAAAAACTGGGTTCATGGCACTTCATGGCTGGGCCAACAGGCGGCATCATGGGCGCTCAGCCCTTGAACCGCCACACACCAGAAAGGTATCGGCATGAGCCAGCGATTGAATTATTTCCAGGTTTCGGAAGTCCTGTCCAAGCGGTATCTGGACTTCAGCATGACGCTCAAAAAGGTCCCCGTGGTCCAGGAACTGGGCCAACTCGTGGACATCCGCGCCTCGCAGATCAACGGCTGCGGCTTCTGCCTGGACATGCACGTAAAAGAAGCGACGATCCGCGGCGAGCGCGCGTTGCGCCTGCACCATGTCGCGATCTGGCGGGAGTCGCCCCTGTTTTCGGCCCGGGAACGCGCAGCGCTGGCGTGGACCGAAGCCCTGACCACGCTTTCTCCTCACGGCGTGCCGGACGACATTTACGAATCGGTCCGGGCCCAGTTTTCGGAGAGCGAGCTGTCGGACCTGACGTTCCTGGTTGTCGGCATCAATGGCTGGAACCGCCTGAACGTCGCATTCCGCACCGTGCCGGGATCGGCGGACAAGGAATACGGTCTGGACAAGGCCGGCCTGACCTGAGCCGCGCGGCCCCGCTACATCAGCGCCAGGATCCGCCGAGCCAGTTGCTCGGCCTGGTCGGCCGACGCGATATTCGTGAAGCTCATCAGCAGCGCGGACTGCGCGTCCGGCGCCGCGGACCAGTGCGACAAGGCGTTCGCGTATAGGCCGCTTTCGAGCATGCGCGCCGCCAGCGGCCGGTCGGTGTGATGACCTTCCATGTGCGCCACCAGGTGCATCCCGCCGGGCTGCGGGTCGATGCGCAGGCGCGATCCCAGCACCGCCGATAGGCCCGCCGCCGCGCCATCGCGGCGTTCGCTGTACAGGCGGCGCATGCGCTGGATATGGCGGCCGAAGTGCCCTTCGTTGATGAACGAGGCCAGAATGCCCTGAATGAGCACGGGCGCGCCGCCGGCCAGCAACGTGCACAGCCGCTCGAAACGCGGCGCCTGCGCTTCCGGCACCACCAGATAGGCCAGCCGCAAGCCGGGAAACAGCACCTTGCTGAAGGTGCCTGCATAAAGCACCCGCCCCTGCCGGTCCAGGCTCTTCAACGCCGGCAATGGACGGCTGACGTAACGGTATTCGCCGTCGTAGTCGTCTTCCACGATCCACGCGTTGCTGTGCGCGGCCCACTCCAGCAGCGCCTGCCGGCGCGGCAGCGACAGGGACAGGCACAGCGGACTCTGATGCGCGGGCGTGACGACAGCCGCGCGCGCACGCGGCTCGGCGGCGATGCCCGCCTCCACCACGAGGCCGTCCGCGTCCACCCGCACCGGCACCGGCTGCATGCCCGCCTGCCTGAGCAGCGCGCGGGTCGGCGGATAGCCGGGGTCCTCCACCCAGACCGAGTCGCCCGGCTTGAACAGCGCCTGCAGGATGAGCTGCATCGTGTTGTTGTAGCCGGACGTGATGAACACCTGCGACGGCGTGCATTGGATGCCGCGCGCCACCTGCAAGTAGGCGGCGGTTGCGGTCCTGAGCGCCAGCAGGCCGCAGGGATCGGGATACGCCAGGTCGGGCGGCTGCGTGGCGCGCAGATGGCGCGCGCCCAGCCTGGCCCAGATCTTGCGCGGAAAGGCGTCCAGGGCCGGCAGGCCCATCTGGAAAGGTATCGGCGCGGGCGCGTGCGGCCAGGCGGCGTCGGGGCGGCTGGCGGCCCGGGGCGCGGAAGCCGGCGCGGCCTTTGCCTGCGGCTGCAGATTCGGGGCGACGATGGTGCCGGCCTGGCCGCGCGCCAGGATGTAGCCCTCGGCGGCAAGAAGCGAGTACGCGACCTCGATGGTGCCGCGCGCCACGCCGATTTCTTTGGCCAGCGCGCGCGCCGACGGAATACGGTCGCCAGGCTTGAGCGTGCCTTCGGCGATTGCGCTGCGGAAGCGCTCATAGACCTGACGGTACAGCGGGATGCCGCTGGCGCCGGACAGGGACAGCAGGCCGTCGGGGCGGGAAGGAATCATGGCATAGTCCAAATTGGCCTTTATGGCCCTTCAAATTATGGCATGCGCTTTCTAAGATGGGTGCTGAGCAAGGGGCGGACATCCGCAGCCGCCCTCCTTTCAGGCAACCATCGAATGAACACCACATCCAAGACGGAACCCGTCTTGCGTCACCTGGAAACGCCCGAAGAACTTCGGGCCTGCCTGCCGCTGATGCGCGCGCTGCGTCCCCATCTGTCGGACGAAGCAGACTTTATCCAGCGCATCGGCCGCATGCGCCAGGAACACTACCGCCTGCTGGCCGCCGTGCAGGACGGCGCGGCGATTGCGCTGGCCGGCTATCGCCATCAGGAAAACCTGATCTACGGCCGATTCCTGTACATCGACGACCTGGTGGTCGACGAAAGCCGTCGCGGCGGCCGTTGGGGCGCCCGGCTCATCGGCGCGCTGGACGAGCTGGCGCGCGATTCCGGCTGCGACAGGCTCGTACTCGATACGGGACTGGGCAACGCGCTCGCACAGCGCTTCTATTTCCGGCAAGGCCTTCTGACCAGCGCCATCCGTTTCAGCAAACCTCTGGGAGCATTACCCGCATGAGCATCCTGCGTATCCGTTGCAGTCCGCGTGGACTCGCCTCTGAAAGCTATCGCCTGTCGCAGCGCATTGTCGACCGCCTGACGCACACCGGACCAGCAGACGGCCTGGACATCGTGGAATTCGACGCCACCACGCTGGCCCATGCCGACAGCGATTACGCCGCCGCGCTGGCCGCGCCGGCGGATCCGGCCCACGATGTGCTGGGCCGCGGGTCTTTGAAGGCATCCGCCCGCCTGATCCAGATGCTGGCGGACGCAAGCCACATCGTGCTGGCCACGCCCATGCACAACTTCACCGTCCCGTCGTCGCTCAAGTCCTGGCTGGACCACGTGGTGCGGGTGCGCAGCACGTTCCGCATCACGCCGCAGGGAAACAAGGTGGGCGTGCTGGAAGATCGTCCGGTGTATGTGGCGATTTCGTCGGGCGGCGCGTTCAGCGGCGACGAGGCTCGGCAGCCGGACTTTCTGACGCCCTATCTACGGCATGTCCTGGCGACCATCGGGCTCAGGCAGGTCACGTTCGTTTCGGTCGAGGGGACGGCGCGCGGGCCGGCGCTGCTTGAAGCGGCCCGAGAGCGCGCCGAAGCCGCCATCGAAGGCATTTCGTTTGCCGCGCAACAGCCCGAAATGAGCGTCTGACCCCTCGTTTACGCTTGCTTGCGAATGGCGCCGGAATACGTTTCGGATTCTCCCCGGATGACTCCTGTCTCCGGGGATTTTTTACGAATTTTTTTCGCGAATTGCAGATCCATATAATCCGGTGTTTTCTGAAAATTACTACTATTTCTCAGCAAATCTCATTCCCGATAATAAATATCTAGACTATGCAGGATGCCAACCCACTTTCTAGTGCGCGCAGTGTCGCAGACTAAAAGCAACTAAAATCAATGACTTATGTATATAACATGACAATCATTGCGAATCGAATTATCTGGATATTTTCTTTTTTTCGGCCAAACAAGCCACCTTATATTGCGCCGCCGCATTATTTTCAACAGACAATTCCATAAGAAACGTTAGTAACTTATCGTGTGTTTCATCAAGAGATAATCCGTATTTTTAAGGAGATTATTGGTTACCTTTAACGCAGATTATTAACAGCCTCGCCCTGCCTTTGCCCCCAACACTGACCCCTAATTCAGCGGCAGGAACAAAAACACACCGCCGCTTGGTTTCCTGAGTTGCAGCAACCGCTTTTTCCGTTTCGGAATGGTTGACGCTTGCGAAACGGGGAAGGCTCCTTCTGTTTCTGGAGCTGTCATGAGACTTGGCCACCGGCATGGCTGTCCCCTGGTTCCCCTGGGCCTGAACTACGTCTGGCGCGTGCTGGCCGTACTGCTGGCGCCCGTTCCCGCCGCGCTGGCATGCACGACGACCGGCACGACCATCATCTGCAATGACGCATTCAGCCTGCTGAACCCGAACACGGTCACCAGCAGCGCCAATGACGTCACGGTCCAGGTGACGGCGACCGGACAATCTTCCGGGCCTGCCGTCAGCCTGCCCGGCGCCGCGGCCATCAAGCTCACTGGGCGCAACACCACCCTCACAAACCAGGGGCTGGTCGATCCGACGCTGGCGCTGGCTGCGCTTGGCACATCGGGCGTCATGATGGGCAACGCGACCAACGGCGGCGCGGTGCGCGTCAACAACAGCGGCACGCTGTACGGCGCCGGGCTATCGGTGCTGGGCCTCTCCCTGCTCAATACCGTCGAGGGCAGCGCCCTCATCCTGCAGAGCAACGCCGCGGGCAGCATCAACATCGACAACACGGGCATCATCAGCGCAAAGCCGGGTGTCCTGGCCGGGCTGCTGCCTGCCGCCACGCCGGTCATTGCCGCCTACGGCGGCGCGCCGATCACCGTGAACAACGCCGCCGGCGGCGTGATCAACGGACGGGTCGGGCTGGGCCGGTCGGTCACCGGCAACAGCTTTGTCAACGCCGGGGCCATCAACGGCAGCGTGAGCATGGGGCAGAACAGCACCAACACGTTCACCGCCGTAACGGGATCTTCCGTGACGGCGGGCGGCGCCGCCATTGGCGTGGACGCCTCGGTGGCCGGGCTGAACGCGAGCGTTGCGCTGGGATTTGCCATGGGCGGAACCGTGGACGGCGGCGCTAACGGCAACAACACCCTCGTACTGCAAAACCCGGGCGCTGCTGGCGTAAGCGGCACTGGCACGGCCAGCTCGGCCGTGTACCGGAACTTCAGCAATCTGCGGGTGAACGGCGGCACCTGGACGATCAACGGGCCGCTCGTCAGCAGCCAGGCGACGCTGAACGGCGGCCTGGTCAATTTCGACAACAACCTGGCCTTCGGCACGGGCACGCTGACTGGCAATGGCGGCGCGCTGGCGCCTTCCGTTGCCGGACTCTCGCTGGCCAACGCGATTCAGCTCAATGCGGGCGGTCTGGGCGTCCAGGGCGCCAACAACCTCACGCTGTCCGGCGTTATCGCTGGCGCCGGCGCGCTCGACAAGTCGGGCGCGGGCGTGCTGACGCTCAATGGGGCGAACACGCACATTGGCGGCGTGCGGCTGGGTGGCGGTGGTCTGGCGCTGGGCGGGAACAGCGCACTTGGGCTGGGAGACCTGGTGGTGTATGGCGCATCGGCCCTGCAGGCGGGCAGCGCGACCAATCTGTCCAACAACGTCGTGCTGAACGCCGACCTGGCGCTGACGAATCCGGCCGCCCTGACCCTGTCGGGCGCGCTGTCGGGAAGCGCCGCGCTGGTCAAGAGCGGCGCCGGGGTCCTGACGCTGACGGGCGCAAATTCGCATGGCGCAACGCGCCTCGGCGCGGGCGGCCTGATCGTCGGCAACGACGCGGCGCTGGGCGCCGGCCCATTGACGGTCAACGGGGCGGCGACGCTGGCCTCGTCCACCAATGTGGCCTTGCAGAACGCCATCGTGCTGAACAATGCGCTGACCCTCAACGGCGCCGATGCGCTGACCTTGAACGGTCCGATCAGCGCAGGCGGATCCCTGGTCAAGACGGGCGCGGGCGTGCTGACTCTCAACGGCGCCAACACCTACGCTGGCGGCACGACGCTGGCGGGCGGCACAGTGAACGTGGGCGCTTCGGGCGCCTTCGGCACGGGCGCGGTGAATGTCAGCGGCGCGACGACGCTGGCAGGCAGCGCGACGGGCACGGGCTCGGTCCTGGCCAACAACTTCACGCTTGGCAATGCCTTGACCGTGACCGGGGACAACAACTTGACGCTGAACGGCGCGCTGTCCGGCGCGGGCGGGACGCTGGTCAAGTCAGGCGCAGGCACGCTGACGCTCAATGGCGTCAACAGCTTCGGCGGCGGCGCCCTCAATGCCGGAACGGTGGTTGCGGGCGCGAATAATGCATTGGGCACGGGCTTGATCACCGTGGCGGGCGCCGCCACGGTGGACAGCGCCGCCCCCGTCAGCCTGGGCAACCAGTTCGTGCTGAACGATCGGCTGACAATTGGCGGCTCGCAGGACCTCACGCTGGCCGGAGCGCTGTCGGGCAACGGCACGCTGGTCAAGAACGGCGGCGCCGGGCTGACCTTGTCGGCGGCAAACACGCACACGGGCGGCGTACTGCTCAATGCGGGCACGCTGACGTTGGCGAATGCGCAGGGCCTGGGCACGGGTCTGCTGGACGTGCAAGGCGCGTCGACGTTGGCGGCCGGCAACCTGACGGTGGCCAACGGCATCCGCCTGGGCAGCACGCTGGGCATCGCGACAAGCGGTCAGACGCTGAACCTGTCCGGCGCGCTGAGCGGTGGCGGCGCCATCGCGTTGAACGACGCGGGCGCGCTCACGCTGTCCGGCAACAACACCCACACGGGCGGCGTGGCGCTGAACGCGGGCACCCTGGTTGCGGCCAGCGACACGGCACTGGGCGGCGGCACGCTAACGGTCGGCGGCGATGCCGGCTTCCAAAGCACGGCTGCGCGCAATTTCGTGAACAACGTCGCGCTCAACGGCAACCTGACGGTGGGGGGCGCCAACGATGTCGGGCTGGGCGGCGCGATCGCCGGGCCCGGTCGGTTGGTCATGAACGGCACAGGCACGCTGACACTGACAGGCGCCAACAGCCATGCCGGCACCACGATCGCCAGCGGAACCGTGCAGGCTGGCGCCGGAAGCCTGGGCGCGAGCGTGCTGAACAACTCGAAACTGGTGATCGCCCAGGGTGCCGACGCCACCTATGGCGGCGCCATCAGCGGCGCCGGCAGCGTGGACGTGGCGGCCAATGCCAGCACACTGGTGCTGAGCGGGGTGAACACCTTCACAGGCGGGCTGAACCTGCTGTCCGGCACCGTCGAAGCGCGTGGCGGGCAGGCGCTGGCCGACGCCCTCTCCGTCAATCTGAGCGGCGGCACCGTGCTGCGTCTGGCCGACAGCGAGACCTTTGGGTCGCTTGCTGGCGCCGGCAGACTGGACCTGGGCGCTGGCGCGACCGTGCGGATGGGACAGGACAACGCGGATTCGATGTTCGGCGGCGCGCTTTCCGGCGCGGGCAGCTTCGTCAAGGCCGGGTCGGGCAGCCTGACGCTGACCGGCAACAACACGCAGAGCGGCAACATGGACGTGGCGGGCGGTACGCTGAACGTCAATGGCAGCCTGGCCAGCTCGCAGGTGAACGTGGGCGCGGGCGCGACGCTGGCGGGCTCGGGCGTACTCTCGGGCCTGACCACCATCGCATCGGGCGGCGCGCTGTCGGCCACGTCCGGCCAGACGCTGACAATGGGCGGCCTGACGCTGAATCAGGGCTCGCAGTTCAACGTAGCGCTGGGCGCGCCGCAGGCCACGCCGCAGACGCTGGTGCAGGTCAACGGCAATCTCACGCTGGACGGCGACCTGAATGTGACCGACAAGGGCGGATTCGGCGAAGGCGTCTATCGCCTTATCACCTACACCGGACTGCTTACGGACAACGGGCTGGCGCTGGGCTCCCTGCCCCCGGGCACCGTGCCATCGAATCTGCAGATCCAGACCGCCGTCAACCAGCAGGTGAACCTGGTGGTGCAAACCAGCGACAGCAGCGTGCAGTTCTGGAACGGCGTGAAGCAGCTGGCGGACGGCACGCTGGCGGGCGGCGCCGGCACCTGGCAGGCGGGATCGACCAACTGGACCAACCAGGCCGGACAACTCAGCCAGACCTGGGGCGGCAGCTTCGCCGTGTTTGGCGGCGCAGCGGGCGGCGCGGTCACGGTCGCGGGCGAACAGGCCGTGACCGGCATGCAGTTCTTCACCGACGGCTATACGCTGCAGGGCGGCGCGTTGCGCCTGGCCGCGGACGCCAGCAACTTCCGGGTGGATCCGACGCTCACCGGCACGATCAACAGCGTCATCCGCGGCGCGGGCGCGCTCAACAAGCGCGACCAGGGCACGCTGGTGCTGGGCGGCGCGAACGAGTACACGGGCGGCACGCAGATCAGCGAGGGTGTGCTGCAGGTCAGCGCGGACAACAACCTGGGCGCGGCCGGCACGGCCGTGCGCTTTGGCGGCGGCACCCTGCGCGTGACCGGCACCGGCTACACGGGCACCACGCGGGCCATTGATGTCGGCGCGGGCGCGGGTTTCGACATCGCCGACGCCGGCAACGTCTTCACGCTGAACCAGGCGCTTTCGGGCGCCGGCCGGCTCACCAAGTCGGGCGCGGGCACGCTGGCGCTGGGCGGCGACAACAGCGCCATCGGCGGCGTGACGCTGGCGGGCGGCACGATTGCAGCTGGCAGCAATACCGCGCTGGGCTCGGGCGTCTTCGACGTGACGGGCTCCGGCGCGCTCGACGCGTCGGCCGCCGTGGCGCTGGCCAACGACGTGGCCATCGGCGCGGGCGCGACGCTGACCAATCCCGGCAGCAACGACCTCACGCTCAACGGGGTAGTGTCCGGCGCGAACGGCGCGCTGTCGAAGACGGGCGCCGGCACGCTGACGCTCAATGGCGAGAACACCTACGGCGGCGGCACCGCACTGTCGGGCGGCGCGATCCGCGTGGGCAGCAATGCCGCGCTGGGCGCCGGCGCGTTGAACGTCAACGGCGCGGCCGGCCTGCTGTCCGACGGATCCTACGCGCTCGACAACGCGATCAGCCTGGGCGCGAACCTGACGGCCGGCGGCGCCGGCAACCTGACGCTGAATAACGCCATTGCCGGATCCGGAACGCTGATCAAGTCCGGCGCGGGCAGCCTGACGCTCAATGGCGTGAATACGCACGCCGCCACCCGGCTGGACAGCGGCCTGCTGGTGTTGGGCAACAATGCGGCGCTGGGCGCCGGCCTGTTAAGCGTGACGGGGGATGCGGCGCTGGAAGGCGCCGGCAACCTGGCGCTGGACAATGCCGTGGAGGTGACCGCGGGCGCGGACCTGACGCTGGCGCAGACCCACGACACCGAACTGCTGGGTACGATCGGCGGCGCGGGCGGTCTTATCGTGGGCGGCCCGGGCACCACGCTGACCCTTGCGGGCGCCAACGCGTATCAAGGCGGCACGCAGCTCAATGGCGGCAACCTGCGCCTGGGCCAGGACGCTTCGCTGGGCACCGGCGCCCTGCTCGTCAATGCGGACGCCAGCCTGTCGGGCGCGCAGCCGGGGCCGGCACTGACCGTCGCCAACGGCGTGACGCTGTCGGCGGCGTTGAACGTGACCGGAGACCGGGACATTACGCTCAGCGGCGGAATTGACGGCGCGGGTGCGCTCGCCAAAAGCGGCGCGTCGACGCTGACGCTGGATGCTGCAAACAGCTATGCGGGCGGAACGACTTTGTCTGCGGGCGTCTTGCGTGCCGGCAACGACGCGGCGCTGGGCACGGGCGCGCTGACCGTGGCCGGCGCCGCCACATTGGCGTCTGATCAGGCAGTGGCGCTGGCCAACAACGTGGTCCTGGAACAAACGCTGGCCCTCGATGCGACGAATGGCTTGCGGCTGAACGGCGAGATCTCCGGCGCCGGCGGCCTGACCGCCACCGGCGCGGGCGCGCTGACGCTGGCGGGCGCCAACACCTACGCGGGCGGCACGCGCATCGACGGCGGCACGCTGCGCGTCGGCGCGGACACGTCTTTGGGCAGCGGAGTGCTGACGGTAAACGGCGCGGCGGCCCTGCAGGGACTGGATACGGCGGTGACGCTGGCCAACGCCATCGTGCTGGACGGCGCGCCACTTGCGGTATCGGGCGGCCAGGACATCGCGCTGGCGGGCACGGTGTCCGGCTCGGGCGCCATCAGCAAGCTGGACGGCAACACGTTGACGCTGTCGGGCGACAACGCCTATCAGGGCGGCACGACGCTCGCGCAAGGCCTGATCGTGGCCGGCTCGGACCAGGCGCTGGGGGCCGGCGCCTTGACCGTGTCGGGCGATGCGGCGCTGGACGCGACGCAAGCCGTCACGTTGAACAACGGCATCGTCCTGTCGGGCGGCGACCTGACCGTAAACGGCAGCCAGGACCTGACGCTGGCTGGCGGAATCAGCGGCGGCAACGGATTGATCAAGAACGGCGGCGCCACGCTCGCGCTGTCCGGCGACAACACCTACGCAGGTGGAACCACGCTGGCCGGCGGCGCGCTGATCGCGGGCAGCGACACCGCCCTGGGCGCCGGCGCGCTGACCGTAACGGGCGGCGCGACGCTGTCCGCGGCCGACGGCGTAAGCCTGGCGAACGCCGTGGTGCTGGACAATGCGCTGACGGTTGATGGCGCCGGCAACTGGACGCTGGGCGGCGACATCTCCGGCAATGCGGGCCTGGTCAAGACCGGCGCGGGCACGCTCACGCTGGCGGGCAACAACAGCTATGCCGGCGGGACGCAGCTGCAGGCGGGCGCGATCACGGGCGATTCGAACAGCATCGCCGGACCGGTCGCCACCAGCGCCGGCACCACCCTCACCTTCAATCAGGATGCCTCGGGCGCCTATTCCGGGGTCCTGTCCGGCGCAGGCAACGTCGAGAAGTCCGGAACGGGCGCGCTGACGCTCAGCGGCGCCAATACGCTGACGGGCGCCATTGGCGTCGCGCAGGGCACGCTGGCCACGCAAGGCAGCAACATCATCTCGTCCGCCTCCGGCGTTCGCATCGACGACGGCGCAACGCTGCAACTGACGGGCGCCGAATCCATCGCCGCCCTGTCCGGCGCGGGCAAACTGCAGGTCGACGGCAGCCTGGCCCTGGGCGGCGACGTAGACAGCAGTTTCGGCGGCGACCTGGCGGGCGCGGGCAGCCTCACGAAAGTCGGGACCGGCACGCTGGCGCTGGGCGGCGCAAGCAGCCACACAGGCGTCTTCGACATCAACAGCGGTACGGTCAGACTGACGGGCACGCTGGCAAGCAGCGGTGTCAACGTCAACGGGCCGAGCGCCATCCTGACGGGCTCCGGCACGGCCAACGGCGCGGTCAATGTGAACAACGGCGGCCGCCTGTCGGTGAACTCCGCCGCGCCGGGCGCCCTGACGGTGGGTGCGCTGACGCTGGACAATGCGTCCAGCATCAATGCGGTGCTGGGCGCGGCCAATGCCAGCAGCCTTATCAATGTCCATGGCGACGTCGACCTGAACGGCACGCTGAACATCGAGGGCACGCCCGATTTCGGCGTGGGCGTCTACCGCGTCATCACCTATTCCGGCGCGGCCACATCCATGAACCTGGCCCTGGGAGCGCTGCCTCCGGGCGTCATTTCGCTGCAGACCAACGTGGCGGGACAGGTCAATGTCCTGAACGAATCCCAGGCCGGCGAGATCCAGTTCTGGCAAGGCGGCTCGGGCGCCTGGGATAGCGTCGCCCAGAACTGGACCGACGCGGCAGGCACGGCCAGCGCCTGGGGAAGCCGGTTTGGCGTGTTCGAGGGCGAGGCCGGCACGGTCGCCGTGGCGGGAACCCAGACCTTCCAGGGCCTGCAGTTCTCGACCGACGGCTACACGCTGGCGGGCGGCGCCCTGAATGCGACGCCCGGCAGCGACGGAGTAGCCACGCTTCGGGTCGAAGCGGGAATGACGGCCACGCTGGACACCAGCGTCGCGGGCAATGCAACGATCGCAAAACGCGACGGGGGTACGCTGGTGTTCAGCCAGGCCAACAGCTACGTCGGCGACACGCGCCTCGAAGGCGGCGTTCTGCAGATCAGCGCCGACGACCAGTTGGGCGACGCGACGAACCGCGTCGTGTTCGACGGCGGCACGCTGCGCTATGCGGGCGAGTCGGCGGGCTCGACCGCGCGCGACTTCACCCTGGAGGGCGCCGGCGCAATCGACGTCGCCACCAGCCCGTACACCGTCACAGGCCTGGTGTCGGGGGTGGATCCCGCGGCCACGCTGACCAAGACGGGCGCCGGCACGCTGGTCCTGGCGGGCGCCAACACCTACGTTGGGGGCACCCTGCTGCAGGCCGGCGAGATCAAGGTCAGCACGGACACCGCGCTGGGCAGCGGCACGCTCACGGCGGCCGACGGCACCACGCTGTCCAACGATGTCGCGGTCGCGCTGGCGAACAATGTCGGCCTGCAAGGCGATGTCACATTCGCCAATGGCGCCGCCATGACGCTGTCGGGCGAGGTGGCGGGCCCCGGCGGCCTGATCAAGACCGGACCCGGCACCTTGACGCTGGCCAACGCCAACAGCTATCAGGGCGACACGCGCCTGGACGCCGGCCAGATCACGGTGGGCGCGTCCGGCGCGCTGGGTACTGGCACGCTGGTCGCCGCGGACGGCACCGCACTGGATGCTTCCACGACGGCAACCCTGCAGAACGATGTCGTGCTCAACGGCGCCCTCGCCTTGCCGGGCTCCGCGGACCTGACCCTGAACGGCGGCATCGGCGGAACGGGCAGCCTGGTGAAGAACGGCACGGACACGCTGGCGCTCAATGGCGCCAACAGCTTCCAGGGCGGCGTGGCGCTCAATAGCGGCACGCTGGCGCTGGGCAGCGACACCGCTCTGGGCGTGGGCCAGCTCAGCGCGGCCGACGGCACCACCCTGACGACTAGTGTTCCGGTCAGCGCGGCCAATGGCATCACATTGGCCGGCATCACGACGATCACGGGAGCAGGCCTGAGCCTGAATGGACAGATAGCTGGCGCGGGCGGCCTGGTCAAGGACGGCGCGGGAGTGCTGACATTGACCGGCGACAACAGCTATCAGGGCGGCACCCGGCTTGCGGGCGGCACGCTGGCGCTGGGCAGCGATACCGCCGTGGGGACTGGCACGCTGACCGCGGCCGGCGGCACCACACTGCTGGGCCTCGGCGTCTCGCTGGACAACACGGTGCAACTCGAAGGCCCCGTCACGGTGGGCGGGTCGGGCGACCTGGCGCTCAACGGCGTGGTGGGCGGAACCGGTCCCCTGACCAAGACCGGCTCGTCCACGCTGACACTGGGCAACGCCAATACCTATGCGGGGGGAACGGTGCTGGCCGACGGCGCGATCATCGCCGGCAACAATGCCGCGCTGGGCACGGGCGGCCTGACGGTCGCGGGTCCGGGCACGCTGCAGGCGGGTGCTTCCGGCATCGCCCTGGGCAATGACATCGCCCTGGATGCGCCGCTGACGGTATCGGGCGCCAACGACCTCACCCTGGCTGGCGACATCACGGGCGGCGGGAGCCTGGTTAAGGCCGACGGGTCGACGCTGACGCTGACGGGCCAGAACCAGTACACGGGCGGCACCACGCTGACCGGCGGCACGCTGGCGGGCAATACCGGCAGCTTGACCGGCAACATTGCGACCGCCGCCGGCACCACCGTGGTGTTCAACCAGAACGCAGGAGACGGCGCCTACGCGGGCGCCATCACGGGCGGCGGCGGACTGGTCAAGAACGGCGGCGACGTCGTCACCTTGACCGGCGCCAACACCTACACGGGCGGCACGCTGGTGAACGCCGGCACGCTGGCCGGCAACGCCGGCAGCCTACAAGGCAACATCACGGTGGTCGATGGCAGCGCCATTGTGTTCGACCAGAACGGCGTCGACGGCACCTACGCCGGGAACATCAGCACGACCGGCAACAATACCGGCACGCTGACCAAGGACGGCAACGCCGCCCTGACGCTCACGGGCAACAACAACGTGGGCGGCGGCACCACCGTCAACAGCGGCACGCTGCGGGTTGACGGGACGCTCACGGGTGGCGGCGTGACCGTCAATGCCGGCGCAAACCTGGGCGGTTCGGGCGCGGTCGTGGCCGACGTGGAGCTTGAGGACGACGCGCACCTGGTCGCGGGCACGCCCGGCAATCCGATTTCGTTCGCGCGCAGCCTTGCGCTGTCCAATGGCACGCAGCTCGACTTCACGCTGGGCACCCCCAACTCGGCGACCACGGCAGTGACGGTGGCGCAGGATCTCAGGCTGGACGGCGTGCTGAACATCGCCGATGGCGGCAACCTGGGAACCGGCGTCTATCGGCTGTTCGCCTATGGCGGCACGCTGACGGACAACGCCTTGCAGTACGGGACCTTGCCGTCAGGTCTGGCCGCCTCGCAATTGACGCTTCAGACCCAGCCGAACCAGATCAACCTGGTGCTGGAGAGCCAGCCCGGCGAGATCCAGTTCTGGAATGGCGCCAAGACTACGCCCGACGGCATTATCGCGGGCGGCTCGGGCGCCTGGTCGGCGGCCGGCACGAACTGGACAGACGCGTCGGGCGCCACCGCCGAAACGTGGAACGGCAAGTACGCGGTGTTCTCGGGTGCCGCCGGCACGGTCAGCATCGAGGGCGCGCAGAACGTGACTGGACTGCAGTTCCTGACCGACGGCTACACGCTGCAGGCCGGCGCGGCGGGCGCGATCGCCGTTGCCCAGGCGCAGGCGCCCATTCGCGTGGAGAACGGCGCCACCGCTACGATCTCGGCGCCCATCACGGGCGCGGGCGGCATCGAGAAATCGAACGGCGGCACGCTGATCCTGGAGGGCGCGAACACCTACACCGGCAACACCGCCATCCGCAGCGGCGTCCTGCAGGTCAGCGCCGACGATCAGCTGGGCAACGGCGGCGCCGTATCCATCGACGGCGGCACGCTGCGCATCGCGGACCCGGCCTACGCCACGACGGCGCGCAATATCTCGCTGGACGGCGCAGGCGGCGGCATCGACGTGGTGGCCGCCGGCCAGACCTTCACGCTGAACCAGGCGATCAACGGCAGCGGCGCGCTGATCAAGCAAGGCGATGGCACGCTGGTGCTTAACGGGGTCAACGGCTACACGGGCGGAACCCTGATTGCGGGAGGAACGTTGGAAGGCAACAGCGCCAGTATCCAGGGCGCCGTCGATACGTCGGCCGGCACCACGCTGCACGTGAACCAGGCCAGCGATGGCGCCCTGACCGGCCCGGTCCGCGGCGCGGGCCAATTGGTCAAGGAAGGCGACGGCGCACTGACCCTGGCGGGCGTCTCGAGCTACACGGGCGGCACCCAGGTGAACGCGGGCACGCTTATCGGCGATACGTCCAGCCTGCAAGGCGCCATCGCCAACAACGCCACGCTGGTGTTCAACCAGGGCGAAGACGGGGCCTTCGCGGGCAACCTGTCGGGCTCAGGGAACCTGGTCAAGCAGGGCGGCGGCCTGCTCGCCGTCAATGGAGACCACACGTACAGCGGCAACGCAACGATCGAGGCCGGCACGGTGCAATTGGGCAGCGCGCAATCCCCCGCCACCCTGCCCGCTTCGGTGCAGGTCAATCCCGGCGCCACCCTGACCGGGAACGGCGCCATCGCCAGCCTGACCAACGCCGGCACGGTGCAAAGCGAACCCGCAAGCGGCGGCGGCCTGAAGATCAGCAACAGCTTCAGCAACGCCGCGGGGGCCACGCTTGCCGTCAATGTGGGGCCGGAGTCGGCCACCAATGTCCATGTGGCGGGCTCGGCGACGCTGGACGGCGCATTGCAGGTGACCAGCACCGCGCCGTTGACCGCGGGCAGCGTCTACACGGTGCTGACGGCGGACCAGGGCGTACAAGGCTCGTTCGCCAGCGCCACCCTGCCCGAGCTGGCCTTCCTGGACGGCTCGGTCGCCTACGACCCCAACAACGTGACCGTCTCATTCCAGCGCAACGACACCGGCTTCGAGTCGGTAGCCGAAACGTCGAACCAGAGCGCCGTGGCCCAAGCCCTGGGTCGGAGCGATCCCGGTTCGCCGCTGTATGCGTCCATCCTGGGGCTTAGCCGCGATCAGGCGTCCGCAGCCTTCCGCCAGCTTTCGGGCGACAGCCACGCCTCGCTGGCCTCGGCGCTGGTGCGCAGTTCGGAATCGGTGCGCACGCTGCCGATGAACCACCTGCGCGACAGCCTGCGCAGCGAAGGGCGCGGCCAGGCCTGCGGCGGCCCGGGACGCAGCGCGGGCGGCTACGCGGAGCAGTTCTCCTGCCAGCGCAACGTATGGACGGAAGTGCTAGGCAACTGGCAGAGCCAGGACGGCGACGGCAATGCGCCCAGCTACCGTCAGCGCACCGGCGGCGTGCTTGCGGGCGGGGACATCCGCGTGGGCGACGGCTGGCGCGTGGGCATGGCGCTGGGCTACCAGGACAGCACGATCTGGCAGGACAGCCGCAACGCCAAGGCGGACGTCGACAGCTACAGCATCACGCTGTTCGGCGGCAAGTCGTTCGTGCGGCCCGGGGGCAGTGCGTGGAATGTCATGGCCGGCGCGGCCTACAGCTGGCAGGACATCGAAACGCGGCGCAACCTCGCCATCGGGGGGAACGGCCAGGAGCTGAAGGCGGATTACGACGGCAACACGACGCAGATCTTCGGTGAATTGGGCTACGCCATGCCTGTCGCCCCGAACGCGACGATCGAGCCCTTCGTCGGCGCAGCCTGGATCAAGCAGCGCACGGGCGGTTTCTCCGAAGACGGCGGATCGGCCGCGCTGTCGGCCGGCAGCGAAAGCAACGATGTCACGACCACCACGGTCGGCGTGCGCGGCAATCTCGACACGCAGATCGCGGGCGCTCCGGCCCGCCTGCGCGCAACGCTGGGCTGGCGGCATGCGATGGGCGACGTGGATCCCGAGCGCACCATGGCGTTCAGCACGGGCCCGTCGTTCACCGTTGCCGGCACGCCGATCGCGCGCGATGCGGCGGTGGCGGAATTGGGCGCGGAAGTCTCGGTGTCCAAGAACGCCGCGATCGGCTTGAGCTACCAGGGCCAGTTCGGCAATGGCAGCCGCGAAAACGCCGGCTTCCTGAACGTGCGCTGGCGCTTCTGAGGCCAGGGCGGGCGCCGTCCGGATACCAACCGGATGGCGTCCGCGGCCGCGTCGGCGCGGCCACGTCGCAACCTATTCTGGCCATCCGTTCGCGCCGCATTGACACCATGGAATTGCCCGCCTTACGCTAGGCCGCAACTTTGCGGTCAAACACGGGCGTAGTGCTGCCCCGGCGCACCCACGTGCGGGAGGCGAGTCATGACGCGATGCAGGTCTGGTCTATTGGTGTGCGCGCTGCTGGTGCTGGGCGCGCTGGCGGGAACCGCCGCGCAGGCGGCCTGCAGCGACAAGACGCTGCGCGCCATGGCCGATGCCGGCCGCAGCGTATCGACGATCGCCAAGCGCTGCGGCATGAGCCCCGACGCCGTGAAGGACCGGCTCGCCGCCCGCGATACGCGCCCTGCCCGTGCGCCCGCCCCAGCAGCGGAACCCGCCGCACGCGCCGCGCCGTCCGCGACGGCTCCCGCGCCATCGCCGCCCGCCGCGGCGCAGTCCGCAGACGTTTCCAAGGCCGCGTCCAAGCCGGCCGCCGAACCCGCCAAGCATCCGCCCGGCACCGTGCTGGAGCTTTGCGGATGCTATGGCAGCACGCCCTACGGCTTCACCGAGGCCAATGACGAATGCCTCAGCGGCAAGGCTGTCGCCACGCGCTGTCCTGGCTACTGCCCGGTGAACCGGTCGCCGTGGCGGCGCATCTGCAGCTGAGGCGCGCGGCGCAAACCGCGCCCGGTCAGTCGGCCTACGCGGCCTCCGGCTGGATCGGCCGCGCATGCACCTGGTCGATCCGCAGGCCTTCGCGCCGGGTCACTTCAAACCCCCAGTCGCGCAGCAGGACCGTATCGCCGGTTTCCGGAATCCGGCCGCCGGCGCGCAGCAGGCAGCCGGCCAGCGTGGCATCGGGATAGTCATCGGCCAGGGCCTGCGCATCCAGCAGGCGCGCGGCCTCGTTCACCGACAGGCGTCCTTCCAGCAACCACGAGCCATCCGACAGCTGCAGCGCCTCGGGCCGGTCTTCGCGGTGTTCGGGCAGGTCGCCGGCCACCGCCGTCAGCACGTCCATCGGCGTCACCAGGCCCTCGCACACGCCGTGCTCGTCCACCACGATGAGCATGTGGTCACGCGAGGCGCGCAATTCATCCAGCACCTTCAGCACCGGCGTGGTTTCCAACACGTAGCGCGGCTCGCGCGCCAGCTCGACCAGGTCGAGCGGGCCCGGGGTCTGCAGCAGCGGCAGCACTTCCTTGAAGTGCAGCACGCCCAGCACGTTGGCAGGATCGCCCGCGCACAGCGGCAGGCGGGAGTGGCCGCTGGCGAACTTGCGCACGATGGCGTCGGGCGTGTCGGACACGTCCAGCCAGATCACGTCGCCGCGCGGCACCATGATGGAACGCACGTCGCGGCCGCCGATGGACAGCACGCGCTCGATCATCGAGCTTTCCTCGGGCGCGAAGGCGGGCTCGTCGCCCGCGCCGTCGACCAGCGCGACCACTTCGTCCACCTGCGGGATCGGCTGGCCGGCACGGCCGCCGCGCAGCAGGCGCAGCACGGCCTGGGCGGTGCGCTGGCGGCGTCCCAGGGCATGGGTGCCGCGGGCGCGATTGCGGCGCGCAAGCTGGTTGCACAGCTCGATCAGGATCGAGAAGCCGATCGCGGCGTACAGGTAGCCCTTGGGCACATGGAAGCCCAGGCCTTCGGCGACCAGGCTGAAGCCGATCATCAGCAGCAGGCCCAGGCACAGGATGACCACGGTGGGGTGACGGCCCACAAAGGCCATCAGCGGGCGGCTGGCCACCATCATGACGGCCATCGCCACCACCACGGCGATCATCATGATGCTCAGGTCCTGCACCATGCCGACGGCGGTAATGACCGAATCCAGCGAGAACACCGCGT
>NZ_AGUF01000053.1 GCF_000236785.1 Achromobacter arsenitoxydans SY8 | reverse complement strand
GGCCTGGTGCTCGGTGGTGACGCGCTGTTCGTAGTCCTGCGTCAGGCCGTGGGCCTTGAGCACGGCCTCGGCAATCTGCGGGACGGTAAGCGTCTGGAAGATGCGCCAGTCCGCGCTGAGCTTCAAGCGCGCCAGGCACGGTTCGACCACGGCGCGGTAGCGGGTCCGTCGGAACCCTGTGCTCTCTTGGGAAAATGCGGAGATGGCCCCGTGCACGTAGCGGACCGGGGTGTCGCCATGCCAGATGGTCAGGCGCGCCGGGCGGTCCAGCACCTGGCCGAAGTCCACGGCGGGATTGGCGCAGGCCAGGTCGATCGAAAGCAGAGAAGTCTGGGACAGCGCTTCGCGCAGTTCGAATTCGATGACCTCGAATACGTCGTGCGGCGCTTCGCTGCCGATGAGGTCGAAGGTGAAGCGTAGGTCGGATTGGACCGGCATGATGTGCTCGCTGTGATGGCGGGCCTATGCCGCCACATTGCGCACAGTCCACCTATGAAACCCGCCCACTCGCGTGGGCGCACACAATTCCAACCGGCGATCCTGCCAATGTCCCCGCCTTTTTTCTATGGGACGAGTCCGATTTTTATGTGAATGACGACAAGACTCAAAAGCCCACGCCGGCGCGTCATGCCTGATGCAATCCCCAGCGCTTGAAGTTCATCGTCGTGCCTTATGTGCGCAGCACAAACGGGATGCCGTTGCGCACACAGGCGCTCTAAACTTGCATCCTCGGCCCGCATTGCGGGCGCAGATCCATAAAGAGATATTTGATGACCTATCGCATCCTTGCCGACCTGGTGCTTGTCGTGCATGGCCTGTTTGTCGCATTCGTGATGTTTGGCGGGCTGCTGGCCCTGTGGCGGCCACGGCTTGCCTATCTGCATCTGCCGGCGCTGGCCTGGGGCGCGATGGTGATCGGTATGGGGTGGATCTGCCCGCTGACGCCGCTGGAGGTGTCGCTGCGTGAACGCGCTGGCCAGGAAGGCTATGGCGGCGGCTTCATCGAACATTATGTGCTGGGCCTGATCTATCCCGAGGGCATCACGCGGACGACGCAGGTGGTGCTGGCCGCGCTGTTGATCGCGGGCAACATCGTGGTTTACACGCTGTGGGCCCGGCGCCGGGCGCAGGCGCGGCGGCGGGCCTGAGCCTGCGGCCGAGGCGGCTACAGGTTGCGCGCGATGACCAGCCGCTGGATGTCGCTGGTGCCTTCGTAGATCTGGCAGACCCGCACGTCCCGGTAGATGCGCTCGACCGGGAAATCCTTCAGGTAGCCATAACCGCCCAGCGTCTGGATCGCCGCCGAGCAGACTTTTTCGGCCATTTCGGAGGCGAACAGCTTGGCCATGGAGGCTTCCGTCAGCGCGGGGCGGCCCGCCTCGCGCAGCGCCGCGGCGTGCAGCACCAACTGCCGGGCGGCATGGATCTGGGTGGCCATGTCCGCCAGCCTGAACGACACGGCCTGGTGTTCGATGATGGGCTTGCCGAAGGCCTGGCGGTCGCGGGCGTAGTCGCGCGCGCATTCGAAGGCCGCACGCGCCATGCCGACCGATTGCGAGGCGATGCCGATACGCCCGCCCTCCAGGTTGGACAGCGCGATCTTGTAGCCTTCGCCTTCTTCGCCCAGCCGCCACGCGGCGGGAATGCGCATGTCTTCAAACGCGATCTGGCAGGTGTCCGAGGCATGCTGGCCCAGCTTGTCTTCCACCCTGAGCACCTTGTACCCGGGCGTATCGGTGGGCACGATGAACGCGGAGATGCCGCGCTTGCCAGCGTCGGGGTCGGTCACCGCGAACACGATCACGGTCTGGCCGTTGCGGCCCGAGCTGATGAACTGCTTGGCGCCGTTCAGGATGTAGTCGTCGCCGTCGCGCCGCGCGCGGGTGTGCAGGCTGCTGGCGTCGGAACCCGCTTGCGGCTCGGTCAGCGCGAACGCGCCGATGTGTTCGCCCCGGGCCAGCGGCCGCAGGAACTGTTCTTTCTGGGCGTCGGTCCCGAACTTCAGGATGGGCATGCAGCCCACCGAGTTGTGCACGCTCATGATGGTGGACAAGGCGCCGCAACCCGCGGCGATCTCTTCCAGCGCCACGGCGTACGAGATATAGCCGCTGTCATTGCCGTCCCAGGCTTCCGGCACAAGCATGCCGAAGAAGCCCAGTTGCGCCATTTCGGCGATGGCGTCCGCGGGATACAGGTGTTCGCGGTCCCAGCGTTCGGCGTTCGGCGCCAGGCGCTCCTCTGCAAACCGGCGCGCCATTTCCTGGACGCTTTGCTGTTCGTCGTTCAAAAGCATGCTTGTCTCTCCTTGTGCGCAAGCCGCCGGGCGCGCGGGGCGCCATGGGCCTGGAGTCATGTTGTATTTATGCGGGCGGCGCCCGCCGCGAGGCGCCGCATGAGTGCGAGAATACACCGCGGCCGGCTGGACGGAGCGGCGGGCTAGGCTCGCGGCGCGTCCTGCTCGGCGCGCTGTTGCGCCGGGCCCATCGCCCGGCTCAGGTTGTAGGCTGTATTCACCAGGCCGATATGGGAAAAGCCCTGGGGAAAATTGCCCACCAGCCGGCCCTGCACCACGTCGTATTCTTCGGCCAGCAGGCCCAGGTCATTGCGCAGCGACAGCAACCGGTCGAAAAGGCGCTCGGCGTCGCCCAGGCGGCCCTGCATCACGTAGGCGTCCGCCAACCAGAAGCTGCACGCCAGGAACACGCCCTCCTCGCCTTCCAGGCCGTCATCGGTATGCTCCGTGGAATAGCGGCGCAGCAATCCGCCGTGCAGCAGTTCGCGCTCGATGGCGTGCACGGTGCCCGCCACGCGCGGGTCGCTGGCGGGCAGGAAACCGACCTGCGGAATCAGCAGCAGGCTGGCGTCCAGCGCGGGCGATCCGTAGCTCTGGACGAAGCAGCCGCGCGCGGCGTCGTAGCCGCGCTCGCAGATGTCCTTGCGGATCCGTTCGCGCAGCCGCCGCCACGCGTCCACCGGGCCTTGCAGGCCAAACCGTTCGCAGGCCTTGACCGCGCGGTCGAAAGCCACCCAGCACATCAAGCGGGAATGCGTGAAGGCCCGCCGTTCGCCGCGCACCTCCCAGATGCCGTGGTCCAGGTCGCGCCAGCGATCCTGCAGCGGCTCCAGCAGCACCTTCTGCAGGCGCCACGCCTCGGCCAGCGGCGCCAGGTCGGCCACGCGCGCGGCGTACAGGGTCTCGATCAGTTCGCCGTAGACGTCCAGCTGGCTCTGCCCCGCCGCGCCGTTGCCGCGGCGCACCGGCCGGCTGGATTCGTAGCCGGGCAGCCAGGGGATCTCCAGTTCCGGCAGCCAGCGTTCTCCCGCGATGCCGTACATGATCTGCAGCTGGTCGGGATGCCCGGCCACCGCCCGCAGCAGCCATTGGCGCCAGGCTTCGGCCTCTTCGCGGTAGCCGGCGTTGAGCAAGGCGTACAGCGTCAGCGCCGAATCGCGCAGCCAGCAGTGCCGGTAGTCCCAGTTGCGGCTGCCGCCCAGCAGCTCGGGCAGCGAGGTCGTCGGCGCCGCGATGATCCCGCCGGTGGGCTGGAAGGTCAGCAGCTTGAGCGTGATCAGGGACCGCAGCACCGCGTCGCGGCGCCCGTCGCCCGCGCCGTCCCAGTGGCAGCGCTTGGACCATTCCTGCCACCAGGAAATCGTGCGGTCCATGCTTTCGACGCGATCCGGCACGAACCGCGGCGTGCGGTGCGAACGGTGATACGACAGGGTGAACGGCACCACGCGCCCCGGATGCAGCGAAAAGCGCGCCGTCGTTTTCATGTCGTGCCCTTCGAGTTCGACGGGCGTGTGCAGTTCGACGGCGTCCGGCCCGGCGATGGCGTTCAGGCCGTAGTCGCGGCGGCGCACCCAGGGCACGGTCTGGCCGTAGTTAAAGCGCAGCAGCAGTTCCATGTCCATCTGCACGTGCCCGGATTCGCCGCGCACGATGCGGACCACGTCCACGCGCTCGTCATCGTCGCTGAGCGGCATGAAGTCGTACAGCACCGCCACGCCGGTCCGGGTTTCGAAACGCGTTTCCAGCACGGCGGTATCGGGCACGTAGCGCCGCGAGGTCGCGCGGACCTTGCCGTGCGGCGCCAGCAGCCAGCGGCCGTGGCTTTCGTCGCCCAGCAGCGCCGCAAAGCAGGCGGGCGAATCGAAATGCGGCAGGCAGAGCCAGTCGATCGACCCGTCGCGCGCCACCAGCGCGGCGGACAGCATGTTGCCGATGAGCCCGTAGTCTTCCAGGGGTTTGGACATGCCGGCCTCAGCCCGCGCCGCGGAATTCGGGATACAGCGTCATGCCGCCGTCCACGAACAGCGTCGTGCCCGTCACGTAGTCGGACGCGTCGCCGGCCAGCCACACCGCCGCCCGCGCCACGTCCTCGGGCTCGCCGATACGGCCGTACGGAATCAGCTGCAGCAGCTTCGCCAGGCTTTCCGGGGTGTCCCAGGCGGGCTGGTTGATGGCGGTGCGGATGGCGCCGGGCGCGATGGAATTCACCCGGATCCGCGCCGGCGCCAGTTCCTGGGCAAGCGACTTCATCAGCATCGACAGCCCGCCCTTGGAGGCGGCGTAGTTCACCTGGAACGCCCAGGGAATCACCTCGTGCACGGAACTGATGAATAGGATGTTGCCACGCGCCAGGCCGTCGCGCGACGGATCGGCGGACTGGGCCTGAAAGGCGCGGGCCGCGGCGCGGGCGCACAGGAAATGGCCGGTGAGGTTCACGTCGATCACGCGCTGCCAGTCGGCCAGCGTCATGTCCGCCACGGGCGACGGGTGTTCAATGCCGGCGTTGTTGACCAGGATGTCGACGCGCCCGTAATGCTGCGCGGCCTGCTCGAACAGATGGTCGACTTCGGCTTCGCGGCTGATGTCCGCCGCCGCGGCAACCGCCGTGCCGCCGTTGCGCTGGATGGCCTCGACCACCACCGCCGCCCGGGCCTGGGAGTCGCCGCCCGTCCGGTGGTTGACCACCACCCGTGCTCCGGCCGCCGCCAGGCCGATCGCCGTGGCCCGTCCTATTCCCGAAGACGCCCCCGTCACCACGGCCACCCGGCCGCGCAGTTCAGTCGCGTGCTGCATGCCAGCCTCCTTGGCGGCCGGCGCTTGCAGGCGGCCGCCGATGTCGAGGGTTTCAGGGTAGTCCCGGGACGGGGACGGACGCAACCGGGCCCGGCGCGCGTTCTGGCGAAATTCCGATGGCCATCCGCATCACACGATACTTATGAAGTTGCATAAAACAGCTCGCAACCCTATCATGCAACTTCGAAAGTATCGAATGAATTTTCCAGGAGGTCCCCGACCATGCACTACGACGTCATCATCGTGGGCGGCAGCTTTGCCGGCCTGTCCGCCGCCATGCAGCTTGCCCGTGCGCGCCGCCGCGTCCTGCTCGTCGACGCCGGGCAGCCCCGCAACCGCTACGCCGCGCATTCGCACGGATTCCTGGGACAGGACGGCGTGCCGCCGCACGAGATCGTGGCCCGGGCCCGCGCCCAACTGGCCCGCTACCCGACGGTGGAGTTCCTGGACGGCGAGGCGGTCCGCGCGGCGCCGGGCGACGGCGGATTCGAGCTCGTCATGGCCGACGGGCAGCGCGTGCGCGGCTCGCGCCTGATCCTGGCCATAGGCATGCGCGACGAACTGCCGGCCTTGGCCGGCCTGCAGGAGCGCTGGGGCCAGACCGTGCTGCACTGCCCCTACTGCCACGGCTACGAAGTCGCCGGCCAGCCGCTGGGCGTCATGGCCGCGCATCCGCTGTCCGCGCACCAGGCCGCGATGCTGCCGGATTGGGGCCCCACCACCTATTTCACCCAGGGCAAGTTCGAGCCCGAACCCGAGGAAGCGCGCCTGTTCGCCGCCCGCGGCGTGCGCGTGGAGCGCTCGCCCATCGTGCAACTGCTGGGCGATGCGCCCGCCCTGTCCGGCGTCGTGCTGGCGGACGGCCGCCAGATGCCTGTGCACGCGCTCTTCGTGGCCAGCAGGACGCACATGGCCAGTCCACTGGCGATGCAGCTGGGATGCGCGTTCGACGACGGCCCGCTGGGACCGGTGATCCGCGTGAACGAACTGAAGGAAACCACGGTGGCCGGGGTGTACGCCGCAGGCGACGCGTCTACCCCGATGTCCAACGCGACCCTGGCCAGCGCCTCGGGCGTGATGGCCGGCATCTGCGCGCACCGCTCGCTGGTGTTCGGCTAGGCGCGCCCCGGGCCGGCGTGCATAATGGCGGCATGACCGGCCCGCCTTCCCTCCTGGAACACGGGCCGGATGTACATGCAACCATGCATCCAGGAGCAGCCGTGCTGGATCCCATACTTGCCGGACTATCGACGACGCTGCCCGCAGCCAGGTCGGTCGAACAACTGACCCGCCCGCTGCTCGACATGCTGGGCGCCGTCACCGGACTGGAATCGACCTACCTCACGACGATCGACCTGAAGGCGGACCTGCAGCACATCCTCTACGCGCGCAACGTCGGCGACATGCAGATCCCCGAGGGGCTGTCCGTGCCCTGGGACGACACCCTGTGTAAGCGCGCGCTGGACGAAGGCCGCATGTGCACCAGCGATGTCTCATCCTGCTGGGCGGATTCCGACGCGGCCCGGCAGCTGGGCATCCAGACCTACGTCAGTGCGCCGGTACGCTCCGACGACGGCGTCCTGTTCGGCACGCTGTGCGCCGCCAGCGCCACCCGGCGCCAGATCGACCCGCAGGCGGAATCGGTGCTGAAACTGTTCTCCAGCGTGATCGCCAGCTTTCTGCAACGCGAGCGGCTGATGGAAGAGCTGCACGCGGCCAACGTCCAGCTCATGTCGTACGCCCTGACGGACCCGCTTACCGGCCTGCCCAACCGCCGCGCGCTCTACGAGGCGCTGGACCGCCTGCTGGCGCGCGCCGTGCGCGAAGAAGCCTGCGTGCTGGTCGGCGTCATCGACCTGGATGGATTCAAGAGCATCAACGACACGTACGGCCACCAGGCCGGCGATGCCTTCCTGCAGGAAGTGTCGCGGCGGATCTCCGCGGTGATGCGTTCGTCCGACATGCTGGGGCGCCTGGGCGGCGACGAGTTCGTGCTGGTCGGCCCGGGGCCCGCGCTTGCCCGCAAGCGTTCCGATCGGGGCGGTGCGACGCTGCAGGCGGACGCCGAGGAAGGCGCGCGCGCCATGGAAGAACGCGTCCTGGCGGCCACGATGGGCCGATATCCGCTGGGAGAAACAACTATCGCCTACGAAGGCGCCAGCACCGGCGTGCTGGCGCTGGACCCGGCCGGGCTGGACGCCGAGGCGGCCGTCCGGCTGGCCGATGCGCGCATGTACGAAATCAAGCACGCCCGCAGGGCGGCGCGCACCATCCACTAGCGCGCGGGCGGGGCCGCACGGTCCCGCCTATTGCAGCCGGGCCTTGAAGAATGCGGCCGCGCGGGCGTTCAGTTCGCGGTGCAAGCCCGGCCGGTCAAACCCCGGCTCGTCGCGGCAGATCTCCGGCAGCGCTTCGGCCTGTTCGGCCGAGCACGGCGCCAGGAACGCAAAATGGCCCGCGCCGCTTACCAGCTGGAACTCGGGCGCCGTCCCCAGCCCCGCGCGCACGGCCTGCACGCTGGCGGGATCGACGCCGTCGCCGCCCCGCTCCGACGCCCAGAACTGCACCGGAATCGCCACGGCCTTCAGCGCGTCGCCCGGAAACGCATTGAGCGGATCGGCGATCACCGCCGCCTTGATGCGCGCATCCTGCGGATACGGCTGCGTTGCCACCTTGCCGGCGGCGATGTCGCGGCACATCGGCAGTGCCGCCTGCGCCTGGCAGATCGCCAGCCCCGCCTGGAAATCCGGCTTCGCGCCGGCCAGCACCAGACCGGTATAGCCTCCGCGCGAGAATCCGAAGAAGCCTATTTTGTCCGCATCGAGCTGCGCCTTGCCGGGCCATGCGCCGGTCATGTAGTCGATCAGGCGCCGCATCTCCCGGGGCCGGGTCGAGAAGATCGACAGATAGCCCTGCCGCGAACGGTCCTGCGCGTTGTCGCCCACGTGGTTGATCGCCGCGACCACGAAGCCCGCGTCGGCCAGCGCCGCGGCGGTGTCGTGATGGCTCAGATAGGAGCCGCCCGCCCCGTGCGAGATCACGATGAGGGGATAGCGCCCATCGGGCAGCTTGCAGCCCTGCACGCCCGCGATGGCGGCCCGGCCCATCTTGATCTCTTTCGCTGGCTCGGCGCAGGGCGTCCAGACGGCGCCCTGCAGGCCCGGCCCGTTCTGGTCCATTGGCAGGTTCAGGCGCTGGAAGCCGGCGGCGTGCGTGAGGCTGGCGGACAGCGCCAGCGCGGCGGGAAGCAGGGATTGCAGGAGCTTGGCGGCGAAGGGCATGCAGGCGTGG
This sequence comes from Achromobacter arsenitoxydans SY8, assembly GCF_000236785.1. GTDB lineage: Bacteria > Pseudomonadota > Gammaproteobacteria > Burkholderiales > Burkholderiaceae_B > Achromobacter > Achromobacter arsenitoxydans. Next base: position 17,279 of record NZ_AGUF01000053.1, on the reverse strand, counting down.
AAGCGACGGGGAGCAAGAACGCCGTGATTGTGACACGCGCGGCGCGCTCCCCGCGCCGCTGCGCCGCCTCCAAAAAAACGCCACGGGAGGCCCTGTGGCGTTCGTCGCCCTGCTAAGGACGCTTACCGCACCTTCCCCTCCTTCCAAGCCGACAGCAGCTTTTCATAGGGAATGGTCTCGCCCTTGGGCTTTTCGTTGGCCAGCTTCTTCCACGGCGCATGCTGGTCCGACAGCCACTTGCTGGGATCGCTCCTGGGATTGAGCTTGGGCGCGCACTGCGCCATGCCGGCCCGCTCCAGCCGCGCCATGACCTGGTCCATTTCATTGGCCAGGCTGTCCATGGCGGCCTGCGGGGTCTTCTCGCCGGTGACGGCGGTGGCCACGTTCTTCCACCACAGCTGCGCCAGCTTCGGGTAGTCCGGCACGTTGGTGCCGGTCGGCGTCCACGCCACGCGCGCCGGGCTGCGGTAGAACTCGATCAGGCCGCCGTAGTTCGCCGCGTTCTTGGTGAAGAATTCACTGTTGATGTCGCTGTCGCGGATGAACGTAAGGCCGGTGATGGACTTCTTGAGCGACACGGACTTGGACGTGACGAACTGCGCGTACAGCCAGGCGACGGCCATCTTGTCCGGATTGGTGGACTTGAAGAAGGTCCACGATCCCACGTCCTGGTAGCCGTTCTGCATGCCGTCCTTCCAGTACGGACCGTAGGGCGACGGGGCCATGCGCCACTTGGGCGTGCCATCGTCGTTCACGACAGGCAGGCCCTTCTTGGTCATGTCGGCCGTAAACGCCGTGTACCAGAAGATCTGCTGGGCGATCTGGCCTTGCGCCGGCACCGGGCCCGCTTCCGAGAAGGTCATGCCCATGGCCTGCTGCGGGGAGTACTTCTTCATCCAGTCCACGTACTTGGTCAGCGCGTAGACGGCGGCCGGGCTGTTGGTAGCCCCGCCGCGGGCCACCGAAGCGCCGACCGGCGTGCACTTGTCGTCGGCGACCCGGATGCCCCATTCGTCCACAGGCATGCCGTTGGGCAGTCCCTTGTCGGCCGCGCCGGCCATGGACAGCCACGCGTCGGTGAAGCGCCAGCCCAGCGACGGATCCTTCTTGCCGTAGTCCATGTGGCCGTAGACCCGCTTGCCGTCGATCTCCTTGACGTCGTTGGAGAAGAATGCGGCGATGTCTTCGTAGGCCGACCAGTTGGTGGGCACGCCCAGGTCATAGCCGTACTTGGCCTTGAACTTGTCCTTCAGGTCCTGGCGCGCGAACCAGTCCGCGCGGAACCAGTAGACGTTGGCGAACTGCTGGTCGGGCAGCTGGTAGAGTTTGCCGTCCGGCGCCGTGGTGAACTTGGTGCCGATGAAATCCTTCAGGTCCAGGCCGGGATTGGTCCACTCCTTGCCGGCGCCGCTCATGTAGTCGGACAGCGGCAGGATGGCCCCGTAGCGGTAGTGCGTGCCGATCAGGTCGGAATCGGAGATCCAGCCGTCGTAGATGGATTTGCCGGATTGCATCGACGTCTGCAGCTTTTCGACGACGTCGCCTTCCTGGATCAGGTCGTGGTTGACCTTGATGCCGGTGATTTCGGTGAAGGCCTTGGCCAGCACCTTGGACTCGTATTCGTGCGTGGTGATGGTCTCGGACACCACGCTGACTTCGTTGACGCCCTTGGCCTTCAGCTTGGCCGCGGCGTCGATGAACCATTTCATTTCGGCCATCTGCTGGTCCTTGGACAGCGTCGAAGGCTGGAACTCCGAATCGACCCACTTCTTCGCTTCCGGCTCGCCGGCCCAAGCCCCTGACGTTCCGATCAGGGCGATAGCGGCCGCCATGGCGTGCATGCGCAATTTCATGACCTGTCTCCTCGATAAGTCTTCCCCTTATCGTGCTGCGGACCGCTGGCCGGGGAAGACGCTGGCCCATAGCCCTTCCTGACTGCCTGTAACCAACAGGGGTCTGCGCCCCGCTTCAGCCTTTTCTCATGATGAACGCCAGCAGCAGCATGGACAGCACAAAGCTGATCCACACCGACGGCGGCTGATCCAGCGCAAGCCATTCGGCCGCCTTCTGCCCAAAGCCCACGAACGCCAGGTTGACCCAGGCCGCAGCCATCAGGCCGATGAACAGCCGGTCGCCGCGCGTGGTCGGCAAGGGCAAAAAGCCCTTTCTTTCCTGCGTGGGCGACTTCAGCTCCCATATCGTCATGCCGATCAGCATCAGGATGATGCAGCTGAAGAACACGGCGACCGGCGTAGTCCATACCATCCAGCTGAACATGGCGGCTTCTCCTAGACGCGTCCCATCGCGAAGCCCTTCGCGATGTAGTGGCGCACAAACCAGATCACGATGCCGCCCGGCACGATGGTCAGCACCCCCGCCGCGGCCAGCACGCCCCAATCCATGCCCGAGGCCGACACGGTGCGCGTCATGGTGGCGACGATGGGCTTGGCGTTGACGGACGTCAGCGTGCGCGCCAGCAGCAGTTCGACCCAGCTGAACATGAAGCAGAAGAAGGCCGCCACGCCCACCCCCGACTTGATCAGCGGCAGGAAGATGGTCAGGAAGAAGCGCGGGAACGAGTAGCCGTCGACGTAGGCGGTCTCGTCGATCTCGCGCGGCACGCCCGACATGAAGCCTTCCAGGATCCACACCGCCAGCGGCACGTTGAACACCAGGTGCGCCAGCGCAACCGCCAGGTGGGTGTCCATCAGCCCGAACGAGCTGTAGAGCTGGAAAAACGGCAGCAGGAACACGGCCGGCGGGGTCATGCGGTTGGTCAGCAGCCAGAAGAACACGTGCTTGTCGCCAATGAACCGGTAGCGCGAGAACGCGTAGGCGGCGGGCAGCGCCACCGCCAGCGAGACCACCGTGTTGATGACGACGTAGATCAGCGAGTTGATGTAGCCGGAATACCAGGCCGGGTCCGTGAAGATGGTGCGGTAGTGCTCGAAAGTGAAGTCGCGCGGCCACAGCGTCAGCGTGCTGACGATTTCCGTGTTCGACTTGAACGACATGTTCAGCATCCAGTACAGCGGCAGGATGGCGAACACGAGGTACAGGGTCAGGAAGGCGCCGCGCCACCAGGCGGTTTTCTCACGCATTTGCACGCTCCTCGTCGAAGCCGCCCGTGGTGCCCGCGCGCTGCATCCAGTTGTAGAGGATGAAGCACAGGAGCAGGATGATCAGGAAGTAAATGATCGAGAACGCGGCTGCCGGCCCCAGGTCGAACTGCCCCACCGCCTTCTGCGTCAGGTACTGCGACAGGAACGTGGTGGCGTTGCCGGGTCCGCCGCCGGTCAGCACGAAGGGCTCGGTATAGATCATGAAGCTGTCCATGAAGCGCAGCAGCACCGCGATCATCAGCACCCCTCGCATCTTGGGCAGCTGGATGTACCGGAACACCGCAAGGCGCGACGCGCCGTCGATGCGGGCGGCCTGGTAGTAGGCGTCCGGAATCGCGCGCAGGCCGGCATAGCACAGCAGCGCGACCAGCGGCGTCCAGTGCCACACGTCCATGATCAGTACGGTGACCCAGGCGTCGAAATCGTTGCCGGTGTAGTTGTAATCCACCCCCAGCCAGGACAGCGTGGCGCCCAGCAGACCGATGTCGGTGCGCCCGAACACCTGCCAGATGGTGCCAACGACGTTCCAGGGAATCAGCAGCGACAGCGCGATGATGACCAGCACGGCCGACGCGCGCCAGCCGCTGGCGGGCATGGACAGCGCCAGCAGGATGCCCAGCGGGATCTGGATGAGCAGCACCGCGAACGAGAATCCGATCTGGCGAAAAAGCGCGCCGTGCAGTTCTTCGTCCTGCAGCACGGCGGCGAACCATTCGGTGCCGACGAACACGCGGCGGTCGGGCGAGATGATGTCCTGCACCGAGTAGTTGACGATGGTCATCAGCGGCAGGATGGCCGAGAACGCCACGCACAGCACGACTGGCATGACCAGGAACCAGGCCCGGTGGTCGGTGGGTTTCATCGGATCAGATCCTCGTCGCGGTAGAAGCACGTGTGCGGATTCAGCACGGACAGCCACACCGTGCCGCCGATGCCGGCCGGCTCGACGTTGCCGCCCAGCCGCGCGCGCACCGGCGTGCCCTCGAAGTCGGCCACCAGCAGCGTGTAGGTGCCCACGTCCTGCACGCGGTCCACGCGCATGGGCACGGCGCCCGGGGCGCCCGGGTCCGTCACGCGCAGGTACTCGGGGCGTACGCCCAGCTTGACGGGTCCGGCGCCGTCCAGCCTGGCGGCCAGCTCCTGCGGCAGGCCCTCGATGCGGCGCTGCCCCAGCATCAGCGCTCCGTCGCGCCACTGCGCGGGCAGGAAGTTCATGCCGGGCGACCCGATGAAATGGCCCACGAAGGTATGCGCGGGCCGCTCGAACAGGTCGTCCGCGGTGCCCACCTGCACGGCGCGGCCGCGCGCCATCACCATCACCTGGTCGGCGAAGGTCAGCGCCTCGGTCTGGTCGTGCGTCACGTAGATCAGCGTGAGCTTGAACTCGTGATGGATTTCCTTGAGCTTGCGCCGCAATTCCCACTTGAGCTGGGGGTCGATCACCGTGAGCGGTTCGTCGAACAGGATGGCCGATACGTCGCTGCGCACCAGCCCGCGCCCCAGCGAGATCTTCTGCTTGGCGTCGGCCGTGAGGCCGCTGGCGCGGCGGTCCAGCACGTTCGACATTTCCAGCATTTCCGCGATGCGCCCCACGCGCTCGCGGATGCGGTCGGGCGGCACGCCGCGGTTGCGTAGCGGAAAGGCCAGGTTCTCGGCCACCGTCATGGTGTCGTACACCACCGGGAACTGGAACACCTGGGCGATGTTGCGCGCCTGCGGGGTCTTGCCGGTGACGTCCTGGCCGTCGAACAGAATGCGGCCGTGCGACGGACGCAGCAGGCCCGACACGCAGTTCAGCAGCGTGGTCTTGCCGCAGCCCGAGGGGCCCAGCAGGGCGTAGGCCCCGCCGTCGCGGAACGTGAACTTGAGCGGCAGCAGCGCGTAGTCGTCGTCCGACTTGGGGTCGGCTACGTAGGAATGGGACAGGTCCAGCTCGATCTGCGCCATCAGGCCGCCTCCCCCGCGCCCGCCGGCTGGCGCGGCGCGGCCAGCAGCGCGCCGTCCGCGCCGAAGGCGTAGGTCTGCGCCGGATCGAAGTACAGCTCCACGCGCTGGTCCAGCTTGTAGCGGTGCACGCCGGGCAACTGCGCCACCACGTCGCCCGCGGCGGTCTGCGCGTGCACGTAGGTGTCGGATCCGGAGATTTCGGCCAGCTTGACCAGCCCGGGCAGGCCAATGTGGCCGGGCCGCGGTTCCACGTCCAGGGCGCCCGCCCGCAGGCCGGCGGTGATGTCGGCGTCCGCGCCCGGCGGCAGCGCCCGCGCCACCGCCACGTCGCCCTGCAGCACGAAGCCGCCGTTGTGGCGCCGCGCCGCGAACAGGTTCATGGGCGGATCGCTGAATGCCCGCGCCACGCGGATCGAATTGGGCCGGTGGAACACGTCGGCCGTGGGGCCGTATTGCAGCAGCTCGCCCGCGTCCAGCACCGCGGTGTGGCCGCCCAGCAACAGGGCCTCTCCCGGTTCGGTGGTGGCGTAGACCACCGTGGAGCGCCCTTCCGCGAACAATTCCGACAGTTCGTCGCGCAGTTCCTCGCGCAGCTTGTAGTCCAGGTTGACCAGCGGCTCGTCCAGCAGGATCAGCGGCGCCTCCTTGACCAGGGCCCGGGCCAGCGCCACGCGCTGCTGCTGCCCCCCGGAAAGTTCCGACGGGTAGCGCTCCAGCAGGTGGTCGATGTGCAGCCGCGCGGCCATCGCCCGCGTCTTTTCGCGCGTTTCGGACGCGGACGCGCCGCGCAGCTTGAGCGGCGATGCGATGTTGTCGTAGACCGTCATGGACGGATAGTTGATGAACTGCTGGTACACCATCGCCACGTTGCGCTGGCGCACGGGCACCCCGGTGACGTCGGCCCCATCGACCAGCACGCGGCCGTCGGTGGGCCTGTCCAGTCCGGCCATGATGCGCATCAGCGAGGTCTTGCCGGCCAGGGTCGCCCCCAGCAGAACCGTCATGGCGCCCGGAACCGGGGCCAGGCTCATGGGATACAGGTGCGTTTGCGAACCTGCCCGCAAACCTATCCTGTCCAAGGTCAGCTGCATCTGGTCTCCTCTACCTACTTATACGTCCCTGTTTTTTCTACGGACTTCGGTATTCGGTACAGCGCCCCGCCCTGCGCGATGCGCGGAGCGACAGCATGAGCATACTCTTTCAGATGACTTTCGTTTTTTGTGCGTTTTACTGAAGAAGCGAACAAAAAACAATCTTGCGGTGCGTCATTATTTTTCGCTTTTGTTGTTTTATCATGCGAACATGACACTGAATCCACGACAGAGCGCGCTGATCGAAATGGTGCGGGCCCAGGGCTCGGCCTCGATCGAAGAACTCGCCAAACGCTTCGACGTCACGCTGCAGACCGTGCGGCGGGACGTCAACATCCTTTCTGAAGCCGGCCTGCTGTCGCGCTTCCACGGCGGGGTGCGCATCGAAGCCTCCACCATCGAGAACATCGCCTACCGCAAGCGCCAGGGGCTGCACGCGGCCGGCAAGCAGCGCATCGCCGAAGCGGTCGCGCGCGCCGTCCCCGACGGCTGTTCGCTGATCCTGAACATCGGCACCACCACCGAGGCCATTGCGCGCGCGCTGCTGCGCCACCGCGGACTGCGCGTCATCACGAACAACCTGCATGTGGCCGACATCCTGTCGGACAACCCCGACTGCGAGGTCATCGTGGCGGGCGGCGTGGTGCGCTCGCGCGACCGCGGCATCGTCGGCGAGGCCACCATGGATTTCATCCGCCAGTTCAAGGTGGATATCGGCCTGATCGGAATCTCCGGCATCGAAGCCGACGGCACCCTGCGCGATTACGACTTCCGCGAGGTGCGCGTTGCGCGGACCATCATCGAGCAGTCGCGCGAGGTCTGGCTGGCGGCCGACAGCAGCAAGTTCAAGCGCCAGGCCATGGTGGAGCTGGCGCATATCTCGCAGATCGACCGGTTCTTCACCGACGCCCATCCGCAGGAGCCGCTGGCGCAAGTGCTGCTGGACGCCGGCGTGCGCTGCGACGTCGCCGCCGCCCCGAACATACCTAACGCCCCGAAACCCGCAGCCTGACCTGCGCGCCGGACCCATCCGGCGCCCCCGGCACGAACACCGACGCATTTACCTTGCGGCCCCCGCCGCCACCAAGAACATGAACCAACCGCTAGCCTCCGTCACCCCGCCCGACCGCAACCGCCTTCTGAATACGCTGGACAACACGCATTCCTGGGACGTCATCGTCATCGGCGGCGGCGCGACCGGCCTGGGCACGGCCGTCGACGCCGCGTCCCGCGGCTACCGGACACTGCTGATCGAAGGCGCGGACTTTGCCAAGGGCACGTCCAGCAAGGCCACCAAGCTGGTCCACGGCGGCGTGCGCTACCTGGCGCAGGGCAACGTCAGCCTGGTGCGCGAAGCCCTGCACGAACGCGGCCTGCTCAACCGTAACGCGCCGCACCTGGTGTGGCCGCTGGGCTTCGTGGTGCCGGCCTACAACATGTTCGACCAGCCCTTCTACGGCATCGGCCTGAAGATGTACGACATGCTGGCGGGCAAGCTGAACCTGGCGCCCAGCCGCTGGCTGTCGCGCCGCGAAACGCTGGCCAACGCGCCCACCCTGGCTGAAAACGTGAGCGGGCGCGGCCTGAAGGGCGGCGTGCTGTACTACGACGGCCAGTTCGACGATGCGCGCCTGGCCGTCAGCCTGATGCGCACGCTGTTCGACCTGGGCGGCACCGCGGTGAACTATGTGCGCGCCACCGGCCTGACCACGACAGCCGGCAAGGTGGACGGCGTGACCGCCCAGGACGTGATCGGCGGCGCCGCCTTTACCCTGCGGGCGCGCTGCGTCATCAATGCCACCGGCGTCTGGGTCGACGCGGTGCGCCGCATGGAAGACAAGAACGCGCAGACGATGGTGGCCCCGAGCCAGGGCGTGCACCTGACCCTGCCGCAGGATTTCCTGCCGGGCAAGCGCGCCGTCCTGATTCCCAAGACCGACGACGGCCGCGTGCTGTTCGTGGTGCCCTGGAACGGCCACACCATCGTGGGCACGACCGACACGCCGCGCCAGGACCTGCCGCTGGATCCCGAGGCCGGCGCGCAGGACGTGGACTTCATCCTGAGCACGGCGGCGCGCTATCTCAGCCGCAAGCCCACCCGCGACGACGTCACCAGCGTCTGGGCGGGCCTGCGCCCCCTGGTCAAGGCCACCGGCGAAGACTCCACCAAGAAACTGTCGCGCGAACACACGATCCTGGTGTCCAAAGCCGGTCTCGTTACCGTGACGGGCGGCAAATGGACGACCTACCGCCGCATGGCGCAGGACGTGGTGGACACCGCGATCCAGCACCAGTTGCTGACTCAGGCCACCTGCCGCACCGAATCGCTGCCGCTGCACGGAGCCGGCGGCCTGGCGCCGTCGCAGGAGCATGCCGGCACGCCGGACAGCTACTACGGCAGCGACCTGGCGGCGCTCCAGGCCCTGCCCGGCGCCGGGCGCATGCTGGTCAAGGCCAGCGGCCTGTCGGAAGCGCATGTGCGCTACGCGGCGCGTTTCGAACTGGCGCGCAGCGCCGAGGACGTGCTGGCGCGCCGCAACCGCGCGCTGTTCCTGGACAGCGAGGCCGCGATGCTGGCCGCTCCCGAAGTGGCGCGCATCCTGGCCGAGGAACTGGGGCACGACGCCGCCTGGCAGCAGCGCACGCTGCAGGACCTGGCCGTGGTCGCCGCGCATTACCGTTTGCAGAAGTAGACCGTGAAGCGGGTCCGCCGCAGTGCGGCCGCCGCGGGACGCCCTTAACCGCAATATCCGCTACGGCACGCGCAGCGCGCTGTCCCGGATCATCCCTTCAAAGACGCGCAACAGGTCGGGATCGCACTTGGAGCCCGATTCCTGCTGCAGGATGCTCATGATCTGCACGTGCGTGCGGGCCGGGTGGTAGGGCCGCGCGTCTCCCAGCGCGTCGTACGAATCGGCCAGCGAGATAATGCGCGCATGCAATGGAATGGCGTGCCCGGCCATTCCCTGCGGGTAGCCGGAACCGTCGAAATGCTCGTGGTGATGGCGCACCGCCAGCGCGATCCGCTCGCGCTGCGGCATGGCGGTCTGCATGATGATGCCTGCGCCGACCTCCGCGTGCGCCTTCATGATTTCCCAATCTTCCTTGTTCAGCCGGCCGGGCGAATGCAGCACGCGATCGGGCGTGCCGATCTTGCCCACATCGTGCAGCCTTGCGGCCACGGCGACAATCGGCAGGTCGCTTTCCGGCACGTCGCAGGCCCGGGCCAGCGCAACGCTCAGCGCGACGACGCGGTTGCAGTGGCGGCCCGTGGCGGGGTCGCGCGCCTGCATGGCGGCATACAGCGCCGCCTCATAGGATCCTTCGGATAAATCGGGTAAGTCGGGAGGCATCGGAGACCATTCGCGCCGCAACGGCCAGGCGGCGCGCTTAATTCGGAAAGCCGCGATTCTGACACATCGGGAGGCCCCAACGGACGCCGGCGCAGCCCGCGCGGCTTCTTGGTCTGCGAGCGCCCCCTCCCGCCCCGCTTCAGTTTCAGGGCATTTTCAGCTCTTCAGCCGCTCCAGCAGCGCTTCTGCCACGCCAACGGACGAGGCCGGATTCTGGCCCGTGATCAACAATCCGTCGGCGACCACATGCGATTGCCAGTCCGGTCCCTTGCTGTAGCGTCCGCCCAGTTTTGCGAGTTCGTCCTCGACCAGGAAAGGCACCACATCCGTCAACTGCACGGCGGCTTCTTCCGCATTGGAAAAGCCGGTGACCTGCCTGCCCTGCACCAGGGGCTTGCCGTCGGCGGTCTTGGCGTGGCGCAGCACGCCGGGCGCGTGGCACACGGCCGACACCGGCTTGCCCGCCGCCAGCATGGTTTCGATGAGCGCCACGGATTTCGCGTCTTCGGCCAGGTCCCACAGCGGCCCATGGCCGCCGGGATAGAACACGGCATCGTAATCGGCGGGTTGAACGTCCGCCAGGCGGCGCGTGGACGCCAGCAGGCGCTGCGCATCGGCGTCCTTGCGGAAACGCCGCGTGTCGTCCGTCTGCGCGTCGGGATCGTCGCTCTTGGGATCCAGCGGCGGCTGCCCGCCTTTCGGCGAAGCCAGCGTCACCTTGGCGCCGGCGTCCACGAACGCGTAATACGGCGCCGCGAACTCCTCAAGCCAAAAGCCCGTCTTGCGGCCCGTGTCGCCCAGGGTGTCGTGGGAAGTCAGCACGATTAGGATGTTCATGTAGCGCTCCATTCGTCAGGGCCGACGCGCACGATGCGTTTGCCGGCATTTTCGCCCTTGAGCAGCCCGATCAACCCGCGCGGGGCGTTTTCCAGGCCGTCGACCACGTCTTCACGATACTTAATGCGGCCTTGCTTGATCAGGTCCTGCATCGCCTCGCGGAATTCGCCGTAGCGATGCGCGTACTCGTTAAAGATGATGAAGCCCTGCATCTTGAGCCGCTTGGTCAGGATGGTGCGCATCAGCAGCGCCAGGCGATCCGGGCCCTCGGGCTGGCTGGTGGCGTTATAGGCGGAGATCAGGCCGCACACCGGCACCCGCGCGCGCGGATTCAGGAGGGGCAGCACGGCGTCGAACACGGCGCCTCCCACGTTCTCGAAATAGACGTCAATGCCTTGCGGCACGGCGCGCGCCAGCCGGCCCGGCAGGTCCGGCGTCTTGTGGTCCAGGCATTCGTCGAAGCCCAGCTCGTCGACCACGTAGCGGCACTTGTCCGGCCCGCCCGCGATGCCGACCACCCGGCATCCGTGGATCTTGGCGATCTGGCCGACCACCGCGCCCACCGCGCCGCTGGCCGCCGCCACCACCACCGTTTCGCCCGCCTTGGGCTGGCCGATGTCCAGCAGCCCCATATAGCCGGTGAAACCGGGCATGCCCAGCACGCCCAGCGAATAGGACGGATGTTCGGGGTTGGGACCCAGACGCAGCAGGCCCGAGCCATCGGACACCGCATAGTCCTGCCAGCCGGTCTGGGCCAGCACCCACTCGCCCGGCTGGTACTGCGGATGGTTGGACGCGACGACCCGCGTCACCGTGCCGCCCACCATGGGCTGGCCGATCTGCACCGGTTCGGCGTACGAAGGCGCGTCGCTCATGCGGCCGCGCATATAGGGATCAAGCGACAGATAGACCGTGCGCAGCAGCACCTGGCCCGGGCCGGGTTGCGGCACGTCGCCCGTTTCCAGGCGGAAATCGCTGTCCGCGGGTTCGCCATGGGGACGGGCGGCCAGCACGATACGGCGGTTGATTGAAGACGATTGCGGCATGACTTTCGGTCTCCTTCGGAGAGCGGCCCGGACCTGGCGGGCAAAGCCCGGGCGGCGTTGTGGGATCCGGCCCATTACACCATTGATGCCTGCGCGCCCAAGTTGTAACCCTCATGGTCGCGCCTCTTTTAATTAATTAATCATTTAATTAGAATCTGCGGCATGTGCCCTGTACCGCCTCCTTCTCCCCGTCGCCCCGGGCGTCCGCCCCGCCCCGACAATGCCAAGGCCCGCGCCCAGCTGCTGGACCTGGCCACCCGCCTGTTCGCCGCCCAGGGCGTGGCCGCCACCACCATCGCCAACATCGCCCAGCGCGCCGGCGTCACGCCGGCCATGCTGCATTACTACTTCAAAAGCCGCGACCAGCTGATCGACGCGGTCGTGCTGGAGCGGATCGTGCCGGTCATCGGCTTTGTGTGGGCGCCGGTGCCGCTGGACGCCGGATCCGACCCCGCTGCCCATCCGGATCCCGCCGCCGTCGCGCGCGGCTTCATCACCGAAATCGTTACCCGCGTGGTGCAGAGCGCAACCGAACAACCCTGGCTGCCTTCGCTGTGGATGCACGAAGTGGTCAACGAAGGCGGCCAGCTGCGCGAGCGCGTGCTGCGCCACCTGCCTTCGGACCGGCTGCAGGCCTTCGCCGGCCTGATCGCCGAATGCCAGCGCCGCGGCGCCATCACGCCGGGCGTCGAGCCGCGACTGGTGTTCCTGTCCATCCTGGGCCTGACGCTGCTGCCGCTGGCCACGTCGGCGCTGTGGCGCCGCATCTGGCAGAACGACCCCGCGGCCCAATCCATCGGCAACGACGCGATCGCGGCCCACGCCATCGCCATGCTGACCGGCGGCCTGTTCACCCCGCCCCCTTCCCCGCCATCAGGACGTTGACCATGCGCAACTTACGCCCGATACCCCATGCCCTGGCCCTGTTGCTTCTGGCCGGCTGCGGCAACAACGACCAGGCCTTCTATCAGGGCTATGTAGAGGGCGAATATGTCTACGTCGCCTCGTCCGAGGCCGGGCGCCTGCAGTCGCTGGACGTGCGGCGGGGCCAGCAGGTCGAGGCCGATACGCCCCTGTACGCGCTGGACGCCGTGCGCGAAACCGCGGCGCGCGACCAGGCCGGCGCCGAACTGGCGGCGGCCGTCGCGCAGATGGAAGACATCGCCACGGGCAAGCGTCCGCCCGAGGTCGATGTCAGCATCGCCCAACTGGCTCAGGCGCAGGCCGCCAGCCGGCGGTCCGCCGCCCAGCTGCAGCGCGACAACGCGCAGTTCCGCATCGGCGGCATCTCGCGTTCGCAGTTGGACGACAGCCGCGAGCAGGCCTTATCGGACGCCGCGCGCGTGCGCGAACTGCAGGCGCAGCTTGAAGTCACGCGCCTGCCCGGCCGCGACGAGCAGCGGCGCGCGCAGGCGGCGCAGGTGCAGGCCTCCCGCGCCGCGCTGGCGCAGGCCGAATGGACGCTGGACCAGAAACGGCTGGCCGCGCCGGCCGCGGGCCGCGTGTTCGACACGATGTACCGCGTGGGCGAATGGGTGCCGGCGGGCAGTCCGGTCGTCAGCCTGCTGCCGCCCGGCAACATCAAGCTGCGCTTCTTCGTGCCGGAAACCGTGGTGGGCGCGCTGAAGACGGGCCAGCAGGCCACGGTGCGCTGCGACGGCTGCGGCGACCCCATCCCCGTGCATATCGACTACGTGTCCGACCAGGCCGAATACACGCCGCCGGTGATCTACAGCCGCGAAAGCCGCAGCAAGCTGGTCTACATGGTCGAGGCCCGGCCCGTGCCCGAGGCGGCGGCGCGGCTGCATCCCGGCCAGCCGGTGGAGGTCATCCTGCAATGACCCTGCCCTCCAGCGGCGCCAACGTCATCGACGTCCAGGGCCTGAACAAGCACTTCGGCGACAAGCACGTCGTCAACGACGTATCGCTACAGGTGCGCGAAGGCGAGATTTTCGGCTTCCTGGGCCCCAACGGCAGCGGCAAGACCACCTGCATCCGCCTCATGTGCGGCCTGCTCACACCCGATTCGGGCAGCGGCACCTGCCTGGGCTACGACATCCTGCGCGACAGCGCGCAGATCAAGCGCAACGTGGGCTACATGACGCAGAAGTTCTCCTACTGGGAGGACCTGACCATCCGCGAGAACCTGGACTTCGTGGCCCGCATGTACGGCATGCCCCAGCGCAAGGAGGCCGTGGACCGCGCGCTGGAGGACCTGGGGCTGCAGACCCGGGCCGGCCAGTTGACGGGATCGCTGTCCGGCGGCTGGAAGCAGCGGCTGGCGCTGGCCGCGTGCCTGCTGCACCAGCCGCGCCTGCTGCTGCTGGACGAGCCCACCGCCGGCGTCGACCCCACGGCGCGGCGCGACTTCTGGGAGCAGCTGCACGAGCTGGCCGCGCGCGGCATTTCGGTGCTGGTCAGCACCCACTACATGGACGAAGCCGAACGCTGCCACAAGCTGGCCTACATTTCCTACGGCAGGCTGTTGACGCAAGGCACCGCCGACGAGGTGATCGCGGAACAGCGCCTGACCACCTGGGCCATCCATGGCCAGGACCTGGTGCCGCTGGGCCAGCGGCTGCGCGCCGCGCCGGGGGTGGACCAGACGGTGGCCTTCGGGTCGGCGCTGCACGTCAGCGGACGGGACGCGCCGCTGCTGGAACGCACGCTGCGCGCCGCCATCGAAGGCCAGGACCTGCGCCTGGAACGCATCGACACCAGCCTGGAGGACGTCTTCATCTACCTGATGAACCGGTCCACCGACAACTTCGCGAGCCGCTCATGATCCGGCACCTTACCGGCTTTTCCCTGTCGCGCTGGTGGAGCATGGTGCTCAAAGAGTTCCTGCAGCTGCGGCGCGACCGCATCACCTTCGGCATGATCGTCGGCCTGCCTATCGTGCAGCTGGCGCTGTTCGGCTACGCCATCAACACCGATCCCCGGCAAATGCCCACCGCCGTCATTGCCTCGGATCACAGCCCGTTCACGCGCAGCTACATCGCGGCGCTGAAGTCGTCCGACTACTTCCACATCATCGAGGAACTGGACAACGAGGAAGCCGGACGCGCCGCGCTGGCCCAGGGCCGGGTGCTGTTCGTGGTGACGATACCGCCGGACTTCACGCGGCGGCTGCTGCGCGGCGAGCGTCCCGCGCTGCTGATCGAGGCCGACGCCACCGACCCCATGGCCACCGGCATGGCGCTGGGCGCGGCCACGCAGCTGTCCCAGGCCGTGGCGCAGAAGGATCTGACCGGCCCGCTCGCCGGCCTGGCGGGCGGCCAGCCGCCATTCGACGTGCGCGTGCACCAGCTCTACAACGAAGAGCAGATTTCGCAATACAACACCGTGCCCGGGCTGATGGGCGTGATCCTGACCATGACGCTGGTGATGATGACCGGGCTGGCCATGACCCGCGAGCGCGAACGCGGCACCATGGAAAACCTGCTGGCGATGCCGGTGACGCCGGTCGAGGTGATGACGGGCAAGATCGTGCCCTACATCGCCATTGGCCTGATCCAGGCGTCCATCATCCTGCTGGCCGCGCATCTGGTGTTCCATGTGCCCATCATGGGCAGCCTGCTGTCGGTTTACCTGGCCGCGCTGCTGTTCGTCGCCGCGAACCTGACGGTGGGCATCACGCTGTCGTCGCTGGCGCAGAACCAGCTGCAGGCCATGCAGCTGACCATGTTCTATTTCCTGCCCAACCTGCTGCTGTCCGGATTCATGTTCCCGTTCAAGGGCATGCCGATCTGGGCGCAGTACCTGGGCAACCTGCTGCCGCTGACCTATTTCAACCGGCTGATCCGCGGCATTCTCCTCAAGGGCAACGGCTGGTGGGACCTGTGGCCCAGCGTCTGGCCGCTGATGCTGTTCACCGTGGTCGTCATGACCGCCGCCGTGAAGTTCTACCGCCGCACCCTGGACTGACCCGCCATGCCACGCCCCTTCCGACCTATATGCACCCGCCCCGTGGCGACTCTGGCGCTGTGCGCCGTCCTGTCGGCCTGCGCGGTCGGCCCCGATTTCGAAACACCCGCGGCGCCCGACGTGGCGTCCTTCACCCCGCAGGGGCAGGATGCGCTGCCCGCGGGCGGCCAGCGCCTCCAGGCGGGCGCGGACATCCCCGCGCAATGGTGGCGACTGTTCCGTTCCGACGAGCTGGACCGGCTGGTGCGCCGGGCGCTGGACGCCAGCCCCACGCTGGAAGAGGCGCGCGCCAGGCTCAGGCAGGCGCAGCAGGACCTGGACGCCGAGACCGGCGGGCGCATGCTGCCGTCCGTGGACGCCAATCTGTCGGCGGCCCGGCAAAAGGTCGACCCGTCCGCATTTGGCGTGCCGGTGGCCGAACCGCCGCCGCCCTTCACGCTTTACAACGCGTCCATCGACGTGTCCTACACGCTGGACGTGTTCGGGGGCAATCGGCGGGTGCTGGAAGGCCTGGCCGCTCAGATGGACTACCAGGCCCACGAGCTCCAGGCGGCCCGTATGTCGCTGGCGGCCAACGTGGTCACCGCCGCGATCCGCCAGGCGGACCTGGCCGAACGGCTGGCGGCCACGCGCGAACTGCTGGCGGCGCAGACCCGCCAGCAGGACATCATGCGCCAGCGGCTGGACGCGGGCGGCATCGCCCTGGCCGACCTGCGCAACCAGGAGCTGCTGGTAGCGCAGACCCGCGCCACCGTGCCGCCGCTGGAATTCCAGCTGGCCCAGGTGACGCATCAGCTGGCCACCTACCTGGGCGAGACGCCCGCCGCCCTGCAAACGCCGCCGCTGCGCCTGGCCGATCTGACCCTGCCGCCGGACGTGCCCACGGGCGTGCCGTCTGCGCTGACGCGCCAGCGGCCGGACATTCTGGCCGCCGAGTCCCTGTGGCGCAAGGCGTCTGCCGATGTGGGCGTGGCGACGGCCAACCTGTATCCGCAGTTCACGCTGACCGCCAGTTTCGGCTCGCAGCGCACCGGCGCGGGCGAACTCGCAGACGGGGTGAACGTCTGGAGCCTGGGGCTGGGCCTGGTCCAGCCGCTGTTTCACGGCGGCGAACTGCGGGCGCGCAAGCGTTCCGCCGAGGCGGCGTACGACGCCGCGGCCGCGTCCTACCGCCAGACGGTTCTGGACGGCTTCCGGCAGGTCGCCGACGCCCTGCGCGCCTTGCAGACGGACGCCGACGCCTACGCCGCCTATGACGACGCCTGGCGGCGCGCCGACGAAGCCGACCGCATCGCGGCGGGCCGCTACCAGGCGGGCGGCATCAGCCACCTGAGCCTGCTGGACAGCCAGCGCCAGCTGCTTCAGACGCGGATCTCGCGCACGGCGGCCGACGCGGCGCGCTACACGGATACGGCCGCCTTGTTACAGGCCCTGGGCGGCGGCTGGTGGAACGAGGCCGACGCGCTTCCCTGAGGACGAACCCGGCGTTTCAGCTAGGTCAAGTCCGAGAATTCGGCTGAAAAGGCGTTCCGAATAGGTCAAGTCCGAGAATTCGGGTAAGAAAGTGTCGTTGTGCGCGTTTTGGGAAATCGCTGTATCCGATGCATCATGCAAGCGCTCAAGCTGCATTGATGTTTTACAACGATTTCATGAATGACCTATTAGACCTGATCGTCTTCGCTCCCGACGCCGGCCAGCGTGTGCGCCGCAGCGAGGAACTGGCCGAAATGGGGTTCTCGCCGCGGCGCTGCGAGGATTCCAACGGACTGTTCCGCCTGTTTCAGGCCCGCCGCACCCCGTTGCTTGTGATGCAAGCCGAGCTTTCCGATCTTTGCATGGCCGTCGCAGGTCTGCGCGCCATGGACACCACCGCCGGCATCGTCGCCGTTTCCGCCTTCGACACCCCCGAAAACCGCATTCTTGGCCTGCACTGCGGGGCCGACGCCTGTTTTTCCG
>NZ_AGUF01000054.1 GCF_000236785.1 Achromobacter arsenitoxydans SY8 | reverse complement strand
ACGCCGGCCCAGCCGCCTCGCGCTTTCACCGCCGGTGATCCATGACGGACAAGGGCATCCGGGACGCGTCAGCGCATACATGAAGTAGCGCGCCGCATCCCGGCGTTGCAAATCGAAGCGCCGCAGCCCTCCTGGCTGCCCTATCGTGGTGTGTTCGGCCGGCGTCGGCCGCCTCTTGAAGGAAGCAGACCATGCTGGACCACATCGAGATTCACGTGAGCAACTTCGAGCGCAGCCGCGCCTTCTACTTGAGCGCGCTCGCCACAATGGGCTATGTGCCGCGCAAGGCGCTGGCGACCGGCATGGGCTTCGGTGTAGGCGAGCCCGACAACGACGGCGACCCGGGCGGCGAATTCTGGATCCACCAGGGCACGCCCAGCACGCCGCGGGTGCATGTGGCGTTTCGCGCCCGCAGCCGCGCCGAGGTCGACGCCTTCCACCGCGCGGCGCTGGAGGCCGGCGGCCGCGACAATGGCGGCCCTGGATTGCGTCCGCAATATCATCCGCACTATTACGGCGCCTTCATCCTGGACCCCGACGGCTACAACGTCGAGGCGGTGTACCACCGGGCGGTCTGAGCGCGGCGCGCCTTCCCGGAGCGGCTTGGCGCGGAACGCCTGGAGAGGCATGCGGCGCCTGTCAGCCTGCTGACAGCCGCGCGCGCGGGGCTACAGCTACACTCTCGGGGTTCCCGCGCCGATGGCCGACGGGCCGGCCCCGCGCGCAGAGGCGATGCGGCCGGCATGCGGCCCAGCTCTCACTCTCCCCCACATGTCCCAACCCGATTCGTTCAATCTGAAGCAGATCGCCGTGCCGGCGTTCGGCCCGTCGCTGCTCTATGGCATCAGCAACGGCGCCATTCTTCCCGTCATCGCACTCACCGCGCGCGAGCAAGGGGCGTCGGTGGCCGCCGCCGGCCTGATCGCCGCCCTCATCGGGATCGGCTCGCTGCTCTCCAACATCCCGTCCGCGCTGTTCACCGAACGCTTCGGCGAAAAGCGCGCCATGGCGGGCGCGGCAGTACTGAGCGTGATCGGCCTGCTGCTCGTGATCGGCGTGCCCAACCTCTGGGTGCTGGCGCTGGCCATGCTGATGCAGGGATGCGCGCAATCGGTGTTCCAGCTGGCGCGCCAAAGCTACATGATCGAGGTCGTGCCGCTGGCGTACCGGGCGCGCGCCCTGTCCACGCTCGGCGGCACAACGCGGATCGGCACCTTCATCGGCCCCTTCGCGGGCGCGGCGCTGATTCATTTCCTGGGGCTCGACGGCGCCTATTGGATCGCCATCTGCGCCATGCTGGGCGCGGGGCTCATCGCCATCAAGGCGCCCGACATCGAACCCTCGGGCCGCGCGGGCAAGGGTGCGCCGCGCGCGCGCATGGGCGAAGTCGCGCGCGACCATCGCGGCGTGTACGCCACGCTCGGCGTGGGTGTGATGCTGATCAGCGCGCTGCGCGCGTCGCGCCAGGTGGTGATTCCGCTGTGGGCGGACCATCTGGGCCTGGACGCCACCACCACCTCGCTAGTCTACGGGCTGGTCGCCGCGGTCGACATGTCGGTGTTCTATCCGGCGGGCAAGGTGATGGACCAGCGCGGCCGCCTGTGGGTGGCGCTGCCGTGCACGCTGCTGATGGGGCTGAGCCTGATGGCGATCCCGCTGACCGGCGGCGTGACGAGCTTCATTCTGGTGTCGGTGCTGCTGGGCTTCGGCAACGGCATCGGATCGGGCATCGTGATGACGCTGGGCGCCGACGCCGCGCCGCCGGGCGCGCGCACGCAGTTCCTGGGCATCTGGCGCTTCATGGCCGATCTTGGCGCCAGCGGCGGGCCGGTGGCGCTGTCGGTGCTGACTGCCCTGGTGTCGCTGGGCGGCGCATCGTTCGGCGTCGGCACGCTGGGCCTGGTGGCGGCCGGCGTGTTCTGGCGCTGGCTGCCGCGCCGCGCGCACGCTTGAGTCTGTCGGGGCAGCCGCTGCAGGTCAAATGCGCAGCCGTGCCGCCGCACGATCTGGATTTGGCGGCGTCAACAGCGCGGCGCCCGCGGCTGGCGGCATGTATGACAGCCGTGATGGCGGCGGGTAGAGTATCGTTGCCGTCGTATCTGCTTCCTTAGCCATCGACCGTCCATGCCCCCATCCAAACGTTCCCCCCGGACGCCATCCACCACCGCAGAACCGCAAAGGGGCTCGCCGCAAGCCATGCTTGCGCGTATCCAGAGCCTGTTGCCATCCATGGGTGCGGCATCGCAGCGCATTGGCGAATTTGTCATACGCCATCCGGCGGACGTGGTCCACATGTCTGTCAGCGAGGTGGCCGAGCGCACGCAGTCCAGCGACGGCAGCGTGGTGGGATTCTGCAAGATGCTGGGCGCTACCGGCTTTCAGCAACTGAAGATCGCGCTGGCGCAGCAGATCGTGCAGCCGGTGCAGTACATCCATGAAGACCTGGGCGCGCAGGACACGCCAGCACAGGTCATCAGCAAGATTTTCCACAGCAATATCCAGACCCTGCAGGAGACCGAGTCTGTGCTGGACGTGGCGGCGCTGTCCGCCGCCGTGGAGTTGATACGCGGTGCGCACCGTGTTGAGATCTACGGCATCGGCAGCTCGGCAATCATCGCCCATGACGCGCACTACCGCATGTTGCGCATCGGGCTGCAGGCGACGGCAATTACCGACTCCCATGTGCAGGCTATCAGCGCGTCGCTGACCGGCCCGGACGTGGCGGTGCTGACCATCTCGCACTCGGGCAGCACGCATGAAACGGTGCTTGCGACACGGCTCGCCAAGGAGGCCGGTGCGCGCACGGTGTGCATCACCAACTTCGGAAAATCGCCGATCCAGGAATATGCCGACGTAGTGCTGCACACCATGTCGCGCGAAACCCGCTTTCGCACGGAGGCGATGACCAGCCGCCTGGCGCAGCTGGCTATCGTCGACACGCTGATTGCCTGCCTGGCGCTGTCCGACTACGACAAGGCCGTTTCGACCCTGCGCAGCACCTTCGACGTGCTGTCGAACAAACGCTACTGATACTCGTCGCCACCCACAGCGCCCTCAGGCGCGGCATGCCGGCGCCGGCACTTCGCGTCGAGCAGCCGCGCCACGTCCGGCGCGTCGGCATGAGGCGCGTTGCCGACGAGCAAATAGCCTATCCCCAGGCGCACCGCGCCCAGCGCGTCGGTGCGTGCGTTGTCGCCGATGACCGTAACGTCCTCGGCCGGCAGGTCCAGCCGGCGCAATCCCTCCTGGAACAACATGGCAGCGGGCTTGCCGAGTATGCGTGGGCGGACCTCCGGCGCGCAGGCCAATAACGCCTGCAACAAAGCGCCGGTCTCCGGCACCACCGCCCCTTGGGGGCCCGGATGGGTGAGGTCGCCATTGCTGACTACCAGGGTGGCGCCGCGCGCCAGCTCGCGGAGCAGACCCTGCAGCGTGGCATAGCTGAAGCCGACGTCGCGCGTCAGCAGCACGATGTCCGGATCCCGGGACACCAGCGCCAGGCCAAGGCCCTCGGCGCATGCCCGCAGGCTCTCGGAACCGCACAGCATCAGCTTGCAGCGTGGATGGCTGCGGGCGATATGACGCACGGCCTGCTCTCCGGCCAGGACCAGGGCGCAGGCCTGGACCGGCAGACCCAATGCCTGCAGCCGCGGCGCCAGGCCCGCTGCCGTGTCCGTGGAATTGTTGGAGACGATGACGTAGCGGCCCGACCAGCGCGCCAGCAGTTCGCCGGCACCGGGGATCACTTCGTGCCCCCGGATCAGCGTGCCGTCCAGGTCCAGGATCAGGCCCCGCGTGCGCAGCGCCCAGGGGGGCTCGGCTGGCAGGGAATCTGAAAGGGCGGGCGGCGATGCGATGGCATTGCGGGTCATGGCTAGGCGATGGCGCCTTGAGGCGCGAGGTGAAGTTGAGGGGCAGCGGAGCGGCGGAATGCAACGAGCCGGCTGGGCGAAATTCTATCTGAATAATATTCACAATCGCCATTTATAAAATTGAACGTTTTTCATTTGCCTGTCATATGCGACGCCTAATCTGCGTTCCGGAATCAGGGCTGCCATCACAGCTGCCCCGACGGCAACCTCACCAGAACAAGGAACATGGACATGAAAACGCTGCGCTTTAGCGCCCTCGCACTGACGCTAGCGGCCCTGATGGCGGCCGCGCCCCTCGCGCAGGCCCAGTCCCTGGCCGACGGATCCGCGCAACGCCCGCTGCGCGTACTGCTGATTCCGGCCGATGGCGGGACGGAGTCAGGCACCAAGGCCGACTATGCGCCAATCTTCAATGCGATCACGCGCAGCACCGGTCTGCATTTCCAGCTGACCGTCGGGCAGTCCTACGGCGCCGTGGTCGAAGGTATGTGCAATCAGCTGGCCGAAGTGGCCTTCCTGGGCCCCGTCTCGTATGTGCAGGCGCACCAGCGGCAATGCGCGCAATTGCTGGCGGTGGGCGTGCAAAAGGGCGAATCGAGCTACTACGCCGCCATGTTCGCCAAGGCCGATTCTCCGATCAATTCCCTGGCCGACCTGAAGGGCAGGCGCGCCGCGTTCGGCGACGTGAATTCGGCTTCGAGTTTCACCTTTCAAGTGGCCTCAATGCTCAACGATGGCATGAATCCGGCGAAGGACCTGGCCGCGATGCAGCTGACCGGAAGCCATGCCAGCAGTTTGGCGGCCTTGGTTCAGGGGCAGGTCGACGCGGCCGCACTGTCATTCGATTCCTTCGACAAGGCGGTGCGCCAAGGGGCGGTGGATCCCAAGTCCGTCAAGGTGATCTTCAAGAGCGAGGCAATTCCATACCCGCCCCTGGCGATGAACACCAAATTGCCCGAACCGCTGAAGGCAAATCTCAAACAGGCATTCGCCAAAGTGCATCAAGCCCCCGGTGTGACGCCAGATATGGTGCGCGGCTACGGCGGCGCCAAGCTCGACCGCTTTGATACTGAATTTTCGGAGGAACAATTCGCCGGGCCGGCTTCGAAATTGTCCCTGCTGACCGACGAGATCAAGGGCGAAATCCTGAACAAGGCGGCGCAGCGGTGAGCGCGGGCGCAAGGGAAACGGATTTGCTGCGCTACGAATCCGTGGGCATGCGATATGCCGATGGCACCATGGCCTTGGATTCGGTTTCGCTGCAGGTGCCGCGCGGCCAGTTCTGCGTAATTCTGGGAGCATCGGGAGCGGGCAAATCGACTCTGCTGCGCATGGCCAATGGCCTGACGGCGCCGACGCAGGGCCAGGTCTGGGTGGACGGCACCCTGATCGAGCCTGCGGCGCTGGCGACGGTACGGCCGCGCATCGGCATGGTGCATCAGCAATTCAACCTGGTATCGCGGGCCACGGTAGGCACCAACATACTGTCCGGCGCGTTGCCGGTGCTCCCGGCCTGGCGCGCCTGCCTGCTGCGCTTTCCCGCCGAGTTGCGCGAGCGCGCCTGTCAGCTGGCGCATGAAGTGGGTCTGCTACCCGAGCACCTGCACCGCCGCGTGAGCGACCTGTCGGGCGGCCAGCAGCAGCGCGTAGGCATTGCCCGCGCCTTCATGCTTTCGCCCGCGCTGCTGCTGGCCGATGAGCCGGTGGCCAGCCTGGATCCGCGCATCAGCCGCGACATCCTGACGCTGTTGCGCGACCAGGCCCGCGAACGCGGCGCCACGGTGGTGTGCAGCCTGCATCAGGTCGACCTGGCAAGAGAGTTCGCCGACCGCATCGTCGCGCTGCGCCATGGCTCGATGGTGTTCGACGGGCCGGCCAACGCGTTCAACGAGGCCGTCGCCGATGCGCTTTACCGGGCTGGCGATTCGGCCTCGCCGCGCGAAGCCGGATCGCCCATAGCCGAGTTGCCGGGCAGCGGCCCGGAGGGCGGGCGGCGGGCGGCGCAGGCTCGGCCAGCGCTGTTTTCCTTGGGAGAAGCCAGATGAACACGCAAGCCAACAACACTGCCTGGCGGCTGGATCCTCCATACGGAGCCCGGACGCTGGTGGTCGTCATCGCCGCGCTGATGCTTTTCCTATACACCGGCCAGCGAGTCGAAATGGGCCGCATGGCGGCGCTGACGCTGGATGGTGCGCTGGCCGCGGTCGGCATCAAGGAGCAGTCCCAGGTCACGTCGGGCCTGGGAGCGCTGGCTGACAGCCTTTTCCCGCTGCAGGTTTCCTATCGCACCGAAACCTCGCGCATCGAAGGCTTCGACCCGCAAAACCTGCCCTGGCTGGCGCGGGTGGAAACGCAACAGGTCACCGAGAGCAAACTGAACCCGCACACGCTGAAGATGGAAGACGAGGTGTCCACGCACACCTACCTGGTCGAGCCGCTGGGCTACTTGTGGCGGGTAGCGGTCAAGATGATCGAGACCTTCGAAATCGCAATCTGGGCCACCCTCCTGGCAGTACTGGGCAGTGCTCCGCTGGCCTACTGCAGCGCACGCAACTATGCGCCCAACCGAGTGCTGTATGTGGCTGCGCGGGCGGTGGTCAGCCTCTTCCGAGCCATGCCGGAACTGATCTGCGCGCTGTTCCTGGTGCTGGCCTATGGCTTCGGCCCCATCGCCGGCGTGCTGGCGCTGGCGATTCATTCGATGGGATTTCTGGGCAAGTTCTATGCCGAGGACGTCGAGACGGCGGACACCAAACCGCAGGAAGCGCTGGCCGCGATCGGCTCCAGCAAGCTGCGCGTGCTGGCCTACGCAGTGCTGCCCCAGGTGATGCCCAAATTCACGGGCTACACGCTATACGTCCTGGACCGCAATGTGCGCATGGCCACCGTGGTGGGCCTGGTGGGCGCGGGCGGCATCGGGCAGGAGCTGAAGGGCCGCTACGACATGTACCAGTACTCCCATGTGGGGACCATTCTTGTCGTGATCTTCCTCACCGTGTTTTTGCTTGACCAG
The DNA here is from genome assembly GCF_000236785.1 of Achromobacter arsenitoxydans SY8. Taxonomy (GTDB): domain Bacteria; phylum Pseudomonadota; class Gammaproteobacteria; order Burkholderiales; family Burkholderiaceae_B; genus Achromobacter; species Achromobacter arsenitoxydans. The sequence goes on along the minus strand of NZ_AGUF01000054.1, from coordinate 57,539 downwards.
GTCGCCGCCCGCCTGCGGCGCAGCCTGACCTGAACCGGCGCCGCATTCCCTCCCGGGAATGCAGCGCCTCGATCGCCTCGCTGCCGGCCAGGACCGGCCGCGTTCCCTAACCAGGAGTAACCATGACCCCGTACTTTGCACTGGGCCGCGCCCTTGTTGCGGCCATTGCCCTATCCCTGACCCTTGCAGCCTGCGGCGGCGACGACGATCCCGATGACGACGTCACATCACCGCCGGACACTGAACAGCCCGAACAGCCGCAGCCCGCGCCGCAACTGCGCTGCGCGCCTTGACACCCTACGCCCTGCCCAACCTCACGCGAGAGTAGTCCAATGACCAAGAGCTCCCCCCCGAATTCTGCCGATGTTTCCCCCGAACTGCCGGGACGCCGGCATTTCTTCCGTGCGTCGGCCAAGACTGCCGGCGCGCTGTCGGCGATGGCTTTGCTGCCTGCGTCCATCCAGCGCGCTCTCGCGATTCCCGCAGCGGTCGAAAGCGGCACCATCAAAGACGTGAAGCATGTCGTGATCCTGATGCAGGAGAACCGTTCGTTCGACCATTACTTTGGCACCATGCGCGGCGTGCGCGGTTTCGGCGACCGCTTCCCCATTCCGCTCGCCAACGGCAAGCCGGTGTATTTTCAGCCTAACCCCACCGTCGGCGGCCCGGATATCCAGCCCTTCCGCCGTGACTCCAGGATAGCCAACGCGCTGATCGGATCGGGCACGCCCCACAATTTTCCCGATCAGCAGGCCGCGTGGAACCAGGGAAAGATGGACCGCTGGATCCAGTTCAAGAACCAGGCGACGATGGGCTTCTATATGCGCGAGGACATTCCCTTCCAGTTCGCGCTGGCCGATGCCTTCACAATTTGCGACGGCTACCATTGTTCTATTCTCACTGGCACCGACCCGAACCGCATCGTTTTCTGGTCGGGGTCGAACTTCAATCCGGAACTTAGAAAAGCGGGCATCAACTGCACGGATACGGATTCCGAGCCCGTCAACTCGCGCTGCTGGCCAAGCCCGTCCGTCTGGGCAGCGGGCCGCGAGCAGCAGTTGGACGGGTCGGGTCAAATCGACCCCCTGACGGGCAACTACAACTACAAGTACAAGAACAGCGCCTTCAAGTGGGACACCTTGCCGGATCTGCTGGAACGCGCAGGCGTCAGCTGGCACATCTACCAGAACATGAACAACAACTGGACGGGCGCCATGCACGGTTGCCTGGCCTTTGAAAGCTTCCGCAACGCCCAGCCGGGTTCGCAAATCTACGAACACGGTCTGACCGGAGGCCCCGAGAAGGCCGACGGCGCTGTCAATTTCCTTGCCCAGCTCAAGCAAGACGTAGCGAACGGCACCTTGCCGCAAGTGTCATGGGTATTGCCCACGCAGGATCTGGCCGAGCATCCGGGCAGCAAGGAAGGCGTCGCCGGCGCGGCCGACTTCATCTCAGACGTATTGGACGCGCTGACGTCCAATCCCGAGGTGTGGAGCAAGACCGCCCTTTTCGTGACCTTCGATGAGAACGACGGCTTCTTCGACCATCTGCCGATGCCTGCTGTGCCGTCCTACGACGCCAGCGGCGTCCTGATGGGCAAATCCACGGTGCCGTTGGATGGCCTGTACTTCGATGCCACCTCAGGCAACTACCTGAAGGCCGAGGACACCACGAGCGGCAAGATCAGGCCGTGGGGCCTGAGCTCACGCGTACCGATGTACGTAGTGTCGCCTTGGAGCAAAGGCGGCTGGGTCAATTCGCAGGTGTTTGACCATACCTCGGTGGGCCGATTCCTGGAGCAGCGTTTCGGCATTGCAGTGGATGCCATCAGCCCTTGGCACCGCGCAGTTTGCGGCGACCTCACCTCCTGCTTTGACTTTGTCAGCCCGAACGATACTTCCGTCCCCAAGCTTCCCGACACGAGCAACTATCCCGCGATCAATGCGGCTCAGAGGCTGCTGCCCACGGCTCCCGTAACCCAGGCCCCGGCCACGCCGCAGCCGCTCTTCCAGGAGGTCGGCACGCGTCTCTCCCGGGCGCTGCCGTACGAGTTGCACACCAGCGCCAGGATCGGCCAGGATGGCGCCGTCCAGTTGCTGTTCAGCAATACGGGCAGTGCCGGGGCGGTATTCCATGTCTACGACAAGCGCAATCTGGATCTGATTCCCCGCCGGTACACCGTCGAAGCGGGCAAAACACTGTCGGACGTTTGGAACGGCGGTGATTACGACCTGTGGGTCTACAGCAGCAATGGGTTCGTACGGACGTTCTCCGGCAACACGCAACGTGGCATGGCTCTCGAAGTGCAGGTCTGCTACGAACTCGCGGCCAACAACCTCTACGTGAAACTCACCAATCGTGGCACCGCCACGGTGCAAGCCGCGCTGCAGGCCAATGCCTACCGCACGGATGGACCCTGGACCTTGGCGGTCGAGCCGGGCACCGTCGCGGAACACCACTGGTCCATCGGCGACAGCGGCAATTGGTACGACTTCACCGTTGCCGCCGAGGGCTTCGAGCGCCGCTTTGCCGGAAGAATGGAGAACGGCCGCGATGGGGTCAGCGACCCCGCGATGGCGCACCATCTCTGACGGACCCGGCATGAACGTCTGGGCCCGCATCCCGGTGCGAGCCCAGACGCGCGGAATTGAAACAAGCCTGGCCCTGCAATGTTACTTTGCGATACATTGCAGGGCTTTGGCAGAAAAAACAGGCCCGGTTGCTCCCCGCCTGCCGCGAAACTCTGATGTCGATGCGCCCGCTCTTATCCCGTTCGTTGCTCCTCCGCCTGATGACCATGCTGCTCTTGATGGGGGGGCTTTCCGCTTGCGCGGTCAAGACGAACTCACGGGGCAACCTGGTCTACAGCGTCGATACCGCCGCCTTGTTTGGCACCGAGATCGGACAATTCCCCTTGCAGGACGGCGGCCAGGGCACGCTGCGCCGCGAAGGCAAGAATTTCTCGGTGAAGCTGTCGGGCAATCAGCGCGTAGTGCCCTTGAACAATGTGGACTCGGCCCGCGTCGCGCGCACTGAAAACGTGGGTTCGCGCACCGTCGTCGTCATCGAGACGCAGCGGCGCAACTGCGACTACCGCTACACCGTGCTCGCCATTGAAGGGTCCGACGTGCTGTCTTGGGACCTGGGCAACTGCCGCGACCGCCCTGTCGTGCTGGCGCAGGACGATCGCAGCGCCCTGACTTTCGATTTCCCGAAGGGCTCGGCCATCGAGCGCTTCGTCTATACGCAGGACGGCCGCATGCGCCGAGGCAACGTGAAGAAGGTGGCGGGCCTGAACCCGCGCGCCAAACCGTTTGCCGACGAATCGCTGTACCCGCCCGGCTATCAGGATTCGCTGCGCCTCTACGGCGTGTATCCGCCCCCCGCCGCGCCCGCCGCGAAATCAGGCAGGTCGGGCCGGTCCGGCAAACCCGGCACGGCAAGCCGCAATGCCGCGGCGCAAACCGGCGCGAACCCGGCCGCGGCGTCGGCCCGGCCCGACTCGGCCTCCGCTCAGCGCACACCAACTGCCGGCGCGCCCCGCACTACCGCCAGCTCGCGCGCGCCGTCCCAGCTGGACCTGCCTGACGAGGAAATCACTTCAACCCGGATCGACCTGAGGGATTGAACGTGAAGCAAGCTCAGATTCGCCAGCTCCTGTTCCTGATTGTGCTGACGGTGATCTACCTAAGCTTCGAATTGGGATTCAACGCGCGACTGCTGGACGTGGTGGGCAGCCGCGCCACGCCGCACGACATCGAAGAACTGGAGTTCTTCGGCCGTACGCTGTCCGGCATCGCCGCCGCGCTGGTGGTGCTGCAACTGCTATTGACGCGCCGCCTTGCCACCGGCGGCCGGCCGTCGTACCTGAAGATCGCCGTGGCATGCGCCGTGACCGCGCTGCTGGTGTTCAGCGCCATCAAGATGCTGGTCAATGTGCTGGTGGACACGCGCGACGGGGATTTCCGCCGCGTCGCCACCAACTCGGGCCTGCTGCAGCGCTCGCTGGTCCAGGGCGACCTGCATCTGGACGGGCTGGTCGACGACGACGTCTACGCGCGGCCCGAGGGCAAGGCGTTCCTGGCCGTGTTCCAGGTGCTGCTGTCCAATATCGACAACCTCGACGAAAAGGTCGAACCCAAGAAGCGCCAGGTCATCCGCACCGACCTGCAGCGGCAGATGAAGACCTTCACATTCGATGACCGCGAAGTGCGCATGACGGCGCCCGGCATACGCGGCTATCACCAGGTGTACACCAGCGTCATGCAGTCCGTGGGCGAGCGGTGGCGGCAGTATGCCGGCGTGCCGGTGGCGAACGACATCAACCTGGCCCGCGAGCAGGACCGCGCCTGGGGCGACTACCGGCGCAGTCTGTCGCGCCGGGGCTGGACGCCCCAGAACGTGCCGGCGCGCTATCAGAGCCGCGTCGTGCAGGACGTGCGCAAGCGCGTCCCGGTGCCGGCCGATTGGCAGCCGCATGACCGCGCCACCTTTAATGAGGCGGTGGCGCAGCAGTATTGGAAGACCATGCGCAGCAAGACCGTGCGGGTTGAAGGCGACGCCATTCCGCCCGGCCTGTCGTACGAGGACTTCGTGGCGCGGCCCGGCGTGCAGAGGCTGCTGCGCCAGACCTTGATGGTGCCGGCCAACATGCCCGTGGCGCCGAACTACACGGACCCGGCCAGCTTCAAGCGCCTGTACGACGGCATGCTGGACCGCGCCGTGGACGAGGCGATGCCGCGTTTTTCCGCCAGCAGCGCGGACTTTGCGCGCGGCGGCCAGCACTATCAGCTGGGCCAGGACGCCGCGCGCGCGGCGATCGTGCCTCCTGTGGCGCTGCTGTGTTCGCTGTTGGGCGCCGTGGGCCACTTCGCCAAACTGCTCTACCTTATCGCCAAGTTGATCGTGTGGCTGCGCACGCCGGCCGGTCAGCAGCCCAGGCGCACCGCGACGCGGGCGGCGGGGCTGGCGCTGGTGTTGACGCTGGTTTGCGTGTGGACGGCGTTCTCGTTCATGCAGAATGGCGTCACACGCAGCGAACTGTTCCAGCAGATGTCGCGCACCGACGCCAGCGACGACGATGAGTCATTGGGCCAGGCCCTGCAGCGCCGCGTGCTGGCCAATATCGCTCATGTAGTGGTGGTGGGCCAGGCCTATACCTATCCCTTTAATGAAGCCGTACGCACGCACGTGCTGGGCGGCTTGCGGTTCGGGTATCACGGGGACCCGGCGTGAAGGTTCGGCCGCCGGTTTGCTGATCCGGCGCGCAATGTTGCGTAGATGCCGCGCAACGATCTAATTAATAGTATTTCTCATTCTTATTGGTTAGACTTGCGGGCATCTTGACCATGCCCGACCCGCTCACCCTCCCCGCGATCGAATCCCTGTACCGCCACCATCACGGCTGGCTGCGGGGATGGCTGTGCCGCAAGGTCGGCGACGCCAGCGACGCGGCCGACCTGGCGCAGGACACCTTCGTGCGCCTGATGGCCGGCCGTCAGGGCGTGGTGCTGCGCGAGGAGCCGCGCGCCCTGATCACCCAAATCGCAAAGGGCCTGCTGGTGGACCACTGGCGGCGCCGCGCGGTGCGGGAGGCCTATCTGGAAGCAGTTGCCCACCTGCCGGAGCCGCAGGCGCCGTCGCCCGAGACGAGCCTCATCATCATCGAGACCCTGATCGAGATCGACGCCATGCTGAGCCGGCTGCCGGCCGTCACGCGCGATATCTTCCTGCTGGCTCAGCTTGAGGGCTTGACGCTGGCCGAGATCGTCACGCGCACCGGCAAGCCGCTTATCACCGTGCGCCGCCATCTGCACAAGGCGCTGACCGCCTGCATGGCGGTTGCGGCATGAGCGCCGCCGAGGGCGCCGTGGACCGCGCTTTGCTGGACGCTGCGGCCGACTGGGTCATCCGCCTGCGCTACGAAACCCCCGATGCCGATACCCGCGAGGCCTTTGCGCGCTGGCTGGGCCAGAGCGACGCGCATGCCCAGGCCTGGGAACGCGCCCAACGGGTGCTGGGCCATTTCGACCTCGTTCCCGCCGGCATCGGCCGCGACGTCCTGCGTTCGCGCGGGCGCCGCTCGGTGGTGCGCGCCCTGGTCGCGGGCGGCCTGCTCTTGCCTGCCGGCTGGATGGCCTGGCGCCGTGCGCCGGTCTGGACGGCCGATCTGCGCACGGCCACGGGCGAACGGCGCGACTGGATTCTGGACGACGGCACGCGCGTCGTGCTCAACACCGGCAGCGCCGTGGACGTGCGTTTCACGGCCACCGAGCGCCGGCTTGTCCTTCTGGCCGGCGAACTGCTGCTGACCACCGGCAAGGACGCGGTCCGGCCCCTGCTCGTGCAGACGCCTTACGGCGACGTCCAGGCGCTGGGCACACGCTTCAGCGTGCGCCTGAACGAGCCTGGCTGCCAGGTCGCCGTATTCGAGCACGCAGTCGAAATCCGCCCGCGCCATGGCCAGCCGCTGCGGCTGGACGCCGGCCAGGCCGCCCGCTTTACCGAGGCGGGCGCAGACACGCCCCTGGCCGCCAATGCTGACGACACCGCCTGGGAGCAAGGCATGCTGGTCGTGCGCAACCAGCGCCTGACCGATGTGGTGGCCGAGCTTGGCCGCTACCGTCCCGGGGTGCTGCGTTGCGACGCCGAGGTCGCCAACCTGCGCCTGACGGGCGCGCTATCGGTCAGCGACACCGATTCGGCGCTGCGCGTGCTGGCCGCCCGCCTGCCGGTCAAGGTGCGGCGCGTCAGCGCCTATTGGGTCACGGTCGGCCCCCAATAAAAAAAGTTTGTCGGGCATGAGCACTTTTTCTTTCTCGTGCGGCTAGGGATAAGACACCGCTTCGGCGGGCGAATTTTCCCAGATGACAGAAAGGACGAAAGAGTGACTGCACGCAATCACGCCGGGTCGGGCCCGCGCAAGCTTTGGACGTTGTCGGCGCTGTGCGGCGCCCTGGTGGCGGGTTCCATGGCCCTCCCGGCCATCGCACAGGCCCGCCCGGTCGCCATCGCCGCCGGCCCCTTGAGTTCGGTGCTCGCCAGCTACGCGGCCGCCGCGGGCGTGCAGCTGGTGTTCGACCAGGCCCAGCTTGCCGGCCGGCAAAGCCCCGGCCTGACCGGCGACTACGGTGTGCAGGAAGGCTTCGACCGCCTGCTGGCCGGCAGCGGCTTTCGCGTGGTGTCCGATGGCGCCGGCGGCTACGCCCTGCGCCGCGAATCCAACATCAGCGAACTCGCCCCCGTCACCGTCTCTGGCGACGCAGTGCGCGCCACCAGCGAGGGCACCGGCTCCTACACCACCGAGGCGGTCACGATCGGCAAGGGTCTGCAGCGCCTGAAAGACATCCCGCAGTCGGTGTCCGTGGTCACGCGCCAGCAACTCGACGACCAGAACCTCAACAGCCTGGGCGACGCGATGCGCAACGTCACCGGCGTGACCGTCGAGACGCTCAGCTCCGGCGGCGGCATGTCGGGCTTCATCTCGCGCGGCTACTCGCTGGACAAGCTCCAGGTCGATGGTCTGTCCACCCCGGCCGGCGCCGGCAACCTCTCGCCGGGCTTCGATCTGGCCATCTACGACCGCATTGAAGTGCTGCGCGGCCCCGCCGGCATCTACCAGGGCACCGGCGAACCCGGCGGCTCGATCAACCTGGTGCGCAAGCGGCCCTTGCAGGATTTCGCCTTCAGCGCCCAGGCCAGCGTCGGATCCTGGGACTATTACCGCGCCGTGGCTGATCTGAGCACCCCCTTCGACAGCGAAGGCAAGGTGCGCGGCCGCTTTATCGCCGCCTACGAAGACCGCGGCTCCTTCGTCGACCGCGTCGAATCGCAGCGCCCGACCCTGTACGGCATCGTCGAAGCCGACCTGACCTCCCGCACCACGGTCGCGGCGGGCATCACTCACCAGCGCATGCGCGCCACGCCTGCCTTCGGCCTGCCGGCCTACGCCGACGGCGGCCTGCTGGACGTGCGGCGCTCTACCAACCTGAGCGCCGACTGGAACCGCATCGAAGAAGAGACCACCGAACTCTTTGCCGACCTCGATCATCGCCTGGATAGCGGCGGCCGCCTGAAGGCCAGCGTCTTTTATCGCGACACCGACACCCCCGTGCGCGACTTCACCTGGCCCAACCGCGCCGTCACGCCCGCCACCGGCGACACCAACCTGGTCGCCTGGTCATACCGCAACCACTGGAAAACGACCGGCGCCGACGTCAACTTCAACCAGCCCTTCCAGGCCTTCGGGCGCGAACACTCGCTGCTGCTGGGCGCCGATTACAGCTACACCCACAAGAATTTCACGTACGGTGGCGGAACGATCTTTCCGACCAACATCTACCGGCCCGTCACCAACATGCCCAAGCCGGACATGGAGCAGGTCAATGGCAACGACGGGCGCGTCAGCGAATTCGGCCTCTACACGCGCGCCAACCTGCAACTGGCGGACCCGCTCAAGCTCGTCGTCGGCGCACGCCTGGCCTGGTGGAAAAACGACGCCCGCAGCAACAACGTGTACTTCGGCGACTTCAGCCAGAACGTTGACCGCATCGACGCCCGCACATCCCCCTACGCCGGCCTGATCTTCGACCTGACCCCGCAATGGTCGGCCTATGTCAGCTACACCGACATCTTCCAGCCCCAGACAGCCACCACCGCCCAAGGCGCCACCCTTCAGCCGCGCACCGGCCGCCAGGTTGAAACCGGCGTCAGGGGCGAATTGCTGGACGGCCGCCTGAACACCCACGCCGCCCTGTTCCAGATCGTGGACCGCAACCGCGCCATGACCGACCCGGACAACCCGCTCTACTCCATCGCCGCGGGCAAGGTGCGCAGCCAGGGCTTCGAAACCGAAATCAGCGGCTCCCCGCTGCCGGGCTGGGAAATCATCGCCGGCTACGCCTACACCAACACCAAGTATCTTGAGGCGCCCGCTGCCACCAAGGGCCAGGCCTACAGCCAGATCACCCCGCGCCACGCCATCAACCTGTGGACCCGCTACCACTTCAGCCAACCCGAGCTGCAAGGCTTCTCGGTCGGCGCCGGCGTGCGCTTCAACAGCGGCTTCTACCAGCAAACCGGCAACGTCCGCTGGGACCAGGGCAGCTACACCACCGTGTCCGCCCAGGTCGGCTACCGCTACAACAAGCACTTCGACGGCACCCTCACCGTCGACAACCTCTTCGACCGCGTCTACTACGAAAAACTCGGCGGCGGCTCGCGCCAGAACTACTATGGCCAGCCGCGCAGCGTCATGCTGACTGTGCGTTATCAGTATTGAGCCAAAGCGCTACCGTCTGAACTGCCCCCGAAGGTCGGACAAGATCCGAGCTCGGGGGTGCTTGCAGCGATAACTGGCAACAAGCGTCTGCTGCACATTAGTCATTGTTTTGCCCGCCGATGCGGGACCGTACGGCATCTGCCGCGGCAAGTCGCGTATTTGACAGCCAAGCCGACCACTGCCGTGATCACCAACATCGTCACAACCGCGGCCCCAAGCACGACGGAATACTCTACGTCGGCCGCCTGCTCACAACATCCGATTTCGACGTTTCGCTCCACCCACTCCCAGATCCACCGCGGGATGGGATTCCAAGCGTCCGAACTGCGGATCCAGATGTAAGCCAATGCCAGGCTCGACACGGTCAACCAGGCCAGTAGCGACAGGCACCGCAGGAATCGTCGCATCAATTCACCCCGCCGCACCGGACATTTACGATCCCATATGCCTTCAGAGTGCTCCCCGCGATAGAGGCCCCGCCGCAGGCGTCGACCGACAGGCCCCGTCCCTTCAGTTTGCTCATAGGCTGGTTATTCAACACGAAATCCCATTCAATCATTTGCCGCTCCACAGTAGTTTGTGGACTTAGCATGACTGTTGGGCAACGCAAAAGCTATCAGCGTTGTCTGAAAAAACCACGCGAGCATCCGCAGGAGGCGGAAGATGCGCCGACGTCCCCGCCCGGGGCGGCCGCCACCGCGTCAGGGCAGTCCCAGCAGCCTTTCGGTCTCCCTGGCCAGGGAGACCAGGCGCGGGCCGATGTCGGTGGCGCGTTCCCCGTAAGGACCGTCGCCTGCCGGCACGCCGCAATTGAAGACGTACAGCAGCGATTGGTAGGACCGTCCCAGCGGCGCGGCAAAGCCGTACGCGTCTGGGCGCCATTCCTGGTTGTTGCCGCAATAGCCCTTGCGCTCCAAGTCGCGGCGCGCTACCGCCAGACTGGGAAAATGCGTCTCGTAATGCTGGGGATCGGCCACGCGCAGCTGATTCAGCACGGTGGCCCGCTCTTCGTCCGAAACTCGCGCCAGCCACGCCTTGCCAGCGGCGCTGGACAGCAGTGGAAGCGAAGCGCCGATATCGGGCCGGGTCTGCAAGGCCTCGTTTGAGCGGGCGGTTTCCACATACACCATCTGCAGGCGATCGCGCACCACCAGCGACACGGCGCCGCGCGCGTGATCGGCCAGTTGCTTCATCAGGGGCCGGGCGAGTTGCCGGATCTGCATGCTGGCCAGCAAGGGGTAGCTCAGCGCCAGCGCCGAAGCGCCCAACCGGTAACGCGCGGGCTCGCCTTCGCGCTGTAGGAAGCCCAATTCCACCAACGTGTGCGTCAGGCGCGCGACCGTGCTGCGCGACAACCCTGTTTGCTGCGCGAAGTCCTTGTTGGCCAGGACAGGCCTGTCGGCCCGAAAGCAGGCAAGGATATCTATGCCGCGCGCCAGCGTGGTGGTGAATTCGCGGTCTGGATCACGCGTCGTCATTCTGACGCTCCAGCATTTTTTCCACCCGCGCCACCAGCGTGAGCAAGCGAGGCGCGATGCGCGCCCGCAAGTCGCCCGCCCGTAGCCGCGTCACCGGCACGCCACAGTTGAACACCAGCGCCTGGCCGTCGACGCGCGTGCGCATGGGCACTGCCACCGCATGCACGTCCGAGTGCCAATCGCCCTGCCCCACGCAATAGCCGTGTTCGGCATAGTCGCGCTGCGCCTGCTCCAAATCGGGCGCATGACGCCGCCAGATCGCCGGTTCCTGGCGCCGCAGCGCCGCCAGCACGGGTTCGACCTCGTCGTCCGGCGCCTGCGCCAGCCAGGCGCGCCCCATGGCCGAGGGCAGCAGCGGCAGCAAGGCGCCGATGTCCGGACGGAACGACACCGCGTCGTGGCCGCGGCAGGTTTCCACGTACACCATGCTCAAGCCATGATGCATGCCCAGCGAGGCCGAGCCGCCTGCCGCATCGGCCAGGCGCTTCATCAAGGGACGCGCCAATTGCCTGACCTTGATGCTGGCCAGGAGCGGATAGCTCAACGACAGCACCGCGGTGCCCAGGCGATAACGGCGCAGGCCGGCGTCATAGCGCAGCAGTCCGCGCTGCATGAGGGTGGTGGTCAACCGGGAAATCGTGGCCTTGGACAAACCGGTGCGGTCCGCCAGTTCTCGGTTGCTGAGCGCCGGTTCGCCGTGCCGAAATGCCTGCAACACCGACAGCCCATGCGCCAGCGTGGTGGCGAAAGCGGGGTCGGCGTGGCGCTCGCCTGGGCGGGTGGTCATGGTCGCGGTCCTGGATGCGGGGCGCGCGCGATATGCGCTTGTACTCCTGCCGATCATAGTGCAGCGGCCGCCATGCAGGCGCGTGTGGCGTTCAAGATATCGAAACATTTGTCTCAAATCCGGCAGCCTTTTGCTAGCCTGGATTCAACACGGCGCGGCACGCACCAGCGCCGGACAAAACGGAGACACGCCATGATCAGGGACCCAGACGGCTTCCCGCCATTCCTCGAATCGCTGCGCCGCTATGTGCGCGAAAAGCTGGTGCCGCGCGAAGCGGAAGTCGCCCGCCTGGACGAAGTGCCGCAAGAACTGGTTGCCAGCATGGCCGCGCAGGGACTGTTCGGCTATTCCATTCCCGAGCAATACGGCGGCGCGGGCATGACCACCGAAGAGCTGATCCTGGCCGCCATGGAGCTGTCGCAATGCTCGGTGGCGTTTCGGGCCCGCGTCGGCACTAACACCGGTATCGGATCCGAGGCGCTGGTGGCGGACGGCACCGACGCGCAAAAGGCCCGGTACCTGCCCCTGCTGGCGTCCGGCGAACTGACCGGCTGCTTCGCGCTGACCGAGCCACAGGCGGGCTCGGACGCCACCGCCCTGCGGACCAACGCCGTGCGCGACGGCGACCACTACGTCTTGAACGGCGAAAAGTGCTTCATCACCAATGCGCCGCTGGCGGGCCTGTTCACGGTCATGGCGCGGACCGATTCGCAGGCGCCCGGCGCCAAGGGCATTACCGCCTTCATCGTGGAACGCGGCACGCCCGGCCTGTCCACCGGACAGCCTTACGACAAGATGGGGCAGGCGGGGTCTCCCGTATCCGCCGTGCACTTCCAGGACTGCCGTGTGCCCGCCGCCAATATCATCGGCGGTCAGGAAGGCCAGGGTTTCAAGACCGCGATGAAAGTGCTGAACAAGCAGCGCATCCATCTGGCCGCGCTATGCATCGGCCCCGCCATCCGCATGCTGGACGACACGCTGCGCTTCGTAGCCGAGCGCCAGCAGTTCGGCAAGCCGCTGATGGACTTCCAGCTGATTCAGGCCATGCTGGCCGACTGCCAGACGGAGATCCAGGCGGCCCGCGCGTTGGTGCTGCAAACCGCCCGCGAGCGCGATGCAGGCATGGACGTCACGCTGAACGCCTCGATCTGCAAATACTTCGCGTCGGAGATGTGCGGCCGCGTGGCGGACCGCTGCGTGCAGATGCACGGCGGCTACGGCTACGTTGCCGACCATGGCATTGAACGCTTCTACCGCGATGTGCGCCTGTTCCGCCTGTACGAAGGCACCAGCCAGATCCATCAATTGACCATTGCCCGCCATACGCTGACCCAGGCGGGCTACGCGCCCGGCCGCTAGAGCTGGCGCAAGACCCGCGTTCGTTTGCACAGGCCTCAGGGCCACCCCGGGACCGCAGCCGCAAGAAGCCGGCGGCCCGCCCAACCAAAGGAGACTTCCATCATGCTGCACAAGCACCTGCCGAAGTGGATCGGCGCCGTGGCCGCCGCCTTCACCTGCGCCGCCCTGCCCCCGCAAGCCGGGGCGGCGTACCCCGACAAACCGGTGAGACTGATCGTGCCGTTCGCCCCTGGCGGCTCCACCGATATCCTCGGCCGCCTGCTGGCTGAAGCCTTGCATCCCATCCTGGGCCAGCCGGTCATCGTCGAGAACAAACCCGGCGCCGGCGGCAATATCGGAGGCGACTTCGTTGCCAGGTCCGCGCCCGACGGGTACACCCTGCTCCTGGCGGCGGCGGGCCCCACCGTCATCAATCCAAGCCTGTACGCCAACATGCCGTTCAATCCGGCGAAGGATCTGGCTCCCATCACCTGCCTGGAACGCGAGCACAACCTGATGGTGGTCACCAAGTCCATGCCGGTGAAGACGCTGCCGGAGTTCCTGCAATACGCGCGCAACAACCCTGGCAAGCTGTCCTTCGGATCGCCGGGCAACGGCTCGCCCGCGCAACTGGCCGGCGAATTGCTCAAGCAGCAAACGGGCATCCAGGCAGAACACGTGCCCTACAAGGGCACTGGCCCCGCCATAACCGACCTGGTGGCCGGCCATATAGATTTCATGATCGACAACATGCCGGCGCTGCTGCCGCAGGTCAAAGCGGGCGGCCTGCGGGCACTGGCCGTGCCCAGCGACCAGCGCGCCACGGCAGCGCCCGACATTCCCACCTTCGATGAGGCCGGCCAAAAGGGTTTCGTGGTGATGGCCTGGAAAGGCCTGATGGCGCCGGCGGGCACCGACCCTGCGGTCATCGAGCGGCTGCACGCAGCCGTGGTCAAGGCCCTGCAGGATCCACAGTTGCGCGCCCGCTTCCAGGAGCTGGGCGCCGAGCCGCTCGCCAGCTCTCCGGCGGAATTTGCCAAACAGATCGCCGACGAAACCGCCTGGTGGGGCAAGCTGGTGCAAGCCACCGGCGCCCGCATCCAATAAGCCGATTGCTGGGAGAAGACCATGCAACGCACTCTTCGAACGCTGCGCGCGCTGGGCGTCATTGCCCTGCTGGGCGCGACTGGCGCGGCCCAGGCCGCCGCCTACCCCGACAAGCCGGTACGCCTGATCGTGCCGTACGCGGCAGGCGGCGGCACCGACACTGCGGCGCGCATGATCGCGCGCAAACTGGCGCCATTGCTGGGCCAGCCGATAGTGGTTGAAAACAAGCCCGGCGGCGCCACGCAGATCGGCACCGCCTATGTCGCCAGCGCCGCGCCCGACGGCTACACCTTGCTGATGGGTACGGCCAACCTGGCGACCAACAGCGTGCTGTACACCAAGCTGCCCTATGACGTGAAGAAAGACCTGGCGCCGGTGATCTGGGCCACGGACGTACCGGTCTATCTGCTATTGCCGGCTGCCAACCCAGGCCGCAGCCTGCAAGACCTGAAACGCGCTGCCGCGCTGCAACAGGGCCTGACTTATTCCACCGCCGGCACGGGAAGCATCCCGCATCTGGCGGGCGAACAGTTTGCACACCAGACCGGCATTGCGCTGCGGCACATTCCCTATAAAGGCAGCAGCGAGGCCGCCACCGCGCTCGTCGGCGGACAAGTCCAGATGAGCTTCGACAACTTGCCCCCGGTTTACGCGCAGGTCAAGGCGGGCCGCCTGCGGCCCATCGGGATCGCGGCGCAGACCCGCAATCCCGACCTGCCGGATGTTCCCACACTGGCCGAGCTGGGTGTGCCGCTGTCGGCCTCGTCCTGGTGGGGCGTGATGGCGCCGGCCGGCACCTCCAAGGACGTGATCGCCCTGCTGAACCGGCAAATCAACACCGTGTTGGCGGACCCCGAAGTGCGCAGCTACTTCACGGGCTTGGGCATGCAGCCCACCGGCGGCACGCCCGAAGCCTTCGGCAAACACATCGCCGATGAAACCGACAGATGGCGCACCGTCGTCAAGCAGGCCGGCGTGAAGATCGAGGAATAAGCCATGCAGCCCCAACAAGAACGCAACGGCGGCGACGCCCCGCAAGACCTGTGCGCGCGCATGCGCCGCTTCGTGGAAGAGGTGGCCATCCCCGCCGAGTCTCCCGCCATCGCCCGCGACGTGGAGGCGCTGGACCGCTGCGTCGCCCGCCTGCGCGTCCAGGCCCGCGAGGCCGGCCTGTATGCGCCGCAACTGCCCAGGGAATGGGGCGGTCTGGGCCTGGGCTGGCGCGCCCTGGCCCAGCTGCTTGAAGAAGCGGGGCGCGGCTTCCTGGGGCCCGCCGCCCTGAACTGCGCCGCGCCCGACCAGCCCAACATGCTGACGCTATTGCGCCTGGGCGCCCCGGCCCAGCTGGAACGCTTTCTCGCGCCGCTGGTGCGCGGCGAACAGCGCGCCTGCTTCGCCATGACCGAGCCCGCGCCCGGCGCCGGGTCCGACCCATCCATGCTGCGCACCCGCGCCGAGCGGCGCGGCGCGCGCTGGGTGCTGAATGGGCACAAGCAGTTCATCAGCGGCGGCGTGGGCGCGGATTTCGCGCTGGTGCTGGCGCGCGCCGATACCGGCGCCACGCTGTTCCTGGTGCCGGCCGACACGCCGGGCTACCGGGTCGTGCGCGACATCGGCATGGTCACGGG
The DNA here is from genome assembly GCF_000236785.1 of Achromobacter arsenitoxydans SY8. Classification (GTDB taxonomy): domain Bacteria; phylum Pseudomonadota; class Gammaproteobacteria; order Burkholderiales; family Burkholderiaceae_B; genus Achromobacter; species Achromobacter arsenitoxydans. The sequence goes on along the minus strand of NZ_AGUF01000054.1, from coordinate 41,921 downwards.
CTACCAGATCGGCGGCCACGCCGAGATCGTGCTGCAGGACTGCGAGCTTGGCGACGAGGCCGTACTGGGCGAACCCGGCCGTGGCCTGGAATATGCGCAGTTGCGGTTGGAGCCGGCCCGCCTGTCCCATTGCATGCGCTACATCGGCCGCGCGCGGCGCGCACTGGAGACCGCCCAAGACTATGTGGTGCGGCGCGAGTCCTTCGGTTCCCGCCTGGCGGACCTGCAGCAGATCCAGGCCATGGTCGCGGACTCGCACATCGACCTGCACGCCGCCCGCCTCATGACGATGGACTGCGCCGACCGCATGGATGCAGGCCTGCCGGTCAAGCAGCACAGCGCAATGACCAAAGTGTTCGTGTCCGAGGCCGTGAACCGCGTGGCCGACCGCGCCGTCCAGATGATGGGCGCGTCGGGGCTGTCCGACGATACCCCCGTGGCCATGGTCTGGCAGGAAATGCGCCCCTTCCGCATCTATGACGGCGCCAATGAACTGCACCGCGCCACGCTGGCGCGCCGGCTGCTGGCGCAAGCCTGAACCCCAACGGAGACAAGCATGCAACATCCCGAATTTCAGGCCTACCGGCTGCACGCTGGCGCGGCTGGCGATACGCCGCAAGGCCGTTACGACACGCTGACGCCGGACCAGCTGTCCCCGGGCGACACGTTCATCAAGGTCGCCTATGCGGGCCTGAACTACAAGGACGCGCTGGCCCAGGCCGGACGCGGCGGCATCATCCGCGAGTATCCGCGCATCGGCGGCATCGACCTGTCGGGCACCGTGGTGCATTCCGCCGACCCGTCGCTCACGCCCGGCCAGGAGGTCGTGGTGCATGGCTTCGGCATCGGCGTGGATTGCGACGGCGGCTATGCCGAATACGCGCGGGCCCGGCACGACTGGGTTCTGCCGCTGCCCGCCAGCATCGGGCTGCGCGACGCCGCCGTGCTGGGCGCAGCCGGTTACACGGCCGCGTTGTCACTGCACTGGATGGAGCATTGCGGGCTGACGCCCGAGCGGGGAGAAGTGCTGGTCACCGGCGCTACGGGCGGCGTCGCCGGCATCGCCATCGACATCCTGAGCCAGCGCGGCTATCGCGTCTGCGCCATGTCCGGCAAGCCCGATGCAGAAGACTATCTGCGCGCCCTGGGCGCACAGGAGGTGATCGCCCCGCCCGACCTGTCGGCCGGTATCAAGCCGCTGCAAAGCGCGCGCTGGGCCGGCGTGGTCGATTCCGTGGGCGGCCCGCTGCTGGCCCATGCACTCGCCAGCCTGAAGCCGGACGGCGTGGCCGCCGCTTTCGGCAATGCGGGCGGCGCGGAACTGCCCACCTCGGTCATTCCTTTCATCCTGCGCGGCATCAAGCTTCTGGGCATCAACGCCAACAGTCCGATGCCGCTGCGGCGCATCGTATGGAACAAGCTCGCCACCGAATACCGCCCCGCGCGCCTGGACCTGCTCGCGCGCGTCATCGAACCCCTCGAACTGCCGCAGGCGCTGGCCGCCATGCTCGAACGCGGCAGCATCGGCCGCAGCGTCGTGCGCTTCTCCTGATTGATCCTTGCCACACCATGACTCAGCCTTCCGACACCTCCCTGTCCCGCCTCTTCGATCCGCATAGCATCGCCATCGTGGGCGCTTCGGCCACGCCGGGCAAGATTGGCGCGATGCCTATCACCTTGCTGCAGCAGCACGGCTATGGCGGCCGCATCATTCCCGTCAACCCGCGCGCCGACATCATCGCCGGCCTTCCTGCCCTGCCCGGCCTGGACGCTTTGGACGACGCCGTGGATCTGGTCATCCTGGCCGTGCCCGCCGCCCACGCCGCGCAGGCGCTGGAACGCGCACGGCCGGGCCAGGTCGGCGCCGCCGTAGTGTTCACGTCCGGCTTCTCCGAGACCGGCGCGGACGGCGCCGCACAGCAGGAACGGCTCTGCATCATCGCGCGCGAGCGCGGCATCCGGCTGCTGGGCCCGAACTGCCTGGGCTTCATGAACGTGCGGCGCAATGTCTACGCCACCTTCTCGCCCGCCCCCGCCAACGGCGTGGTCGCCCCCGGCGGCATCGGCATGGTGTCGCAGAGCGGCGCGTTCGGCGCCTATGCCTACAGCATGGCGCGCGAGCGCGGCCTGGGCCTGTCGCACTGGATCAGCACCGGCAACGAGGCCGACATCGACGTTGCCGATTGCATTGAATGGCTGGCGCGCGACGCCGATACTCGCGTCATCATGGCCTACATGGAAGGCTGCCGGGACGGCGCCAAGTTGCGCCGCGCCCTGGCCGCGGCGCGCATGGCGGACAAGCCCGTGGTCGTCACCAAGATCGGCCGCACGCAGGCCGGCGCACAGGCCGCGGCCTCGCACACCGCCGCGCTGGCAGGCGACGACGCCGTGTACGACGCCCTGTTCCGCCAGTACGGCGCCCTGCGCGCGCGCACCATCGACGAATTCTTCAACCTGGGTTATGCGCTGGATACCTGGCAACGCCCCCCGCAAGGCCGACGCCTGGGGATCGTCACCATTTCCGGCGGCGTCGGCGCGCTGATGGCCGACGAGGCCGCCGACATCGGACTGGCGCTGCCTGAGCCTGCTGCCGACACGCAAGCCAGGCTGCTGCAACGCGTACCCTTCGCCAGCGGCCGCAACCCGGTGGACGTCACCGGCCAGGCCGTTTCCGAGCCCGGTCTGCTGCTGGCCACCGCCGACGACATGCTGGCCGAAGGCCGCTACGACGCCCTTGCGGTCTTCTTGGCCGCCGCCGGATCCTCCGAAGCCTTGTGGCCCACCTTCGAAGCCTTCGCGCAGCAGATGCAGGCCCGCCATCCGGACGTCCCGCTGGCGATCAGCGCCCTGTTCCCTCCCGCGCGCCGCCGCGAACTGGAACGCCAGGGCTGCCTGGTGTTCCCCGATCCCAGCGCCGCCATCCGCACGATAGGCGCGGTAGCGGGCCTCGGTGCGGAGCCCACCCCCTGCGAGGTTGACACCAGCCCCGCGACAACGGCCGCCGGCGCCCTGCCGCTGCTGGACACCTACAACGAAGTACAGGCCATGGAACTGCTGCGCGAAGCCGGACTCCCCGCAATGCCTTGCGTGCTGGCCGTTGACGCCGACGCTGCGGTGCGAGCCGCCGCCGGCCTGGACGCTCCCTGCGTGCTCAAAGTGGTGTCGCCCGACATCACGCACAAGAGCGACGTAGGCGGCGTCAAGCTCAACGTGCGCAGCGAGAGCGCCATACGCGACGCCCACGCCGACATCCTGGCCTCGGCGCGCCAGCACCGGCCCGACGCCCGCATCGACGGCGTCCTCGTGGCGCCCATGGCGCCCAAGGGCGTGGAGTGCATCGCTGGCGTGCATTGCGATCCGGTGTTCGGACCGGTAGTCATGTTCGGACTGGGCGGCGTGTTCGTCGAGGTGCTCAAGGACGTGAGCTTCCGCCTTGCGCCCTTTGGCCGCGAAGAAGCCCTGGCGATGATCCGCGAAATCAAGGGCTACGCGCTGCTGCAAGGCGCGCGCGGCGCGCGCCCGTGCGATATCGGCGCGCTGGCCGACGCGCTGGCGTCCCTGTCCCGCTTCGCCCACGCGCGCCGGGCGGACTTCAGCTCGGTGGAAATCAATCCGTTGCTGGCGCTGCCCGAGGGGCAAGGCGCGGTGGCATTGGACGCCGTGGTGATACGGGATAGCAGCCGTGGATAAGGGCCTATCCGTGATGCCTTGAAGGCGTTGCGCCGCATCGCCCCAAAGATCCATCCATGCCGTGCTGTCAATGCAGCACGGCATGGAGAAACGCAATTCGGCTATCGCTCAGCGTATTGGGAAGAACGTGCCGCCCAGGGTTCCGTTCAAGCCGCAATAGGGCGGACCAGATGTACCCGCGCCGGGCGGCTGTTCCGCGACGACCAGCCCGTCGCCTTGGCGTTGCAGGTTCAATACCCAGCCCTTGGTGTCGACGCTCTTGACCTGCAGGCGCTCGGCCTTGGCCTTGCCGGCGGCCTCCACGTTGCACGACCAGCGCCCCTTGTGCGGCTCTGCGGCCGAACCCTCATACAGAATGTCGCCGTCAGGCTTCTTCCAGAGCGTGATCTCGCCGGAGATGTTGCGCCACCTGCCGCTAAAGCCCTTGCGTTCGCCCAAGTCCAGCGAGGCAAGAAACGCATCCCGGTACTTCAGGCGGCTAGCGAGTTCCTCGACCGGCTTGTCTTTGTCGAACGGCTTCTCGAAGGCGTCGTCGCGCACCTTGGTGAAATAGCGCTGGTCGCGCAACAACGCTTCGGCCGTGATGGAGTCCAGCGATTTGCGCGCTTCGTTGTAGCGCTTGGCGATGCTCGCATCGAGCGCTGCGAGTTTCGGATCCGCGCAGATGGCCTTTTCTGCTCCCGTGCGCGCGTTGGCGCAGTCGAACGAAGGCAAGACCTCCGGCGCGGCCGTGGCGGTCAAGGACAGTATGCACAGCGCGGCGGCGCAGGCGGCAGGGATTAGGTTTTTGCTCATCATGGTGTCGCGGATGATAGCGAGAATTCTCGCAACGCAGGGGAAATATCATCCTGCGCTCGGTGAACCGGCCAGGAGGGCTGGCCGGGGTGCGCAAGGCGGCGAGCCCGCGCTCAAAGCAGGCGGCACATTTGTGCGTTCTATCAGGAACCAAGCTGCGCTACGCCAACCAGTGATTCTTGATGCCGTCGGACGGATGGCCGCGCGGTTAACTCATAGCGTCATGACGGCCTGGTCCTCGATCTGGAAAAACAAAGCGCGCGGCCCGAGAAAGCCCGCGTCGTCCAGATACTCGAAAGCGACGCTTTGGCCCGGGGCGGCCACCTGCCCGAAGTGTTCGACCCTGTACATCACGCCCCCGATGCGATAGTTGTGAACCAGCGTCGAAACGTTCGAGTTCGACGTGCGCACGCGGTAGGTCACGACCTCCTCGACCTGGCCGCGCACGCCGTGCTTGTACCGGGCGCGCTTCAGCGTCGGGCTGCGCATTCCCAGGACGAGCCCCATAAGCACAAAGAATGCGGACAGCAGGATCATGGGACCTAGAAACAGGCTACCGGCCAGCGGCAACAGCGCAAGCGCGTAGAACAGCTTGCGCACGCCCAGTTCCTCCTTGCGCACGGCCTGGCGATCGGCATCGCTGACTTCCTCGACCGAATTCCAGGTCTGCGCGCTCATCGGGTACTCGGCTCGCAGCAACACCGGCGGCGTGCCGGGCTGCAGCGTCAGCAGATGCAGGCGCACCGGCAAATCCGTCAGCGCAGCAACCGCCACGGGCCGCAAGCCATTTCGCGTATCCCTTGATATCTCGTTCCAGAACGGCAAGGCCACGTCCACGCGCTGCCCGCCGAAGGTGTAGCAGATGCCAGGCCTCTCGGACGGGCCAAAGCCGGTCAGGTGACCGGCAACGATCTGCTTGGACAGTTGCCCCTTCAACGCCTGATTGAAGCGCCGCCAAGCGCGCGGCAGCCGCATCAATCTGCGTCCAAGAAACACCGCAAAAGCCGCCATCGCCGCTGCACACACCAGAACCACCACGCCACGCAGGTATCACCGTCTCCACCGCCCGGAGTTACGCACTCGAGTATGGACTTTCCGGTTACGGTTCGCTGCCGCCAGGTGTTCGCAAGAACCTGGCGCGCGGTAAGCCACTGCCCCCAGGAATCGCCAAGAAGATGGTGCCAGCCACGATGTTGGCGCGGCTCCCCGTTTATCCGGGCTACGAGTGGAGAGTAGCCGGTACGGACCTCGTCCTTGTAGCGATCGCTACAGCGGTCGTCGCGGACGTCCTCCTCGGCGTTTTTGATTGATGGCCAACTGAGCGCCATCCAGTAAGGCGGATGGCGGCTATGGGTCGCAAACAGTCGGACGATAGAGCGCATTCGGCGCTGGGGACGCCGTGCGGACAAACCGCCAGTCACAAACTGGATCGGCAGACGTTCGTAGCACCAATGAAATGAGTTTCCCCGCACAACTATCCGATCACCCGCCGCCACTTGGATCATCCAGTTTCCGAACGCATATCCGGCACCCACTACTCAGGCTAGCGCCAATCCGCTCACCCGCAGCCCATCGTCTTCGACGCCCTACGGCATCTGGAATAGTTAGCGGACCTCGGGTTCGCGCGCCTGCCCCAGCCAGTCCAGCGCGGCCTGGACTGCGGGCATCCGCGCTCCCTGCTGGCGATAGATGGCGCCGATTGCACCGAAATTCGCGTCGATACGTACAGGCAGGACATCCAGCGAGCCCCTGTCTCGGTAAAACCCCGCGATGGCGGTCGGCATGACCGCGAGCGAATCGCTCTGGCCGATATGGGCCAGAGTCGCCAGCAACGAATTCGTATGTATACGCGCCGGGGGCACCGGCAAGCCGGCCTGCTCGAATGCACGCTCAAGCCGTTCCCGCAACATTGTGCCCGGCAAGGGCAAGATCCACGAACGCCCCCGCAGGTCACGCAGCTGCTGGCCGCGCAGGCTGGCCAGCGCGTGGCCCGGCGCCGATACGATGCATATCGGTTCATCGTGCAGGTGCATTGCCTCACATTCGGCTGGAAGCGGACGTCCGCCTAACCGGCCCAGCACGATATCCAGTTCGTCCACAGACAGCCTGTCCAGGAGGTTGTCCAGCACTCCCTCCACAAGCGTCACTTCCAAGGCAGGCATGCGCTGGCACAGCGCGGCAATCAAGCTCGGCGCCACAGTGACTGCCGCCGAGGGCAGCGTGCCCAGCCGCAGCAATGTGGTTCCGCGTTCCTGCGCAGCCTGCAATTCCTCTGCAACCCGCACTGCCGAGCCAAGCGTGTGGCGGGCGTGCAAGATCATGACGGTTCCAGCAGCGGTGGGCCGGGTGCCCTGACTGGTGCGCTCGAACAAGACATAGCCCACCTGCTCCTCCAACTGCGTCAACGCCTTGGACGCCGCCGGCTGAGACATGTGCAGCCGGCTAGCCGCACGCCCCAGGTTGCGCTCTTCATCCAGAGCAATCATCAATTCCACATGGCGCGGCTTCAAATGCGTACCAAGGCGAGCGGGCATGGCTTAGATAACCAAACAGTTATGGCCTATTAAGTTTATTTCATTTTTTCGGCATGAACGCGCCGCTCATACTATGGTCGCCGGGTCTCAAGAATGGCGTGGCAGGAGACAAACATGAAAACAATATGCGCTGCAATTGCAGCCTGTATCACCCTGGCCTCGCCAGGTGCACACTCTGCCGACGCTTATCCGGCCCGGCCCGTGCAGTTGATAGTGCCGTTCTCGCCGGGCGGCGCAGTGGACGTGCTCGCAAGGCAATTGGCGCAACGCATGCAAGCTCAAGGCTACACAATAGTGATCGAGAACAAACCTGGCGCCGGGGGCAACATTGCCGCCAGCCAGGTGGCGCGCGCAAGCCCCGACGGCTACACCTTGCTGATGGGCACGACCAACACTCACGGCATCAACAGCGCCTTGTATCCCACCATGCCGTACGACCCGATCAAGGACTTCGCACCTGTCGGCATGGTCGCTGAAAACGTTGTGGTGCTGCTGGCGAACCAGAGCTTTCCAGGCAAGACGTTGCAAGAGGCCGTGGACGTGCTGCGGAAGAATCCCGGCAAGTACACCTACGCTTCGCCCGGTGTGGGCACCGTGCATCAGCTTGCGATGGAGCAGCTCAAACAAGCCGCCAACCTGGACGTGGTGCATGCGGCGTACAAAGGCGCGGGCCCCGCCATGAGCGATTTGGTTGCCGGCCATGTGCCGCTGATGATCGGCGGCATTGCGCCGGCCTTGCCATTCCTGTCCGATGGCCGCGTCCGCATCCTTGGCGTCGCCAACACAGAGCGCTACCCTACCCTGCCCGATGTTCCGCTGTTCTCGGAGGTCGCTCCCGGAGTGAGCGTGCGGTCGTGGATAGGCCTGTTCGCGCCGGCCGGTACGGCGGCACCGGTTGTAGAGCGTCTGAGCGCCGATCTGCGTGCCGTGTTGCAGGATCCCGGATTCGCCGCCACCTTACAGCCGCTGGGAATGGCCCCGCGTCCGATAACGCCGCAGGCGTTTGGCGACATGGTGCGCGATGACATGCCCAAATGGAGCGCAGCGGTCAAAGCGTCCGGAGCCACGCAATGAAGCCGAACCGCCCCGTTAATTTCCTGCTGTTCATCACCGACCAGCATCGTGCCGACCACCTCGGCGCCTATGGCAACCGCGTGGTCGCGACGCCTCACCTGGACAAATTGGCCGCTGGTGGATGGCGCGCCGGCAATATGCATGTGGCAACCCCCATATGCATGCCCAATCGTGCCAGCCTGATGACCGGTCGCTATCCGTCCACGCATGGCGCACGGCATAACGGCATTGCGCTATCGCTGCGCAGCAGGACCTTCGTGGACATGTTGCGGTTGGCCGGATGGCGCACCGGCGTAGTGGGAAAGCTCCACCTGCAGAACATGACAGACATTCCACCGTCCTGGCCCGTGCGCGCGGAGGATCGTCTTGCGCTGGAAGCCGTTACGCCGGATACCAGCGGGCGATACGACCAGGAGAACCGGCGCGCCTGGCTGGAACGCGATGACTACGATCTGAGCTATCCGTACTATGGATTTCAGCAGGCTGATCTTGTGGACGATCATAGCGATCAACCGCATGGGCACTACCGCTACTGGCTGCGCCGCAATCACCCGGAAGTGGAGTCGCTGATCGGCTTTGAGGCCGCGATCGCGACGCCGGAATATGAGCTGACTCGCATACGCCAGGCTTGGCGGACCCGTGTTCCCGAGGAACTGTATCCCACGGCCTACATCGCGGACCGGACCATCGAAAAACTGCAGGAGTACGGCCGCGGCGATAGTCCTTTTTTCCTGCAATGTTCATTTCCCGACCCGCATCATCCCTTCACGCCGCCGGGCCGATACTGGGACATGTACAGGCCCGAGGAAATGGAACTTCCGGAGTCGTTTCACGCAGGGCATTCCCCTGCGCCGCACGTGGCCTGGCTGCGGGAACAGCGCGATAGCGGCAAGGCCGTCAGGAATACGCCCGCCATCTTCGCTTGCAACGAGCGCGAGACGCGCGAAGCGCTTGCGTTGAATTATGGATCCATCAGCAATATCGACCACCATATTGGACGCGTGCTGGAAGCGCTTGAGCAAAGCGGCCAGGCGGAAAACACCCTTGTGATCTTTACTAGCGATCACGGCGACTACTTGGGCGACCATCAACTGATGTTAAAAGGCCCCATTCACTATCGAGGCCTGACCCGGGTGCCGTTCATCTGGCGGGACGGAGCCCGCACCACCGGGGGTTCCGCCAGCGATGCACTGGTTAGCACGATCGACATTGCGCCTAGCATCCTGGCGCGCGCGGGCGTACAGCCCTACAACGGCATGCAGGGGCACGATCTTGCAGCGGTCATGTCGGGCCAAGCAGCCGGTGTGCGTGATGCGCTGATGATCGAGGAGGAAGGCCAACGAGTCATCCTGGGTTTCGACCGCCGGATTCGCTGCCGCACACTCCTGGCGGAAAACCATCGCCTAACCATATACGACGGCGCGGGTTGGGGCGAACTATACGACCTGCGCCATGATCCGCACGAGCTGCAAAACCTCTGGGACGAGCCGCAAAGCGCGCAGGTTCGCGCGCGCCTGTTGGAGGCGCTGTCTCGCGAAATGCTGTCCAACATTGACACGAGTCCCTACCCTACTGCGTTGGCGTAATCGCCATGCTGCGATTGAGGTGATCAGATCCAGGGTCCGCTAACGCTAGCCGCAACCCTTTACTCCGCATCACCACGCGTATTCCATCGTCGCGTACATCGTCCTGCCTTGCCCGTACTGGCAACCCATCATGCTGTAGCAAGACGCCACGTACTGCTTGTCGAACAAGTTCGACGCATTCAAGGACAGCGCTAGCCCGCGGCCCGGCGTGAACTCATAACGCAGCATTGCGTCGACCACCGTATATGACGGCACCTTGAACGTATTCTCGCGGTCGCCATAGCTGCTGCCGACATATCGCACGCCGCCGCCCACGCGCAGACCCGCCAGCGGGCCCGCCACCGGCAACCGGTAATCCACCCAGACCGACGCCATCTGCTCCGGCACTCGCACCGGCCGGTTGCCCTGAATGCCGGGCTCCGTGGAACGCTTCACCTTGACGTCGTTCCAGGTATAGCTGGCCATCACATCCAGGTTCGGCGCCAATCCCACCTTCGCCTCCAGTTCCACACCGCGCGAGCGCGTCTGCCCTTCCTGGATGTTGAAGCCCGGGTGCGCGGGATCGGGCGTGCTGACATTCTTCTTGGTCAGGTCGAACAGCGCCAGCGTGTACAGCGCGTTCATCTGCGGCGGTTCGTACTTCAGGCCGATCTCATACTGCCGGCCCATTTCGGGCTTGAAGACCTGATTATCGAAGGTGCGTCCTGTGGCGGGCAGGAACGACTCGGAATAGCTGATGTAAGGCGCCAGGCCCGTGTCGCTCAGATAGACCAGGCCGGCCCGTCCGGTGAATTTCTCGTCGTTCTGCACGGGCGCCGACGCCCAGGTGGCGGTGTTTTCGTTGCGCACCCAGTCATAACGCCCACCAAGCAGCACCACCCATTTCTTATCCAGCTTCAGCTGATCCTGCAGATAGAGACCCGTCTGCTGCACCGTTTGACGGTACTCGCTGGCCGGAAACATCATCATGTCCGTATTGCCGTAAACCGGCGTGAACAGGTCCAGCGGCGCTCCCATGCCCAGCTGCTGCCATTGGGAGTACTTGACGCGGCTGTAGTCCAGGCCCGCGAGCAGCGTGTGATCGACCGGGCCCGTGCCGAACTTCGCCTGCAACTGGTTATCCACTGCCAGCACGTCGCCGCTACCGCTACGCGAATCGGCGAACCGGCTGGCCAGCCGCTTGTCGGCATCTGCCCAACCCAGGACGAACAGCTCGTCGCTGCTGTGTCGCACATGCGAATACCGCAAGTTCTGGCGCACCGTGAAGACATCGTTGAAGCGGTGCTCGAACAGATAACCGACCGATGTCTTCTCATTGACCGAGCGGTCGAAATCCGGCTCCCCGATGTAGCGGTGCCGCGGGATCCTGCCGTTGGGGTTGTCCAGCACCGTGCCTTCCGCAGGCAGGGCGTTGGCGAAGTTTCCAGTCTGCTTCTGGTACTCCGTCAGGACCGTGAATTCGGTGGCGCCGCTGGGCCGCCACGTAAATGTCGGCGCGATGAATGTGCGTTCGTTGTGGATCTTGTCGACCTGCACGTCATTGCTGCGCATCAGCCCGGTCAGGCGGTATGACCATACCCCGGCGTCGTCCAGCGGGGCGCCGATGTCGAATGCCGCATGCGAATAGTCGTGCGTACCACCCTGCACCTGCACCTGATACAACGGCGCGCGCGGCGCCCGCTTGGTGACCAGATTGATCTGCCCGCCCGGATCGGAGGCGCCATACAGCACCGAACTAGCGCCGCGCAGCACCTCGATGCGTTCCAGTCCATACGGCTCCGGTGCGTCCCAGCCCAGGTAATCGCTGGGAAAGCTGCGCAATCCGTCGCGCAGCAGCCGGCCTGTGCCTTGCTGAAAGCCCCGGATGATGAGCTGGTCGGCGATGATCTGCCCCCCCGCCACTTCGCTGGTCACGCCCGGCGTATACCGCAGCGCCTGCGTCACGGTCTTGGGCTGCTGCGTCTCGATCTGCTCGCTCGTCACGATCGACACCGAAGCGGGAACTTCAATCAGCGGCGTGTCCGTTTTGGTCGCCGTCGCGCTGCGGTACGCGATATAGCCGTCCGCAGGCCCGTAGGCGGTGGCCGTGGCGCCCTCCACGAGCACCGGCGCCAGGTGGGTGGCGCTATCAGACGCCTTGGGCAGCGGACGGATCGTCACGACGTTGCCCGAGATGTCGAAGGTGAATCCGCTGCCCGCCAACATCTCGCTCAGCGCACGCGGAGCCGGCATCTGTCCACGAACGGCACTGGCGCGCGCGGCACGGATCATCGCGCCGTCAACGGTCACCTGATAACCGGACTGCGCGCCAAAGATCACCAGCGCATCGGCCAGCGCCTGGGCCGGGATGTCGAAGGAGACCGCCTGCGCCACGCCGGCCTGCGCCGCCGCATTCCCAGGTGTCCCGATGGTCAGACCCGCGATGGCGATGGTGCTTGATACGACGCCGTGCGCCAGGCGCATCCCCACTTTCTTCTTCATTCTAATTAACTCCGATTGTGCGAAATCCCGCCGGTCTGATCAGGTGTCCTGGCCGGGGTCTATCCACACAACGAAGCAGCAAACGGATTTTTCGGTAATTCCCTACGAATCGTGGGGACAAAGGCTCAGGAGGCCTGGCCGTTAAGCGACACGATGAGCAGCCAGGGCGTGATCTGGCGCACTCGGCCGCCGTGCGGGCGCACGATCAGCTCGGCCGCGGCAGCGGGGTCGCTGGTGTCGAAGATGCCCGTCACGCTGAGATCGCGCGGCACATCGCCCAGCAGCACGATCTGGCCTGCGTAACGGCGACGAAGATCCTCGATCACGTCGGGCAAGGGCCGATCGACGGCGACCAGCCGCGTGCGGGTCCAACTGCCCACCACCTCCGGCGCGATCTCTCCCCTGGCCGCTGGCGCATTGGCCGACATGCGCATCCATTGCCCGGTGGCCAACACCTCGCTGGCGGCCTGCGGTTCTGTATGCTCGACCTGCACTCGCCCATGCTTGACCGCGACGTCGGTGTCGCGCTCGCCGATCCGCACGTTAAAGCCCGTGCCCAGGACTGTAACGCGCGTGCCATTGGCGGCCACCTCGAATGGCCGGGTGGGATCGGGAGTCACCTCGAAGAACGCCTCGCCGGCATAAAGCGTGACCTGCCGGCCGGTGGCGGAAATGTCTGCGCGCATCGCACTGCCGGGCGCAAGACGCACCCGGCTGCCGTCCTCCAGGCGAATGTCCGCTTGGCTCGTCGAGTCCGTAATGAAGTCTGCCCGGACTTGCAGCAAGACGATGGGCACGGCCAGCCACGCCAGCGCGGCCAGACAGGCGCCGGCGACCACGTGGCGCAGACGCGGCCGCGGCAGCCTTGCGCGCCCAACGGGCGCGGCAGTTTCAGGCTGCGGACGCTCAGTCGGCAATTGGCGGATCAGCGCATCGACGTGGACCGTCTGGCGCCAGGCGCCGTCGTGCAGCGGATCGGCCATGCGCCATGCCTCGAAGCGCTCACGCAAGTCGGGGTCGCCGGGTTCGTCATCGAGCAGGATGCTCCAGTCCACCGCGGCGCGCAGCGCGGCATCCCAGGCAGCGTCGTGGTCTTCGTGCTTCACAGGCGGCGCGACAAACATTGGATGCAATGCAATTTGGCTTCGGCGATCAATTGATGCGTGAAGGTCACGGACAGACCCAGTTGTTGGGCGACCTCCCGCAGTTTCAGTCCGTCGACGGTATGCAAAGTGAGGGCAAGCCGGGAGCGCTCGGGCAACTCGTCCAGGCTTTCAAGGACCAGATTCATGTCTTTGCGAGCGGAGACGGTCGCTTCCGGCGAGGGAGATCTATCCTGTAGCGTCGCGGCCAGCACCATGGGATCGCTATCGGCCTCGACGCAGTCGCGCTTGCGGGCGCGCAACCAATCCAACGCCAGATTCCGCACTGTGCGGTAGAAATACCCAAGCGGTTCCGCCAGCGAACGCCCCTGCTCGACCGCCTGCACACGCTCCCAGGCGTCTTGCACGATGTCTTCGGCACTAGCGCGATCACGCACGAAACTATCGGCGTAGCTTACCAGTTCGCTTCGGTGCAACTTGTAGAAGCGCACGGAATCAAGTTCGGAACTCACGTGACGGAATCGGTAGGAGTGCCAGTGGGCGGGAAAGGTCGCAATTCTAAATGACAATGATTTTAGTTTCTAGAACTGGCGCATTGGCCGCAGCCGTCCGAACAGAAATTCCAAACTCAATGAAATTCGACATTCCCCAAATATGTAACAGCGCCCCCTCCCCCCCTTGAACCCCGGAACATCATCCCTATAATTAGCACTCGACACCGGTGAGTGCTAACAGCCCTCCCGGGGCTAACCGATCATTCACTTACTTTTTAGTTAACAGGAGTTCCTCATGGCCTTGCGTCCCCTGGGCGATCGCGTGATCGTCAAACGCCTCGAAAACGAGCGCAAGACTGCCTCCGGCATCGTCATCCCCGACAGCGCCGCTGAAAAGCCTGATCAAGGTGAAGTCGTGGCCGTCGGCCCCGGCAAGAAGACCGAAGACGGCAAGATCCTGCCGGTCGACCTGAAGGCTGGCGACAAGGTTCTGTTCGGCAAGTACGCCGGCCAGTCCGTGAAGGTTGATGGCGAAGAACTGCTCGTCATCCGCGAGGACGAAATCCTCGCCGTGGTTCAGTAAACCCCGCCTCAAACGAATTTTCGAAGGAAGCTAAGAAATGGCTGCCAAGCAAGTATTGTTCGGTGATGACGCCCGCGTGCGCATCGTCCGTGGCGTGAATGTCCTCGCCAACGCTGTCAAGACCACCCTGGGCCCCAAGGGTCGCAACGTCGTGCTGGAGCGCTCGTTCGGCGCCCCGACGGTGACCAAGGACGGCGTGTCCGTCGCCAAGGAAATCGAACTGAAGGACAAGTTCGAAAACATCGGCGCCCAACTCGTCAAGGACGTCGCGTCCAAGACCTCCGACAACGCCGGCGACGGCACCACGACCGCCACCGTGCTGGCCCAGGCCATCGTTCAGGAAGGCCTGAAGTACGTTGCCGCCGGTTTCAACCCGATCGACCTGAAGCGCGGCATCGACAAGGCTGTCGCCGCCGCCGTGGCCGAACTGCAAAAGCAATCCAAGCCGGTCACCACCAGCAAGGAAATCGCTCAAGTCGGTTCGATCTCGGCCAACAGCGATTCCTCCATCGGCCAGATCATCGCTGACGCGATGGACAAGGTCGGCAAGGAAGGCGTCATCACCGTCGAAGACGGCAAGTCGCTGGAAAACGAGCTGGACGTCGTCGAAGGCATGCAATTCGACCGCGGCTACCTGTCGCCCTACTTCATCAACAACCCGGACAAGCAAGTCGCCGTCCTGGACGACCCGTTCGTCCTGATCTTCGACAAGAAGATCAGCAACATCCGCGACCTGCTGCCCGTGCTGGAACAAGTCGCCAAGTCGAGCCGTCCCCTGCTGATCATCGCGGAAGACGTCGAAGGCGAAGCGCTGGCCACCCTGGTTGTGAACAACATCCGTGGCATCCTGAAGACCACCGCCGTCAAGGCTCCTGGCTTCGGCGACCGCCGCAAGGCCATGCTGGAAGACATCGCCATCCTGACGGGCGGCACGGTGATCTCCGAAGAAACCGGCATGTCGCTGGAAAAGGCCGGCCTGGCTGAACTGGGCCAAGCCAAGCGCATCGAAGTGGGCAAGGAAAACACCACGATCATCGACGGCGCTGGCGACAGCAAGTCGATCGAAGCTCGCGTCAAGCAAGTTCGCATCCAGATCGAAGAAGCCACGTCCGACTACGACCGTGAAAAGCTGCAAGAACGCGTGGCCAAGCTGGCCGGCGGCGTTGCCGTGATTCGCGTTGGCGCTGCCACCGAAGTCGAAATGAAGGAAAAGAAGGCTCGCGTCGAAGACGCCCTGCACGCCACCCGCGCTGCAGTGGAAGAAGGCGTTGTGGCTGGCGGCGGCGTTGCGCTGCTGCGCGCCAAGCAAGCCATCGCTGGCCTGAAGGGCGACACGCCTGACCAGAACGCCGGTATCAAGCTGATCCTGCGCGCTGTGGAAGAGCCCCTGCGCACCATCGTCACGAACGCCGGCGAAGAAGCCAGCGTCGTGGTCAGCAACGTGCTGAACGGCAAGGGCAACTACGGCTACAACGCCGCGACCGGCGAGTACACCGACCTGGTCGAGCAAGGCGTGCTGGATCCCACCAAGGTGACCCGCACCGCCCTGCAAAACGCTGCCTCCGTCGCCAGCCTGCTGCTGACGGCTGAAGCCGCCGTTGTGGAACTGGCCGAAGACAAGCCCGCTGCTCCGGCCATGCCCGGCGGCATGGGCGGCATGGGCGGCATGGACTTCTAAGTCCCGCTTCCCTTGCAAGGCCTCCCCGGCTCCGGCCGGGGAATGCAGTATCCGAGAAACCCCCGGTCCTTCGCCCCGGGGGTTTTTCTTTGCCTGTTGTTTCAGGCGCGCGCCATTCCCCGCGCGGGCACACGTTTGCCAACAATCTGCGGTTTCGCCGGCCGGCATGCGTCCCTACAATGAAGGCTCCCCAGACGGAGCCCTGCCCCATGCGATTGCCCAAGACCCTGCTGCGTATGCTGCGGCCCTCCGAGATCGGCGGACTGCTGATGGACTCGGCCAAGCAGTGGTCCAGCCATCGCGCCTCCAGCAAGGGAGCGGCGCTGGCGCTGTACATGGTGTTTTCGCTGGCGCCGATGCTGCTGCTGGTGATCGCCGTGGCGGGCGCGTTCTTTGGCGAAGACGCCGTGCGCTCGGAATTGGTCTCGCAGCTGCGCGACCTGATCGGCGAGCGCGGCGCAGAGGTGATCCAGACCGTGCTGGCCAGCGCCCACGAATCGGGCGGCGGCTGGATTGCCGCGCTGATTTCCATCTTCGTGCTGATCTTCAGCGCAACCACTGCCTTCGCGGAACTGAAGGCCAGCCTGGACGACCTGTGGGAGGTGTCGGGCAAGCAGAAGAGCGGCCTGCATGGCATGGTGCACAGCCGCATGCTGTCGTTCGGCCTGGTGCTGGTGCTGGCGCTGTTCCTGCTGATTTCCCTGACGGTCAACGCGGGGCTTGCGGCCGCGCGCGGCATCTATGGCGATCTGTGGACCAGTTCGACTTTCGCGCTGGTGGCTGAGTGGATATCCAATCTGTTTTCTTTCTCGGTCGTGGCGGCGCTGTTCGCTGTGATCTACAAGCTGTTGCCCAGCGCGAAGATCTCGTGGCCGGACGTCATCCCCGGCGCGATCGTGACCGCCGCGCTGTTCTTGCTGGGCAAGTGGGGTATCGGCGTGTACCTGAGCCGGGGCGCGGCCGTCTCGGCCTACGGCGCCGCAGGGTCGCTGATCGCGCTGCTGCTGTGGATCTACTACTCCGCGCAGATCTTCTTCTTTGGGGCGGTGTTTACGCGGCAATTCGCGCTGCGTTTCGGCAAGGCGGAAAGGCCGCGCGCGGCCGAGCCGCAAGCCGCCGGCCCCGCGAATCCCACGCCCGGTTCCGACGCCTAACGCGTGCGCGGCAGCGCCACGCCCAGCCGGCCGCTCCAGTCCTGCATCTCGGCCCACAAGGCCGGCGGCACCGGCAGTCCGTGCTGCAGGCGTTCGGCCTGCGCCGCGGCCTCGGGACCACCCGGCATGCGCGGCGATCCGGGCGCCTGCGATAGTTCCCGCGCCATCCCGGCCACCACCGCGGCCAGCGCCGCGCCGCCGGCGAACCGCGCGGGGTCGATGACGATGAAGAAGGCGCCCAGTTCGCGCGGGCGGTCCAGCGCTTCATACATGGACGAGATGTGCGGTCCGAACGGATTGCCGTTCAGCGGTCCACAAAGCAGCTCGACCATCATCGCCAGCCCGTAACCCTTGTAGCCGTATTCTTCACCGCCCAGCGGGCGTAGGGCGCGCGCGGCTTGCGCGTCGGTGCAATCCTGGCCTTGCGCATCCAGCGCCACGCCCGGCGGCAGCGCCACGCCGTCGCGGCGGGCGTTCATGACGCGGTTCCAGGGGATGGCCGTCGTGGCCATGTCCAGGCAGAGCGGATCGGCGTCCGCGCACGGAAAGGCCAGCGAGATGGGGTTCGTGCCGAAGAAGGGCTCGCGCCCGCCAAAGGGCGCGGCGATGGAGTCCGAATGCGTGAAGGCGATACCGATGTAGCCCTGCCGGGCAGCCGCCCGGCTATACAGGCCGATCGCGCCGCAGTGCGAGGAGTCGCTGACGCCCACCGCCGACACGCCCGCGGCGCCGGCCAGTTCGATCGCCAGTGCATTGGCCTTATGGGCCACCACGATGCCCTGCCCTTGCCCGCCATGCACCTGGGCCGTCGCCGGGCCGGTGTGCTTGATGCCGATCTGCGGCCGGGCGAGGATGGAGCCGTGCGCCACGCGGTTCAGATAGTGGGGCAGGCGTGCGATGCCATGCGAATCAATGCCCCACAGGCTGGTCTGGGCCAGGCTGCGCGCCAGACAGCGCGCGTCTTCGTCGGGGAAGTCCTGAGCCAGCAGGCAATCCGCGCCCCAGCGTTCCCATTCGGCGGCATCGACCCGGCTGGCATCCATGCCCGATTCCTAGATGGCCGCCTGCACGGCGCGGATCACGCCCAGCTCGCGCAGCGCTTCCAGGTGCGTGGTGAGGCTGGAGACGAACTCGGTGGAATCGCCCAGGTTGCCGAACACCGGCTTGAACCTGGCCAGCACCGTCGCCCGCCGTTGCGCCGCCTGCGCAGGCGATGCGGCGCGCGCGGCGACCTCGGCGCGCGACAGCAGCTTGGCCAGCCGCGCGGCGATCGGATCGTGGATGTCGTGGCGGCCGCCCTGCTCGTTCTCGCCGCGCAGGTAGTGCAGCCAGGCCGCCACCGCCAGGGTCAGCCGCTGGATATCCTGACCGGCGCGCAGGCGCTCGCGGATCGTGTCCAGCAGGCGCTGGGGCAGCTTCTGCGACCCGTCCATGGCGATCTGCTTCAGCGGATGCGGCAGCGCCGGATTGGAGATGCGCTCCAGAAAGCGCCGGCGGTATTCCTCCAGTCCCGCGTCGGGGATGCCGCGCAGCGTCGGCGCGATCTCTTCGCGCATCATGGCTTCGACGTAGGCGCGCAGGACCGGGGTGTTCACGGCTTCGGCCATGGTCTGCAGGCCCAGCGTCGCGCCCAGGTAGGCCAGCGCGGAATGCGGCCCGCTGACCATGCGCAATTTCAGGCGTTCATAGGGCGCCGCGTTGCGCACGAAAGTGGCGCCGCCCAGGGCATCCCAGGCGGGGCGGCCCGCGGCGAACTTATCCTCGATGACCCAGTTCAGGTAGGGCTCGCCCAGCACCGGCCAGGCGTCTTCCACGCCGAGCCGGCCGGCGATCCGCTGCCGGTCGTGATCCTGCGTGACGGGCACGATGCGGTCCACCATGGAATTCGGGAAGGTGCAATGGCGGTCGATCCAGTCGGTCAGGGTCACGTCGACCCGCAAGGCGAAGGCTAGCACCAGGCTGCGCAGGATGTCTCCGTTGCCGCGCAGGTTGTCGCAGGACAGCAGCGTGACCGGCGGCAGGCCGCGTTCGCGGCGCAGCGCCAGGCCATGGACCAGGATGCCGATGGTGCTGCGCGGACGCAGCGGGTTTTCCAGGTCGTGCAGGATGTCGGGGTCGTCCCAGCACAGGTGGCCTGTGGCCGGTTCGTGGCTGTAGCCTTTTTCCGTGACGGTCAGGCTGACGATGCGGGTCTGCGGATACGCAATGCGTTCCAGCACCGCGTTGGGGTCTTCGTCGGCCACCATTACCCGCAAGACCGATCCCACGACGCGCAGCTGTTCGCGTTCCTGGCCGTCGGGGCCGGCGTCGCGCACGGCCAGCGTGTACAGGCCGTCTTGCGGGGTCAGGGCGTCGCGGGTGGCGGGGCGGCGCAGCGACACGCCCAGGATGCCCCAGCTGAGGTCGCCGCTGGCCTGCATGGCCTGATCGGTCACGACCGCCTGATGGGCGCGGTGAAAGGCGCCCAGCCCCAGGTGCACGATGCCTGGCGTCAGCCGGCTGCGGTCGTAGCTGGGCTTTTCCACGTCTGCGGGCAGACGCGGCAACGACTCCGTATTCAAACGTTCAAGCATGGATGAGCAACGCCAGATATGGGGGCAACGCCAGGGTATAGCATGCCCCGTGCCGTCTCGCTACATCACCGCGCCAAGTTGCCAGGGAACGAACTCGTTTTGCCCGTAGCCGTGCGTCTCGCTGCGGGTGCGCCGGCCCGACGCGGTCTGCAGCATCAGCTGGAAAATGCGCTCTCCCATCTGCGCCACGCTTTGCGCGCCGTCAACGACTTCGCCGCAATTGATGTCGATATCGTCGGACTGGCGCTGCCACAGCGCGGTGTTGGTGGACAGCTTCAGCGACGGCGCCGGCGCGCAGCCATAGGCGGACCCGCGGCCCGTGGTGAAGCAGATCAGGTTGGCGCCCCCTGCCACCTGGCCGGTGGCGGACACCGGGTCGTAGCCCGGGGTATCCATGAACACCAAGCCACGCGTATGCACCGGCTCGGCATATTCGTAGACATCGGTGAGATTGGTCGTGCCGCTCTTGGCGATCGCCCCGAGCGACTTTTCCAGGATGGTCGTCAGGCCGCCCGCCTTGTTGCCGGCCGAGGGATTGTTGTCCATCTCGGCGTCGTTGCGGGCGCAATACTCCTCCCACCATCGCACGCGCGCCAGCAGCTTGGCCGCCACGGCGGGCGTTTCGGCACGGCGCGTCAGCAGGTGTTCGCCGCCGTAGATCTCGGGCGTCTCGGACAGGATGGCCGTGCCGCCGTGGCGCACCAGCAGATCCACCGCCGCGCCCAGCGCCGGATTGGCGCTGATGCCGGAATAGCCGTCGGATCCGCCGCATTGCAGCCCCACGGTCAAATGGCTGGCCGGGACGGCCTGGCGCTGGACGCGGTTGGCCTGGTCCAGCATGCGCTCCACCAGCTCGATGCCGCGCGTCACGGTCTTGCGCGTGCCGCCGGTGTCCTGGATGTTGAAGGTGTGCAGCATGCCGCTTTCGCGCAGGTGCTCCTGTTCCATCAGGCCGCCGATCTGGTTGGTTTCGCAGCCCAGGCCCACCACCATCAGGCCGCCAAAGTTCGGATGCCGCGCATAGCCGCCCAGCGTGCGGCGCAGCACGCGCAGCGGCTCGCCGTCGCTGCCGGTGGCGCAGCCCGCGCCGTGCGTCAGCGCCACCACGCCGTCGACGTTCGGACAGGAGGCCAGCGCCTCGGGCCGGATGTCGCGCCGGAAATGGTCCGCGATGGCGCGCGCCACCGTGGCCGAACAGTTCACGCTGGTCAGGATGCCGATGTAGTTGCGGGTGGCGACACGGCCGTCGGCGCGCACGATGCCATCGAACAGGGCCGGCGCCGCCACATAGTCCGTGGCCTGCGCACCCTGCCCGATCGCATAGTCGCGCTCGAAGTCCGAGAACTCCAGATTGTGCGTGTGAACGTGCTGGCCCGGCGCGATGGCCTGCCGCGCCACGCCAATGATCTGGTTGTAGCGCCGCACCGGCTCGCCCGCCGCGATGGCGCGCACGGCCACCTTGTGGCCGGGCGGCACCAGGCCCGCAACCGTCACCCCCTCGCTGTCCAGGCGCGTGCCGCTGACGAGCTGCCGCCTGGCGATCACCACGTTGTCCGCCGGGTGGATGCGTATGACTGCCGTATCGGTCTGGGACATGAAAACTCCGGAGAGCAAGGGGGATGTTCGATCAGCCGTCTATCAAGGCCGGATCCCAGGCATGCACGCGCTGGCGCTGTTCGCCCAGGCCGGCGATGCCCAGCTTCATCTCGTCGCCCGCCTTCAGGTAGACGGGCGCCGGCTTCTGCCCCATGCCCACGCCGGGCGGTGTGCCCGTGCTGATCAGGTCGCCCGGGTACAGCGTCATGAAACGGCTGACGTAGGCCACCAGTTGCGCCACGCCGAACACCATGGTGCGCGTGCTGCCGTTCTGATAGCGCTTGCCGTTCACTTCCAGCCACATTTCCAGATCCTGCGGATCGGGAATCTCGTCCGCCGTGGCCAGCCACGGGCCGACCGGGCCGAAGGTGTCGCAGCCCTTGCCCTTGTCCCAGGTGCCGCCGCGTTCGATCTGGTATTCACGCTCGGACACGTCGTTCACCACGCAGTATCCCGCCACGTGCTTCATCGCGTCGGCCTCGCTGACGTAGCGCGCCTTTTGGCCGATGACCACGCCCAGCTCGACTTCCCAGTCGGTCTTAACCGAATCCTGCGGCAGCACGACCGGATCGTTGCAGCCCACCACGGCCGACGTGGTCTTCATGAAGATGACCGGTTCGGCCGGCACCGGCAAGCCTGATTCGGCGGCGTGGTCCGCGTAGTTCAGGCCGATGCAGATGAACTTGCCCATGCCGCTCCAGGGCGGCGCCATGCGTCCCGGCTGCGCGACCAGCGGCAGGGACGACGGATCCAGCGCACGCAGCGCCGCCAGTCCGGCGGGACTCAGCGTGTCGGCCGTGATGTCGGAGACCACCGAGGACAGGTCGCGGACCTGGCCCTGGGCATCAATGAGGGCGGGCTTTTCAGCGCCTTTGGCGCCATGGCGCATCAGTTTCATAGCAGGTTCCTTGTTGCTGCGGTAAATGGGAATTCAATTGGACCAGCCGCCGTCGATCACCTGGGCGGTGCCGGTGGTGAAGGCGGATTCGTCGCTGGCAAGATATACCGCCAGCGCGGCGATCTCTTCGGCGCGGCCGATGCGGCCCATGGGCTGGCGCGCCGTGAACGCCGCTTCCACCGCCGCCACCGGCTGGCCGCTGGCCTGCGCCTGCGCGTCGATGCGCTGGCGCAGCGACGGCGATTCGACGGTGCCGGGGCAGATCGCGTTGCAACGGATGCCCTGAGCGACGTAGTCCGCGGCCACGGCCTTGGTCAGGCCGATCACCGCGGCTTTGGTGGCGCCGTAGGCGCAGCGGTTGGGCGCCCCCTTGATGCTGCCCGCCACCGAGGCCATGTTGACGATGGAGCCCGAGCCGCGCGCCAGCATGGCCGGCAGGCAGGCCCGGATCAGCAGGTACATGGACCGCACATTCAGGTTGAACGAAAAATCCCAGGCATCTTCGTCGCAATCCAGGATGGTGCCCGCATGCACGAAGCCCGCGCCATTGAACAGCACGTCGACCGCGCCGGCGTCCTGCGCCAGCGCACGCACGGCGCGCGCGTCGGTCACATCCAGCACTTGCGTGCGGCAGCCGGACAAGGTTTCCAGCGCGGTGCCGTTCAGGTCCACGGCCAGCACGTCTGCCCCCTCATGCGCGTAGGCCAGGGCCACGGCGCGGCCGATGCCCTGCCCCGCTGCGGTGACGATGGCGGTCTTGCCTTGCAGTCTTCCAGACATGAGCTTGCTTCCTTTTATTTGCCGGCCATGCCCATCGCGGTGGGCAGCCACAGAGTGATCTGGGGGATGTAGGTAATGGCGATCAGCGCCGCGAACAGCGGCACCAGCCACGGCAGGATGGCCATCGTGGTGCGCTCGACGGACAGCTTGGACACCCGCGCCAGCACGAACAGCACCATCCCCATCGGCGGATGCAGCAGGCCGATCATCAGGTTCAGGGTCATGATCAGGCCGAAGTGGATGGGGTCGATGCCCAGCTTCAGCACGATTGGCAGAAGAATGGGGACCAGGATGGTGATGGCGGCGATGGTGTCGATGAAGCAGCCCACGATCAGGATCAGCACGTTGGCCATCAGCAGGAACACCCACTTGTTCTGCGTCACGCTCAGGATGGCGTCGGTCAGGGCCTGCGCGGCCTGTGTCGTGGTGAGCAGCCAGGCGAACACCGAGGCCGCCGTCACGATGAACAGCACGGACGCCGTGGTCTCGATGGTGTCGAACGAGGCCTTGGCCAGGGTCCGCAACGTCATGGAGCGATACCGCACCAGGCCCAGGAACAGCGCCCAGAGCACGGCGGCCACCGCGGCCTCGGTGGGCGTAAACCAGCCCAGCGTCATGCCGCCGATCAGGATCACGGGCGCCATCAGCGCCATGACGGCCGAGAAATTGAACTTCCAGTCCAGGAGCAGCAAGGCGGCGAAGGCGATGCCCGTGGCCAGGTTGGGCGAAACGCCCGCCAGCGTCATCAGCCAGATGGCCAGCGGGAACGACAGCACGATCAGCACTTCCAGGCCCGCGCCGGCCAGCCGCTTCCAGTTGAAGGCGACGTCGCCGCCCCAGTTGTTGCGGCGCGCGTAATAGGCCACCGTGAACATCATCAGGATGGTCAGCACGAGCCCCGGAATGAGTCCGGCCAGGAACAGCGACCCGATCGACACATTGGCCATCATGCCGTAGATGACGAAAGGCAGCGACGGCGGAATGATGGGGCCCAGCGTGGCCGACGCGGCAGTCACACCCACCGCGAACTCGGTCTGGTAGCCGTGATCCTTCATGGCCTTGATCTCGATGGTGCCCAGGCCCGCCGCGTCGGCGATGGCGGTGCCGGACATGCCGGCGAACACCACCGACCCGACGATGTTCACCTGCCCAAGCCCGCCGCGCATCCACCCCACCAGCGCGACCGCGAAGTTGTAGATGCGGCCCGTGATGCCGGCGATGTTCATCAGGTTGCCCGCCAGGATGAAGAACGGCACGGCCAGAAGCGGAAAGGATTCGACGCCCGCGATCATGCGCTGCGCGATCACCACGTCCGGCACGCTGCCAGAAACCAGGATGAACAGCAGGGAGGCGCCGGCCATGGAGACCGCCACCGGCAGCCCCATGATCATCAACAGCAGAAAGGTTCCAATGAGTATGCCCATGCATCGCTCCAGGTAATGCACTGCGGTTTCTTGGGTGCAGCGGCTCGCGGCTCAGTCCGGCGACTCGTAGGCCGCGGGGTTTTCCAGGATCGAATATCCCTGCCGCCAGTTGCGCACGGACACCTGCAGCGACCGCAGGAACATCATGGCGAAGCCCGCCAACGCCACCCAGTACACATAGGCCTTGTTCCAGAACAGCGTGGTCATGGGTTCGTCGCCCACCAGCACGATGTAGCGGTAGGTCAGCCACACGGCATAGCCGAAGAAGGCGGTGCGCAGGATGTCGATCAGCGTGGACAGCGCGCGGCCGGCCGGCCTGGGTAGGTAGCGGTACAGGAAGTCCACCTGGATGTGGCGACAGGCGCGCACGCACATGGCCGAGCCCAGGAACACCACCCCGATCAGGCAATACACCGCCAGCTCTTCGGTCCAGGCGTAGGAATCGTTCAGCACATAGCGGGAGAAAAACTGCAGGAAGACCAGCAGCGCCATCGTCCAGAACATGGCCAGGCAGATCCAGTCTTCCGGCTGGTAGCCGGCCAGGCTGACCTCATGGTGATCGGCCTCTTCAAAGCTCTGGACGATCTCGTCCACCGAAGCGGCCTGGTGCGAACCGGGCGGTTGCGGCGGCGCAGGGCTGGCGGCCGCCATCGGCGCGGCCTTCGCGTTGGAATGCATGGAGTTCCCCTCGTCCGGATTCGGGTGATGACTGGCGGGCCGCCGTGGCGGCCCGCCTGGCGGCCTACTTCACCGCCTGGATCTTTTCCCAATCCGACTTTTCGTAGCCGTACTGCTTGAACGGCACTTTCTCCAGCACGGTGTTGCGGAAGTCGTCGATATTGACCTCGGCCACCGTCAGGCCGCGCTTCTTGAAGACCTCGACCATCTTCTTTTCGGAAGCGGCCACTTCCGCCGACGCCTTTTCGGCGGCCTGCTGCGCCACTTCGGAGAAGATCTTCCTGTCCTCGGCGGACAGGCTCTTCCAGAGCTTTCCGGAAATGACCGTATTCAGGTGATCGACGATGTGGCCCGTGAGGATGATGTTCTTCTGCACTTCGTAGAACTTCTTGGCCTCGATGGTGGTCAGCGGATTTTCCTGCGCTTCCACCGTGCCGTTCTGCAGGGCCAGGTAGACCTCGGCGAAGGCGATGGGCGCCGTGTTGGCGCCACAGGCGCGCGGCATTGCCAGATACGCGGCCACGTCGGGGACGCGAATCTTCAGGCCCTTCATTTCGCTGCACTTGTTGAACGGACGGTTGGACGTCGTCTGCCGCGTGCCGTAATAGGTGGTTGCGACGATGTGGTTGCCGCTCTTTTCGTCGTAGCCGCTGGTGAGTTCCTTGTAGATGTCGCTCTTGGTGTAGGCGATCAGGTGCTCGGGGCTGCGGAAGGTGTAGGGATAGTAGGTGACGCCGATGCGCGGAAAGGTCTTGGCGGCGAAGCTGGATCCGGAAATGATCATGTCCACCGTGCCCAGGGTCAGGCCCTGGTTGATATCGTTTTCCTTGCCCAGCTGAGAGGCGGGATAGACATCAATGTGATAGCGGCCGTTGGTGCGCTTTTCGATTTCCTGGGCCGCCCACACCGACGAGGTATGGAAGGGCTCGGAAGTTTCGTACACGTGCGCCCATTTCAGTTTGGTCTGGGCCAGCGCGGAGCCGCTGACGGCTAGCGCGACGGCGGCAAACAGCACTTTGATAGCGTTGCCTGGCTTCATGTTGTCTCCTCTCTTTGAGGTGGCGGGCGCGGCGGATGGAATCCTTGGCCGGACCGCGTCATGTTTTACATATGGATTTCACCTACTGAGCTGCACCTTCATACTGCGACTGCGATCCGCCGGCGCCAGCGCGCCGCCGGGTGTCTGCTATCTAGCGCAATGCCTCGGCCGCGCCGGGCCAACTGGCCGTCAGGCGGTCGTACGAGCAGGAAAGATGTTCATGCATGGCCGCCCGCGCGCCTTGCTCGTCGCCGGCGGCGATGGCGTCTATGACGCGGCGGTGCTCGGTAATGGCGACGGCCCAGCTGTCCGGGTTCTCGAAGTAGTCGCCCAGCTTCACCGACAGCGGGTTGTGGCGTTCGTCGAACAATTCGCCCACCACGCGCACCAGCACAGCGTTGTTGGCCATTTCCGCCACGCGCAGGTGGAACAGGCGGTCGCCGCGGATGGGCACGCTGCCGGCGCGCGCCTCGTCTTCCATGGCGTTCACGGCCTCGCGCAGGCCTTCCACCAGCGCGGGCGCCGGATTGAGCGCGGCCTGCGCGGCCAGTTCGCCTTCGATGGTGCGGCGCGCGCGGATGGTTTCCAGCGGGCTTTCGGCGGTCAGGCTGGCGCTGGGCGCACCGGCCAGGCTCCGCACGTAGACGCCCGAACCCATGCGGACTTCGACCCAGCCTTCGACTTCAAGCGCGATCAGCGCTTCGCGCACCGACGGGCGCGACACGCCCAGTTTCAGGGCCAGATCGCGTTCGGGCGGCAGGCGCGCGCCGGCCGGGAACTCGCCTGCCTCGATCAGCAAACGCAGCTGGTCGGCGATCTGGCGGTACAAGCGGCGGGGCTCGATGGTCTGAATCGGCATGGAATACAGCTGGATGAAAGGGCAAAAAGGTAAAGTGGCCTTACCAATTGACCAGAATCCTGCGCCTGCTTCCGTTGGGTCACAATTAGGGTTTGCCCAAAGGCTCGCGACGTGTCACGCGGGCAACCCTTATCTGTTAAAAAGCCGCCACACCCGGCTTTCTTCCGATTCCATGACCCACGATCCGCAACACTCGCCCTTCAAAAGCACTGGCGGCGCGCGCCGCGTCCTGAATGCGCTGCGCTATTCCTGGCAGGGCCTGAAGGCGGCCGTCAAATACGAGGCGGCGTTCCGCCAGGAATTGGCGCTGGCGGTCCTGATGATCCCGGCGGCGTTCTTCCTGGGCCGGACGACGGTCGAGGTCTTTTTCCTGGTGGGCGTGGTGATCATGGTGCTGGCGGCGGAACTGCTGAATTCCGCCATCGAGGCATTGGCCGACGCGCTGTCGGTCGAGCGCCACCCGCTCCTGGGCCGGGCCAAGGACCTGGGCAGCGCGGCCGTAATGCTGCTGCTGATTTTCGCCGGAGCGGTCTGGGTGGGGGTGGCCATCAGCCGTTTCGTCATGCATTGACACGGGTCGCATCCTATCGGGGATGCGACGCTATTTATACTGGGAGCCATGATGCCTAAATCGACGTCAGCACCCTCTGAGCGCATCGTCATCGTCGGCGGTGGCGCGGGCGGCCTGGAACTGGCCGCCAAACTGGGTCGCATCCACGGCCGCCAGCACATCACCCTGGTGGACAGCCGCCCCTTCCACATCTGGAAGCCTTCGCTGCACGAAGCGGCCGCGGGCACGCTGGATATCCACCAGGAAGGCCTTTCCTACCTAATGCTGGCCCACATGGACGGTTTTACGTTCGCGCAGGGCTGGCTTGAAAGCGTCGACCGCGAACGCCGCCTGATCACGGTGGGCGCAGTCAACGACGCGCAGGGCCAGGAAGTCCTGCCGCGCCGCGAACTGGCGTACGACACACTGGTGCTGGCGCTGGGCAGCACCTCGAATTTCTTCAACACCCCGGGCGCCGCGGAACATGCGGTGACGCTGGACACCACCGAAAACGCCGAACAGTTCCGCCTGACCATGCTCAAGGCCATGGCGCAGGTGGACCTGGCCAAGGTGCGCGATCCCTCCGCCCGCCTGGACCTGGTGATCGTGGGCGGCGGCGCCACCGGCGTCGAACTGGCGGTGGAGCTGACCGAAGCCAGCCACGTCGTCAGCGCCTACGGCCTGCCGAATTTCCGCGCTGAACGCGACCTGGCCATCACGCTGGTCGAAGGCGCGCCGCGCATCCTGTCGGCGCTGCCGGAAAAAATCTCGATCGCCGCGACCAACCGTCTGACCGAACTGGGCATCCGCGTGGAAACCTCATGCCGCGTGTCCGAAGTCACCGGCAATACCGTGCGCACCGCCGACGGCCGCGAATTTCCGGCCCAGCTCTGCATGTGGGCGGCCGGCATCAAGGGTCCGGCCCTGCTGGCCGACCTGGACCTGCCCCTGAACAAGCTGGGCCAGCTTGAACTCAACGAACGGCTGGAAACCCCCGATCCGCACATCCTGGCCCTGGGCGACTGCTGCGCGGCGCCTTGGCGCGACGGCCGCACCGTGCCGGCCCGGGCCCAGGCCGCGCACCAGCAGGCGGACTACCTGGCCAAGAAGCTCACGGCCCGCCTGCGCCACGCGCCCGAACCCACCGCGCCCTACGTCTACCAGGACCACGGTTCCCTGGTTTCGCTGGGCCAGGACGCCG
Source organism: Achromobacter arsenitoxydans SY8 (assembly GCF_000236785.1). Lineage (GTDB taxonomy): Bacteria > Pseudomonadota > Gammaproteobacteria > Burkholderiales > Burkholderiaceae_B > Achromobacter > Achromobacter arsenitoxydans. The sequence continues at coordinate 13,151 of NZ_AGUF01000054.1, read as the reverse complement.
GCGTCGGCAGCCTGATGGGCAAGCTGGCCGGACGGGGACTGTTCGTAAGCGGTACACTGGCGCGCTTGATGTACATGAGCCTGCACCTGATGCACCACCGAGCGGTGCTGGGCGCCTCGCGTACCGCCTCCCTTGCCCTGGCCCGCCTGCTCATGCGGCGCACTCGCCCGCGGGTCAAACTGCACTGAACTCCCCATGAATTTCCTGCAAAAACTCGAACACGCCTGGACCACCAGCAACTCGCTCCTGCAAGTCGGGCTGGACCCCGATCCGCAGCGCTTCCCCCGCGAATTGCAGGACAAGCCGGACGCCATCTTCCAGTTCTGCCGCGACATCGTCGACGCCACCGCGCCCTACGCCTGCAGCTTCAAGCCGCAGATCGCGTACTTCGCCGCACACCGGGCCGAAGACCAGCTGGAAGCGCTGTGCCAGCACATCCGCGACAAGCACCCGGACCTGCCCATCGTGCTGGACGCCAAGCGCGGCGACATCGGCTCCACGGCCGAAAACTACGCCCGCGAAGCCTACGAGCGCTACCAGGCGCACGCCCTGACCGTCAGCCCCTACATGGGCCTGGACTCGGTCGAGCCCTACCTGGCGTGGCGCGACCGCGGCGTGATCGTCCTGTGCCGCACGTCCAACCCCGGCGGCTCGGACCTGCAATTCCTGAAGATGGACAACGGCGAGCCCCTGTACTTGCACGTCGCGGGTCTGGTGGCCGACAAATGGAACGCCAACGGCCAATGCGGCCTGGTGGTGGGCGCCACCTTCCCGAATGAACTGGCGGCCGTCCGCCAGCGCATCGGCGACGCCCTGCCCCTGCTGGTGCCGGGCATCGGCGCCCAGGGCGGCGACATCACCGCCACCGTGAACGCGGGCGCCAACGCCGCGCGCAGCGGCATGATGATCAATTCGTCGCGCGCCATCATCTACGCCAGCGGCGGCGACGACTGGCGCCAGGCCGCCGCCACCGCGGCCAAGGGCCTGCGCGACGCGATCAACGCCGTGCGCTGATCCGCGCTCCGCAAAAAAAGCCGCCGCGCCGTGTGCAATCGCACGGCGCGGCGGCTTTTTATTTGGCGCCGATACTTCAGCGCCGGGTTTCAGCGCCGGTTGATCGGCGCCCCCACGAATTCCAGCACGGCGCGCAGCGCGAATTCCACCGAGGCCTGGCGCACCTGCGCGCGATCGCCGGGAAACACGTGCGTCACCGCGCGGCTGCTGATGCCGTCGCCCACCCGCTTGGCAAAGCCGAAGCACACCATGCCCACGGGCTTGCCCGGGGTGGCGCCGCCGGGGCCGGCGATGCCGGTGGTCGACATGGCCACGTGCGCGCCGGGCACCGCCAGCAGCACGCCGTTGGCCATTTCAAGCGCCACGGGTTCGCTGACCGCGCCGAAGTGATGCAGGGTGTCGGGCGACACCTCCAGCTCGGTCACTTTGGCGTCGTTGCTGTAGGTGACGAAGCCGCGCTCGAACCATTCGCTGGACCCCGCCACGGCGGTGACCGCACCCGCCAGCAGGCCGCCCGTGCAGGATTCCGCGGTGCCCAGCATCCATCCCTGGCGCCGCAGCACATCGCCCAGCCGCTCGGACAGGCCGAGGATGGTCGCTTCCGACAATTGCGCGGCCGTCAGGTTGGTCCGCGCGCCTTCATGCTGATCGTTCATCCCAAGACTCCTGTGCGGGCCACCAGCGCCATCACCAGCAAGGCATAGCCGGCCGCCACGATATCGTCCCACATGACTCCAAAGCCGCCCTTGACGTGGGCGTCGAAGAACTTGATGGGCGGCGGCTTGACGATGTCGAACGTGCGGAACAGCACGAACGCCAGCGCCTGCGCCATCCAGCCGGCCGGCGTCAGCCACAGCACCAGCCAGAACGCCACCATCTCGTCCCAGACCATTCCGACATGATCCGACTGCCGGAGTTCGCGGCCGACGCGATGGCAGGCCCAGCACCCATACAGGAAAGCCAGCGCCAGGAACACGCCGATGGCCAGGTCGGTGGCCGCGGGCGCCGCGGCCACCCAGATCGCCCACGCAAGGAGCGTGCCCCAGGTGCCCGACGCCGGCCGGATAAGGCCGCTGCCGAATCCGAAGGCGATCAGGCGGCCCGGATCCCGGCAAACCCAGGACAGCGCGGGGTACGCGGCCCGGGAACGATCGCGCATGGAAGTGGACTGCTTGTCGGTGGAGGACATGGGGCGTTGAATCAGCAAACGACGGGACACCGCGGATCAGGCCGCGGGAAAGTGATCGAAACCGGCAGGCAGGTCCGCCAACGGCCGGCCCTGCGCGTCCAGGACGGACAGGCCAGCCTGCGGCAGGATTTCACCCACGCGGGTCACGCGCGCACCGGCTGCCGCAGCGGCCGACACCACGGCGTCGCGCCGGGCAGCCGGCGCGGTGAAGCATAGTTGGTAGACATCGCCGCCGCCCAGCAGGGCGCGGCGCAATGGCGCGGCGTCCAGGCCCGCCAGGGCGGGCGCCGCAGGCAGGTCTGCGAACTGCAGGCGGGCTCCGGCCCGGCTTGCCGCCAGGATGTGGCCCAGGTCCTGCAACAGGCCGTCGGACAGGTCGATCGCCGCGTTGGCGATGCCGCGCAGCGCCAGACCCAGGGCCACCTGCGGCTGCGGCCATTCCAGCGCGGCGCGGGTGGCGGCCAGCAGCGGCGCATTGGCGGGATACTGCCCGTCCAGCAGGCGGTAGGCCACGTCGGCCGCGCCCAGATCGCCGGACACCCAAACGTCGTCGCCGGCCTGCGCGCCGTCGCGGCGCAGCGCCTGGCCGGCCGGGACCGCGCCGAACACGGTCACGCTGATCGCCAGATCATGCGCGCTGCGGGTGGTGTCGCCGCCAATCAACGGACAGCCGTGGGCCGCGGCCAGCGCGTGGAAGCCTTCGGCGAAGGCCGCCAGCCAGGGCTCGTCCAGCCGCGGCAGCGCCAGCCCGAGCACGCAGCCGATCGGGCGAGCGCCCATGGCCGCCAGGTCGGACAGATTGACCGCCAGGGCCTTGTGCCCCAGGGCTTTCGGATCGACGTCGGGAAAGAAATGTCGGCCTTCCAGCAGCAGGTCCGTGCTGGTGGCCACCTGTTCGCCCGCCGGAACGGGAAACAGGGCGCAGTCGTCGCCCACGCCCAGCAGGCCGTCAGGCGCCGCCCGGGTGAAATAGCGCGCGATAAGGTCGAATTCGGACGCCAAGGCAACTCCGCAGTCCGGCGAAGCAGCCGGCACCAAAACAAGACGCCCCAAAAGAGTTCGGGCGTCACAATTCAAGACGCCCTCCCCGATCCAGGCCGCGCGGAGCCGGCTCCGCCGGTCCGCAGAGGCGCCCCCCCTGGGGGAGGCGCGCGGCGCCTCGGGGGGGCCTACCTTTTAGCTGCAGCCTGGACTTCGTGCGCGCGCACGTCGGCGGCCAGCTTGTCGAGCACGCCGTTGACGAACTTGAAGCCGTCGGTGCCGCCAAACGACTTGGCCAGTTCGACGGCCTCGTTGATGGCGACCTTGTACGGCACTTCGACGTGATGGATCAGTTCGAAGCTGCCGATCAGCAGGATGCCGTGTTCAACGGGCGACAGCTCGGCCAGCGGGCGGTCGACGTAGGGCGTGAAACGTTCGCGCAGGGTGGGCGCTTCGCGCAGCACGCCATGCAGCAAGGTCTTGAACCACTGCGAATCGGCCTCGGAGAAATCCTCGGTGTCGCGCAGATGGGCGTCGATCTCGCCGGCGTCCTGCGTGCCTTCGCCGCCGCGCAGCAGCCACGCGTACACGCCCTGCAGCGCGAATTCGCGCGCACGGCGGCGCGCGCTGCGCGCGTTGGCGCGGGCCTGCGCCGCGCTATCAGCGCTGGTCGTCGTCTTCTTCGTCGTCAAAATCTTCGTCCTCGTCGTCTTCGTCTTCTTCCTCGGGTTCCAGCGCCGCCACCAGATTGGCCATTTCGACGGCCACCTGGGCGCAGTCGCGGCCCTTGCCGGCGGCGCGGGCTTGCGCCTGCTCGTCGGTGTCGACGGTCAGCACGCCGTTCGCGACGGGGATGCCGGTTTCGAGGGAGATGCGGGTGATTGCCGTGGCCATTTCATTGCTGACCACTTCAAAGTGATAGGTTTCGCCGCGGATGACCGCGCCCAGCGCGATCAGTGCGTCGAATTCAAACGTTTCGGCCATGTGGGACAGGGCGACGCCCAGTTCCAGCGCGCCGGGGACGGTGGCGACCATCACGTCGCGCTCGTCCACGCCGAGTTCGGCCAATTCCTTCAGGCACGCTTCGAGTTCGGCCTGGCCGATCTCTTCATTGAAGCGGGCGCGTACGATGCCGATGTGCAGCCCTTCGCCGTTCAGGTCGGGGGTAAGGATGTAAGGGTTCATGTGTCGGCCTTCAGTGTGTTGCGGGAGTATTCAGCGGGTCGCAATCGTAACCCGTAATGGTGAGCGAAAAGCCCGCCATGCTGGGCATCTTGCGCGGCCGGGCCAGCAGCTTCATCTGGCCCACGTTCAGGTCGCGCAGAATCTGGGCGCCGATCCCGTAGGTGCGCAGGCCGAAACGGTCGGCGTTGGCGGGATTGGACTGGGCCTTCGGGTCGTTCCAACCGGCAATCTGGCCAAACAGGTGTTCCGTGGAAGACTGGCAGTTCATCAGCACGAGCACGCCGGCCGGGGCGGCGGCAATGGCCTGCAGCGCCTGGGCCACGCCCCAGCTGTGCGGACTGGCGCCGGTATCCAGCACGTCCAGCACGGACGCCGGCTCGTGCACGCGCACCAGCGTCTCGGCGTCGGGAGTCACATTACCATGCACCAGCGCCAAATGGGCGGAGCCGGTGGCGGCGTCTTCGTAGGCGACGGCCTCGAAGGTGCCCCAGGCTGTCTGCATGGAACGCTTGCCCACGCGCTTGACGATGGATTCGTGTTCGCTGCGGTATTGGATCAGGTCGGCGATGGTGCCGATCTTCAGGCCGTGCTGGCGGGCGAATTCCACCAGGTCGGGCAGACGAGCCATGGTGCCGTCGGGCTTGAGGATTTCGCAGATGACGGCGGCGGGCGTCAGGCCGGCCATGGCCGTCAGGTCGCAGCCGGCCTCGGTGTGGCCGGCGCGCACCAGCACGCCGCCGGGCACGGCGCGCACGGGGAAGATGTGGCCGGGCTGGACCAGGTCGGACGGCTTGGCGTCGCGCGCCACCGCCACCTGGATGGTGCGGGCGCGGTCGGCGGCCGAAATGCCGGTCTCGACGCCTTCGGCGGCTTCGATGGACTGCGTGAAATTGGTGCCGTAGCGCGTGCCGTTGCGGGCGGCCATCATGGGCAGCTCAAGCTGGCGGCAGCGTTCCTCGGTCAGGGTCAGGCACACCAGGCCGCGGCCGTGGGTGACCATGAAGTTGATGGCGTCGGGCGTGACGAATTCGGCGGCCATGACGAGGTCGCCCTCGTTTTCGCGGTCTTCTTCGTCAACCAGGATGACGATACGGCCGGCGCGCAGCTCGGCGATGATCTCGGCAACCGAAGCGATGCCGAAGGATTCCGGCTCGGAGCCGGGCAAGGAGGACAACTGGACGGACATGGCGTGACACGTAAACCAGGCGGGAAAGCCCGGATTTTAGCGCCCCTGGAGGCGGAACCCCTATTGGCCCCCGACGGCCCCGTCCGAAAGAGGGCATCCGGTTAAACTTTCGCCCGGAGATCCCCCTTAGAAAACCAAGGAAAAACCTCATGCAAGCCCTTGCGGCCATGCCTTTGAACGTCGCCGCGGCCGTCCGCGTCGTCCTGACCGACATCGACGACACGCTGACCACCGACGGACGCCTGCCGGCGGACGCATACGCGGCGCTGGAACGCCTGGAACAGGCTGGCATCCAGGTCGTGCCGATCACCGGCCGCCCGGCCGGCTGGTGCGACCACATCGCCCGCATGTGGCCGGTGCGCGCCGTGGTCGGCGAGAACGGCGCTTTCTACTACGCCTACGACCGTCAGGCCCGCCGCATGACCACACATTACTGGACCGACGCGGCGTCGCGCCAGGAAAGCCGCAAACGCCTGGACGCCATCCGCGACCGCGTGCTGGCCGAGGTGCCGGGCAGCGCCGTCGCCAGCGACCAGGACTACCGCGTGGCCGACCTGGCCATCGACTTCTGCGAGGACGTGCCCGCCCTGCCCGACGAGGCGATCAGCCGCATCGTCCAGATCTTCCAGGACGCCGGCGCGCAGGCCAAGGTCAGTTCCATCCACGTCAACGGCTGGTTCGGCGACTACGACAAGCTCACGATGACCCGCACCATGTTCCAGCGCGAATTCGGCGCGGACGTGGCAACGGCCCTGGACAGCACGCTCTTCATCGGCGACTCGCCCAATGACGAGCCGATGTTCGCCTACTTCCCGATCTCGGTCGGCGTGGCCAACATCCAGGCGCAACTGCATCGCCTGACGCACCGCCCCGCGTTCGTGGCCGCCTTCCATGGCGGCGCCGGCTTCGTCGAAATGGTCGACCGCCTGCTCGCCGCCCGCCAGGCATCCCAAGTCCAGACGGCCTGAGGTCCTACCCAACGTGGCTACTTCCAAGACCGCTGCGCCCGCCAACGACGGCCGCCGCAGCATCCAGTCCATCGAGGTGGGCGTGCCGCTGCTGGCTGCGCTGGTCGACGCCGGCAAGCCCCTGACCCTGCGCGACCTGGCGGCCGGCGCGGGCATGACGTCCGCCAAGGCGCACCCCTACCTGGTCAGCTTCATCCGCGTGGGGCTGGTGCAGCAGGACGCCGCCACCGGCCAATACGAGCTGGGCCCCTTCGCCCTGCAGATGGGCCTGGTAAGCCTGCAGCGCCTGGACCCGGTGCGCATCGCCATGCCCGAGATCGCCAAGCTGCAGTCGGAAATCGGCCACACGCTGGGCATCGCGGTGCTGGGCTCGCACGGCCCCACCATGATCCACATGACCGAAGCCAGCTACCCGGTCCACGTGAACATGCGCAAGGGCACGGTGATGTCCATGCTGCATACCGCCACGGGGCTGGTGTTTGCCGCCTGGCTGCCGCCCAAGGTCAGCGAGCACTACATTGCGCGCGAGGAAGGCGACACGGCCGTCATCGCCAGCGTGCCGCCGCCGCGCAAGGCGTCGCGCGCCAACATCGAGGCGCAGCTTGCCGACATCCGCGTACACGGCATGGCGCGCGCGCTGGGCAATCCGCTGCCTGGCGTCGACGCGCTGTCGGTGCCCGTGTTCGACAACACGGGCGGCATCGTGCTTGCGCTGACCAGCCTGGGCCCGACCGGGCTGTTCGACGTGTCCTGGGACGGCGCGATCGCGCGTCCGCTGCTGGCCTGCGCACAGGAAATCTCCCATAAGCTGGGCTTCCGGGGCTGAACGCACTTCGCGCAAAAACGAAAATAAAGCGAACAAAGCGAACAAAAGACGAAAACAAAGGCAGGGACTTTCCCAGGTGTGCCGTCCCTAGTTGTGTGTTTGAATTCAGCAAAGATTCAATTCATACCTACAACAGGAGACACACGATGCAAGCCTTGCGTCTTTTGCAAGCGGCCACGCTGGCCGCCTTCGCTTTCGGAGCATCCGCCGCCCAGGCCGCCGACACCTGCTCCAACCGCGGCGATCTCGACCAGATGTACTGCGACTCGAACAAGGACCTGGTCGCCGACACGCCGACCGACGCGTCCAAGCTCAAGACGCCGTCCACGCTGGTGTTCACCTACACCCCGGTGGAAGATCCGGCGGTCTATGAAGACATCTTCAAGCCCTTCACCAAGCACCTGTCCGAATGCACGGGCAAGCGCGTGGTGTTCTACCAGGTGCAGAGCAACGCGGCCGAAATCGAAGCCATGCGCTCGGGCCGCCTGCACGTGGGCGGCTTCTCGACGGGGCCCACCGCCTTCGCCGTGAACATCGCCGGCGCCGTGCCGTTCGCGGTCAAGGGCTACGCCGACGGCTTCCAGGGCTACAACCTGATCGTCATCGTCAAGAAAGACAGCCCCTACCAGAAGCTGACTGACCTGAAGGGCAAGAAGCTCGCGCACACCGCGCCCTCGTCCAACTCCGGCCACATGGCGCCCGTGGCGCTGTTCCCCAAGGAAGGCCTGACGCCCGACAAGGACTACAAGGTCATCTTCTCGGGCAAGCACGACCAGTCCGTCATGGGCGTGAACTCCGGCGACTACGACGCTGCCGCCGTGGCGTCCGACGTGTTCAAGCGCATGGTCGAACGCGGCCAGGTCAAGGAAGCCGACTTCCGCGTGATCTACACCAGCGAGAAATTCCCGACCTCGTCGTTCGCCTACGCGCACGACCTGGAGCCGAAATTCCGCGACCAGATGCTCAAGTGCTTCTACGACTACCGCTTCCCCGCGGAAATGTCCAAGGCCTTCGACGGCGCCGACCGCTTCTATCCGGTGACCTACCAGAAGGACTGGGCCATCGTCCGCCAGGTCGCCGAATCCGGCGGCGAAAGCTTCAACCGCGCCGCCTACGACCGCGAATCCGCCAAGAGCAAGAAGTAATCCAGCATGACGACGTCGCTACGCATTTCCGGCCTGGTCAAGGAATACCGGGCCGGCCGGCCGGTACTCAACGGCATCGACCTGCAGATCGCCGGGCAGGGGCTCACCGCCATCATCGGTCCTTCGGGCACCGGGAAAAGCACGCTCCTGCGCTGCATCAACCGGTTGATCGAACCCACCAAGGGTGAGATCGTGCTGCAGTCTCAGGACGGTTCCGTGGACCTGGCGCACGTGCGCGGCGCGTCGCTGCGCCGCGCGCGCCGCCGCATCGGCATGGTGTTCCAGGAATACAACCTGGTCGAACGCCTGACCGTGATGGAAAACCTGCTGACCGGACGGCTGGGCTATACCTCGGCCGTGAAGGCGTGGATGCGCCGCTTCGAACCCGAGGACATCGAGCACGCCTACAAGCTGCTGGACACCGTCGGCCTGGCCGGGTTCGCCGACCAGCGCGCCGACGCGCTGTCGGGCGGCCAGCGCCAGCGCGTGGGCATCGCCCGCGCGCTGATGCAGCGCCCCCAACTGCTGCTGGCCGACGAGCCCACGTCCTCGCTGGATCCCAAGACCTCCGTCGAGATCATGGAGCTGCTGTCCGCGCAGGGCAGCGCCACCGGCATCCCCGTTATCGTCAACATCCACGACGTCGAACTGGCCCGCCGCTACGCCACGCGCATCGTCGGCATGTCGGGCGGCCACGTGGTGTATGACGGCGACGGCCAGGGCCTGGACGCGACCATGCTCAAGACCATCTACGGAGGCGAGTCTTGGCTGGAATGATGCAACCGCGGGGCGCCCATCGCCCCTTCGCCATGTCGGGGCGCGCCAAGGCCGGCGTGCTGCTGCTGGTGCTCTACACCCTGTATGCCGGCGCGCAGCTCGACTTCAGCTGGACGCGCTTCGAATCCGGCATGGGACACGCGTCGACGTTTCTTGCGCGCATGTTCCCGCCCAACTTCGAGAAGCCCGCCACCTTGTGGAAGGGCATCGCGGAAAGCCTGGAAATCGCGGTCCTGGCGTCGGTGCTGGGCATTATCCTGGCCCTGCCCGTCGGCCTGCTCGGCGCGCGCAACCTGATGCCCGCGTGGATCTCCTGGCCCGCGCGCTCGCTGGTCGCGCTGTGCCGCGCGCTGCACCCGGTCATCGTCGCCATCCTGTTCGTCAAGGCCGTGGGCTTTGGCGCGCTGGCCGGCATCCTGGCGCTGACCGTCGCGTCCATCGGCTTCATCGGCAAGCTCTTCACCGAGGCCATCGAGGAGATCTCGCTCAAGCAGGTGGAAGCGGTGCGCGCCACCGGCGCGTCGTTCGCCAACGTCATCGTGTTCGGCGTGCTGCCGCAGGTGTTTGCCCGCTTCATCGGCTTCGCCACCTACCAGTTCGACTCGAACCTGCGCAACTCCACCATGGTGGGGATCGTGGGCGCGGGCGGCGTGGGCGGCACCCTGTTCTCGGCCTTCCAGCGCTTCGATTACGACTTCGTCAGCGCCATCCTGCTGACCCTGATCGCCATCATCATGCTGGGTGAAATCCTGGCCGGCTTCGTGCGGGCGGTGTTCCTGGACAACCTGGGCTTCGACCGCATCCTGCAGAGCCGCTTCGCCGGCGCGCGCGGCGTGGGCACCAGCAAGCCGACGGCGGCGCGCAAGGCGGAGGTGGACGAATGAACGCCCACGTTTCCCCCTTGAACCCCGCCGGCCAGCCGCGCGTCTGGCAGCGCTACAGCATGGGCCAGCGCCTGCTGCGCTTTGCGCTGTACCTGCTGGTCGTGGCCGCCATCGTGCAGGCGATCCGCGGCGTGGAGGTCATACCGGAGTTTCTGTACGACGCCCCCGAGCAGATGGCCGATCTGTTCCGGCGCATGTGGCCGATCGACTGGGCCTACTACCCGGACGGCGTGCACAACGCGCTGATCGAAACGCTGCACATCGCCACGCTGGGCACCATCCTGTCGGTGATCATGGCCGTGCCGGTGGGCCTGCTGGCGGCCAACAACCTCACGCCCAGCAAGACGATCAACATGCTGGCCCGGCTGATCCTGGTATCCAGCCGGTCGGTCAACTCGCTGGTGTGGGCCCTGTTGTTCATCGCCATCTTTGGCCCCGGGGCGCTGGCCGGCACGCTGGCCATCGCGTTCCGCTCCATCGGCTTCGTCGGCAAGCTGGTGGGCGAAGCCATCGAAGAAGCGCAGCGCGGCCCGATCGAGGCCGTGACCGCGACCGGCGCCAGCAAGGCCTCGGTGATCTGGTATGCCTACTGGCCGCAGATCCGCCCGGCGTTCTGGTCCATCGTGCTGCTGCGCTGGGACATCAACGTGCGAGAATCGGCCGTGCTGGGGCTGGTCGGCGCGGGCGGCATCGGCATGGCCCTGGACACGGCGCTGAACCTGTTCCAGTGGGACCGCGTGGCGCTGGTGCTGGCCGCCATCTTCGGCGTGGTCGTGCTGGCGGAGATCATCATTACCCAGGCCCGCAAGCGCATCCTCTGACGCGCTGCGCCGACCTGCTTTCCCCTTGGGCCGCCCGGCGACGGGCGGCTTTTCTTTTTCAGAAGCGGACGCTGACGCTGGCCCGAACCCCGTGGTCCTGGGCCGAACTGGCGAGCTGCCCCTGATACGACAGTCCGACGGCGGCGTTTCCCGAAACCTGGATGTCCAGCCCGGCCTCGATCACCGCGCTGTTCTTCGCGATGGGCGCGCCGGCCACGGTAAAGGAAGGGCCCGCCGAATAGGCCTGGGTGGCCGTCGGCCGGACGTCTCCGAAGGCGTGGCGCCAGCCCAGCGAACCCCGGGCCGAGGCTTGCGCGCCGCCCAGTTCGAAGCGGGTTGCGGCGCGCGTTCCCAGCGTCGTGAACGTGGTCTCGCTGGTCTGGCCCTTTGCGTGCAGCGCGGCCGCGCCGCCGCTTTCGGTATAGCCGTCCGTCCTGAAATTGACATAGGCCAGGTTGGCGTACGGTTCAAGCGCGACGGACGGCGTTTCAATGCGGTAGCTCAGGTCCGCGAACACCTGCGCCGTGCGGCCGTCGTAACCGGCCTTCAGGCGATCCGAGAAGCCGGCCATGGAGACCGACCTGCGGGTAGCGATGTCGTGCCAGCTATAGGCCGCGCCGCCGCGCAGGCCCAGCGCGCCCCACTGGCCGCCGCCATAGGCGCCCAGGTGGTAGTTGTCGCTGTCGCCCGAGGACGCCCGGTCGCGCACGTCGAAATCGCTGCGGCTGTAGCCCGCCATCATGCCGACGCGCCAGGCCTCGGACACCGGCGCATCCACGCCCATCAGGAAGCCCCCGGTCGAACTGCGGACCCGGGCGGCGTTGCCGTCGCCGTCCACATGACTCCAGGAGCCCATGCCCTGCAGCCAGGCGGCGGCTCCCCGGGTGTTCGGGGCGGCCAGCCGCGCGCCGTCGCCCGCCGCGGTCAGGACCGGCGCCGACACGGCGCCAACGCTATCCGCCGCCGCCCCTAGGCGGGCGCCGATGGCGTCGCGCACATAGCGGCTGTCCTGCAGCAGCACCGTCTTGGCGGACGCGTGGATTTCGCCCGACAGCTGATCAAAGCTGGATTGCAGCAGGCCCCTGTCGTCCGGCATCTGGACCAGCGCGTCATAGACCGCATGCCCGCTTGCAAGGCCAAGGCTGTCGATGGCGCCCGCCGACGCGCGCTGGTTGCGCGTGGCCGCAGCCGAGGCCATGGTCCGTTCGTTGCGCGCCAGGATCAGCGATACGCGGCGCGCGCCGTAATCGTAGGCCAGCGACGGCGTCAGGAACGCGAAGTCGGACGTGACCGAGTCGAAGCGGCCAGACAAGCTGCCGTCCGCCGCCAGGATGGTGTAGCTGGCGCGCGGATCATAGTTGCCGCTGGCGCCGATATGCGCCACGGCGCCGCCATTGAGCGTCGCGTTGCCCGTGACATGGACCAGGTCCGACTCGCTGCCCGCGGGATTGGTCTCGACAGCAAAACGCGCGCCCTGCTCGACCACCAGATCGCCGTCGACGGTCAGCGTGCCGATGGAATTGCCGGGCGACAGGATGCCGCCCGCGGCAACCGTGATGGCCGAGCCCGCACCGGACCCGACCGTGCCCGAGCCGCCCAGTACCCCGCCCGCGCCGATGCTGATCGAACCGCCCAGGCGGCCGTTCGTGGCCAGCCTGCCGCCCTGGATGAGGGTGCTGCCGGTAAAGCCCGAACTGTCTCCGCTCAGGCCCAGCGTGCCGGAGCCAGCCTTGACGAGCGCCCCGCCGCCGGAAATGGCGCCGTCGAACACGCCATCGGCGGCCTGCTCGAACACCAGCGCGCCGTCGTTGACGACATTCCCCCGGATCGAACTTGCCGAGCCGACCAGCGTGCCGGCCTGGATCCAGGTGTTGCCGTAGGCGTTGCCCGCATTTCCCAGCCGCAGCGTGCCCGCGCCGCGCTTGATCAGGTCGCCGCCGCCCGACACCGTGCCGGCAAGTCCCAGCGTGGCGCCCGCCGCCACGTCAAAGCTGCCGCTCTGCGCCAGCGTGATGGCGCGCGACGTATTGAAGGAGGCCGCCGCGGCCAGCGCGCCGCCCTGGAATGTCAGCCCCCCCGCCGCATCGCCCAGGTTCGCGTCGCGCGAAACCTCCAGGGTGCCGCCGGCGATTACGGTGCCGCCGGTGTAGCGGTTGTCGTTGCTCAGCACCAGCG
>NZ_AGUF01000055.1 GCF_000236785.1 Achromobacter arsenitoxydans SY8 | reverse complement strand
GTCAGGGTAAACCCTAATTTTTCGGCAACTGCCAAGCCCAAGACTATAGCACAATTTTTGCGGATCTTGCAACTGGCTTCTGCCTGATTTGCACCAATCCTTGCAATAACCGCGCCGCTTTCATTTCTGATCGCTTTGGCGGCAGGCCGTGCGGGAAACCCGACCAACCTGTTGCACTTGCTTGGCTTCGCGGTTCAGAACTGCTTGAACTGCGAAGGAGCGAGACTATAGCACAGTTTTTTGGGTTGTCATGCCGGGGTAGCAAATTTGTTGTTCTGCACATGCCCGCGCCACCGAGGCCGCGTATGCGCCCCGGTTCAGCATGGCGCTGATCTGCCCTTCCCTATATATAGATACCGGGACACATCGCTTGCCTGGCCGATAGGTACGTTTACTATTCGCCTTGTACGCCGCACCTTACTGGAGACGAACACCTTATGCCACCCGCCATCGCCTCGAGCGAAGATATCCTGATAAACGTCACTCCTTTCGAAACCCGCGTTGCGCTGGTCGAACAGGGATCGGTACAGGAGCTGCATGTGGAACGCAGCATCCAGCGGGGCCATGTCGGGAACATTTATCTGGGACGGGTTGTGCGCGTCTTGCCGGGCATGCAGAGCGCCTTTATTGATATCGGACTCGAGCGTGCGGCATTCATCCATATTGCCGACCTGCGCGAAAACCGCAGCGAGCGCAGCCAGGGCCTCACGCCGACCCCGATCGAAAAGCTCATGTTCGAGGGCCAGACGATCATGGTACAGGTAGTCAAGGACCCGCTGGGCACCAAGGGCGCCCGGCTTTCCACGCAGATCAGCATGGCCGGGCGGATGCTGGTGTACCTGCCGCACGATCCGCATATCGGCATTTCACAAAAGATCGACTCCGAGTCCGAGCGTATTCAACTGCGTGAGCGCTTGCAGGCCTTGATGCCCTCCGAAGAAAAGGGCGGCTTCATCGTCCGCACCCAGGCGGAAGGCGCCAACGACGCCGAACTTACCGCCGACGTCGAGTATTTGCGCAAGCTGTGGACGAGCGTCCAGGCGGCGGCCCGCACCCAACCCGCCCCCGCCCTGCTGCATCAGGACCTGACTCTGGCGCAGCGGGTGCTGCGGGACATGGTGGGGCCGGACATCGGCTCCATCCTGGTCGACTCGCGCACGACCACCGCCGCCATGCTGGAATGGGCGCGTATCTACACACCATCCGTCGTGGACCGCATCCAGCATTACAGCGGCGAACGACCGCTGTTCGACACCGCCAACGTGGACGACGAGATTGCGCGCGCATTGTCGCGCCGTGTCGACCTCAAGTCAGGCGGCTACCTGATCATTGACCAGACCGAGGCGCTGACGACAGTAGACGTCAATACGGGCGGATTCGTCGGCGGGCGCAATTTCGACGACACGATCTTCAAGACCAACCTGGAAGCTGCACAGGCGATCGCGCGGCAGCTCCGGCTGCGCAATCTGGGCGGCATCGTGATCCTGGACTTCATCGACATGGAGGAACAGGAGCACCGCGAGACGGTCCTGGCGGAGCTCAAGAAGGCGCTCTCGCGGGACCGCACCCGCATGACCGTCAATGGCTTTACACAACTGGGGCTGGTGGAGATGACCCGCAAGCGCACGCGGGATTCGCTGGCGCACCAGTTGTGCGAACCCTGCCCCATGTGCGAATCGCGCGGCAACGTGCGCACGCCGCGCACCGTCTGCTACGAAATCCTGCGCGAGATCCTGCGAGAAGCGCGGCAATTCAATCCCAAGGAATTCCGCATTCTCGCGTCCCAGGAAGTGGTCGACCTGTTCCTGGAAGAGGAAAGCCAGCACCTGGCGATGCTGGGCGATTTCGTGGGCAAGCGCGTATCGCTCGAAGTGGAAAGTACGTACTCCCAAGAGAAGTACGACATAATCCTGGTCTGATGTTCCCGGCTTCTCACCACATATCAGAATCGCCCGCAAAGCCGCGTAAATACACGCGGCTTTCTTTCTGGACTTCTCAGGCGTTATCCTCCCAACTCGCAGAAATTGGGTAGCTAGGTGGGTAGCCAAGCCGCCCCAGCTACCCAAACAGAGGGAAACCATGGCAAAACGCGTAATGCAGGGCGGACTGACGGACGTCCAGATCAAAAGCTGGATCCGTGCCGGCGCGCCCCTTGCGAAGTCCGACGGCGGCGGCCTGACCTTCACCTTATCTGAGGCCGGCACCGCGGCCTGGGTGCTGCGCTACCGCATGCCAGGCAAGCGCCGCGAAGCCACCATCGGGAACTACCCGGATATCACCCTGGCCGACGCCCGCAAGGAGGCCAGCCGGCTGCGCGCCATGATCGACGCCGGAAAGGACCCAGCCGCCGAGAAGCGGGAAGCCAAGCAGAAGGCCCGGTCCGCGAAGAATATCGAATGGCTGGTCGGCGACTACCAGAAGAAGACCCTCGCTCATCTGGGACTGAACAGTCAGGCGCTGTATGCGCGCCAGTTGGGGTGGATTACCAGAGAGTGGCGCACCCGGCCCGTCGAGGAAATCAACGCCGGCGATGTGATCGACCTAATTAAGAAGCGCAAAGCGACGTTCAAGACGGGCGGCTGGCGTGAGACAGAGGCGCTTTACATCGTCATCCGCGAAGTGTTCAAGCATGCGGTCGGGCAGCGCATCACCCAGCTACACCCGGCCCTGGGCATCAGCCTGGAATCCCTGATCGGCAAGCGGCCCAAGGCTAAGGTGCGTTTGATGCTGACCGACGATGAACTGTCCCTGGTCATGCGTGCCGCCGGCATGAACCGACAGAACCAGCTCAGCGTCTGGATCATCATGGCCACCTGCGTCCGGGTGTCCGAGTTCACCACCGCGCGGCGCGAGCATGTGCGCACCGACCAACACACTGTCAAGCGCCTTGGGTCCGGGCTCTGGCATATCCCGGCGTCCAAGACGGGGGCCGCCATGGACATTCCCCTGGCGCCGCCCGTTATGGAGTGGTTCCGAGAGTTGGACGCTTTGGCGCTGGACTCCCTCTATATAGTGCCTGCGCGCTCGGTGGCTCGCCTCAGGAGGAACGGCGGCGACGCACCGGTCGGCAAGGATGCGGTCTGGGGCGCCATCGACTATTGGCTGGAAAATACCAAGCCAGACGTCCGGCGGTTCACGCCGCATGACCTACGGTCCACGGCGAAATCCCACATGCGCGCCCTCGGTGTCGACCGCGATATCTCGGAAATGTGCCTGAACCACAAGTTAAAAGGCGTCGAAGGGATTTATGACCAGTACAGCTACTGGACGGAGCGGCGCGATGCGCTGGAACGATGGGCGGGCTATTTATCTGAACGCCAGGGAACTGACCACGGTGCCGCCGCGACAGCCCGGAACGCCTTGGCGACGCTGCGAGCCGCCTCCTGATCCGCTTATTTACGAAGGAAACCCATGCAAGTTGATCAAGTGCGTAGCCGGCCTTATCCGAAGTGGTTATTGAAGTTTGCACTGAAAAGAGCGCTTGCCCGACCTTCGCCCGACCACATTCCAACCGCGCCCATATCACGGCTGGCCAGCCGTGATTACGCCACGACATACATCGACGGCGCATCCGAGGAGCGATATTGGCTGGTGGATGCAATCCAAGGTGATTCGGTCCAGCTGCGTGACCTGGAAAAGCTTGGCGAACCCGTACATGGCGATGCGCAACTGCAGGATCTTCGACGCTCCAATTTCCGGGTCATTCGATATTTCAAACACCTCGAATGGCAGTTCGATTCGCTGTATCGCTACGCCCTATTTTCCGTATTTGGCATGGTACGGTTGCGGCTGGCGCTTGACGGGTTGCTCCAGCAAATCGCCAATCGAGCAAGCTTACCGACGCTGGAACGTATCCATGCCTTACAAGTCGCGGTCGATCGCGCGTCTCGCGGGGAAAGACACCTGACTCTGCGTCACATCTTGCCGATCAAGGGGCGCCAACATCGACACCCCCAACTGCTAGCCGCGTTTCAATTCCACCAGTTCGTACTAGATTCGCTCGTAGCAAGCGGTGAGATCACGCCAAACTCACACGACCTCGGAAGATACGAGATCACGCCACAAGCGCTTGTTACTCTAGATCAGTACCGAAGAGAAGAACGTCGAATTAAGGCGCAAGCTCATGCCGCTCTCTGGACGGCTGTAGGTGCCGCGATCGTCGGCGCTGTCGTCACAGCGATCTTGGCCCTTAAGAATTAATGCGGTCCTTCGCGGGACAAAAAAGAGGTGCCATCATAAAGAAATAACGGCCCTCAACCTCGCGCGGGGCGCCGCGCAACGGAGATGATGACGAAGTGCCAACTCAGAAACAAAGTGCAGGCCTAACAATTTAATCGGAAAGCAAATTGTCTAAGACAAAGAAAAGCTCCTCGACCAGGGGAAATACCAGAAAGACAGCAAATCGTTATGGCCTTTCCAGAACGATACCCAGCGAAACAAAGAGGGAAGTTCGGCAGCGTTGCGGTTTCGGCTGCGTTGTGTGTGGCAACGCGATTGTTGAATATGAGCACTTCGAGCCCGAGTTTAAGGATGCAAAGAAACACGATGCAACAGGAATTATTCTGCTGTGCACAGCGTGCCACGGACGAAAGACTCGTCGCTTACTTTCCAAAGAAACAATCCGTGAACATATTGCTGCACCGGCGAGCAGGGAGCAGGGCTTCGCTTCGGACGTCTTCGATACGAACGGCGAACACCCCAGGGTAACCCTGGGCGATATTGAAGCCTTTGAGGTCGAGACGCTCTTGAAGATTGAGGGTGAACGCGTACTTTGGGTGGAACCCCCAGAGCAGCCTGGATCGCCGTTTAGGTTGAACGCACACTTCAAAACGAAAGGCGGGTCAACGTTGTTTCAGATCACAGACAACGAGTGGAAGGCCCCCAGTGACAACTGGGACGTTCAAATGGAAGCGAACCGCATCACTATCCGCGCCGCAAGAGGGGAAATTGCCCTTGTTTTGCGCACCGTCCCGCCTGATGCGTTGCATGTCGAGCGCTTGGTTTGCGAGCACCGTGGCTGGAAGATTGAAGCGCACCTCGGTCGAGCTGTGATTTTCAGTAAAGGAGACCAAGTATTTACGACAAATGGAATGGTCTTAGAACGCGTGGACACCGCTGTAGAAGTCTCATCAAATCAATTCGTGATTGGTTTCAGTGGTCGCAAATCAAACTCTTCCGTGCAAATGCGCTCGCTTAAAATCGGCGCTCCAGATGGCCGCATGCCACGTCCCCACGGCCAATCGTACTTGTCTAGCGAAAGCCCTCCAGACAATCCGTTCGAATCCGGCCGCGCTGAGGCTTTCCAGCGGCAAGAATTAGACGCGCCTTGCGAATGCGGAAGTGGTTCTGCGTATGGACTCTGTCACTACGGCAACGACGTTCGGAAGGGGTTGAAATCATCTAATTGACGCCTTGCTAGTCTTAACTCGACGTCCAATGCGTTCTCTATACCCTCTTTTCTAACCGGAGGTGATATGTGTAGCCACTATCAGACGCTGAAAGACGCCGAACTGCTGCTGAAGAAGTTCGGCGCGTCCAAGCCGGCGCCCATCGGCAAGTACGACATGTGGCCGCGCTACCCGGGCGTCTTTGTCCGCCGGCCGCCGGAGCATGACGCCGGCGATGAGGCTGTGCCGGAACGAGAGGCCGCGGCGGGCCGCTGGGGACTGATTTCGGCATCCACTCGCCCGGACGCCCTGGCTGGCGCCGAAAAGCTCTCCACGTTCAACGCCCGCGACGACCGCGTCGCCAATTCCTTCACCTTCCGCAACGCCTGGCGCCGGGCCCAGCACTGCATCATCCCGGCCGACGCCATCTTCGAACCCGATTGGCGCACGGGCAAGGCCGTGGCCACCCGGTTCACCCGGGCCGACGGCGCGCCGCTGGGCATCGCCGGCCTCTGGGACCGCTACCGAGACGCCGACGGCGCATGGCACGACAGCTACACCATGCTGACGATCAACGCTGATCAGGATCCGCTTTTCCGCGACTACCACCAGCCGAACAAGGAAAAGCGGATGGTGGTGATCCTGCCCGAGGGTGCCTACGGCGACTGGCTGACGGCGAGCGCGGAGCAGAGCCGCGATTTCCTCGCCCCCTTCCCCTCCGACAAGCTGATCGCCACACCAATGACCTGACCCCATTTCTGCTGCAATATACTGTATATCCATACAGCTATATCGCAGCAGAATCATGCGTTGCTCAGTCGTCCGCACCCACTATCTCGGCCAGAAGCGTCGAGACAATGACCCTGCGCCCGCAGTGATAGGCACGGTTCGTATGTACTCTGTCACCCGCGAGGATCTGCGCCGCCACGTCACAGTAATGACGATGGATGGCCTCGCCAAGTTCGGCGGAATGCAAAAAGGGGCGATTCCTGATCTGCTTGAGCCGGAGCTACTGACGTTTGCCTCCGACCGGGGGATGATGGTCTGCGGGTTCGAAGAAATCGACGGTCGTCGCTACTACCAGGGATGGTGGCTGACGTGGATTGGCGAGTGAATATCAGGATGCGAAAGGGGGCAGCGCCGAAGTGAATGATTTCTACGACGATACCTACACCAACAGCCCGCCGGTCCAGGAAGTCTGGGAGCGCGCGCTGCCAAAGCTGTCCACCGTTCGGAACGGCGAATACCTTGGCATTGATCGCCTCCACCGGGCGTTTGGCCTCGAGGGAGGCCAAAAGCTCCGGGAGGTGTTGGCCGCCGGTGAACGCGAAGGCCTTTTGATCATCGACCGAGGCGCCACGCCGCCCACTTACCGGGCCACGTTCATTCTGGAACGTCTCCTGCACCAGTTTGGCGACTGCTGGCCTGATTAGGCCAGGCACGCACCGTCTCACGGTGCCGCGACGCGCATATTCCCCAGAGCACCAACACCTGTTCCTGAACCCAGACCTGCCAGTCGTCGTAGCTGTCAGGGTTTTGCGGCGGATCCGGAATTGGCGGGCACGGTTCCGCCAGGCTTCTGTCCAGCGGCGGCACTTCGCGCGGCACGTACTGTGTCGGTGAGAGCGCGCACCCGGAGACCATCAGGACGGCAGCCAAGTACAAGAGGTTTCGCATTTTTCAGTGTTTTCGTGATTTCGCCCACTTGGGCAGGTAGCGCGCGGGCATCGGCGGCGGCGCGCGCGGCGGCCTCCGAGATTGCCCGAATATCGCTCTTGAGGGCAGTGAGCACCGCGGCATTGGTGTCCGCCCGAATCTGCTGCTGGTCTCGCCGTAGCTCTGCAATATAGACATCCTTGCGCCAGCCCTGCGCTGTCCAAGCGGCTCCGCTGGCCAGACCGGCAGACACCAGCGCCACCAGCGCATAACCCTTCCATCCTGCCAACGTCTGAGCAAGCGCGGCGGCGGCTCTCATGCCCGCCCCTTCCATTCGCGCGGGATCTGGAAATGAGGCCCGTCCTTGAACGTCTTCCAGTCGCCGCCCCACTCCAGCGGCACGCCAAGCTCCGCCGCGCAGGCTTTCACCACGTCCGCCAGGCCCTTGAACTTGGACCAGTCGCCCCAGGGAATCGCCCCGCCGGTCAGCGGGGCCAGGTCCACGGCATGGCCCAGGCCATCCGCCTGCGGCAGGTGGTAGCTGTTCATGGTCTTGCTGGTGCCCCGGGCCACATATTCGCACTGTTGGGCGACGGTGCGTACGCCCTCGACGACGGTGAAATCCGCCGGCGTGCGCCGGATGGCCAGTTTCACGACAGCAACCAGGTCCGGATGTACACCGATCAGGCGCGTAAGGCTCCGCTGCGACAGTTGAAATTGGCTCATTGCTTGTGGCTCCTGACGTGTTTTGCCGTGACCGCGGCAACGTAGAAAGCGGCGGAGGCGGCGAGCGCGGCGTCGCCCGTGCTCGCCCAGCCCGCCACGAAAACGCGGCAGGCCACGCCTGTCGCGGTGAGGCAAACGGCGGACAAGCCGATCCGTTCCAGCGTTGTGTCCTTGATGCCGCGCGCGAATACAGCCAGCGCCGCGCCGCCGGCGACAATCAGCCAGCAGACGAACGCCAGGACCGCCCACAAAGTCAGGTAGATGGTGCTGTCCACATCACGCTCCTTTGCCGCGTACGCGGTCGATGACGGCCTGCCACAGCGCGCCAATGGGCGCTTCCTGAACTGCCTGCCACATGCGAGACATGATCGCCATGCCCAGGAATCCGCAAAGAAAACCCGACAGGCCCTCGGGTATGCCGAGGAACTGCGCCAGCCACGGAGACCCGTAGTAGGCCAAGACAGCCCCGGTGGCCGCCATACTGGCTTTGGCCGTGCGGGACCCTTGCAGGAACCGCATGGACACCATCGCGCCTATCACACCGGCCAGCTTTGCCGCGAAGGCGTCGAAGTCTTGGATGTTCAATCGCGTCCCCTATGAACGAAAAAGGCCCGCAACGGCGGGCATGGTTGAAATTGCGAATATTGAGAATTGGGTTACAACCTGGGGCTTTTGGCCCAATGAAACCCTGGTCCCGACGTCAGCCCCGCCGCAAGCCCGCCCCCACTCTTGCCGACGCGCTCTCGCGCTACCTGGCCGAGGTGTCAGCCACGAAGAAGGGGCACGTGGTAGAGCAATCAATTGCCAGAATCTGGCGAGCGACTCGTTTGGCCGTTCGGCCGGTAGATAGGATTCGCAGCTCGGACCTGACCGAACTGCGGGACGAATGGCTCAAGGACCGAGCCCCCTCCACGGTGGTGCGGCGAATGGCATTTCTCTCCCACGTCTTCACCGTCGTTCGAAAAGATTGGGGCTTTGACCAGTTGGCCAACCCGGTGCAGTTGGTGCGCCGGCCGGCCGTTGATGACGCGCGCGATCGCCGCCTGTTCGATCGCATCACCCTGCGAGGCGTGTCGGATGACGATTGCCCTCGCAAGGAGCTGGAATGGATCATTCGCGCCACGCGGTCGGCTGAGCTTCCCACCATCCTTACCGTCGCCCAGGAAATAGGCATGCGGCGCTCCGAGGTTGTTGGCATCCAACGCGAACACCTGGACCTCATGCATGGCGTGGTGCATTTGCCGCACACGAAAAACGGCCGCGCCCGCGATGTGCCCCTGACGCCGCGGGCGCGAGAGGCCTTGCGCCGCTGGGTCACAGGCAAGCCGATGCGAGGCCGGACCTTTACTATCCAGCCCGGCTCCGTCACCCGCGCCTTCATCCGGGCGCGCCGGCGCGCCAGACTGCGGTATGAGGGCATGTGCCGGCACTATGGCCGCCGGCCCAATTCGGCCTACTTCCGCGACCTGAGATTTCATGATCTGCGGCATGAAGGCACGTCGCAGTTGGCCACTGTGTTTCAGATTCACGAGCTGGCCAAGGTCAACGGGAACGTCGATACACGCATGCTGCTGCGCTACTACCACCCACACGGCCGCGAGCTTGCTCAGAAGCTGGCGCGCAGCCCGCTCGGCCGCCGACAATTGGAGGAGATGCGCCGCGAGCGCGAGATAGAGCTGGAAGCCCTGCCTCTAGCCGCATAACCCCTAGGCTGCGGCCTCGGCGTCCTCGACTGGTCGCGGCGGCTCCATCTCCGTCAGCCAGTCGGGCAAGGCACCCCACCCCGGGTAGCTGACCCGGCCTCCGGCGCCCACATGCTCTGCGCCGACCACGTATGGCGCGCCCGTTTCCACCACCCACAGCGGCGTGGTGCGATAGTCATCGACCATCTCCCACTCCCCGCCCACACGGCGCTGCACTTTGCCGGCCGGCGGGTCCGGCGGCGCATCCGCGAAGGCGCCGAAGGGGACGTTGTAGTAGCCGGGCGCCAGGGTAAGTTCGTTGGCGATCGTCTCGTAAATGAACAGACCGTCGCTGTCGGTCTGAAAGACGGCTTTTTGTTTCATGGGTACTCCAAAGAAAAAGAGGGAATTGCACTGCAAACGCAAGGGCGCTCGGTAGCCGCCAGGGCGACGCCCTCCAAAACGTTACGGGGTCCTTTGGAGCGGTTCAAAACACAGTGTCCTGGCAGACACTTCAGGGTGCTTTTCGAGATAGCGGCATTCAGGCGAATTACAACCGTCCAACCCCGTATTCGGTTGCTGAACTATTGTGGTCCGGCGTCTCTTTTGACGCGTCCAGAGTTGCACGCACGACGGCCGAAACCCGCCCTCTCAATACCGCCTATCACCCGCGCATCCATGCATAGCCTATGCATGGATGCGCGGATGGAAGGCCGTGTTTTTGGGGCGCGTTTCGCTTGACGTTCTAGCGACTCTTGCGTTGTCGAAAGAAAGGCCGTGGTACTGCGTTCCATTGCCGGCAGTAGCTTGCTCACCAGGTACCGGATTTGAGTGATCAAAAACCCCTGATACAGCAGAGAAATCATTAAATCCGTCCAGCGTTCCGAAGGTCCTCTGCGTTGCATCAAACTGCCAACTACCGAACTGTCTTGCATTTGCAGTGTCAGCGTCAGTTCCCGTGAAACGGCGGAACATATTGCGAAGATCCGGCACCCGAAACTGGTTCGCGTCGACGTCCACGAAGTAATGCGCACCCACGTTGGCGGCCCACGTGGCCTGCGTGACCACCAGGTTGTTCTCCTGGGCGTAGCCCCACAGCCGTGCATACGCCGCCTTGGGCAGCAACCCGCCCACGGCGTCCACCTCGCTAGCCAGCGGCGCCAGGGTATGCCCGTCCAAGGGTCGGCCGCAGAGCGGCGACCGGTAGCCGGTGAACGACGCCGAAGCGGACCAGATCCAGACTTCGCTGCATTCCGCCACCACGATAGGGCCAATGTTCGATGAAGGTAGCGCAGTAATTGAGCAGATCTTCGGCGCCGCAAGGATCGCCCGGGCCTCATCCGCAGTCTTGTGCGCATATTTGCCTTCATCGCCACCGACCAGGAACTGGTTTTCCGCCACCGAGCTGAACCCCGTGCCGCCGCGCGATACCGCAAGAGTGCCGGCGGCGGCGCGGTCCATGTCCAGATTTTGAAGTGCGTGAAGCAGGATATCGATAGTGTCAGGCCCCACCGACTGGCCCATGGCATCGGCCACGGATTTCACCTGCTGATACAGCCAGGCCAGCTTCTGATCGTTGAGCTGCTGCACCAGGTTGAACTGCTCCACCGTAGGAGGAATGGAGCCAATGAAGGCCCAACCGGATTTGTACTGAGGCAGGGAGATATCCCCCACGGTGCCGTTTTCGGCCCACAATGCGCCGAACAGCTCGAAAAAGGTAGGAGCAGCCATGTATTAAATCCTTCGCGCCAGCACGCCGACGCCGAAACCATAGAAACCCTGCTCGCGGAAGCCAAAGGGCCTGTCCGTCGAGCCGGAGATAAACTGCACGCCCACGCCCGCGAGTTTGGGAACCCACTTGTATGGGTTGGTCATGAGCGGGTCGTTTGGGCCCGGGATCCGATCGACCCAGATCCGGATCTTCGCGTTTCCCGCGTCCTGAACCAACACTCGCGACACGTCAAAGATGGGTTTCAACGCCGCGGCGATTTCTGGCGCCGTGCCGCGGCCATTGTTCAGGGCGATCTTCCAGTACAGGAGCTTTCTGTATTCCGGATCCAGCAGCGTGGTGGAGCCCCCGACGGCCCGTTCGAAGGCACGGCGCAGCCGCGCCACGCCGAAGCCGCCCACGTTCGGCTGGCCGTCAAAGCCGAAAAACTGGACGTAGACGGTGTCATCGATGGTGCGCGGCAGGCCCACAATCTCGCCGATGCCGTCCAGTTGCTTCCCCTCCGCGGAGTCGAGCCAGCGCTTTTCGTACAAATCGCGCAGCGCGCCCTGCAGGCCATCGGCAGGCTTGAGCAACGCCGTCACCAGCGCGCGCAACCGGGGCTTCGACTGGAACTGGCCGAGCCAGTGTCCCCACGCGATCGCGGCGTGGTTTTGTTGAAGGTCCATCAGGTCACCTTAATGCGGGAGCGATCGAACACCGCCACCTGGGCGTCCAGGATCTCGACGTTATCTTCCGAGAAGTCGGCGGGCCCGGGCACAAAGGCCGGGTCCGTTGAGGAGGCCAGGGCCAGCACCACCGACTTAATCCCCGTCGTCCTGTAGATCGCCCCGAACAGCCGCTGGCGGATGACGTCATCGCCAATCGAGAAGCCGTCACCAGCCGTGGCCAAGTTGTCCGCGACATCGTCCAGCCCCGTCGGCGGAAAAACTTGCTCCGCCGGCGGCAGCAGAGTCAGCTCCGCAGACACCCAGACGTAGACCCGTTCCGGGCGGTCGAACTTGATGGGCTGCTGGGCGCCCTCATCGTCAATGACGACCACCAGACTGCCCCCATTGGTGTCAATCCCCCCACCTTTCGTCCGAAAGATCGCCTCGGCCAGCTCCTCATCGAGGCCGCCGTCCACCACGACGTGGATGGAATGCGGCAGGCGGCCCGCCGCGTCTGGCCCGTCCGTGTCATTTTCGAACACCTTAATGGCCCGAACGCCCGGTACTCGATCTCGAATGTTGGGCGCGATGCTCGGTAGCGTGCCCGCCCCCAGCCTGAACAACCCAGACGGATAGCGGGCGCTCAGTTCAGCATCGTTTTCCGCGAGCCGCCCAGCGGTACCCGCCTGCAGGTTATCGACCCCATCCCAGCCGTCTACGGCCGTTACGATGGCGTTCAGGTCGCCCACTGCGGCAACCTCCTCCGAGGCCTCCTCGGTGACGGCCAGGCCGGGAGAGCCCAGCCGCGCCAACGAAAAATTGGCCGACCAGGCGAATGCGGACGCGACCCGCCCGCCGGTATGCATTCGAATTGACGCGCCATCGCTGGAGACGTCCAGACTGCTGGCGGAAACTGCCGCGACCAGGCCGGCCAGGATGGCGGGCAGGTTCGTCACGGCCCCGGAGGTGTACGAATACGCCTGCCCGTCTACGCTGACGGAGTACAGCGCGTTCGGCTGTACAACGGGCTGCAGCGTCACATCGGCCGCGGCGCCCGGCAGTATTCGCACGTCGCCTTCCAGCCGCCACAAGTTCTGGCTGACTCGGTGGCGGACCTGCGCCCCTTGCGCAACGGTGGTGCCGCTCTGGCCATACACAACGACATAGGCGCGCGCTTGCTCGTCCCCCAGACGCTTCACGCCTGTGAACGAAACAGCGCGATCTAGAGACACGCCATTGGCGGAGCCGGGGTACATGGCCAGATAGACTCCTTCCGCCTGCTCCCACAATGCCGCCTCGCGCTCAGCGAACGTATCGATCAGCAGCCCGGTAATGCTATCCGGCCGGGTCTCCACGGTTTCAGCCACGCCCGCGGCGAGCAGCTTCGCCCGCAGGTCTTCAATAATCTCCTGGCGAATCTCGGGCAGGCGCATGCGCACGAACCCATCCGGTGTCACACCGTAGGCCATAGGTAACCTCTTGAATTTTCTGAATTTAGGGCATGCCGAGCGTCACGATTCCGTCAGCCAGGCCTTCCGTTGTCTCGGCTTCGAACGTCACGCGAAGCGCGCGCGCGGCGCGATCGACTTCCAGGCCAAGGCGCTGGACGGCAGTCACGCTGGGGACGTCCACTATGCGCGCGCGGAGCACAGCCTCGATGGAAGCCCGGTCGGGGTTCTTGACCAGGATGTCTTCGAAATACGGCACGCCGAAGGAAGTGTCGAGAAACCATTCACCCAAGAGCACGCGGAGGGTGATCCCGATCTGCTGGCGGACGCGTTCCGCGCCCCCAACCAGGCGAGTAGCGCCCATCAAGTCCAAGGCGAGGTCGCCATCCATGGAAAGTGCAAGGTCCAGGCTCATCAGATAGGCTCCTCGGTTGTGCCGCCGGCATAAGGATGTTTGTGCGTGCTGCCAACATCCTTGCCGTTGTGGGTCAGCGAGCCGTTGCGGAAGTTCACATCCCCTTCGATGGTGATGGTCGCGCCACCGCCGCCGGCACCTCTGGAACCATGCATGCCCTGGGTATAGGTCAGCAGACCATTGACGGTCAGCGGCCCGTTGAAGGTTCCCTCATCCATGTTGACCTCCCACGTCCGCACGTTCATGGTCAGGTGCCCTTCGGGCGAGAGCTTCAGGGTGCCCGGTCCGTACTGGATGCTGACATTCTCCGTGTCGGCCGCCACGGTGCCGGGTCGCATCACCGGCGTCGCGAACGCATCGGATAGGTCGAACTGCCGAGGATCGTCTGGCGGGCCGTCGCTGCCCGCGAGCCAGTTTTCCAGCGCGCGTGCAGAAAAGGACAGCTTGACCGCGTCACCCGCCTTGAGCGGTACCGAGATCAGGGCCTCTGCACCGTTCACGTCTCCCACGGGCCAGCAGACCGGCACGCGGACGATTTGAGGGGCGCGCAGTACTTCGCCGTTGGCCAGGCGCTTTGCCAGCGCCGGCCGAGCGGTGATGGACTTGCCGTCGTAGGACACCACCACCCCGGGCAGCGTGGTGTATACCTCGGCCAGCTCGCTGGCGATCAGCGCCCTAAGCACTGCAATCGGGTTGCCGTTCATGAATCTGCCTTCTTTTTGGGCGGCGCGTACCTGTCGACCAGTTCGAGCTCAGTCTGCCAATCCCCGCCCGCGCTATCGCCCGTGCTGCGCAGCGCTTCAATTCGAAGGAACGCCTCGACCGTGCGGCTTTCCAGCTTCACCAAATCGCCCGGGTTCAGCGTGGGCAATAGCAAGGACGTGACACGCCAGCCGTCCCGCTGCTGCCGCGCGCTGACAAGGTTCACGTCGTCGCCGGTCGTCTTGTCCCTTACCTTGGCCTTTTCCCGCGCCGCCTCGCGCGTCCGCTCCGGGTACCCCAACAGTCCGGTATCCGCGGCCAGCACCACGGCGCGCCGGCGCGTCGTGCCTTTGCGTGCGATGACCTGCAATTGCTGGTTTTGAATCGACCACTCCAGGCCGGTCCCCTGGGTCACCTTGTGCAGCGCGGTGCGCGCGGCGCCATAGAACGAAAACCCCTGCTGCCAGCGCCGATCCGGCACATCATCGGCCATAACCAAGGAGAGGCCCATCTGGCGCGCTATGTTCTGAATGATGGATGACGCCTGAGCGCCTGGTCCGAGGCCGATAGAAACCGCCGTGTCTCGCACCTCCGCGTAGCCGTCTTTCACAATCAACTCGGTCACCACATCCGGCTGTTCGAACTTGGTATAGGCGAAGACCACACTGCCGGCCGCCAGCAACAGCGGCCCGTCCTCTTCCGCGTATCCCGCATACAGGACGCACATGAGCCCAGGCTCTTCGAGCGCGCGGCGCGTGGGCTCGGCCAGGTTGTAGACGCGGATCACATGCTCGTTCGGCTCTTCGGCGGCGTCCTTGGTGACGTCGAAGGTAATGCGCATGGGCTGAACAATTTCCACCCCCTGCTGGTTCGGCTTGCCCACCAGCAGCCGGTACACACGATCAAACCGCGCCATCAGCTACCTCCGCCGACTCCACATAGATAAGTGCCACCTGGCCGGCGGGCAGCGCCTCGCGGCTGATAGTGTTGCGCCTGTCCGGGGCCAAGGCGACCAGCTCGCCCGGAGGCACGGCCAAATGGCGGTACCAGGCCAGTAGTGGCCGGTCCGGTACGACGGCGATGCCCGAGACAATTACTTCGTTGTAGGCGTTTTCGATTGAAAGCGTCCACTGTTCGGCTTCGCTGTTCCAGGACACCTGGAAAAAATAGGTCAGCCCATCCAGCTCGACCTCGATGAGGCTGTCGTTGGAATCGATAACGGGAATTTTCAGCATTGGGCTACCTCTGGAAAATCGACCCAACCTTGCCCTTCAGCTCCGATTGCTCGCGCGGCGTTGGCTCGGCCCCGTTTGTCTTGCCGGCGTTGGTCTTTGTACCTCCGGCCTTACCGGAAGCGGTGCCGCTGGTCTTCTCGGGCGGGATATCCCCCTGTCGCAACGCCACCTTCCGGATCTTTCGGAATTCGGCCGTGATAGAGAAGCGGTCGCCCGCGTCATTGGAGCGCCCGATCGAGCACCGGGTCATTGCAAAGTCCACGTACACGTCAAGGCCAGTCGTGATGGTGATGGGCAGCCGGTCGGCGTGGATCTTGCGCAGCGCCGCCTTGGCACTAATCAGCTTCTGGCGCCCCGTGCCCAGCGAGTTCGCCCCGCTTGTCCGCTGCCCACCTACTCCCCCCAGCAGGGACGCCTCGGCCGCAGTCACCCAGCCGTCCATCTGCAGACGTTCAGACTCTTGCGCAATGTGGTCCGTCACGGGAGGCCCCTCCTCCACCGCGTAGCTGGTGGCCTGGCTTTCCAGCTCAGTCGCCTCGGTAATGAGCGCATCGAGCGGAATGACGCCGATGCTGCTGCCGCCCCCCAACCGAACAACATCGAAACAAAGCTCATCGCACACCCCCTTTACGGCGCAACTTCGACCCCTGTGGGAGTACCGAGAATGCGCGCCATCTGATCAATGCTGCGGCGCTGCGTGCTTTCCATGCCGCGCCTGGTGGCGCCTGCGACGGCGTTGGGGTCGGCGCCCGGCGCATTGACCGTGACTTCGTTGTGAATATCGACCTGGCCCAGGCCACCGAGCCCGCCCGCGCCCGCTCGAAGTGCGGTGCCGGCCGACACGGAAGGAATGCCCGCACCATATGCGAACGCCTGCCATTGAGGCAGCGCGCCCAGAGCGCCACGCGGGCCGGTCATGAGCGCCTTCTGGTCATCGGTCAGCATTTTTCCGGGGAGCAGGTCTTTCAGCACCTTTGCGGCCGCCTCCACCTTGTCGGTGATCCACTTCCCAATCGCGCTGCCGATTTCCTGGATCTTCGCGATCATCCGCCCGCCGATGTCATCGAAGAAGCCCAGAAGGCCGTCGAGCGCCTCCTTCCCCTTCTTCTTGAACGCGTCCCAGGTTTCACCAAAGAACTTGCTGATGCGGTCCCAGTTCTGCCATACCAGCAGTAGGCCGCCCAGGACGAGGCTGATGATGCGACCTACCGGGTGCGCGGCGAACGCAGCCCACAGCATCGGCACCGCGCGCAAGGCCAGAAAGGTGATCAGCCCGCGAATCGGCGAAAGAATTGCCCATACCCCATAGAGCAAGACAGCGATAGTGCCCCACTTGGTGACCCACGGCCCCAGCGCCTGCCCCGCCCCGCCCAGCATGTCCTTGATCTGGACGAGGAAGTTCTTGACCGCTTCGATCTCCCCCTTCCATTCTCCGACCGGCCCGATCAGGTCGCCGAAAACCGAATCGCCGCCCCGGAACCACACACCGATGTCATCCACCAGCAGGTAGATGGAATACAGGATCGCTGCCATGCGCAGGAGGGGCGCCAGCGAACGATTCCACAAGGTCAGCATGCGCAGCGCACCGGCCGGCCCGCGTCGCAGGGCCATTGCGCTGTCCAGGCCGATGGCTGTCCGAGTGGCCGTGACCATTGAGCGGATCAGGCCGCCGGACTGGACGGTCGCCAAGGCCATCCAGTTGCGCAGCCGGACCAACCCCCAGGCAGCCCCTACGAGCGCCAGCAGCTTGACGACGGCGCCGATGTTATCGGCCAGCAACTCGATGCTCTTCGTCACCCCACCCACCGCCGCCTTCCCGAGCGCCATTTGGCCAAAGAAGCGCTGGAAGGCGTCGCTCCACACCGTCATCGCATCCGCGATCGTGACCGGCATGGATTCGGCCTCAACCCGCATTTTTGCGAGCTGAGTTTGCAGCGCCGGCAAGAACTGGTCCGTTGTAACCTTGCCGGCCTTCACCTGCTCGAGCAGCTTGTCGGTGGTCGTGCCGAGGCCATCGGCCAGGGCCACCTGCAGGCGGGGCGCCGCGCGCATCAGCGTGGCGTATTGCTCCATTCCCAGCTTGCCCTGCATGATGGCGGCCGTCAGGGCAGAAATGACCGATTCCTGGTCCTGGACTTTGGTGCTGGACAGTGCCATGCCCAGCGACAGCCCCTCCGTCACATCAACCGTGTCCTGGGTGGACTTGCCCAGGTCGGACATCGTCCGCCTGGTGCGCACGAACAGCTCTGCATTGTCGGCGTAGGCCTTGTACGTCAGGCGGGAAATCCGCGCCAGGTCCTGATCCACCTCCCCGTATTCCTGTGCCGACGCGGTGACCTGACGCATACGGGCTTCCAATTGCCCCCACGCGTCGATATCCCCCGAAATTCGGTGAAGGATCGACACGCCGAAGACAGCGCTCAGGACGCCCCGCAAGCCGCTGAACGCGCCCGCCTGCTCGCGGGCAAGCCGCGCACCGCGTGCAACGTTGCGATTGAAACCGTCTTGCGCGCCGCGAGCGTCTTGGATGGCCAGGCGGACGCCCTCCCATGCGCCAATCCCGGCCTCACGGACAGTGCGCATGCCAACCCGCGCGCGCGCCATGAGCGCGCCGTAGGCGGCCTGAACTTGCCCGATCCTGGCGCGGCTTTCCCCAACGTCAACGGGGAACGCCGCAGGCCTGCCCACGCCTGCGGCACCGGCGGCCGCTCCGGCGCGCACCGCCAGTGGTTGCGGCGCTGGCAACGGTCCGCCGACCGGCGGCGCCACCGGCGACCGCGGCCCCGCGGCGCGCGATCCCCATGCACCGGGCTGATAGACCGACCCAGTCAGCGCCTGGCGCATGGCCTGCACGGTCTTCGTGCTGGCCTTCTGCAGAGAGTCTTGGGTTGCCTGGTACGTTTCCTGGTACCGCTTTAGGCCCGATTCATCCACCTGATAGCGCAGGAGGGTGACCAGCTCACGGACTATGGTCATTGCGTGTTCTTCCTACTTGCGTGTGCCCGCGCCGCGTCCTGGGCGTCCATCAGTGCATTCAGCTTCATGATGTCCAGCAGGTCGACGTCGGCACGGCGCACGGCGTCCAGGCTGACGTGCCCCGCCAGCACGGGACGCCAGACGATCAGCTCTCGCTCGAAGGCGGGATCAAACTTCCCGACAGCGTCGCCAGCTTCTCGCGGACCGGACCAAAGCGGCCGGCCCATTGAACGAAAGGGCCGGCGAAGTTGTGCTTGAGGATGTGAAACAACAGCTCCAGGATCTGGGAGAAGTCCTCGAAGGCCAGGCCCCGATGCGCCGCGGTCAGTTTCTGCGGGTCGCGGCCCGCCAGTTCGAAGCTCACCAGTTCGGCATCGATCAACTTTTCGGACCACGCTTTCATCGCGGCGCCGCCCAGGCGCGCCGAAAGGTCCTGAAGCGCCAGTCGCATCGCCTGCTCGTCGCGCTCCTGAGCGCCGTCCGCGCTGAACACCGCCGACAGCAGGGCTCCGGCGGCGGGCAGAACTTCCTTCTGCAGGTCACCCAGCAACTCCAGCTGCCGGAAGGCGTCGAACCTGGTGATGTGAAACGTGGTGGTGCCAATCAGCACCTTGAGATTGCGGCTCATCAGCTATTACCCCCAACGACGTTGATGGATTGCCCGGTTTCGATGACCCATTCGCGGTTGCCAACCTTCGCGGCGTAGCCGGCGTCCGGCGTCTTGACGACCCAGGCGGAGTCGGCCGCGTGAAGCGACTTTCCGCGCAGGTCGGTAACCGCCACCGGAACGGCTCCAAGGCCGTCGGTGGACTTGTCGGCTTGATGCAGGGCCGTCAGCAGTGCGTTGCTGGCGCTGGTCTGCAGCAGCGTCACCACGATGCGAAGGCGCGAATCGCGCGACATCGATCGCGCGACTTCGCCGTCGGCGCCGGAGACGGAGGAAATTCCCTCCCCGATCTCGGACACCGTCACGAAAGTGTCTTCGGCCAGGCCGCTCAAGGCGATGGCGCCCATCACGATCTTGATCTGGCCAGGTGCGTAAGTTTTCACGGACATGGTGGCTCCGTTAGATTTGTTGGTAGGTCAGGTTGCCCTTGATCTCGGCAACGTGGATGGCACCGGCCAGGCGCGCGCTGAACTTCAGGTCGCGCAGGATCCGGTTGGCCTTGTCGTTGGCGGAAATGTCCATAGAGCGCGGCGCGGAAATGACAAAGCCCGGGATCCGGATGCCTGCGCTGTCGATCTCGTCCGGTGCGATCAAGCCCCGCGCCTGGCCCAGCAGCAGCGCCTGGCGTACGCCATTGACGATGATCTGAATGCCGTCGTCGGTGTACGGGACTTTGCCGTCGGCATTGATCATTTGCGTGGCGACGTTGATCTTGATCTGCTCCGCCAGCCAGTCTCGTCCACGGATCACGTCAATCCATTCGCCCGCCGCGACCTTGCCGTTCTGCGTGATGGCGAAGTTCCGCATCTGCTCAAACGTGTTGGCGTTCTTGGCATGCGCGGCGAGGGCTTGGCCCTCGGCCAGGTTGTCGTAGGTGATCCCCGACAGCCGGGCATTAGCCCACGTTTCGCCCCCGGGGTAGTAGGTAAAGCGGTTGGCCATCACAGCCGATTCCAGCGCTTCGCTTGCCGCTTTGCTGTGGAACCAGACGTGCGTGCGGAAGTACTGCTTTTGCTGGCACTTGGATGCGACATCCGTATCAATTGCGGCGTCAATGATGCCCGCCTGGGCACTGGACACGCCGAACAGGCAGCCGTTCGATTCCACCCACTCTGCGGCATCCAGCACGTCTGCTTCCACGCGGCTGGCCAGCGCAACGCCGTACCAGTCCGCGCTTTCCCGGCGGCATGCGGTGAGCGCTGCCGTTGGTGTCTCGGAACTGGTCGGAATCGAAATCGAAAGGTTGCCCTTTACAGACACCGCGACCGCCGCGTCGGCGGCGTTCGCCGTAATGGACACTTCGGCGCCGACAGCGGTAGCTTCGACCGGTGCAGCGGTCGCCGCGATGGCCGCCACCAGGCCAGCGGCGATGGTGGTAGTGGTGCTGTCGGCCAAGCCGGAAAAACTCACCTGCGCGGATTGGACACTTCCGTCGGCCGCGCGCCACTGCAGGTTCACGCCGTATGCGGACATGCTCGCGCGCGTGACGGTGACGCGCGAAGTCTCCACATGGCGGCGCCCCACAAAGACGCGTTGTACCGTGGGAATCTGCTTGAACGCGTCCCGGACAGCGACGTAAAGCGGGTCGGATTGGCTGACGCCCAACTCCAGCAGTTCCGACGCTTCGGTGACCACCAGGATGCGGTTGACGGCCACGGAGTGGGCGCCCAGCACCAGGACATCGGAGAAGTTCTGCTCCTTGATGGCCGTGGTGCTCAGGGAGATCGCCACATTGACGATCCGATCGATGTTTGCCATTTGCGGCTCCAAAAGAAAAACCGCCCACAGGCGGCTGGATGGCGAGGGACAGGCGCACTAAGGCGCGGGCGTTGCTGTCACTGTGAAAGAAGTTTCGGGCAGATCCGTCGCGCCCCCGGACGCACTGAATTCCACTTTGACGGCGTCCACCCGGCCAACGGGCGCGGCGAAAGAGCGGGCGTACCGGATGCCCAGCTCCAATACGCCGCGGCGCTCATAGCGCACAGCGTCACGCAGGACCGGGATGTTTTGAAGACGCCCTATCTCGAAGACGGCCAGGCCAAGTGCCTCGGCGCGCTCCTCATAAAGCGCGTGCCTCAGCTTGAGCCCCAACTCGCCCAGGCGTTCAAATGCGGAGGGCCCGTAGGCCTGCAGCTCCACCGAGGCGTCATCGTGCTGGCGCACAGACTGCATGCCGTCATCCAAGACTGGGCCCGCTTCGACGCTGCTGGCTTGATCCCAGCGGACCGCCAGCGCGATGTAGGGCGGGCGCGGACGAGGCCCGTTTTCATCCGCGAAGACCACCAGCACCCCGCCGGCGGCCGCCTCGATCAATTCGAAGATTGCGTCCTGTGGATCCATCCCTACACCTCCTAAATTTCGGGCCGATGGGACATCTACGCGCGCTCGCGCCGACTCGGCACTGCCCTCCCCGGTAGCCTGGAACGCCCAGCCGGGCCTGGTGAGTCCTTCCGGACGTTTTGCCCCGTCCGGCCCCGGTCCAGGCAGCCGGGGAACTCTCGGGCGTACTACTGCTCTGCGTCCGCCAGCAGGACGGCCAGATATCGAAAATGCGGAATCACCCCCGACTGCCAAGGCGCCACGCCCACGAGGAGATACTCGCCGGCCATCGGGCCGGCGCCCCACACCAGGCGGTCCCCGTTGCGCCAATCCTGACCCGCGACATTCATTTGCGCGTTGGTATAAATGCGCACGGCGGCGCGCACACGCCGCCCTTCGGCATGAGCCTGCAGCAGGTCGTAGTCGCCCGCCTTCGCGGGCTGAACCGAAGCGCTGATCGTCAGATCCGGCCCCTGGGCGCCTTCCGCCCACCGACCTCGAACGTGCTGCCCAGGCTCTCGCGTACGGACCACATGCGGCTTACGGAAGCTCATTTCCTAGACCTTTTCGTATCGGATAGCGCCAACCATCAAGCCGTCATCGATCAGAGGCACATCGCTGCCTTTCTTCTTGACCGTGGCGGGGGCATTGGGCTCCGCCCACTTCTTCGACTGCTGCACGTGCGCTTTCTGATGCTTTTCGGCGAACGTGCCCAGCTGGCCCAGCGCGGCATCGATATCCAGGCGCCCGTCTTGAAGGGCTTCGGCCATCCGGCCCATGGCCTGGCCGAGGACATCGGCGTTCTTCTCAGCAAAGTCGCGCATGGCCGGCCGTGCCGGAACACGCTCTGTTCCGAATTCGTTAAAAATCGCGATATCGAGCAGGTCCGCGCCGGATTCGGGGTCCTTTCCGGCGCCCGCCTGGATCCCGAACTTCACGCCCCGCCCGTTGATCGCCTTGGCCAGGCGCACCTGCTCGCCCAGGCCCTTGTCGATGGATTTAACAGACACGCGGCGTACTCCTCACGGTGGCCGCGCCCACCCGGCAGACGCGCGCCAGGCGTTCGTACCTCTCATAGAACCCCGCCGGATCGGCGGCACCCTCCACCTTGCCGTACGTGCGCTGCAGGTCGCCTTCCTTCTCGCTGACAATCCCTGGCCGCACCAGGACTCCGTCTGCCTCGGCCGACCGTTGCTGCTTGATCTGGTAGAGCAGCCAGGCGGCGTACCAAAGCTGGGCCTCGTCCTGCTTTTTGCTGGGTAGGCACAGGGGCCGGTACTCGGCGGCCATGGCCAGGGCCCGGTCCTTGTCGGAACTCGGCATGGAAGCCACCGCCGGCGCCAGAAAGTCCAGATCGTCGACAGTGGCCGCCATGGCTACTGCTCCGCGCTGGCCTTCAAGGCCTCGTACAGCCCCTGCAGCTCGGCCTTGTTGGCGGACGCGTCGTACTGCGCGCCCTGGCCATCGAGCCACTTCTTCAGTTCCACGACCGTCGACGGCTCCTTCTCGTCGGCGGTGCCGTTGCTGGCCTGCCCGCGCTTCTTGCCGGCCGGTCGGCCGTCGGCCGGCACTTCTGCCTCGACCAGCATGCCGCGCTTGATCAGGTCCTGAACGCCGCGCGTTTCCGGATCGACCTGGGCCGACTTGGTCGGCGCGATCACGGTATGGCCGCCGATGTTGATCACGGCCTTGGTGGTGTTGGTGTAGTAAGGCATCAGATTTCCCCCTTCGCCAGCGACAGCGGGTAATAAACGACCACCCCACCGGCACGCGCCAGGCAGGGAACCACCAGCTCGAGGCCACGCGCCTGCGCGGCCAGCTGGTTGAACGGCATGGGCAGCTCCATGGCCAGGTTTTCCTCGCTGTATTCGTAGGCCAGGATCAGATCTTTGCCGCCGGCGCCCGCGCCCTTGAATTCAGCCGCGCCCATGATCTGCAGGCCCGGATGCTTGTCCTGGAAGAACTGCCCCACCGTTTTGCCGTTGGTGTCAGGCACGCGGAGCGAAAAGATGCGGCTGCGGTGGTCCGTCGACATGACGACGCGTGTGGGCGTGTGCACGTCCTTGGACTGGTTGACCACCCCGTCGTAAATCATGTCCAGGTCGGCCAGGATCTGATCAGCGGTCGTCGTTGGATTCAGCCAATCGCCATGCAGGCCGACCACCAGCGGGACGTTGGGGTGATTCACCAGGCCGTACAGGCCATATTTGGTGTCGCCGATCAGCGCCATCTGGTTCAACTTGATCTCGACAGCCTTGCGGGCCGCCATCGACTTGCGTGTGGGCAGGTCGGTACGGTTGGCCGCCGCCGCGCGCAGTTCCATCACGCTGTAGCCGTAGGAGTCGCCGATGTTCTTGATCTGGGCGACCTTCTCTTCGCCCTTGACATCGGCGCGCGGCAGATCGTCGGCATAGTTCGCCACGATCTTCGCCATGCCGACCTCGTCGTACATGAAGTACGTGAAGGTCTCGGCCCACTCGGGCACTTCGGTGGAAATCGGCACCAATTGCAGACCGACCATCGGCGGCAGCTTCTTGTCGTACGTGCGCGTCTTGACGTAGTCCAGCTGGCGAGCGGTGAAGAGGCCTTCATCCTCGCGCATGCCAGCCAGCGCCACGACAATCTTCTTGACGGCCGGCAGATCGGCCTCGTCGTAATGCTCGTGTTGGTCCATGGTTTTCCCAATGAAAAAGGCCCCTCCGGGGCCTTGGGTTGATCAGTCGTCGCGGACGATTAGGGAGTAGCGGGGGCTTGCGCGAACGGCGCGTGCAGTTCGATCAGCGCGATCTTGCCGCCGGCCACGTCGACCACGCCCGAGCGGAAGACGGCATTCGGCACCGCCGTGGCGCCGGCGTCCGACACCGTGCCGTCGGCCGCGCACTTCACCGGGCCGTCCTTGGTGACGGCGCCGCCGCTGGTGACCAGCGCCCAGCCGCGGCGCACGCGCAGCACGCTGACGGCGTCGAACTCGCGGTAGCCGCCGTCGCGGGGGATGGTGTGCGTGTGCAGGGCCAGGCCGCGGATGCGGGAGCCAGGCCCTGCAACGATGCGCTCGTTCGTCGTGTCGCCCACGATCACGCCCGGCGGGATGGCGCCGGCGGCGGCGCAAGTTTCAACGTCGTCGTAGCCAAGGTCCGCCTTCATGCCGGCGTAGGCAACGTCCATGCGGTCGTCATAAACGGGGGGCATTATTCGCCTCCTTGCTTCAGGTTCGAAAGATAGGATTGGCGGGCCGAGCGGGCCGAGGTCGGCGGCTCGACGCCGTCAGCGCGTTCCTTGCCGGTGGGCGCCGGCTTTTGGCCACCGCCCAGCTCGCGGCGCTGATTCGCGACGGCATCCTGGCGGGCCTGGGCGTCGTTGACGGCCAGGTCAAAGGCCGCCTCCACGTAGCCGTCGGACTTGCCAGCCATGTCGAAGGAATCGCCGCGGATGGCCTTGATGACGCCCTCGCGCAGCACGCGGTCGGCAGTGCCCGCCTTGAATTCCACCTTATGCTGGGCGGCGGTGGCTTCCAGCTTCACACGCGCCAAGGCCGCGCCCTGCGCATCCTCGCGGGCCTTGGCGATGCCCGCCTCAGCCGCGTCGGCACGCGCCTTTTCACTGTCTGCCCGCGCGGCTTCGGTGTCCACCTTGGCAGTGGTTGCCTTCAGCTCGGTACGCAGGCGGTTCAACTCCTGCTCGACTTCCGGCGCGGCGTCATACGACAGGCCGGAATCGAGGCGGATCTTGACCATGCTCATGTCATTTTCCTCTTCGGTTTTCGTTACGGCGTCTGCCGCGTCAAGGTTGAGCCGCGCGTTGCCGGCGCGGCCACGTTTCACCACCGCCAGGTGGTTGTATCGGATGTTTCGCTGGACGGCGTCGTAGCGCTCACCGTTGGGCGAGACGCCGGGCGTTTCGTCCAGCTCGAGCTCGTAGCCGAGCGACAATTCCTTGTTTCCCGCGTCCACCGGAGCGGTGTCGAAGATGTGGATATCTCCAACCATGTCATCGCCGTCCTGGCGCCCCCCGGAAAGCGCGGTCCCGACGATATGCTGACGCACGTTCTTGGCGGTCACCTTGCCCGGGTGGCCGTCCGTGACCGGCTTGCCGCGCAGGCTGGCCATGGAATCGGCGTTGAAAACTTCATCAGGGGGCCGGTACTCGCGCCGGGTTCTCCCTCCGCCATCGCGGTATTCGAAAACGCCCGTGCGGGTCAGCACCGGCGTATCAACGAGGTAGCCCTCGTCTGTGCGGGTGGCCTTCAAAGGCGCCCGGTCGTATCGCATAACCATGGTTCTATCCTCAGTGGACTATCAGCCCGTCCAGGTCATCTAGCGCGGGCAAGACCGCCTCAGCCCAACACCGGCAGCGGATCGGCTTGCCCGGGTGCCCGTCGGGCGGCGGCTTGTCCCATTCGAATTCTTGCCCCTCGCGCGCAATGTGCTCGTCGCGCTCACGCTCGTCCAGCACGCCGCGCCAGCGGTATTTCTTGACGCCGATGTTGGTCTGCCGGTACTCGGTAAGATCCCCGTTCAGCTTGCCGATCTGGTCCCGGGCGATCAGCTCGGCGCGCTTGCGTGGCAGATCGTAGGTCTGCCGAACTTCTCGGGACATGTCGCGCAGGGACGTACCTTTGCGCACCGCCGCCACCACGCGCCCGTGGAGAGTGTCCAGATACTGCTCAGGAATGGACTTGATCAGACCGATGTTTTCGGATTCCCACGGGCGCAGTACCTTAGCCAAGCCAGGTTCGGCCTTGAACACGTCGACACCGTACGCGCGGCGCAGCAGCCTGTGGTACTGCTCCTTGTTGTACTTCTCGACCCGCTGGGCGACCATCGCCGCAAGGCCCTGCGCGTTCCCGTCATCGACAGCCGCGGCGCCCAGCGCTTCCATGAAGGCACGGCGCAGTGACTCAAACCACCCGTCGTCGCCTGCGGGCGTGTTGCGAAGATCGTCCTCGCGCAACACGCGAGGCAGAACCGGCAGCACGTGGCGTTCGACGGCCAGGATGGTCGCCTCCGCCAGCGTGCGCAACGCGCGCATGTAGTCGCGCTCGTTGCCCAGGGGAAACCGCCATTGCTTAGGTTTCCGCGGCGTACGACTTCGCCGACTGGCCGCTGGGATTGGGGATGAGGCCATAGCGCCCGTTCTCCTTCATGTACGCAAACGCCTGCTCCGGGCTCAGACCGTTGTCCACCGCCGCGCTCAGCGCGTCCATTTCCCGGGCTTCAGCTTCGGCGTTGACCTTCCGGACTTCCGCCGTCTCCTTCGCCGTGGCTGGTTTGAGGGCCGGCCAGGAGATGGACCAGGCCTCTCCCTGGCCCTTGCCTTGGCGTTCCAGGCCCCTCTGCGCGCGTATCAACGACACCACGCGCTCAAGGGCGGGGTTGATCTTCACTTCGCGGCCCATGGCCACAGTGTTGTAAAAGCCCTCGAGGTCGCCGTCCCCTGTGGCGTTCAACCCCGCGGCAGACCGCCCAAAAAGCGAAGTCACCGGGTACCCGCTTTCCGAGGCCACCGCGACCTGGAACTCCGCCAGCGCGTCCTTCACCCCGCTCATGTCCGTACTCAGGACCTGGTAATCATCCTCGGAGTCCACGGCCACGCCATTGAGCGCGTTGCGGACGGCATCGACCATTTCCACGCGCTTTCGAACCACATCCTCCAGCTGCGCCTCGATCGCTTCAGCCAGGCCTTTCATCTTGTGCACTGCCTGCTGCTTTTTCTCCAACAGGCGCAGCGACCAGCGCAGACCTTCGCCGTAGCGTCGAATCGCGCGAAAGGCCCGGGTGACGGCGGGCCGCCCCGCCCAGGGGATTCCTTTGCGGTTGAGCTTCGCCGGCAGCGGATCCCCTGGAACCTCGATCAGCCGGCTTTCGTGGACCAGGAATTCGGCGGAGGGCACGCCGGCGGCCTGGGTGCGCACGCGGTAAAGTTCCGGCATGCCATAGTTGGCCTCGTTCGGGTCGGAATAACGCTTCTCGGTCGCCGACACGTCGTCCAGGGTGAACACCTTCAGCTCCAGCAGCTGCACCAACCCTTCCAGGTCCAGCGGCTCACGCAGAGAGCGCCCGTCCTTGGCTACGATCACGATCGCCCCGCCTCCGGTCAAACGCGCCCAGCGCCAAGCGTCGGCGAGCGCCGGCAGCGCCTTCAGGCGGTCCAACTCCCCGCGCACGCGGTCATCGCCCGTGATTTCCACGCCGCGCGACACCGCCGTGTCCGGGATCATGTCCACCACGCGCGCCGGCAGGCCGCCCTCGGCGTACATCGCCAGGTCATCCAGCCCACTCAAGCCCGCGGCGCCTGCGTCGAGCATCGCAGATCCCAGCACCGCGCTGAGGTAGCCGTCTTCGTTCATCATTTGCTTGCCAGCGCCTGGAAGCGCCCTAGGTTGCTGCCCGCCGTGGCGAGCATGTCGTTGATGGCATCGACCATCGGGTCGACCTGATCGTCGTGCGCGTGCGTGTCATCCGCCGTGAAGGCCTCGCACTCGGCCACGAAGTCGGCCACCCAAGGCGCCTCTTCCGGGATGCAGACCAGGCCCGCCTCGATGTAGCTCTGCACGTCCATGAGCCGCGTTAGCTTGTCCCGGTCGCGCTGCACGCCCTTGACGGGGATCTTGCCGTCCGCGCCCACGTCCTGAATCAGACCGGTCCCGCTTGACTTGTCCTCGATGACGAGCTGGCGCAGCGGCGCCGACAGCTTCGGGTTGAACGGCTTGTTCTTGACCCAGAAGTCCACGGCGCGCCGCTTGAGTTCCGGCGCCTGCCATTTCCCACGCAGCAGGTCCAGCAGGTAGATCTTGCCGTCGTCACCCAGGCCCCAGCATTCGAAAACGCTGTAGTCATTCCGTTCGGCCGTTTTCTGGGCCGTGTCGGCGAACACCTTGCGGGCCGTGAGCCTCGGCGCCACGATGTACCGCCCGAACCAGGCGCCCTGGATCAAATCGCCGCCTAGCGGCGCCGGGCGCTGCTGATACTGCGCCGAGAAGACGTAGCGACTGATGCGCCCGCCTTCCTTGTCGGCGCCCGCGCCCGCCTCCATGGCGAGCAGCTCCGCCAGCGGCTCCTTGTAGGGCCAGTAGCTGAACCGCCCCTTTTCATCCCGGGCGCTGCTGTCGACCTTCGCCTGCAGCTCGGCCGGCAAGCCGGTCACATACGCGTCGTCGATGAGCGCCGGGATGACGACCTGTTCCCAGTCCGGCCCGAGGTTCCCGGCCTCAATGAAGCCAGTCACATCCTCCTGCGCCAGGCGCTGCATGATCACGATGATCGGCGTGTCGGGGTTCGCCCGACGGCTTTTCACCGTTGCGATCAGATCGCGGTTTGCCTTGGCCCGGCGCGGCTTGCTGTAGGCGTCGCCGACCTTGAGCGGATCGTCGATGACGATGGCGCCCTGCCAGCCTTCCGCCATGTGGCCGGCGCGAAAGCCGGTAATCTGGCCGCCAAGCGACACCGCGTAGACGCCGCCGGCCTTCCGGCCGTTGACCTCGATGTTCCAGCGTTTCTTGCTCTTCGCGTCCGCGGCGACCTTCAGCGGCCACAGTTCCTGGAACTCCTCAGACTGGACCAGCTCCTTGGCCGTCTGCGAGTTCAGCAGCGCCAGATCGTCGGAGTAGCTGATGTGCAGGAACCGAGCGCGCGGGTTCAGCGCCAGGCCGCGCGCCATCAGGTTGATGGCGACCAGCTCGGTCTTCGACGAGCCCGGGGGCACGTTGATGACCAGGTTCTTAATACGGCCGTCGATGACCGCCTGCACCTTCTCGGCGATCAGTTCG
The DNA here is from genome assembly GCF_000236785.1 of Achromobacter arsenitoxydans SY8. GTDB lineage: Bacteria > Pseudomonadota > Gammaproteobacteria > Burkholderiales > Burkholderiaceae_B > Achromobacter > Achromobacter arsenitoxydans. Next base: position 313,331 of record NZ_AGUF01000055.1, on the reverse strand, counting down.
TGGTGCCAGTTGACCCGGAACTTGATGGCCTGGCGGTGCTTGAAGAAATACCGACTGAAGAACAGGTGGTCCTGCTCGCACATGGCCTTTGCCGTGGCGCGCAGGACAGCGGGGTCAATAGTCGCGGTTGAGCTCGGCGACGGCGGCGGCGACTTCTTTTCCATCGACCACCACCGCTTTCTGTTCTATGGGGCCGCCGCCGGCGCCCGTGTGCTCCCGCCTGTTCGTGAATGCGCCGCCCACCTCCTTGGCGGCCTGCTCCAGCACGCCGGCCGCGCCGACGACGTTGCCCCGGCTGATATGCCGTTCGTAGATCTTGCCGAGGGCGCGAAGCCGGAAGGCCTGGTCCGCGATGGGAATCTCGGCCACCTCCTCCCGGAAGCGCTTGCGCGTCGCTTCGAACAGGTCCGCCCACTTCTTCGCCAGTTTCTGGCCGGCGACCTTCGTCGGGTCGTACTGTGCGACCTGCATGCGAGGGACGTCCAGGCCGAATTCCTCCCTGACTGCTTCCGAAACCTGCGACGGTGTGTCGTAACATGCCAAGGCTTGCACAATGAAGCGCTTGGCTGGTTCGGAAAGCGTTGTCATTGCGCAAGGTCCTAGATGCAGCCAAGTTTTTGGGCGGAGGAGACAAAATTATGGACACCGTCTGGGTGAGCCTTGCAGGCGCCGCGTTTGGCGGCATCATCGCGGCGGGCAGCGCGTGGTTGACTAATTCGGGGCATACGCGTCGGTTGAGAATTCAACTCGAACATGACCGCGAGAAGTTAGCGCGCGAGCTTCGGCGCACCTGCGGGGAGGATCTCTATCAACTGGTGGACGCGTGGCAGAGGAACGTTACCCAATACCATTTAGTTCATTGGCGCGTCCTAGCAGGAAAGCTAACGCCGGACGATGCGCACGAACTCCTGCGCGACGAACTCAAATCGAGTCCTAGCAATCTCGGTCGTATTGAGATGCTGATCAAGGTGTACTTCCCAATGGTCGAACCCGCATACACGGCAACCCTATCCGCTCGGGGGGCAATCAATGACGTGATTTTCGCCTTCGAGCGCAGTTTCAAGGCCACGGGGAAAGCGTCACGAGAGCACTTTGAAAACCTGGAAAGATTGCAGCCTGGGTATGACGCCGCGGTCAATCAATTGAATAAGGCCATCATCGACGAGATACGCGCCACCAGGTGATCGCCCTAGCCCGCCGCTTAACAACATCCACAAGCCCGCCCAATATCCAGCCGCGACGCGGCCGGCGCGGCGCTGGCGGCGGCGGCCAGCCGCTGAACATCTGTCGACGGCCCATACTTGGCCACAACACCCAAGAATTCCTCAACGTCGTGCCCTACGATGCGCAGCTTCGGCCGGCCGAGCTTGTCGAAGGCAGGCGCGCCGTAAGGATCAGATGCATGTCCGATATGGTAGAGCTCATGCTCCACCAGCGCGCAGAATTCCGCGTCGCTACAGGTCGCGCAGTAGTCTGCGGCAAGGGTAATCAGGAAGGCGGGCACGCGGCCGAACCACTCGATCATCTGCTGTTCCTGGCGGGCTTTCTGCCAGCCTCCGGCGCGAAACATCACTTGCTCGGCCTGGCCCAGCACCACGCGCCCGGCCTTCAGGAAGCCTGACGACGCCCACAGGAACGCCAGATCAGCGTCAACCAGGTGAGCGTGGTCTGGGTTGTGGAGGGGGCCGCCAGAGTCGAGTATCACCCCCTCGGCCCATTCCAGTAGCTCGGGCGCCGGTGCCAGCAAGCCGCCGGCGGCCTCCGCGCGCGCCAGCCAATTGGCAGGCGGCCGCGGCCGCTGTTGCACCCCCGCCTGCCCCCGCCTTCCTTTCATGCCGTATCACCCTGATGTGTCTGCCAGCCTTGCACCGCTGAATGCTGGCTCCCAGCTGGCCAGGTCTTCATCTTGTGCCAGCCCGGCCAACTCCTGACCGCGCGCCAGGCGCTCCAGCGCCTCGGAGAACAGCCGTAGGCCCAGCGGCGCCAGGTCGCGGCGCCAAAGGGCTGCAGGGGTGTCCCCCGGCCGGACGTGGCACCAGTCCTGGGAGACAATCGGGCCCGTGTCGGCGCCATCGTCCATCCGATACAGCGTGCCGCCGGTGACAGCCTCGCGCATATGCACGGCCCACCGTATGGCGTCGCGCCCGCGGTGGCGCGGCAACAGCGACGGGTGGTAACCCAGCGCGCCGTGCCTTGCCCGCGCCCGCGCTGCCGCGTCGATGAAGCAATGGGCGTGCGCTGCAAGCAGCACGTCGCAGCCGGGCGGGACGTCTTGCGCAACAAGCCGGCCGCGCACCGCGCGCGCCGGCACCCCCAGCTGCTGCGCGGTCGCGTAGAGGCGGTCGTATTCTTCGCCCACAGAGGGCGGCGCTGCGACGGCCAACACCTGGTGGCCCTCCGCGATGCACTGGCGCAGCAACGCCGCGCCCAGCCACTTCTGGCCCACGATCATCACGCGCATGTCGGCTCCCCCAGGTAACGGAAGCCCTGCACGGCGCGGAAGTGGCCACCGTACCCGCTGCCCGCCGTCGTCCGGCCCTTGCGCTCCGCGCTCCGCAGCTGGGATGCCGCGGCGCGCGCCTTTTGGCCGCCATACAGCGAGCCGGATACCTGCGTCCACCGCGCGTCTCGGCGCAACGCCGCAGCGAGGCCCGGGTGACTGGTATGGAATAGCGACCGCAGCGGCAGGCCGTACCGGTTCTGTCCTGCCAGCCAGGCCGCGCAAACGGCGTTCAGGAAGCGCATGCCCACGCCGGCGCCCTGCCACTCCGGCATGACTACCAGGCGGCACGCCCGGGCCTCTACCAGGCCCGGCCTGGTGCTGACTGCCAGGTGTGCGACCGGCTCGCCGCCGATCCACGCGACGTAGTTGCTGGCGGCGATCATCTTGGGCAGCTTCAGATAGTGATGCGGCTCAAAATGTGGCCACCAGCGCCAGTCGGTCTGCTCGATTTCCACGTCCAGGCGGGGCCGGCGTCGAACCGCCCCCCGATCAAACTGGCCGGTGGCGGTGTCGAACACCCAATCGGGTTGTAGCCAATCCAGCACGTCATAGTGGCAGGACAGCAGCACAACGCGGCCACCCGTGCGGCGCCACGCCTTGGCGAAAGCGCCCGCGCCGACGCGCGCAATCTGCCGGTCGACCACCGAACTGAACTCGTCAATGACGGTCAGCGACGGCGCTTCGACGACCAGGCGGGCCAGGTTGGCGCGGAACTGCTCACCGTTGGATAGAACGCCATAGGGCCGCAGCCATGCGGGCACGCTGCCCAGGCCGACCGCAGACAGCGCGGCCGTCACCTCGTCGAAAGCGCCAGCGGGCGCGATCGCGTCGATGATTGGCATGTCCGCCGGCCACGCCGGCGCGTACAGCGGGGCCACGGCGCGGCCGATGCTGGTCTTGCCCGACCCCGATGGGCCAACGACAACGCCAATGCGCCAATCGCCGTCGTCTATCGGCAGATCCACGTCCAGGTCGAACGCGGCGCCGGAATCGACGTTGAAAAGCGATTTCACCCTCTCGGCGCGGTAGCTGCCGGCGTCGACGCACCGATGCTGAATGGAAACTTTCATACGGCTACCACCTTCAGGCGATAGCCCTGCGCGCGCAGCTCGTCGAACACGCGCTGCTGATGACTTTCGTCATCGCACAGCACGATCACGCCGAAGCGCGGTTTGTACTTGAAACCGTTGGCGCCCGGCTGCTTTCGCGCCGGCGCCGCGGTGTTATGGCCGCTGGCCTCCATGCTTGCCTACCTCATCGCTGGATGCTCGGTGGCATGCTGGATTGTGGCTCTGGGCGCTCTCGGCGCTCTGGGCCATCGAAAATGAATTCACGGTCTTGCACCGTGAACACTTGATGTTGAGCCGGACATACCCGGTCGATTCCGCGAGCTTGCGCCCGCAGCTCGTGCAGCGTAGTTCTTCCATGAGTGACTTTGCAGGTGTGGTACCGTAGCCCCCGCCTGTACAGGTGGGACGGCCTCGGGTCGCTCACGGCCTTTACCCGTGGGTCGGCTGTCGGCGAAGCGGTTGCCGCCGCTTTGCCGTCGCCGTCTTCTTTCAAATCTCGAAGGATCTCGCCATGCGCAAGTTCTGGATGACTGCCGCGTTCGCGCTCCTGATCGCCACCACCGCCCAGGCCGCTGAAGAGGATTCCCGGGCGCGTGCGGCCCGCGGCCATGCCGTATGGGCTGCGTTTGAATGTAGCGTGCTTGCGGCGCACCTAAAGAACGGCGCCGAGCAAAGCAGGCTTTTCGCTTACGGCCTGGCCCAAGGACGACAGTTCATTCAGGACATGCAGGAGAAGCGCATTAGCCCCGCCGATATCAACACCACGGTGCCAATGGGCGTGCTCAACAACCTCGAGGGCCCATCCCCCGATTTCATGCTTGGCCGGATTTATTCGGCGGCATCCGAATTCGCCCTCAAGGACGTGTTCAGCCTGGGCGGGCAGTGGCTGGATGACGCCGGGCAGCGGTCGCGCGCCAGCGCGAAGTTCGCAAGCCAGAACTGCAACCTCGTCGGCCGATAGCAAAACGCCCCGACCAAAAGGCCGGGGCGTTTCTTCAGGGCGTACTTGCTACGAGTCTGGGCGAATTCTGCTCATCTTGTCCCACATTGTCAAGCGCGGTGGGCGTGGCACCGCCCTCCAGGTCCACCACAATATCCGCATCCCGCATCTGCACGTCCAGGCGATTCAAGGCCGCGCGGCGGGCGCCCTCTACCAGCACGCGATAGGCCGACGACAGCCGGCCAATATTCGACTTCGGTAGGTCGAAGCGGTCGGACAGGTCCCTGATTCGAGGCCGCCCGCGCAGAATGTTCGTCACCAGCAGGTCCACCAGCTCGCGCATGGGACTGTCGGCCGGCGCGTCGGGGTTCAGCCACTCCGATACCCGCCGTGCGCTGGCCGCGCCCTCTTCGCCGGCGCCATACTGCGCCCGCAGGATGTGGAAGCCAACGCCATCCCCCAGCGTGCGCCCCAGCACCTTGGAGATAAACACGGCCTGCGCGTGCCAGTCGTGCGGCGTGAGCCCCGACAGCGCCTTGCGCTCGTAGTTCACGTCGAAGCGATCCTGCAGCGCTTCGCAGATCAGCTGCGTGGGGTTCTTGGGTTCGATGGGATAGGCCAGCATGAGGTAGGCCACCGCGATGGCGTGCTCGGGGCACGAAAAGGTTCCGGCTTCACGGCGCATGCTTTTTCGCTCCTTGGGCGGGTTCCAGGTGTTCAAGAAAGGTCACCACGACCTTGACGCCCGGCACGGCGCCGTAGGCTTTGGATTTGCTGTCCTGTACGACCTGGACGTCGTCGCGGTACACGACGCCGTTCAAGCCGTCCTTGATGGCCTTCTCGACGTTGTCGGCGTCCGGCTTCACGGTGGGCGCAATCTCGCCGGCGGCAGCGCGGCGCTGACGCACGCCGGACCAGGACTGCGGAATCGGCATCACGATGTCCAGCTCCAACCGTATCGGCCCGGTATAGGCTTCGCGCCCTGCCATAGCCTTGGCCGCGGCCAGCTTCACCAGGCTTTCGTATGCCGCGGTTGCCTCCGGTGTGTAGTGGCGCGTGAACACCCGCGCCGCGCCTGTCTTCGGGTCCCGGCCAATACGCGAACTGGACTTCGCGCGGCCCTTTCCCTTGGGCACGCCGGGGACGGTAAATACGATCGGTTCCAACATCATGCTTCCTCGCTGCACTGAACGCGCAGCCATTCGATACGCGCGGCGGCCTTTGCCTCCGGCGCGGGTTGGTATTCCGGGCACTGCCGGGGGTAGTTCGGGCTGACGAAACTGCCGGGGCGGTCGACCATGAGGGCGCAGCGGCCCAGCCCCAGCTCGGCGAACTTCGTGGATTCGCGCAGGGTGAAGCGCTCGCAGCAAACGCACTGGACGGCAACGGTCATGCGTGCACCCCGAAATCGGCGCGCAAACGGGCCTTGTCCTGGTCGGAAAGGTTCGCAGCGGCATGGACGCGGAGCTTGAACGCGGGAAACGGCTCGCCCTCGTCCTGCACAATGCCCAACGCAGCGCCCTTGGCTGAGATGCCCGATGCCGTAGTCGCCCAGGCCAGCGGATCTGCAAGGCCAGCACCGGTGGCGGGTCTGGTGCCGGCGGCGCTTTGACCTTCGGGCGGGTTCAGCACCTTGGCGACGAAGACGTCCAGGAACCCCGCGTTCACCGGGCTCTGGTCTTCTGCCGCGTCCCGCTCGGCCACGGCCAGGTGGTACGCCTCGACCAGCTTCGCGCGGGTCAAGCCCAGGCGCTCCCAGGCAATCAGCCGGGCGTCGGTGCTAACAAACTTCGACCGTTTGCCACGCACCTGTTCCAGGCTGTTCAGCAGCTTGGCATAGCCAGCCGCACACTCTTCCTGAGCGGCAAGCCATTGGGCTTCCGACGGCGGCGGGTCGTCTGCAGGGTCGCGTGCGCCCGCGAGAGACGCCGCTGCCGCTATATCTTTTTTATTTCCTTCTCCCTGTCCCTGTCCCTTAAGAGGGTTTTCCGGTGGATTTCCAGCGCGCTGCTTTTGGCTCTTCCGGATTCTTCCGCCGGAATCGGTCAGACTTTCCGCCGGAAAGAGTTCGCTTTCCAGCGGAAGTCCGGCGGCTATCCAGTCCTCAAGCGAGGGAACAATCCAGGGTGAAAGTTGCTGCTGCTCGCGCTGCTTGTTGGCCTTCCGGACACGGTCCACCAGCTTGTCATGGGCGTGCTTATGCTTGGCTTGCCAAGCGTCGCGAGCCTTCTCCGCCACCACGGGGTGGTACAGGCGCCCGTCGTCGCATTTCACCCAGCCGTACAGCGCCCCCTCGCGGTTCTTGCGCCACTCGGCCACCACGCGGCCGTACCCGGCAAGTGCCGCAAGTGCCTTGTCGTCGTCCGGCAGGCTTGCCGCCGGCACCTGGTGCCACGCTGCGCACCACAGCAGGACGGCCGCGCGGAATTCTTCGGCCCCCAGCTGGATGGCCAGGTCGCTGTCACGTAGGCGCGCCACATCCAATGGCATGAAGGCGAAATCGCGGAGGTCGCAGTCGGGCGGTGTCAAAGGCGCGGGCAGCTGCTCGAAATCTGTCATGCGGCCCCCATCTGCTCAAGACGCGCGAACGCGTCCCACATGCGCAGGCTGGCCAAGCGCGCGATATCCACGGCCGCGGCGGGAGTGACGGGTGTGGCCTCACGGTTCGGCGAGGCACGGCGCACACATTCCACCCGCATAGCGTCGCCGACCGGACGGGGGTAGCCGCCGCGGTCCAACAATAGGACACCGCTCTTGGCGCTGGGCAGCGCCGCGAGCAGATCCGGATGCCATATCTCTTTGGGCAGCGCGTAATAGTGCTTCCAGACCTTGCGGGGCCAGTCTTTGGGCGTGCTCTTGTAACGCGCTGGCCGGTAGATCCGCTCGGGCCGCAGATCGTTCGACCAATCGCTGTAGCGCATCTCAGTGACGGTCGGCCAATAGCCGAGGCGCTCGCGGTGCCACCACTTTTCCTTCTTGGCATCGGCTTTCAGATCCGACCGGCTGATCTTGATCTCGACGTCAATGACCCGCAGGTTCTCCGTCACCACCAGCAGATCGCATTCATGCCCGGTCCAGGTGCAATTCGGCACGACAACCAGGTACTTCCTGTTGAACGTCTGGCGCGCCAACGCGCCGGCGATGACATTTTCAGACCAAGTCATGTCGCCTCCCTAGCCGCGCTAATATGGCGCCGCACCATAGGAGACGAGCTATGAAAGCAACGACTGCCGTTCGCTACTGCGTCTGGGGCATCGCCCTTGCGTCCGTATCGTTCTTCGCCACCATCGGGGTTGTAACGGTGGCGTTCGCGCCAAAAGGCGCCGCCCTTACCCCCACCAACACCGCCTCGGACATCGCGGCGTGGATCCAGGCGGTAGGGTCGATCGCAGCCATCATCGGAGCTTTCCTTATTGGCGAGCGACAGGCGAACAGAGCGCGCTACGATGCGGAGGACGCTCGCGCTAAGGACGAAAAAAATAAGCAAGATGCCCAACTTGCGGTAATCATCCTCCTCCACCGCTTCGGCACGCGCTTTGAAGCTGCGAGTGAACCGGGCATGTATAGCCTGCGGTATGAATGGGAAAGAACCTTGAAGAACAATGTTCGAGCCGCTCTCACCGCATTCGATGCGATGCCTTTGCACGAATTGAATTGCAGCGCCCGTGTACTCGCCGCAGCCCGAATACGAAGCGCCGTCCAATCGATCTATGACGTTACCGCAAGCAATGTAGAAGACATCGTCGCGATGAGCGATCCAGATTCGGACGCGGCCTTCCAAGCTATTTCCGATGAAATAGAAACGCAATCCCTCGAGCTTGAAGACGCATGGACCGACATCGCAATCCTGTGGAAAGTTCTTCCTAAATGACATACTCAACTCCTCCGCGTACCGCCAATGCCATCGCGATCGGCCGTACCCAAATGGGTGTTGACGACAACTGGAACGATTCGCCGGCACGTGACAGCAGGATGGCCCGGCCGATTTCCTCGGCCATGGCAGTCGCCGCTTTCTTCGGCACGGCGTTGCCGATACGCTCACGATGGGCGCTGTCCGACGAGCCTTCCATCTGGAACGGCGCTCCCTGCTCCTCGACTTCGGCGTAGTCGTCCGGGTCGTACAGGCTCTGCAGGGCGGCCAGCTCCAGCGTGGTGAAAGGCCGGTGCCAGGTGCCGTCCTCGGCGATGATGCGGCACACCAGCTTGTCGTTCGCCGCCGGCAGCGAGCGCGGATCAGCAACCGACCATGACCCGTTGTCGTGGCAGGCGGACGCCGATACGGCGCCGATGTGCTTGTCCCAGGCGGCCACGCCGTATTGCCCCGCGGTCAGGTAGTGATCGCCGCGCTCGCGCGCCAGGCCGGGCCGCGGATCGGCCACGCCGGCCGCATCCACGTCGATGCCGCCGAGACATACCATGCGCCCGCGCAGGCCGGGGATTTCCGGCTTGGCGTCCTGCATGCCCGCTGCACCGACGCCGGCGCCCGAGAACAGGTGAAAGTGGTGGATATCGGAAATCATGACGGGTCAGCCTCCTTTGCCGGCACGTCGACGCCGGCGTGCGCCATCTGGCGCTCGATCGACGCGCGGACGTTGCGCGCTGCCACGATGGACTCGGACACCTCGCGGTGCGCCGTGACCATCTGCGCCGGCGTCGGATCCACGTGCAGCAGCGCCACTGCCGCGGCCGCCGCCTCGGTTTGCTCACGCATGAGATTGGTCACCTGCCCTTGGGCCAGCCCCTCGCCAGCCTCGAGCGCCAGCGTGCGCACGGCCAGGCCCAGCGGGCGCAGGATATCGTCGACGCAATGCCGGCGCCGGTCGTGCGGCATTCCGGCCAGCACGGACGGAATGAAATTGGATGGCAGCAGGTTCGAGTCCTTGGACTCGTCGTCCAGCCAACGGAACACGCGGTCAGCGTTCACCTTCAGGCGCCCGAAGGTGTCCTGGGTGTTCGGCTCGAAGCGAATGCCGGTGCTGGCCGGCCCGTTCAGGCGTTCGTGAGCCGCGACTATGTGCTCTGCCATCGTCTCGCGGGACCAGTCCATGGACTTGCGCCAGGCCGACGTGTGTTCCCGCAGGATGGCGATCAGGGTTTTGTGCGATTCATGTCGCATGCGTCAGATACTCCGGGCAGTTACATTCCCACCACAGCAGCGAACACCGGGAGAGAAAGATGGCAATCGGGGAAAGAGGGAGAGCGGAGCGGGCCACGCAGGCGCTGCTGAAATTGGCAAAGGAAATCGCCGACAGCGTCATCGGCGAGGCGGATCAAGCCACCGTACGTGCGGTGTTCGACCGGCTGTGCATGGAAACCGACACCGGACCAGATCTGGAGCCCGCCGCCCAGCAGACGACTACGTACCACTAGCAACGAGGCGGCTTGCGCCGATGCCCGACCGCGGCGGCGCACGAGGGCGCGGCTACGCATGCCCGGCCCCACTCCCGCCAAGGCCGGCCGCAACGACAGGCGGGCGATCAGCCTGGAAGGGCTCAGCGGTTACGAAACGTTCGGGATAGATAATCTGCGTCTCGCTGACCTGACCGCCATATACCTGGGACAGCTTCTCAGCGAGATCCTTGGACGGCACCTGCTTGCCGCGCTCGATGCGGCTCAGATTGCCGGGGTCAATGCCTACCGACGTGGCAACTTGTTGGATCGTCAGGCCGCGCTTCTCGCGCGCCATGCGCAAAGGAGTGGTCATGAATTCAGTCCATAAATTATGCGTGTGACGCATATTAATCCCAATGGCATATATGCGCAATGCGCTTTGCGCCACACGCAGCTGCAACGGGACAATTCCGCCATGAGCCTCGGGGATAACATTCGCCAGCGACGCAAAGCGTTGGGCTGGACGATCTTGGAACTTGCGAACCGCATCGGTAGCGATGTCGGGAACGTGTCTCGCCTCGAGCGCGGGAAGCAGGGCTATAGCGATGAGATCCTCGGCAAGATTGCCGCGGCCCTCGGCTGCCCCGTCTCAGAACTGTTCCTGAACGTCCCCAGCGAATCCAACAATGTGGAACTGACTGCCATAGGCAGCCGCCGCATCCCCGTGCTGAGCTATGTTCAGGCGGGCGCCTTAACGGAATCTGTGGTCCCCTACACCAACCCCGACGACTGGCTACTTACCGACCTAGACCTATCCCGCTCGGCGTTTGCCCTTCGGATAAAAGGGCTGTCGATGTACAGCCCGATGAGTGAAGAATCTTTCAACGAAGGCGACCTGGTCGTCATCGATCCGTCCGTGGAGCCACTGCCCGGCGATTTCGTCGTGGCCAAGAACGGCGACCACGAAGCGACGTTCAAGAAGTACCGGCCCCGCGGCCTCAATGAGAAGGGCGCAGTGGTGTTCGAGCTGGTGCCCCTGAACGCCGACTACCCGTCGATCAGGTCCGATTACACTCAGGTTCAGATCATCGGCACTATGGTGGAACACCGCCGGTACCGGAAGCGCCGTTGACTTCACGGCAGCGAGGGCATGCGACAAAAAATGAAGAAACCGACCAGCATGGCGGATCGCCGCAAACAGACTCAGCGCAAATTCATCGCTGGCCTCGCCCTGGCCGTAGTCGCCGCGGCGATCGCGACCATGGCCGGCAACAATAAGGCCGACAAAGCGCCGACCGGCCCCACGCCGGCATTGTCCGAAAACGCCGCCATGGCGGACTGCCAAGCCGCCACCAGGCAAAGCGCAAAATTCCCGTCATCCGTGAGCTTCGGCACGTTCGGCGGGGCGGCACAAACCAGGAATGACGCGACTGTCGTGGTGCGCCTGGATTTCGAAGCGAAGAACGGATTCGGCAACCTCCTGCCGCAACGCGCAATCTGCGTTTACCCCCCTTCTGCTGCGCGCTCCGTATCCATCGAAGATAGATAGCCGGCCGTCACACAGCCCGCCGCGCGCCAAGGCCGCCCTCTAGGGGCGGCCTTTTTGCTTTCCCTGCAAAAAATGCGCTTGACGCATTTATAAATTTGCGTATCATGCACTTCCATGTATGCGTATTACGCAAATTCGGAGATCATGATGCAAGCCCAGACTGTTCTGCCCGAAGCCGCGCGCCGGGACGACGCAACCCGGACGGCCGACCGCGGGTATCTCGCCCGCGAGGACCGTGTCAAACGCATTCCCCTGAACGACGCCGACATCCTCAGCGTTCTCTTTGACCTGTTCGCCGGTCGCACTTCGGCCGCCTTCGGCGAGACGCTGGAATGGTGGAACGAAACCCTGCAGTGCGACCTGGGGCCCCGTGCCACCGCCGGCGTCGCTCTCTCGGCATTGAGCAAGTGGACCTTCGACCAGCGCGCGGGCACCGATGGGGTCGCCGCGCTGCGCGCCCAGCTCCTGCAGCGCGCCCACATGCTGATCACGCGCTCCGCGTCGCACAACGGGGAGGCCGCCTGATGCTCGGATTCCTTGTCGTCGGCGTCCTGGTCCTCTACGCCGAAGCGCGTGGGTTCATCGCGGCCCGCCGGAAGGGACGCAAATGATCGCCGCCGCCCTCTTTCTTATCCCCCTCGCATACGTCCTGGCGCGCGCCGGCGACGCCGTCATGGCACGCCTGCGCAAGGCCGATTCTTGGAGCGCACAAGCATGACTGCCGCAACCCTTTGGGTGCTGCTCGCCTTTCTCCCAACCGACCACGGCCGACCGCCTGTCATGGTGCTCGAACGCTTCGCCAGCCAGGCCGAATGCCTCGACGTGCTCGCCGTCTTCCCGCCTACCACCCGCGTCACCTTCGACTGCATGCCCAGCCGGCAGATCCACGCTGGCGCCCTCACCACGGAGAACCGCCTCCTATGAATGCACCCCAGCAACTTCCAAGGACGAGCGATGTCCAGCAGGATGCGCTTGACCACATCATGCGCACCGCGCGCGCCAGCACAACGCAGACGCGACGCCTGCGCTGGATCGCGAGCCGCGCTGAAGCCGCGCTGCAGGGCCGGCCCTACATCGCGGCCGAACACGATCAGCCCAAGATGGCCAACGAGGCAGCGCTGCAGACGAAGAACCACCAGCTGCGCTTGGCCAACACTCGAATGCGCGTCGCGCTGGCGCAGATCGCCGGCGGCTCCATGGGCATCCTGGACCGCGACTTCGAGTTGGCGCAGATCGCCCAAGCCGCGCTCGACGCCGAGCGGGAGGTCCGAGCATGAAACCCACCCGCAAGCTACTCCGCGCCGACGGCGCCGAAACCGAGCTGCACGGGCCGCATGCCATCCAGGACGTCTGCCAGATGATCGGCGCTGACGCTCTGGACACAGTCCGCCTCGCCGACCGCGTACACGTGATGCTAGTCGACGACGAAGGAATTCTGAAAGACCTGCCCGTCAATCCGGCGGCCACGCGCCTCTACCAGGACGCCCGCGGCATTCCCCACCAGATCCGCGGTGACGTCGTGATCGTGCCCGACTCCGACTACGCGAGGTGCGCATGAGCATCCGGCGCATAGCCGCCCGCTGGCGCCGCGCACGGCGCGCCGGTCGGGATTTGGACCTGGTCGCGTATGCGGCCGCGCTTGTCGGCGGCACGGTTTACCTGGCCGCGATGACCGGGGTGCTGGGCCCCACGCTCGACGCCGCGCCGCAGGCGATCCCCGCCTCCCACTATTCAGCAGACGCCGCCTCCGCGGCACACGCCCCCTACTGACCCCGGAGTTCCCACAATGCAACGAATTATCCCAATCCGGGCGTCCAGCCTGGCCGAGCTTTTCGACTGCCCCGCCCGCTGGGAAGCCAAGAACCTGCTGGGCATGCGCATGCCGTCTTCCGGCGCCGCGCGCCTCGGCACGGCCATCCACGCTGGCACAGCCGCATTTGACCAAGCCAAACTGGACGGCAACCCCATCTCCCCCGACGATGCCGCCGGCGAACTGATCAAGGCCCTCTACGACACCGATGAGGAGGTCGATTGGGAAGACGCGCAGCCAAGTGACGCCGAACGCATCGGTCTGGCGCTGCACACGCGCTACTGCGCGCAGATCGCGCCACACCAGAACTACGTCGCCGTGGAGCTTACCTGCGACCGCATGGAGATATCGGATCTGGGCATCGCGCTCACCGGCACAACCGACCGCGTCCGCCGTACCGCCAGTGGCGAGCTGGGCATCGCCGACCTCAAGAGCGGCGCCCGTGCGGTCGGCTCGGACGGCACGGTCACCACCGCCGGCCACGGCCCGCAAATGGGTGTCTATGAAATCCTCGCCCAGCACGCCCTTGGTGAGCCGGTCACCGCGCCGGCCCAGATCGTGGGGCTGCAAACGGGAAAGACTGCAGCCGCGCAGCGCGTGGGCACAGGCGAAATCACCGGCGCGCGAGTGGCGCTCGTAGGGGACGAAAGCAGCCCCGGTCTGCTCCAGCACGCCTCCCACCTCGTCCACAGCGGCAGCTTCTACGGCAATCCCAAGTCCGTGCTCTGTTCGGGCAAGTACTGCCCGCGCCACCCCTCCTGCAAATTCAAAGGCTGAACTATGCCCCTCCACCCCGTCAGCCGCGACGTGTTCGTCCGGCGCACCGACCCCGCCGGCAAGCGTCCACCGGTCATCACCCAGCATCTGGCATGGGACGCCACGCTTTTCCTGGCCAGCCAGGTCAAGCAATACGACACCGACGCGAAGCCCGAAGAACGCCAGAGCATTTCCATCGCAACCGCCGCGGACTACCGCGCCCACCAGCAGAAAGGACGCTGATCATGACCCAGACCACCACGCTTGAGCAGGTCCGCCAGCCTGCGCCCTCGACGGAAGTCGTCAACATGTTTTCGGCGGCGGGCTTCGCCCTGGCCCAGCGCATTGCCCAGGCCTACCAGACTGCGAACGCCGTGCCCGCCGCATTCCGTTCCACCATTACCAAGCGGGAAAAGCAGGGCAACGAGTACTACGACGTCGAAGTGCCAAACCCGGCCGCGCTCGGGAATTGCATCGTGGCCATCGAAACCGCCCAGGCGGTTGGCATGTCCATCACGGCCGTCATGCAAAACGCCAATGTCATTGAAGGCCGGCTGTCCTGGAGCGGCAAGTTCGTGATTGCTGCCATCAACGCATCGCGCCGGTTTTCCCCGCTGCGGTTCCGCATCAAGAACCGCGGGCGCATTACCGCCTCGTACAAGGAAAAAGGCCAATGGAACAGGGACCAGCGCCGGTACGACATGGTCGAAAAATCTGTCGAGATCGACGACATTGAATGTGTCGCCTGGGCCTATGTCATGGAAGGCGGGCGCCGTACCGAAGAGATCATCGAAGGCACGCCCGTCAGCATCAAGATGGCGGTCGAGGAAGGGTGGTACAGCAAGCCGGGCAGCAAATGGCAGACCGAACTGAAGCATCTCATGCTGCAGTACCGCGCCGGCTCGTTTTTCGGAAACATCCACGCCCCCGACATCGTAATGGGCATGGGCCGCTCCACTGAGGAGATCGAAGACGTCATCGACGCCGTACCAAACACCGGCGACAGCATCGAAGTCAGCGTCGAGGAGCTACGCCGTGCGCAAGCGGCCCGGCCCGCAAGCAGGCCTGCGCCCGCCGACGTCACCGACGTGGAGCCTCGCGACGCCCAGCCTGAGGCCACCCATACGAATGCTAAGGCCGAGGCCGATGCGCTGGCGCAGGGCGCGGCGGCTGATGCCACCACCCCTCAACCGGGGCAACCAGATCCCGCGGCCGAGGATGTGGGCCTGGACGCTGCCAAGGTGGAAGCGCAGATAAATGCGGCCAAGGACATCCAGGTCCTCGACCTGGCCGGCGACTCCATCGATGGAGTCGCGGACCTTAGCGAGCGGGCTCGCCTCCAACAGATCTACCAGGCACGCCGCTTGTCCATGACTTCGCAGCAACAGCGCGCCGCCGTCACGACGCGCCGCCGCATGGCCGCGCCGGAATAAGGGAACAGCCATGTTTAAGAACGCCAAGATTTATCGGCTCACTTCTGCTCAGCCCTTCTGGAACATTGACGCCCTCAACGAACACCTGGCGGCCCGGGCGTACGTACCGGCGGGCGAACTGCAGCGCGAATCGGTCGGCTGGGTACCGCCGCGCGAAGGTGCCGAACTGGCGCACGCGGTCAGCGGCAAGCTGCTCCTGTCGCTGCGCGTCGAATCCAAGTTGCTGCCCGGCAAAGCCATCAACCAGGCCACGGCCGCCCGGGCCCGTGAGTTCGAGGAGAAGGAGGGTTACAAGCCGGGCAGGAAGCTTGTGAAAGAGATCCGTGAGCGCATCGTCGACGAGAAGCTGCCCACGGCCCTGACGCAGTATGACGACATCCGCCTCTGGATTGACCCGATCGAGCGCTGGCTCATCATCGACACCAGCACACCGTCGAAGGCGGACGCAGTCATCGGACTTCTGGCCAAGTCCATCGAACCGTTCCCGCTCGAGAACCTGTATGTCGCCATGTCGCCGGCCTCCGCTATGACCGGCTGGCTGGCCGAGGACGAAGCACCGGCGAACTTCACTATCGACCAGGACGCCGAGCTGCGCGCCTCGGGCGCCAGCGCCGCGGTCGTGCGCTACGTCCATCACTCGATCGACGCCGACGAAGTGCGCCGTCACATCCAGGGAGGCAAGCAGTGCACCCGCCTGGCCATGACCTGGAACGATCGCATTTCGTTCGAGCTAACCGAGGACCTGGACATCCGCAAGATCCGGCCGCTAGACACGCTCAAGGAGAACCACCCGGCCGAAGACACGGACGCCGAGGTTTTCGATGCGGAATTCCTGCTGATGGCCGGCGAGATCGCCAAGCTGTTGGCCGAGCTCGTCTACGCGCTCGGCGGCGAGAAGCAGATCCCCGAATCAGCTTCTGCGGCCGCTGCGCCGACGGCGGGCCACTTGCCGCTCGAAGGCGACAGCGACGACGCCATCGACCCGCTCTACACCGACGCCGTCATGGTGGTGCGCAAACATCGCCGCGCCTCCATTTCCCTTGTTCAGCGCCACCTGCGCATCGGCTACAACCGGGCCGCCCGTCTCCTCGAATCCATGGAAACGGCTGGCCTGGTGTCCGCCATGACGTCCAGCGGCAGCCGCGAGCTGCGCGCCTAAGGAGCCCCCATGCGAATCAACCGCATTACCATCGAAAATTTCCAAGGCGCTCGCGCCGTTGATCTTGACCTGGGCACTCCCGTCGCCCTTATCGCCGGCCCGAACGGTGCCGGCAAATCCAGCATCGCGGAGGCCGTGCGCCTGGCCATGCTGGGCACCCCAGAACGTGTCGGCCTCAAGAAGGAATTCTCGGCGCTCGTCACCGATGGTGCGAAGCTTGGCGCAGTCACGCTGGACCTGGACGAAGGCGCCATCGGCATCGGTTTGCCGAAAGGCACGCAGTCGGGCGAGGCACTGGTGCCGCAGTCCCCCGCCCTGCCCTTCGTGCTGGCCCCCGATCGCTTCGCTGCTGCCAAGCCGGACGAGCGTCGCACGCTGCTGTTCACGCTCATGGGCACGAAGGTCAAGCCCGACGATATCGAACGTCGTTTGGTGGCGCGCGGCTGCGCAGCAACCCCGGTGACGCAAATCAAGCCCATCCTGCGCAGCGGCTTTGCCGCCGGCGCGGAACATGCCAAGCAGGAGGCAACTCAGGCCAAGGGCGCATGGAAGGCCGCCACCGGCGAACAATGGGGAAGCCAGAAGGCAGAAGGATGGGCCGCCGAGATTCCGCCGTTCGACCAGGCCGCGCTGGTAGCCGAGCGCGCGACGCTGGCCGGCGTCGACGCGAAGCTGGAGCAGCACACCAAAGCCCTGGGCACTCTCGAGCAAAAGGCCAACGCCTATGCGGCCGCACGCGATCAGATCGCGGCCCGGCAGGCGCAGGCCGCAAAGCTGCCGGCGCTGCGCCAGAAACTGGAATTCGACCAGGCCGAATGCGCCAACCTGGCGGCCAAGATCGAAGCCCTGCAGGCCAAGGCCGGATCTGGCGCGCGCGAAGGCCTCATCCATGAGCTGGCCGACTGGCTGTACAGCGCCCTGAATTTCATTGAGGCGGAGGGCGGCGGCTTCGAAGCGTATGACGTGGCCGATGCCGCCCTGGGCAAGTATGTCGCGCAGTATGGCCCCATTGACGGCAAGGGCGATCCGGAGGCCGTCGCGGCCCTGCCGAAGGCGATCGAGGCCCGCGACCTGATGGCGCGCAGCGTCGAGAACGACCGGCGCGACATCGCCGCGGCAGAGGCCACTGAAGCACAACTGCAGGATGCGGCCGCACCGGAGGCGATCCAGCCCGCCGACGTGGAGGCCGCACGAGCCAAGGTGGCCGCACTGCGCGCTGAACGCAAGGCCGTCGACGACCGCGTCCAGGCCCTGCTGAACGCCAAGCAGGCCGCCGCCGGCGCAACCGAGCGGACGCAGAACGCTACGCGCTACCACCGCGAGGTGCTGGCCTGGCTGGCAATCGGCGACGCGCTGTCGCCCGATGGCATACCGGGCGAGATCCTGTCCGAGGCATTGCAGCCCTTCAACGACAAGCTGGCCGAGCTGGCCACTATCGCCGGCTGGCGCGTGCCCGAGATCGGCGCCGACATGGGAATCACCTGGGAGGGCCGCCCATATCGCCTGCTTTCGGAATCCGAGCGCTGGCGTGTTGACGCTCTCGTCGGTGCCGCGCTGGCCGTGGTTTCCGGCCTGCGCTGCCTGATCCTGGACCGCTTCGACTGCCTGGACCTGCCGGGCCGCGCCGACGCGCTGGCCCTGGTCGACGCGTTGGGCGCCGACGGTCACCTGGACACCATCCTGGTGCTGGGCACGCTCAAGGCGGCACCGCAGGCCCCTTCCGATGCCTTCACGGTTCATTGGCTCGACCAAGGCCATTCTTCCGGCCCCGCCAGGCTGAAGGAGGCCGCATGACCACCATCCGCCACCATTCCAGCGAAATGCAGACGGCACGGCGCATGGCCGCCGAGCAGTTGCGCCTTCTGGGGGTTCCCCTGAAGCAGTCCACCAGCAGCGCGCAGATGGCCGAATTGATCGCCGAGCGCATGGGATGGGCAGTCCCGGACTTTGACGCCGGTGCGCTGCTGCCCTTCCTCACGCGCTTCCTGGACGTCAGCCGCACTGGCGTTACCCCGCCGCCCTATCGTCCGGTCGTCCGGCGGCCCGTGCGCTTCGACCTGGCGATGCGCACGATTGCGGCCCGGGCGGCCGGCGCACAGCCGCACCTGACGCATGCCGCCAGCAACGTGATCACCTGGAGGGAACTCGCAGCATGAGCTTTCATACGACAATTGCCCGCCTGCGCGAAGCGACGGCCAGTCACGTCCGAGGAGAGGCGCCGGAAACCTGCCGCGTTCAGCGCGAAGACCTGCACATCGCCCTGCACGTTATTGATCGGCTTGATAGCGATCTGCGGCAAGCCGGCGCCCTGGTTCATGGCGCCGTACATGCCACACGCCCCCCCGTAGTCGGAGAGGCGCAGGCGGTAGCGTGGGAGACGAACGGGATCAGCCCAACGAAAGACCCCGCGCTGGTAGAAACTTGGCGCGGGCTAGGTTGGGACGTGCGCCCGCTCTATGCCACGCCCCTGGCCAGCGAGGCGGTGCGCGATGCGGCGCTGGAGGAAGCGGCCCACGCTTGCGAGTACCGAGCCGGAATGCGTGGGCCGGGCGCATATACCGCCCTAACGGCTGTCGCTGAATCCATCCGCGCCCTGAAGTCCCGCGCCGCTCTGTCCGCGCAACCGGGTGCGCAGAAGACGGGAGGTAGCGATGCGTAGTGCCGCCATGCAGGCCGAACTGTTTTCGGCGGCCAACCTGGCGCCCACGGTCAAAATCCCGCCGGCGCCGTCGTTGGTCCCTCACTACGATTGGCCGTTCCCAGGAATGTCACCCTCAGACTCGGCCAGGGCCGGCATTGCCATGAGCAGCGCGTTCATCGAGACCATCATCGCCACCATCAAGGCCTACCCCGACCGAGCAGGCACAGATGCCCAAGTGCTGGCACTGATTCCGGAGGACTGGAAAGCACTGCTTGGCCCCTGGGCGCACGGCAGCATCGAGGCCAGGCATGGCCGTCCTCACGGCACCAAGGTCACGCACGTGACGCACGAAGGACCCGGCGGCGGCTTCCATCTGGAGTATCGAATCGAAGAGGCTCAGCATGGCTGACCTTCACTTGGCCCTGAAGGGCGAATACTTCGACGCCATCAGGGCCGGCACGAAGACCGAGGAATACCGGCTTTGCACTGCCTACTGGTCAAGGCGCCTCGAGGACCGCGACCTGGCGGACAGCCTGGAGCATGGCTTCGGCCGCTACAAAAACATCGTGCTGACCCGCGGCTACCCGCGCCGCGACGACACTGAGCGCCGGCTCGTCGTGCCCTGGAACGGCTTCACCATCAAGACGATCACGCACCCGCACTTCGGGCCGGACCCTGTGGGGGTCTACGCCATCGACGTGCGCGCCGCCACCGACAACAAGGAGCAGTAATGGCACACGCAGCCCAACACCAAGCACCGGCCGCAGCCATGCCACCCAAGCTCATCTACCGAGTCCATGAGGCTACCAAGACCCTGGGCGTGTCCGTGGCGACTGTCTATCGCATGTGCGACCGTGGCGAGCTGGTCAAGGTCAATATCGGCAAAACGCGCGCGGTCGGCATAACTGCCGCTTCGCTCAATGCTATGCTGGCTCGCATGACGGCATCGGCCGATGAGGACGAGCCCAGCACCCCAGAAGTGGGTAGCTAAGTGGGTAGCCAGGGGCAATTAGAAAATCAGAAACGCCCCCTGAAGGCCGCACCAATGCTAGATTTGAACCAGCACACCCGAGCAATACGACATCATTCTGGTCTGAGCCCGCGGCGCCGCGCACCGGGCCGCCGCAACCGGCCCTCGCACGCGTCGCGCCCGCTCGCGTACCCGAATCGCAGGCGTCATTCAAGCCGATATGTATGGAATGTGTGTCTTAACGATTCGTTTGAAATGAAGTTTGAAACCGATGGCGGCGCCGCAAGGTTGCCGATAAGCTGCGGGCGCTTTTTGCCGGGTGAGCAGTACCCGGCGTCAATTCCCCAAGCTTTTCCGGAGGTCAATGCAATGAAGTCCCTATTTCGTCCGTTCCTGGCGCTGGCCGTGGCCCTGCCGCTGGTGCTGGCCGCATGCGGCGACAAGGAACCTGAACAGCGCGCCGCTTTCACGCAATTCCTGCAGACGCGCATCGTCGACAAGCCGGGTGTGCGCGTGCCCCAGCTGACGGACGAAGAGAAGAAATCCTTCGGCGACTACGCGGCCCAGTATGCCGTGATCACCGATTTCAATGCGGGCATGGATGCCTCGGTCAAGCCGCTTTCGGGCATCATGCAAAAGGGCGCCATGCGCTCGGTGAACGATATCGTGACCCGCCGCGACGATCTGAAGACCGTGCAGGCCGCGCTGAACGACATGAACGCGGCGCTGAAAGAGCAGCAAGACAAGGCCGATGCAGCCCGCGCGCAACTGAAGCAGCCGGAAGACCTGAAGGCGGTCTACGACAAGGCCTACGAAAAGACCGTAAGCCTGCCCGCCGACACGTTCCGGGATGTGCTGCCCCAATTGAACGCCACGTTCGACAGCAGCCTGAAGATCGCCGATTACGTCGAGGCGCACAAGGCGCAGATCGACATCGCCGGCCCCATCGTAAAGGTGAACGATCCTGCCGTGCAGGCTGAGCTGAATCAGCTGCTGCAAGACCTGAATAGCCAGGCGAAGAATGTGCAGCAGGCGCAGACGCGGCTTCAGGCCGTGATGCTGGGCCGCTAAGCCCCGCCGAGACGCCCCGCCGCACGGATGTGCGGCGGGGTTTTTTTTTGCCCCAGCCCTGTCAGGCGGCCGCGGCGGCAACGCGGTTGCGGCCGGACTCCTTGGCTTCGTAGACCGCGGCGTCGGCGGCCTCGACCAGGGTGGCCGCTGCATCGCTGTCGCCGTTGGGGATAGCGGTCGCCACGCCGATGCTGACCGTCACGATGCCGCCCTCGTTGCCTTCGTGCGGAACGCGCAACTCCGCAATGGCCCGCCGGATGGTTTCGGCAACCGCGATAGCGCGCTGGCGGCTGGTATTGGGCAACAGCACCACGAATTCCTCGCCCCCGTAGCGCGCCGCCAGGTCACGCGGCCGCCGCGCCTTGTTTTTGAGCGCCAACGCGAGCATCTTGAGCAGCTCATCGCCCTCCTGGTGGCCATAACGATCGTTGTAGAGTTTGAAGTGGTCGGCATCCAGGAACAGCAGCGACAGCGGCGTGCGATCGCGGCGCGCGGCTTCCCACTCGCGATTCAGCACTTCGTCGAACGTGCGCCGGTTGGCCAGGCCAGTCAGTCCATCGGTATGCGCCTGGTTTGCCAGATGCTCTTCGAAAGCGCGCCGCCAACGCATTTCGCGGCGGAACAGGATGATCTGCGCCATGACCGACATGAACAGCGCAAGCGTGACGGGGACGATCAACGCGGCCCGCCGCATCCAGGGTTGCAGAAGGTCATCTACGGCCAAGGCCACGTCGATCACGAGCGGCGTGCCTTCGATGGCGTCGAATGCGTAGAGGCGGTTGACGCCATCGTGCGACAGAATGCCGACAAACGAACCTTCCCGGCCGATCAGGTACTGCTGGAAGTCCAGCGGCACGTCGAACTCGCGGTTCATGTCGGCGCTTGAATAGGGATCCCGCAGCAGCACGATGCCGTCATTGCGGAACACGGTGATGGCGTCGTGCACGCCGATGGACACGTCCGCGAAGCGGTCGCGGAAATAGGCCATCCGCAGGGATCCGGCAACGACACCGCCAAAACTGCCATCCGGTAATGTAATTCGCCGGCTGATGGCGATGCTTTCATCCCCGCCGCGCAACCGGCTATGGTACGGACGGCTGACAAATAGGCCGGCATTGTGCGCTTCGCGATGAACCTGGAAGTAATCCCTATCCGAGAAATTGAGCTTGGGCGGGACGATGGAGGTCGAGTCGTAGACCACGTTGCCGTCCTTGTCGAGCACGACGATAGCGCCAAGGTACTCGGCCGTGGCGGAACGGTCGAACAAAAAGCGATGGAGGGTTTCCGGTTCGACCCGTGCGATGCCCGGCTCACGCAGGCGTTCGACAACACCTTGCAGCGACAGATCGTAGACATGCAGCGTGCGGCCGATATCTGCCGCCAACACGCCGGCAAGGTTGCGGGCCGAGACGTAGGCGGACTCCCAGGTGACCCGGCGGTCCATCCATAGCAACGCCACTGAGGCCGTACAGATACCGATGGCGACCAGCCCAGCCAGCGCGTACAGGGTGCGATGCACGATCCCACGGGACTTCAATACGGCGCTCCTTCGCATCGGCGTTCAGGGGGACGCATTTAATGGCAATGTCAGCGAGATAATGCCGGTCCCCGCGTCCAGGCGCAAGGCAGCGGCAGCCGGGGCGCAGGGCAGCGGCCGGGCCAGGCGGGATACGTGCGGGAGAGTCGATGTGCGGCGTCCGCCGGCGCGCCCGGACGGACGCGACTTGGCTGGCACTCCGGGCGCGCGGCGCCCGGAGCGGAACTTCAGGATGCCGCGCTGGCGGCGATGCGGAAGGGAAATGCCTTGGCGCCCCTAGCCTTGTCGGTTTCGCGATGGGCGCTGATGGCCCACGCCGGCCCCACCGATCCGGTGTGCGACAAGAGCTGGCGTGTCAGCCGCCCCGAGAAACCGCAACGCAGGGTCAAGGCCTGTCGCCGCGCGAGCTCAATTCCGATTGCGTGCGGCGTAGTCGAATTCCGGTCCGATTGCAGCATGGCAGCCCCCTGGCAAATGCGCTTCGTGAGTGAAGCGTCGGTACGGATTAATCTACCTTAGCCGTCCGGCTTTGCGCGTGAAATGATGCGTAAAGTAATGCAAAGATACCGAAATGCAGCGCGAAGCCTGGCCATCAGGAGGATGGACTGGCCGCCGTCTCCTCCGTTTCGCGGTTCGGATCGTCGTTCTTGCCATCCGGTTGACTCGTCATATTTCCGTAAAGCAGCGACCTTCCCGCAAACAGCCCCCCGGCTACCTCCAGGTCAAAGCGCTCGTTGTCCCGCTGGCGGACGTCTTCCAGAACCTCCTGCGCCTCTTCGGCCGGGACGCCTATGGCGCGCAGCGCCGCTTCGCCAAATACCAGCGCGGATTCCAGGGTTTCCCGCACCTGGAACTCCACTCCCTCCTTGGCGAGCGCCAGCGAATGGATGCGGTCATAGGCGCGCACCACCACCTTTACCAGCGGGAACTCTGACTTGATCAGCTTGACCATTTGGGTGGCTGCCCGCGGATCGTCAATACAGATGAGGATGGCGCAGGCATTTTCCGCCCCGGCGGAGCGCAACATGTCCACCCGCGTACCGTCCCCATAATAGACTTTCACGCCCCATTTCGCGGCGGCCCGGATCGCGTCGGTATCCGTGTCCAGGATGGACACCTTCAGCCCCCTCGCCAGCATGGCTTGCGTCACGATCTGGCCGAACCGGCCAAAACCCACGATCAGGGCGCAGCCGTCCAGATCGCGGGCGACATCCACGCCTTCCATGGATGGCGCCGGCTTGGGAAGCAGCCAGCGCAGGGACAGGACGCACAAGGGAGTTACCGCCATGGAAATAATGACGATGGCCGTCAGCACGGCCCCCGTATGCGCATCGAAAATGCCTTTGTCGGCCGCCGCGCTGTACAGCACGAAAGCGAATTCGCCGCCCTGCGCCAGCAGCGCCGCGCGCGTAACTGCTTCCGCCCGGCTTGCGCGCAGCAGCCGCGCCACTGCGTAGACGCCCACGGACTTGACGAGCATGAAGACCGCGACGCCCGCCAGGATGAGCGGCCATTCGCGCGCCACGGCCGCGAGATCCAGGGACATGCCCACGCCCAGGAAAAACAGGCCGAGCAGAATGCCTCGAAACGGCTCGATCTCTGCTTCGAGCTGATGGCGGAACGTGGATTCGGACAGCAGCACGCCGGCGAGGAAGGCGCCCATGGCCATCGACAGCCCGCCAAATTCCATCAGCAGCGCCGCCCCCAGCACGACGAGCAGCGCGGCGGCGGTCATCACTTCGCGGGCGTGGGCGTTGGCCAGCAGGCGGAACAGCGGGTTGAGCAGCCAGCGGCCCGCCGCCAGCAGCGCCAGGATGCAGCCCAGCGCAATGGCCGACTGCAGCCACGGATCGCCTTGGCCGGTGTTTCCGGCCGGCGCCAGCAACGCCGCCAGGGCAAGCAACGGGACGATGGCCAGGTCTTCGAGCAGCAGGATGGACACGATGCGCTGCCCTTGCGCGCTGGCGGTCTCGTCGCGTTCGGCCAGGATCTGCATCACGATGGCGGTGGAAGACAGCACAAAACCCATCGCCGCCATGAATGCTGCTGGGCCGGACATGCCCGCCAGCAGGCCCACGCCAGTCAACAGCGCACCACAGGCCAGCACCTGCGCGACGCCCAGGCCAAAGATTTCGCCACGCAGCCTCCACAGGCGCGACGGCTGCATTTCCAGGCCGATGATGAACAGGAACATCACCACGCCCAGTTCGGCTACGTGCAGGATGGCTTTGGGATCGGAGAAAAGACCGATGCCGAATGGCCCGATTACCAGGCCAGCCGCCAGGTAGCCCAGAACCGAGCCGAGCCCGAGCCGCTTGAACAGCGGGACGGCGATGACCGCCGCGCCCAGCAGAACGACGACGTTGATGAGTTGATTGCCTTCGGAAGGCAGGGCCATGGCGTGCTCCTGGTTGCATGGCGGGCCTGGGCGCCCGGGACGCGGCCCTGCCCGCTACACGCAGGCTGGGGCCATTTTCCGGCAATCCGCAGGATTGGCAAACAGGAACTTCGACAAAAAAAAGCCGCCATGAATGGCGGCGGCCTGGAAAAATCGCGCGTGGCGGGTCAGTCGTCGCGGAACTGCATCTTGTACAGCGAGGCGTACAGGCCGTCCGCCGCCAGCAGATCCGCGTGCGGCCCCTGTTCGACGATCTTGCCTCCATCCAGGACGATGATGCGGTCGGCGTTCTGGACGGTGGACAGGCGGTGGGCGATGACGAGCGTGGTGCGTCCCTTCATCAGGCGCTCGAGCGAGGCCTGGACTTGGCGCTCGGACTCGTTGTCCAGCGCGGACGTGGCCTCGTCCAGGATCAGGATGGGCGCGTTCTTGATGAGCGCGCGCGCGATCGCCAGGCGCTGACGCTGGCCGCCCGACAGGCGGGCGGCGTTTTCGCCCACCGGTGTCTCGATGCCCTGCGGCAGGCCCTCGACGAATTCCAGCAGATTGGCCGCCTCCAGGGCGTCGCGCACCTTTTGGTCGCTGGATTTTCCCAGGGCTCCATAGCCGACGTTGGCGGCGATGGTGTCGTCGAACAGCACCACGTCCTGGCTGACCAGCGACAGATGCGAGCGCAGGCTGCGCAGCGTCAAGTCGTCGATCGGCACGTCGTCCACGAGGATCTGGCCGCTGTCGGCCAGGACGAACCGCGGGAGCATGTTGACCAGCGTAGTCTTGCCGCTGCCCGAACGCCCGACCAGGGCGACGGTCTGCCCGGGCTCTACGACGAACGAAATGTCGTTGACCGTATCGCGCTCGGCGTCGGGAAAGCGATGGAACACGTTACGGAATTCGACCTTGCCGCGCACGGGCTCGGGCAATTCCTTGGTGCCCGTGTCCTTTTCAGGCACCTGGTCGATCAGGGTGAACACGCTTTCGGCCGACACCAGCATCTTCTGCATCCGGGCGGCCACGTTGGTGAGGCGCTTGATGGGATCGAAGATCTGGGCCAGCGCGGCCATGAAGGAGGCGAAGCTGCCCACCGTAAGGGAGCCGCTGTTGGCCTGGCTAAGCGCCACGGCGATGACGGCCCCGACGGAAATGGAGATGCAGACCTGGGTCAGCGGCGTCAGCGCCGCATCGGCCGTGGCCGTGCGCATCGCGAAGCGGCGCAGGCGCCGGCTGACGAAATCGAACCGGCCGCGCTCGACGTCGTAGCCGTCGAACAGCTTGATGACGCGCTGGCCGTCGATGCCTTCACCGACCACGCGGGTCAGTTCGGCGTTCATGTTGACCGTTTCGCGGTTGATGCGGCGCAGGCGCTTGATGAAAAAGCGGGAAATCATTACCGACACCGGCAGCATCACCAGGATGATCAGCGTCAGCACCCACGACATGTACAGCAGCACGCAAATCAGGGCGAGAACCACCAGGGTCTCGCGCACCAGCACGGTAATGACGTCGGTGGCGTAGCCGGTGACGTTGCCGGCGTCGATCGTGAAGCGATTAAGCAGGCGGCCGGTGTCGCCGCGCTTGAAATCGGCGTCGGGCAGGCCCAGCAGGCGCTCGAACATGTCCCGGCGCATGCCCAGCAGCACGTTGTTCGCCACCCAGGCCAGCAGATAGTCGCTGAAGAAGTTGCAGATGCCGCGCAACATGATCAGGCCCACGACCGCCAGCGGCAGCGCCCAGACGTAGTAAGGTTTGGCGCCCGAGAACCCGCCGTCCAGCAGGGGCTTCATGATGACGGCCAGGACGGGCTGCGTGGCCGCGGCCCCGGCCATCAGCAGAATTGCCGCCGCCAGGCCCTTCCAATAGGAACCCACTCGGCTGTAGATCCGGCTCCAGAGTTCGGATTTGACGGGTTGGGAACCCGCGGGCGCATTGCGTGCGGCAGAATTCAAAGGGATCACTCGCTTTTATACAATTGTGCCCAGGATTGTACCGGCTGCGCGTCCGCGCGCCGCCCGGCCCCTTCATCCCCAACGCGCCCAGCGCCTTTCCATGTCCGATATCAGTTGCTTGTACGTCCGGTTGCCCAATTGGGTGGGCGATGTCTGCATGAGCCTGCCCAGCCTGCGCGCCCTGCACGCCAGCGGCCTCCCCTTGGTGATCTGTGCCCGCCCCTGGGCCCGCGACCTGCTCGACGGCGTGGAAAAACAGGATTTCATACCCATGCGCGGCAAGGTGGGGCCCGACCGGGCCGCCGTCAGCGCGCACCGGCGCAGCCTGGGCGCCCAGGGACGGCACGCCCGCGGCCTGCTGCTTCCGGATTCGCTGTCCAGCGCCCTGGTGTTCCGGCTGGCGGGCCTGCCGTCGGCAGGCTACCGGGACGACGGCCGCAGCTTCCTGCTGCGCTGGCCTTTCGCCAAGCCGGCCGATTCCCTGCACGCCGTCGAGTCCTGGCACCACCTGACCCGCGTAGCGCTGACCCGCTGGGGGCTGCCCTCCGGCCCCGCGCAGCCCGGCCCGACGCTGGACCTGCCCCTGACGCCCGCGCACGAGCAGGCGGCCGGCCAGGCGCTGGAACAGGCTGGCCTGGCGGATCAGCGCTTTGTGCTGATCGCTCCCACTGCCACCGGGCTGCACAAGGGCAAGATCAAGGTTTGGCCAGGATTCGATACACTTACCCGCGCCTTGCAGGCCCGCGGCCATACCGTGGTAATGTGCCCCCCTCCGGCCGAAACCGACGAGGCCCGCCGCAATGCGCCGACGGCGCAATTGCTGCCGCCGCTGTCGTTGGGCGCCTTCGCGGCCCTGACGGCCAAGGCGGCGCTGGTGGTTTGTAACGATTCCGGCGTGTCGCATGTCGCCGCGGCCGCCTCGGCCCGGGAGCTCACGCTGTTTGGCGTGACACGGCCGGGCAGGACCGGCCCCTGGTCTCCGCGCGCGGTGTGCGTGGGATCCGAACAGGCCTGGCCATCGACCGACGAAGTAGAACGGCAGGCCAATCGCCTGCTGGACGGTACGCAGTAATCAGGACTGTCTTGAAATGACCTTTTCCAGCTATCTCACGAATCTGATCATTCCCTACAACTTGTGCATCACCCTGGTCATCATCGGCTTGTTGCTGGGGTGGTTCCGGCTGCGCAAGGCCGGCAGCGTCATCATCGCCGCGGGTCTGCTGTGGGCGCTGGCCTGGTCGTTGCCGGCCACGTCGCTATGGGCCGGCGGCGCGTTGGAGCACCGCTACCCCCACCTGCCGCCGGAACAGTCGCCCATGGCCGACGCGATCGTGGTGCTGGGCGGCAATACCGCCAATGGGCGCGCCAACTGGTTCCTGCCCTATGACAAGGACACCGCCGTCGTGCGCGTGGACACCGCCGCCCAGCTCTATCTGGCGGGGCGTGCGCCCAAGGTGTTGCTGTCGGGCGGCGCGCTTGAAGGCGACGTCAGCGAGGCGCGGGGCATGGCCCACGCGATCCGCCAGCAAGGCGTGCCGGAAACGGCGCTGATCCTGGAAAACGCCAGCCGCACCACCTACGAAAACGCGACCCTGACGGAAGACCAGCTCAAGGCGCGCGGCATCGGCAAAGTCCTGCTGGTGACCTCGGCCCTGCACATGCCGCGGGCCATGGCAGCCTTTTCCAAGCAGGGCGTGGAAGTCATCGCCGCCCCGGCGCCCCCGCAAATCGTGGCGCCGGCGGACGGATCCCTGCCCCTGTGGCTGCCCGACCAGCGCACCTTCGACGCAAGCCGTTCCATCCTGAAGGAATATGCCGGCCTCTTCGTGTACTGGCTGCGCGGATGGGTATGAGCATGACGGCGGCCGGGATGGATTGCCGGGCGGGATGCGGCGCCTGTTGCATCGCGCCGTCGATAACCCGGCCCCTGCCCGGAATGCCGCAGGGCAAGCCCGCCGGCGTACCGTGTATCCAGTTGCTGCCCGACATGCGCTGCGCGGTTTTCGGCCAGCCGTCCCGGCCCGATTTCTGCGGGGGGCTGCAGCCGCAACAGGAAATGTGCGGCCCGGACCGCGAACACGCGATCCTGTGGCTGGGCGACCTGGAGCGCGCGACGGCGCCCGGCCATTGAAAACGGGGTAGCGGCCCGCCCCGCTCTTCAGCCACGCTCCCGCAGCACGCTTTTGTACAGGGCCTCGTACCGCGACGCCACCATCTCCCAGCTCTGGTCCCGGGCGATCTGCAGCCCGCGTTCGGTCAGCGCCGCGCGCAACTCGGGCTCCGACCCCAGGCGCTCCAGCGCTTGCGCCAATTGGGCGCCGTCGCGCGGATCCTGCAGGATGAGCGCGTCCTTCCCCGCCTCCAGGTATTGCGCAAAGCCGCAATAGACGGGCGAACTGACCACCACCGGCAGACCGTAGGACATGGCTTCAAGCGGCGCCATGCCGTAGCTGTCGTTCAGGGTCGGGTGGGCATAGATGTCCGCCGCCTCGAAGTACTGCCCCACTTCTGGGGTGGGATCGACCAGGGTGACACGGCCGATGAGTCCGGCGGCAAGCACTCGGTCGCGGCTGCGTTCGTCGGCCCCCACAACCAGCAGCCTGTAACGCGGCGGCAATAGCGCCAGGGCGTCCAGCAACGCCGGCAAGCCCTTGCGCAACGGATTGCGCGCGACCAACAGACAGCCGATGGTGTCCGCGTCCCAGCCCAGCCGGGCGCGCGTCGCATCGCGTCCGCCCCCCTGGCCCGTGGCGGGCAGCTTGACGCCGGGCGCGATGATATCGACAGGCAAGTGCTCGCCGTAGCTGCGGTGCAGCTGATCCATGATCAGCCCGGACACTGCCACCACGCGCCGCCTGGGCGTCTTGCGCACGCGCAGCTTTTCCAGCATCAGGTAGGTAATCAGGCGCGGGCTCAGCCAGGCCGTCACGCGCTGCAGCGGCTTGACGCGGGTAACGCGGTTGTAGCGCACCGGCGTTACGTGCATGACCTGGATCTCGCCCGCCCAGCCATTCATGTGCGAATGCACGATGTCGTAGCGGCCCCGGGTTAGCCGGTCAGCGCGCCAGGCGAAGTACAGCACGCGCATCCAACTGGGCAGCCAGCCGGGAAAGCGCACGGGCAGGAAATCGAACTGCAGGTCGCTGTCGTAGTCGCGCGCGACAACGACCACTTTGTGCCGCTGTCCCAGCACCCTCATCAGTTCCACGCCGTAGGCTTCCGCGCCTCCGAAACGATTGCCGAAGCGGTCGACCAGCAGCGCAATGCGGAGCCGTTGTTCACGGCCGCCGGCGGTGGTCTTCATACCGGGTGAGGCACTTCTGGAGGAAGCGGATGATGTTGGTGGAGCGCGCCACCGTCACCCGCGGCAGTCCGAAGGGATCGTCGGACGCAGCCGCCAGGCCGCGCTGGGTCAGCGTGGCATTGTCGTAGCCTGCCTCCCGGGCCATGGCGCGGTGCTCGGGGCCTTGGTGTCCATAGGGATAACAGAAGGCAGTGACGGGCGCGCCCAGCGCCTGTTCAAGCTCGGACTTGGATTCGACGATCTGGCGCCGTGCTTCTTCAGGAGAAAGTTCAGGCAGATGGACGTGGTCAAGCGTGTGCGAGCCGACCTCGTTGCCAGCCGCGGCCCATTCCCGCATTTCCTGCACAGTCATCAGCGCCGAAAACGGGATGCCCTTTTGCAGATCCCAGACATTGCCGCCGTCGAACTGGCGCGCCACGAAATAATTGGTGGCGGTGAATCCCAATTCGCTCAGCACCGGCATCGCGTTGTGGTGCACGTTGCGATAGCCGTCGTCGAACGTGATGCCAAATACCTTCCCCTTGCGGTCGCCTCGCACGTACGGCATCAGGTCGCGCATCGACAGCCCGCGATAGCCGAGCCTGCGCATCCAGCGCATCTGGCGGGCGAAGCTGTCGGGATGTACCGTGAGTCCACGAAACGGTGTGCCCTTGGGATTGGGCTTGCCGATCTGGTGATACATGAGAATCGGTATGGGCATGTGACAGATTATATAGGGTCGGCGTGCCGCAAAAATGCCCGCTCTACCGCCAGGTGGCGGGCGCCCCGGACCCGGCGCCTACCGGCCGAACACGCGCCGGACCGGACGGGTCTCTGCCCCCTTGCCCGATCAATGAGCCGCGTGCGCCAGGCTCAGGTAAACCTGTTCCGTGCGCCGCGCGAATTGGTCGATACCGAATTCCGACACGCTCTTGGCCCGCGCCGCCACGCGCATGCGCGCGATGCAGCCAGGATCATCCAATATACCCGCCAGCACACGAGCCACGGCATCGGGGGTCCGCTTCGGCACGATCCAGCCGTCGACGCCCTCGGAGATGTTCTCGGGCAGCCCGCCCTGGTCCGACACGATGACCGGCAGTCCCATGGACATCATTTCGCGGCAGGCGAACGAAATGGTCTCAACCCGGTAGGAAAGCACGAAGCCGATATCCAGCGCAGCCAGAAACGGACGGACGTCGTCCAGCATGCCGGCAAAGATGACGCGATCGGCCATGCCCAGTGCCTGCACTTCCTGCATCTGCCCGGCCTCGGGCTCGGCGCCGGCCAAGGCAATGTAGACGCCTTGCGCACGCGCGCCCAATTGGGCCACGGCCCGCACCATGTCCATCCAGCCCTTGTAGGAGTTCGTGCCCGCATTGCTGCCGAGCAACAGCGTGCATTTGGCCGCATGGGCGCCCAGCAGGCGCGCGCGCTCGGCCCGGGCCCGGTCTTCGGGCCAGGGGGCATAACGCTCGATGTCCACGCCGTTGGCGATGGTGGAGACCGGCCGGGCGGCGTAGGGAGATGCTCGCAGCATGCGCTCGACGAAGTTGCATACGCCGATGACGTGGTCAGTGCCGATACGCGTGCGCAATGCCGCCCCGATGTACGAAATGGGGATGTCATTGTGCTTGGTCAACACGATGCGCGGACGGCTTTTTCCCAGTCCCATGCACGCCAGAATGACAGTGCGGTGATCGGACGATCCATTGACGTGAACTACGTCGATCTTCCCGGCAATGATGACGCGCCGCAAGTCGCGCGCGGCCGCCAGGCGCTTGCCCAGCCGGCTCGGATATTCCTGGGCCACCACATGCACGCCCGGGACGTCGCCGGCCAGGCGGTGCAGGCTGCTGCCTCCGGGCACGGCAACCGTAATGCGATGGCGCTGCGCCAATGCGCGCAGCAGCGAGACAACGTAAATGGTGTGGCCACCAATCGTGGTGTTGCTGTGGTAGTTCGTGTACAGAATGTTCATCGGATCGGAGCGCAATGGCGCGTGGGTGTCACTTGCGGCTGGCGGAAAGGAACATGAGCTTGGCGTAGCGCAGGAAACTGCCGGTTGCGGCGATCACGGCCAGCACCAGGCCGTGGCGGCCGTCAAGGAAACCGCGCCGTATCAGATAGATGCGCACGAAGGTCCAGAATCCGTGGCCCAGCGCCCCGAAGACCGATGTGCGCCGGCCCTTGGCGTACATCATCGCTGCCGCGTCGGAGGAATAGCGGTTGACCTTGGTGATCAGGGCTTCCAGGTTTTCGTACGGGTAATGATTGAAGTAACCCTGCAACTGCAGCGGCCGCCCGTTGGCGGGCACCACTCGTTCATGCACGGCGGCGTCGGTGAAGCGCGCCGTGCCCCGCTTGAACAGGCGCAGCACGTAGTCGGGCCACCAGCCGCTATGGCGGATGTCGCGCCCGCAGAAATTGGACAGGCGGGCGATTTCGTAGGCGTCGGCCTGCGGCGCCTCAAGCACGTCCTGGATTTCACGGGCGAGTTCAGGCGTGACGCGCTCGTCGGCGTCGATGGACAGCACCCAATCGCCGGTGGCCAGGTCAAGCGCGCGATTTTTCTGAGGCCCGAAGCCGGGCCAGTCGGACGTCACCTCGACCCGGGCGCCCAGGGCCTGCGCCAGCTCTACAGTGCCGTCCGTGCTGCCAGAATCCACCACGATGAATTCGTCGGCGAATACAACGGACTTGAGGCAGGCGGCGATGTTCGCCGCTTCGTTCTTGGTGATGATGATGACTGATAGCTTCATCCGCGATTCCTAAGACGCTTTTTCCAGGCCTTCCAGGCGTGATAGCGCGGGCCCCAGAACGGGTCGCGCGACAGCCAGATACGGCGGTTCAGCCAGGAGCCGCCCTGATTGCGCACCGCGAACCGATAGATGTGTCCGGGGTCCGCGCCAGGCGTGTTCTGGCCGAAAGGGTCGGTAGTGTACAAGTGGCGAAAACCCGCCTGGCGGGCGGCGGCCACGTAATCCGGGTCGAAATAGCCCTGGGGCCAGCAGAGATGGTCGCTGGCCGCGCCCAGCCGCCGGATCAGGGTGTCGCGGGAATCGTGCAGTTCCTGCGCGATGTGCTCGCGCTTGGCGTTCACGTCGGCGCCGCAGACCTTGTCCCAGCGCGTATGCGTGTGCGTGTGCGAATGAAATTCGAAGGTGCCCGCCGCCTGCATGGCCTCGATTTCGCTCCAGCGCAGCATGGCCTCGTCGGCGCGGCCCGCCGCCACCAGCTGCTTGCAGGCGTCATGGTCGGGCGTCGCGGGCAGCGCCTGCCCTTGTCCGGCATGGGGACGGACGGGCCCGTCGCCGATCCAGCCCGTGATGGTGAACAGCAGCGCGCGCATGCCATGGCGCGCCAGGATCGGATGCGCGTGCACCCAATTGTTCAGGTAGCCGTCGTCGAACGTGATCAGCACGGAACGCTCGGGCACGCTTGCGCCGGCCAGATAGCCGGCGAACTGCGCGGCGGTCAGCGACTGGTAACCGGCACGCGCCAGCCGCGCGATCTGGGCTTCGAAGACATCAGGCGTGGCGGCGATCATGCCGCCGGCCGGCGTGACGTGGTGGTACATCAGCACCGGAACGTTGGGCGCGTTCATCCTCGGCGCTCCGCCAGCCATTTGGTGTAAATGGCCTCGGTATTCTCGGCCAGGCGGGCGGGCGAAAACACCCCTTCTTCCCAAACCATGCGGCGGCCCTCGTCGCCCATGCGCCGGCGCAGGACCGGGTCGTCGATCAGGCGCTCAAGCGCCTGGGTCAGCGCGGCGGAATTCTTGGGCGGAACCAGAAAGCCGGTTTCGCCGTGGCGGAACATCTCGGATACGCCGCCCACGTCGGTGCCGACTACGGGCAAGCCGCTGGCCTGCGCCTCGACATAGACGGTGCCGGACGCTTCCTGCTGCGTCGCCAGGGCGAAAAGGTCGAACCCCGCCAGCAGGTTGGGGACATCGCGCCGCGTTCCCATCAGGTGGATGCGGTCCTGCAGCTTGCGTTCGGCCACATAGGCCTGCGTCTGCTCGAAGACCGGCGAACCGGCGCCGACAAACACCAGGTGCAGCTTGGGACGGACCGCCATGAGCGGCGCGATGGCGTCGATCAGGTCCTTGTGACCTTTCGTGGCGCGCATGACGGCCACGCAACCCACGACGATGTCGTCGTCGGCCAGACCCAGTTCGTCGCGCAGGGTGGAACGCTCCACTGGCGCGGGCAGCACGATGGGCGAATACACGGTCGCCACCTTCTCGGCCGCCACACCGCGGCTGATCAGGTATTCGCGCACGTGGTCGCTGACGGTGGTGACCCGGTGCGGAAGGATGGTGTAGGACCACATCGACCCGACCTTGTTGGACAGGTGCCGGGTGCGCACGATCAGCGGTGTCCCCGCCAGCCGGCCGGCCAGGGCCGCGATTACGGTGTCGCGCCGGCTGTGCGTGTTGAGCACGTCGAAGCGCCCCTGCTTCAGGATGGCACGCACGGCCATCACGCCCTTCACGTAATTCGCGGGCCCGTCCATCCTGATGGCATGAACGGTGAATCCGGCTTCGGACAGCCGCCCCGCCAGCAAGCCCTGCGGTTGACAGATTGCCTCGAGATGATGGCCGCGCGCGCGCATCGCCGTCATTTCCTTGAAGATCCGGCCTTCCTGGCCGCCGAAATTGGTGGCGGCCTCGGAATGCACGATACGCAGGCTGGGCATCAGTAGGTAACCTCCACGCCGTCCGGCTTGGTCCAGTCGTTCAGGTTCGCCAGGAGCGTGTCGGCCATGCGGACGCGCCATTCCTCGCCGAGCCTGACCGTGCACAAGAAATTGTTCTTGGTGTAGACGATGTCCACCGGCACGCCGGGAATGCCGTTTTCGGGTTCGGCTCGGAACGGGTTGAGCATCTGGCGCAGGCGGGCCGCGTCGGCACTGCCGTTGAGCTTGACCCGCAGGGATTTGGCGCGGGCCTCGCGCGCCAGTTGCAGGTCATAGAGCTGCTCGGCCACGATGCGCATGCCGCCGGAGTAGTCGTCGTTGCTGACCTTGCCCTGGACGATGACGAGCTGGTCCTCGCGCAGCCGGTTGCGGTGCTTTTCGTAGAGTTCGTTGAAGACCGAGATCTCGACCTGCGCGGTGCCGTCGTCCAGCACCGCGAAGACCATCTTGCCGCGGCGGGTCATCATGACGCGCACGCTGGCCAGCACGCCGCACATCCATTGCAGGTCTCGCTGCGGCTCCACGCGGACGAGCTGCATCGGCACGATGCGGCGCACTTCGTCGCGCCACGCGTCGAAGAGGTGGCCGCTGTAGTAGTAGCCCAGCGCGGACTTTTCTTCCGTGAGCTTCTTGTGCAGGTCCCAGGGCGCCACCTTGGCCAGCTCGCCGGCCACCACGTCGCCGCTGTCGTCGCCGAACAGCGACGCCTGGTTGGCGCTGCGGGCGGCCTGCTCGGCCGCTTCCATGGCGGTGGGCACGGAGGCCAGCATCGCGGCGCGGTTGGGTTCGATGGTGTCGAACGCGCCCGCCTTGATCAGGGCCTCGATGGTGCGGCGGTTGACGGCCTGCTTGCTGACGCGGCGGCAGAAGTCGAACAGGTTGAGGAACGGTCCGCCTTCCTTGCGCGCGCGCAGGATGTCTTCGACGGCGCCCTGGCCAGTGCCTTTGACGGCGCCCAGGCCGTAGCGCATCGTGCGCGGCGGTTTGCCTTTTTCGGTGTGCTTGTCGGCGACCGGCTCGAAGCGGTATCCCGAGAAATTGACGTCGGGCGGCAGGACTTCGACGCCGTTGTCCTGGGCGTCGCGGCAGAAGATCTGGACCTTGTCCGTGTCGTCCATGTCCGAGGACATGGTGGCGGCCAGGAATTCGGTCGGGTGGTAGGCCTTGAGCCAGGCGGTCTGGTACGAGATCAGCGCGTACGCGGCCGAGTGCGAC
Organism: Achromobacter arsenitoxydans SY8; assembly: GCF_000236785.1. Classification (GTDB taxonomy): domain Bacteria; phylum Pseudomonadota; class Gammaproteobacteria; order Burkholderiales; family Burkholderiaceae_B; genus Achromobacter; species Achromobacter arsenitoxydans. Next base: position 277,021 of record NZ_AGUF01000055.1, on the reverse strand, counting down.
TTGTTGAAGCCGTATCCCGCGAACTTCTCCATCAGGTCGAAGAGCTTGACCGCCAGATCCGGATCATGGCCCTTTTCCTTGGCTCCCTTTTCGAAGAGCTCGCGGTGCTTGGCCATTTCCTCGGGCTTTTTCTTGCCCATGGCGCGGCGCAGCAGGTCGGCGCCGCCCAGCGAGTATCCCCCGATGATCTGGGAGATCAGCATCACCTGTTCCTGGTAGACGATGACGCCGTAGGTGCTCTTGAGCGTGGCCTCCAGGTCGGAGTGGAAATAGTCCACGGCAGCGCGGCCGTGTTTGCGGTTGACGAAGTCGTCCACCATGCCCGATTCAAGCGGCCCCGGACGGTACAGGGCCAGCATGGCGATGATGTCTTCGAACGTGTTGGGACGCAGCTTCTTGAGCAGTTCCTTCATGCCGCGCGATTCCAGCTGGAACACCGCGGTGGTGTTGGCGTCGCAGAGGATCTTGTAGGCCGCCGGATCGTCCAGGGCAAGCGCCATGACGTCGAAGTCGCGCTTGTCTTCGTTGAACTGGCGCACGTAGCGCACGGCCCAGTCCAGGATCGTCAGGTTGCGCAGGCCCAGGAAGTCGAACTTGACCAGGCCCGCGGCTTCGACGTCGTCTTTGTCGAACTGCGAGACCGCGCTGTTTTCCTGTCCAGGCTGGCAATACAGCGGGCAGAAGTCCGTGAGCTTGCCGGGCGCGATGAGCACGCCGCCCGCGTGCATGCCGATGTTGCGGGTCAGGCCTTCCAGGGGCTTGGCCAGGTCGACCAGCGAACGGACCTCTTCTTCCTGCTCGTAGCGGTCCTTGAAGGCCGGTTCGTCCTTCAGGGTGCGTTCCAGCGTCCAGGGATCCATCGGGTTGAACGGGATCAGCTTGGACAGCCCGTCGCAGAACATATAGGGCATGTCCAGCACGCGGCCGGCATCGCGCACCACGGCCTTGGCGCCGAGCGTGCCGAAGGTGGCGATCTGGCTCACGGCCGCGCGGCCGTACTTTTCCTTGACGTAGTCGATGACCCGTTCGCGGTTGTCCTGGCAGAAGTCGATATCGAAGTCGGGCATGGAAACCCGCTCGGGATTCAGGAAGCGCTCGAACAGCAAGTCATAGCGGATGGGATCCAGGTCGGTAATGCCCAGCGCATAGGCCACGAGCGAGCCGGCGCCCGAACCGCGCCCCGGTCCCACGGGCACGCCGTTGCTCTTGCCCCAGTTGATGAAGTCCTGCACGATCAGGAAGTAGCCGGGAAAGCCCATCTGGATGATGGTCTTGCATTCCCAGCGCAGGCGTTCGTAGTACTGCTCGCGCTTGGACTCGCGTTCGGCCGGGTCCGGAAACAGGAACTCCATGCGCTTTTCCAGCCCCTGCTCCGACAGCTGGACCAGGTAATCGTCCAGCGTCACGCCATCGGGCGTCGGGAAGTTGGGCAGGCGCGGCTTGCCCAGCACCAGGCTGAGATTGCAGCGCTTGGCGATTTCCACCGTGTTGGCCAGCGCAGAGGGCACATCGGCAAAGCGCCGCGCCATTTCTTCCGAGCTGAGCAGGTACTGCTCTTTGGAGAACCGGCGGACGCGGCGCGGATTGGCGAGAATTTCGCCTTCGGCGATGCAGACGCGGGCCTCGTGCGCCTGGAATTCGAATTCGTCCAGGAATTGCACCGGGTGCGTGGCCACCACCGGCAAGCCGGCCTCGGCCGCCAGCCGCATGGCGGCCTGGCAATAGCCTTCGTCGCCGTCCATGCCGGCCCGCTGCAGTTCAATGTAATAGCTGCCCGGGAACAGCAGCGCCCATTGGCGCGCCAGCGCAAGCGCCGACACCGCATTGCCGGCGTCCAGCGCCTGTCCCACATCGCCCGCGCGCCCGCCCGACAGGGCGATCAGGCCTTCCTGCCCTTGCAGCCATTCGCGGCGGATTTCGGCGCGGCCCTTGCCCTGGTTCGTCAGGAAGGACTTGGAAAGCAATTCGCACAGATTCAGGTAGCCCTGGTGGTTACGCACCAGCAGCAGCAAGCGGAACGGCTTGGCCGGATCCTCGTCATTGGTGATCCAGACGTCGCAACCCGCGATGGGCTTGACGCCCGCGCCGCGGGCGCCTTTGTAGAATTTGATCAGCCCGAACAGGTTGGACAGGTCGGTCAGCGCGACGGCGGGCTGGCCCAGCTTGGCGACGCGCTTGATGAGATCGGGAATGCGCACGGTGCCGTCCACGACCGAGAACTCGGAGTGAACGCGCAGGTGAACAAATGGGGTCGGATTGGAGGACGTAGCGGCTTCGGACATGGCGGAATTGTACCTAGCGCTTATGGGACAATACACCCGATACCGCACTTCCTCGTGGCAGAACGAGATTTACGTATGAAATGGCTAATTCCCGGAATCTGGCTTGCCGCCATCTTGTTCGCGCACTTTCGCGGACGCGTCAAGCTGCCCCTGGGCCGGCAACTGCTGGACCACTCCGTCCTGCTGGCTCCCATCAACGCCTTCATGGTGCTGACCTCGCGGGTGCCGTCCACCCCCTACCTGACGACGAGCGAAATCGCCGAGCTCAAGGTGCTGGACGACAACTGGGAGACCATCCGCGAGGAAGCCATGCAAATGGCCGAGCTTCGCCGGATCAAGGCAGCCGACACCCATAACGACATCGGCTTCAATTCCTTTTTCAAGTACGGCTGGAAGCGGTTCTACCTGAAGTGGTACGACGCCCGCCACCCGTCGGCGGAAGAACTCTGCCCCAAGACCGTCGCCATCCTGAAGACCCTGCCCAAGGTCAAGGCGGCGATGTTCGCCGAACTGCCCCCCGGCGGCCAGCTGAATCCGCACCGCGATCCGTTCGCGGGATCGCTGCGCTACCACCTGGGCCTGGCGACCCCTAACGACGACGGCTGCCACATCATCGTGGACGGCGAACATTACAGCTGGCGCGATGGCGAAAGCGTGGTGTTCGACGAAACCTACGTGCACGAGGCCTACAACAAAACGGGCGAAAACCGGATCATCCTGTTCTGCGACGTCGAGCGCCCGCTGAAGTGGCGCTGGGCCGAACGCTTCAACCGCTGGTTCGGGCGCGTGGTCATGTCGGCCGCCAGTTCGCCCAATGACGGCAGCGACCAGACCGGCGCCATCAACAAGCTGACCCACGCGCACTGGGTGATCGACCAGAAGCGCAAGGCCTTCAAGGCGTGGAACCGCAACGTCTACAAGGCCACCAAGTATGGCCTGATCATCCTGGTGATCGCCGGGTTCCTGGCGCTGTAGCCAAGCCGGAAAAAACAAGGGCCGCAAGTAATTGCGGCCCTTGTTTCATGCGGCGCCGGCTAGCGCTGCAAGGATTCCCAGCTCTTCATCAGGCGCTTGACCGAAACCGGCATGGGCGTGCGCAGCTCCTGCGCGAACAACGCTACCCGCAACTCTTCCAGCAGCCAGCGGAACTCGTCGAGCCGGGGATCGGGCGCGCCCTTCAGCGCCGATCGCGCACGCTGGTACTGCGTGACCAGCGGCGCCATTTCCGACACCAGCTTCGCATCCCGCGCCGGATCGGCCCGCAGCTTGTCGATGCGCGCCACCGCCGCCTTCAGGTAACGCGGGAAATGCGACAGTTGCGCGTACGGCGTATCGCGGATGAACCACTTGGGCATCAGCGCGCCCAGTTGCTGTTGCAGGTCGGCATAGGCAGCGGCATGCGGCTTGGCTTGGGGCAGCTTGCGCTGCAGCGCTGCGTATTCGGTCAGCACGCCCCCGGCCAGCCTGGCCACTTCCTGGGCCAGCAGGCCCAGCCGGCCCTTGCCTTCCGCGCGCCGGGCCTCGAACTGCTGCTCGTTCACGGGCCAGGGCTCGGCCAGGCAGGCCTGCCCGAGCGCGCAGTCGATGATCTGATCGCGCAGCTCTTCCTGCGTGCCCAGCGTCATGTACAGCATGCTGATCTTGGTGAGATCCGTCAGGTTCTTTTCCAGGAACTTGACCTGTTCGCGCAATCCCAGCCGGAACAGCTTCAGCAGGCCCGCGCGATGGTGCTTGCGCGCTTCGTCGGGATCGTCGAACACGTCCAGGTCGCAATGCGCGCCACGGTCCACCAGCGCCGGATAGCCAATGACGGACTGCCCGCGGCGCTTGATTTCCATGATCTCCGGCAGCGGCCCGAAGGACCAGGAGGTCAGGTTCTCGTGCGCCAGCGCCTGGGCGACCTGCGTGTCGCTGGCGGCCAACTGCTGGAACGTAGCCTGGGCCTGCTTGCCGAACTCGGCGCGCAACTGCGCCAGATTGCGGCCGGCGGCCAGCATGCGGCCGTGCTCGTCGACCACGCGGAAGTTCATGAAAAGGTGGGCCGGCAGGGTCTCGAGCTTAAAGTCGCCCACCGCCGGGCGCACCTGCACCTGATCCCACATGTCGGCAATGATGGCGTCCACCAGGCCCTGCTGCGGATCGGCCAGCCGGTCGAACCAGCGGTCGTAGAAGCCCGCCGCGTAGTCGGGCAGCGGCACGCAATGGCGGCGCAGCTTCTGCGGCAGCGACTTCAGCAGCAGGTGCACCTTTTCCTTCAGCATGCCGGGCACCAGCCATTCGCATCGCGCCGGATCAATCTGGTTCAAGGCGAACAGCGGCACCGCCAAGGTGACGCCGTCGCGCGGGGAACCCGGCTCGAAGTGGTAGTCCAGCGCCATGGACACGCCCTGCCATTCGACCTTCTTGGGGAAGACGTCCGTCGTGACGCCGGCCGCCTCGTGGCGCATCAGCTCGTCGCGGGTCAGCATCAGCTTGGCGGCGGACGCCTTGTCCAGGCCGTTGACCCATTTTTCCAGCGACGCCGTCTGCGAGATGTCGGCGGGCAGCTGACGGTCGTAGAAGGCGTAAATCAGTTCATCGTCCACCAGGATGTCCGGGCGGCGGGTCTGATGCTCCAGCTTTTCGATGCCTGCGATCAGCTTGCGGTTGTGCGCCACGAAAGGCAGGCGAGTATCAATTTCGCCCGGCACCAGCGCCTGGCGGATGAAGAGTTCGCGCGCATGCGTGGGATTCACGCGGCCGTAATGGATGCGCCGGCCCGTGTAGATGGCCAGGCCGTAGAGCGTGGCGCGCTCGTTGGCCACGACCTGCCCGGCCTTCTTTTCCCAGCGCGGATCCGACCAGTTCTTGCGGATGAGGTGCGCGCCCGCCTTTTCGAGCCACACGGGGTCGATGCGCGCCACGCAGCGCGCATATAGGCGCGTGGTCTCGACCAGTTCCGCGGCCATGATCCAGCGGCCGGCCTTCTTCACCAGCCGCGAGCCCGGATGAATGTGGAAGCGGATCTCGCGGGCGCCTTGATAGTTGCCGCCTTCGTCGCTCTTGAAGCCGATGTTGCCCAACAAGCCGGACAGGAGCGCCATGTGCAGCTGCTCGTATGTCGCTTCGGACTGGTTGACGCGCCAGCCCTGCTCGCCCACCAGCGCCGCCAGCTGCGTATGCACGTCGTGCCATTCGCGCAGCCGGATCGGCGACAGGAAGTTCTGCCGCAACAGGCCCACCAGCTTGCGCTGCGAGGCCTTGTGCTGCACCTGTTCACCGTACCAGCGCCACAGTTTCAGGAAGGAAATGAACTCCGACTTGTCATCGGCGAACTTGGCGTGCGCAGCCTCGGCCGCCTCGCGTTCCTGCATGGGCCGGTCGCGCGCATCCTGCACGGACAGCGCCGACGCGATGATCAGCATTTCGGCCAGGCATTGATGTTCGCGCGCGGCCAGGATCATCCGGCCGATACGCGGGTCCACCGGCAGCTTGGCCAGTTCATGACCGGTGCGCGTCAGCACGTAAGCGGCGCCGGTGCGCCCGGCGTCGTTGTCGTCATCGGACGCCGTGGCCAGCTCGATCGCCCCCAGCTCCTGCAGCAGATGGTAGCCGTCGGCCACCGCCCGTCCGGGCGGCGCCTCGACGAACGGGAATTGCTCGATGTCGTCGAGCTTCAGCGACTTCATCCGCAGGATGACCGACGCCAGCGACGAGCGCAGCACTTCCGGATCGGTGAAGGCCGCACGGTTGTTGAAGTCCAGCTCGTCGTAGAGCCGGATGCAAACGCCCGGCCCCACCCGGCCGCAACGGCCGGCGCGCTGGTTCGCCGAGGCGCGGCTGATGGGCTCGATGCGCAGCTGTTCGACCTTGTTGCGCCAGGAATAGCGCTTGATGCGCGCCAGGCCGCTGTCGACCACGAAGCGGATGCCCGGCACCGTCAGCGAAGTTTCCGCCACGTTCGTGGCCAGCACGATGCGCCGCGCATTGCCTCGCGGACGGAAAATCTGTTCCTGCTCGGCCTGCGACAGGCGGGCAAAGAGCGGAAGCACCTCGGTTCCGGCCGGATGCCGTTTGCGCAGCGCCTCGGCGGATTCGCGGATTTCCCGTTCGCCGGGCAGGAACACCAGCACGTCGCCGGGTCCATGCCGCGCACATTCGTCCACGGCGTCCACGATGGCGTCGATCAGGTCGCGTTCCTCGTCGCCCGACATGCGCTCGCGGTCGCGTCCGGCCTTGGCCGCTGGCGCCGCGCCTTCCTCGGCGGCGGCCTCCTCGCGCACCGGGCGGTAGCGGACCTCGACCGGGTAGAGGCGGCCGGACACTTCGATCACGGGCGCGGGCTTGTCCTCGGACGCCGCGAAATGCTTCGCAAAGCGTTCGGCGTCGATGGTGGCCGACGTGATGATCAGTTTCAGGTCCGGGCGCCGCGGCAGCAGCTGCTTCAGGTAGCCCAGCAGGAAATCAATGTTCAGGCTGCGTTCGTGCGCCTCGTCGATGATGATCGTGTCGTAGCGCCGCAGAAGCGGATCGCGCTGCGACTCGGCCAGCAAAATGCCGTCCGTCATCAGCTTGATGGACGCATTGGGCCCGGTGCGGTCGTTGAACCGGACCTGGTAGCCGACCACTTCGCCCATGGGCGTGTTCAGCTCTTCGGCGATGCGCTTGGCCACCGAGGTCGCGGCCAGCCGGCGCGGCTGGGTATGGCCGATCATCTTCTGCCGCCCGCGGCCCAGTTCCAGGCAGATCTTGGGCAGCTGGGTGGTCTTGCCCGACCCGGTTTCGCCGCTGACGATCACGACCTGGTGGCCGGCGATGGCGCGCGCGATCTCCTGCCGCCGCGCGCTGACGGGCAGGTCTTCGGGATAGGTGACGGCGGGAATGGGCCGTTCTGGGCGCGGGCCGCGGGGCGCGCCCTGCGCCGGCCCGGCGGTTGCGGGAGCCGCCGCGGCAGCGGCCCGGGGCGCCCGCGGGCGGGTTGATTCAGGCATGTACGATAGTCCGGTTAGCCCGGCATTATAAATTTCCCTGAGCCCCTGAATGGCTTCCAGGTCGAAAGCCGAGAAATCCGGCACCAAATATGGCCTGATTTCCCCCCTGCGCGCGCTCGCGGCGGTCATATAATTTCGCCACGCCGCCGCATGGCGGCGCAAGGCGCGGCAAGGCGCCGCGCTCCAACTCATCATCAGGAAGCCCTCCAACCATCATGCCCGACCTGGAACCAGACACCGTCTCCGCCCTTGAAGCCCCCGAATTCGCCGCTGCGCAGTTTGTGCGATGGTTCCGAGACGTCGCGCCGTACGTGCACGCGTTCCGAGGCAAGACCTTCGTGGTGGCGTTTGGCGGCGAACTGGTGCAGGCCGGCGCGCTGAACGCGCTGGTCCAGGACCTGTCCCTGCTGTCTTCGCTGGGGATCCGACTGGTGCTGGTGCACGGTTCGCGTCCTCAGGTCAATGAACAGCTGCGCCTGAAAGGTTTCACGCAGCAGTTCGACCGCGGCCTGTCCCCCACCGACGCCGCGGCCCTCGAATGCGCCAAGGAGGCCGCCGGCGAGATCCGCCTGGACATCGAGGCGGCGTTCAGCCAGGGCCTGCCCAACACGCCCATGTCGCACGCGCACATCCGCGTAATCTCGGGCAACTTCGTCACCGCGCGCCCCGCCGGCGTGCTGGACGGCGTGGACTACAAGCACACCGGCCAGGTCCGCAAGATCGACATCGAGGCGCTGAAGTTCGCCATCGAGAAAGGCTCGTCGGTCGTGCTGCTGTCGCCGCTGGGCTTCTCCCCCACGGGAGACGCCTTCAATCTGGCCATGGAAGACCTGGCGACCAGCGTTGCAGTGGGACTGCGCGCCGAAAAGCTGATCTTCCTGTCCAGCTCTCAGGGCGTGCTGAACGAAGACGGCACGCTGGACACCGAACTGGCCCGCGTCGACGCCGACGCGCTGCTCGCCGCCGGCGAACTGGACGAGGAAACGCATTCGTTCCTGCAGTACGCGTCGCTGGCCGTCAAGCGCGGCGTGGCGCGCGCGCACCTGCTGCCCTTCGAACTGGACGGCAGCGTCCTGCTGGAAATCTTCACCCACGACGGTGTGGGCACCATGGTGGTCGAGGACACGCTGGACGATCTGCGTCCCGCCACGATCGACGACGTGGGCGCCATCCTCAGCCTGATCGAACCGCTGGAGGCCGACGGCACGCTGGTGCCGCGCCCCCGCAGCGTGGTCGAGCGCGACGTCGAAAACTTCACCGTGCTGGAGCACGACGGCGTCATCTATGGCTGCGCGGCGCTGCATGCGTTCCCCGACGAGCAGATGGCCGAAATGGCCTGCCTTATCGTGCACCCCGAATGGCAGGGGTCGGGCGAAGGCGAGATCCTGTTGCGCCACATGGAGTCCCGCGCCCGCGCCTCGGGCGCCAAGCGGCTGTTCGTGCTGACCACCCGGACCTCGCACTGGTTCATGAAGCGCGGGTTCGTGCAGGGCGGCATCGCCGATCTGCCCCGCGAAAAGCAGAACAACTACAACCGTTCCCGCAACAGCCTGGTCTTCATCAAGAAGCTCTAGGAAAGGCCCGCGGACCCAATCCGCGGAACCTGAAGGGGCTTGGCGCCCCGTGGACGCCAAGCCCGCTAAAATGTGGCGTTATTCATTTTTCCGGCAGCGAACCATGGCCCGTATCGTCAACTGTGTAAAACTGAAGCGTGAAGCCGAAGGGCTGGACTACCCGCCCTACCCCGGCGAAGTCGGCACGCGAATCTGGCAAAGCATCTCCAAGGAAGCTTGGGAAGACTGGAAGGGCGTGCAGACCCGCCTCGTGAACGAAAACCGCCTGAACCTGGCCGACGCCCGCGCGCGCAAGTACCTGCAGCAACAGATGGAACGCTACTTGTTCGAAGACGGCAGCGTCGAAGCCGACGGCTACGTCCCGCCCTCGGCCTGATCCCGCCGCGTCGCCCCCCGCGGCACGCGCCCCCAAGCCCCTCGCTCGCGAGGGGCTTTGTGTTTGGTGCCTTAAGATTCAAATACCGTTGGCCGTATTAGTGCTGTCATGAAAGAAGAATCGCGCGCGTTCATTCCCGGCACCCCGTCCCCCACCATCAGGCGCGCCCTGCAGATCGAACCCGATCGCAAGACCGGCACGCTGGCAGACGTGCGCCACGTCGTCATCCTGATGCAGGAAAACAGGTCTTTCGACCATTATTTCGGCACGCTGCCCGGCGTGCGCGGTTTTGCAGATCCGCATCCCGCGCCTACCGCCACCGGCACCGTCATGACGCAGGCGGACGGCGAGACGCGCTGCAGCCCCTATTCGCTGCAGGCGGAATACGCCAGCGACATCCCGGTGGGCTACATCACCCCGCATACTTGGGACGATGCGCAACGGGCCTGGAATGATGGCTGCATGGACCAGTGGCTGTCCGCCAAGAGCCGGCTGGGCATGGGCGCCTACCGGAGCGCCGACGTGCCGTTCCAGACCGCGCTGGCGAACGCCTTCACCCTTTGCGACGCCTACCACTGCTCGATGCAGGCGGGCACCAATCCGAACCGGCTGTTCCTCTGGACCGGCACCAACGACCCGCAGGGCCTGGCCGGCGGCCCGGCCCTGGTAAACACGTTCGACCGCCTGGGCCCCGCGGACGAAGGCTATGCCTGGACCACCTACCCCGAACGCCTGCAGGCGGCGGGCGTGGACTGGCGGATCTACCAGGACATGGCGGACAACTACAACGACAATCCGCTGGCCGGCTTCAGGCAATACCGCGAGCAGCAGGCGGACACCGCCACCGGCGCATCCCTGCGCGGCCGGGCGCTGTCCACCCGCACGCTGGACGACCTGGCCCGCGACGTTGCCGACGGCGCGCTGCCCGCCGTGTCGTGGATCATCGCGCCCGCGGCGGACTCCGAGCACCCCGAAGTCTCCTCCCCCGGCCGGGGCGCCGCCTACACCGAACGGGTGCTGGACATCCTGACCCGCCACCCCGAGACCTGGAGCCGGTGCGTGTTCTTCGTCACCTACGACGAGAACGACTGCTTCTTCGACCACATGCCGCCGCCGGCGCCTCCGGCCCGGCGCTCCGACGGCCAGTCGGGCGGCCTGTCCACGGTCGACCTCGACGGCGAATACCATGACGCGCGCCACGGCCCCAGCGCGTCGACCCCGGACGACCCGCCCGGCCTGCACGGGCGCGGCTTCGGCCTGGGACCGCGCGTGCCCATGCTGGTGGTTTCACCCTGGAGCCGCGGCGGCTGGGTCAATTCGCAGGTGTTCGACCACACCTCCGTCATCCGCTTCCTGGAGGCCCGCTTCGGTGTGGCCGAGCCCAACATCAGCCCCTGGCGGCGCGCGGTGGCGGGCGACCTGACCTCGGCGTTCGACTTCGCGGGCGACCGGGGTCCCCATCACCCCGACAGCATCCGCCATGCCTGCCCCCTGCCCTATGCGTTGGAGGCCGTCGGACGGATGACCGCGGACGGCGAGCATTACCGGCTGACGTTGCGCAATTCGGGCAGCGCGGGCGCCGTGCTGCATGTCTACGACCGCCACGCGCTGACGCAGCCGCCGCGGCGCTACACCGTGGGCGCGGGCGCGCGCCTGGACGACGGCTGGCGGTTGGGAAGCGGCGGCGCCTATGACTTGTGGCTACTGGGGCCCGACGGCTTTCACCGGCAGTATCGCGGAGATGCGCAGGACGCCGGCGTGCTGGAAGCGCAGCTGGTGCCCGTGACATCGGGCCTGCGCCTGCGGCTGGTCAACCACGGCGATACGCCGCAGCCGGTCAGGGTGGAATCGAGAATGGCGGACGGCTGGCGCGCCATGGCGCACGTGTCCGCGGGCGGCGCGGTCGAGCTGAAGTACTTGGGCTGTGAAGGGTGGTACGACCTGGAGGTCGTGGCGCCCGCGCTGCCGGCCTTCGGGCGCCGGCTGGCGGGACGCATTGATGGCGGCAAGCCTGGCGTGCCGGATCCCCGGCTATGCCAGGGAGCGGCGCTGCCGCCATAACGGCGGCAGCGTTTTTCGCTTACTTCTGGTCTGCGGAGTCCTCGGACTCTTCTTCGCCGCGCGCCAGGCGTTCGGTGTTCTTCACGCCGGTATGACGCACATCGGCGCCCTTGACCATGTAAATCACGCGTTCGGACATGTTCTTGGCGTGGTCGCCGATGCGTTCCAGCGCGCGGGCGATGAAGATCATGTCGATGGCGCGCGAAATGGTGCGCGGATCTTCGATCATGTAGGTGATCAGGTGGCGCAGCGCGCCCTTCCATTCCTTGTCCACTTCCTTGTCGCTGCGCACGACGGCGGCGGCCAGGATGGGATCAAGGCGGGCAAACGCATCCAGCGCCTGGTGCAGCATGGTGCGCACGTTGGCGGCCATGTGGCGCAGTTCGATCACGGGAATATGGCGCAGTTCGCCCTCGTGGACGCGGCGCGCGACGGTGGCGACCTTTTCGGCCTCGTCGCCCGAACGCTCCATGTCGGTGAGCATCTTGGATACGGCCATCAACATGCGCAGGTCGATCGCGGTGGGCTGGTGACGGGCGAGGATGCGGCTGATGCTTTCGTCGATCTCAACTTCGTGGCGGTTGACTTCCTTTTCCCGCTCACGCACCTTTTCGACCAGCGACAGATCGCCGCTGGCCAGCGCGTCGATGGCCTCCTGGATCATGGCTTCCACCACGCCGCCCATCTGCAAGAATTGCGAACGGACGCTTTCCAGATCGGCGTCGAACTGCTTGTTTGTATGCTCCGTCATCCGGGCTCCCTGCGTGGTTGATCTCATTGCATTGCCCCGAAATTGAGAGAGGTTACGAGATGGGCCTGCACAACCCGCAAGGTTATGACCCAAGTGTGACAGGATTATGAATGGGGGCCCCGCCGCCCGCAAGACGGGCCGGCGGGCGCCGCGGGCGGACCCGGAAATCAGGAACGGCGGTCGAGCCGGCGGATGCCGCTCTGGGTGGCCAGCAGCGCAACGTCGGCGCCGGCAAGGGCGAACAGGCCGCAGGTCACGACGCCGGGCAGGTTGTTGACGCGGGCCTCGAACGCGGGCGCATCGCTGATGGACAGCCCGGACACGTCCAGGATGATGTTGCCGTTGTCGGTGACGAATCCGTCACGCAGCTTGGGCTGGCCGCCCAGCGCGACCAGCGCGCGGGCGACGGACTCGCGCGCCATGGGAATCACTTCCAGCGGCAGCGGGAACTTGCCCAGCGTCTGCACGAGCTTGGATTCGTCGGCGATGCAGATGAAGCGCTCAGCGACCGACGCCACGATCTTCTCGCGCGTCAGCGCGCCGCCGCCGCCCTTGATCATGTGCAGGTTGGCGTCGATCTCGTCGGCGCCGTCCACGTAGATGGGCATGGACGACACGTCGTTCAGGTCCAGCACCTTCAGGCCATGCCCGGCCAGGCGCGCCGCGCTGCGCTCGGAGCTGGCCACGGTTCCGCCGATCCGGCCCTTGAAACGCGCCAGGCCGTCGATGAACAGGTCGGCCGTGGATCCGGTGCCCACGCCGATGATGACGTCCGGGCCGGCGGCCTGTTCGACGAATTCCAGGGCGGCGTCTGCGGCTTGCTGCTTGAGTTCTTGCTGGGAGAGCATGGCGGTAGAAATGCGGAAAAGTTGCTTGAGCCAGGAAATTTAGCACGCGGCGGCGGGCCACGCCCTTGCCAGGATCGCCTGGGTATCGACGCCGGCGGACAGTTCGCCGAACATGTGCCCGCCCGCCTGCAGGCGGCTGCCGACGAACGCCTGCGCCACGGCGTCCGGCGCATGCTGGATCAGCAAGGCCGCCTGCCACAGCCGCGCCAGCCCGCCTGCGACACGGCGCGCGTGGAATTCCGCCTGCGCGCCGTCGGCAAGCAGCTGCTTCCAGCGATCCACTGCCTCGTCGAACGCCCGGTGCTGGCCTGCGGCGCGCGCGAACTCGGCCTCGAGCGCCGGCAGGGCCTCGGATTCGCGCTGCAGGGCGCGCAGCACGTCCAGCGCCATGACGTTGCCCGAGCCTTCCCATACGGAATTGACCGGGGTCTCGCGGTAGAGCCGGGGCATCGGCCCCTCTTCCACGTAGCCGTTGCCGCCCCAGACCTCCATGCACTCGGCCACCGCGGCGACCGCGCGCTTGCAGACCCACAGTTTGGCGGCGGGCGTGCCGACACGCACCAGGGCCCGCGCGCCCGCACCGGCGCGTTCGTCCACGGCGCGCGCCAGCCGCATGCCCAGGGCCATCGCCGCTTCGCTTTCCAGCGCCAGGTCGGCCAGCACGTTGCGCATCAGGGGCTGGTCGATCAGCGCCTTGCCGAAGGCGTGCCGGTGCAGCGCGTGATGCGCCGATTGCGCCAGCGCCTGGCGCAAGAGCGCGGCGCTGCCCAGCACACAGTCCAGGCGCGTGGCGCCGGCCATTTCCAGCAGCACCGCCAGGCCGCGCCCGGGTTCGCCGACCATGACGCCCCAGGCCTCTTCGAATTCGACTTCCGCGCTCGCGTTGCTGCGGTTGCCCAGCTTGTCTTTCAAGCGCCGCACGCGCACGGCGTTGCGCGGACCGTCGGGAATCCAGCGGGGCACGAAGAAGCAGCTGAGGCCCAGGTCCGTCTGCGCCAGCACCAGATGCGCGTCGGCCTGCGGCACCGAGAAGAACCACTTGTGGCCCACCAGCTGGTAGGCGCCGCCGCGCCCCGGCGCACCCAGCGGCGTGGCGCGGGTCGTGACAGCGCGCAGATCGGAGCCGCCCTGCTTTTCGGTCATGCCCATGCCGATCAGGGCGCTGCGCTTGGCAGACAGCGGCGCATCGCTGCCGTCGAATTCGCGGGCGTACAGCGCCGGCAGCCACTGACCGGCAAAGTCCACCGCCCCAGCCGGTTCGCGCTGCAACAGGGGCACGGCGGCGAAGGTCATGGTGGTCGGACACAGGGTCCCCGCCTCGACCTGGCCCTGCATCAGATAGGCCGCGGCGCGCGCCGCGTGGGCGCCCGGAGCCGGCTGCATCCAGGCGCGGCTGTGCAGCCCGCGCGCCATGATGCCGTCCATCAGCAGGTTCCAGGAAGGATGGAATTCGATGCGGTCGACGCGGTGGCCGGCGCGGTCGTAGGACAGCAGGCGCGGCGGGCAGCGGTTTGCCTCGGCGCCGGCCGCCAGCGTCTGCGCCCGGCCCAGCCAGGCGCCGTGCGCATTCAGGTCGCCTGCCCAGGCGTCGGCGCCTTCGCGGCGCACCGCCTCGCGCAGGGCCGGGTCGGTGTCGTACAGGGAATAGTCTTCCAGGGGCGGCACCTGGTTGAGCACGGTATGCGTCGCGAACGCTGACATGGCAACTCCCTGTTTCGATCGGCCGATGCGCCGCCGGCCCGCGCGGCGCGCATCGCTGCGTGGACCTTATCTGGCCATGGGCGCCGTCAGGGCCCAGGGCCGCAAGGCCTCGACCTGCGCCGCCAGTTCAAGCAGCAGCGCCTCGGAACCCAGCGGCCCCATGATCTGGATGCCGATGGGCAGACCGTCAGTGGACATCCCGAAGGGGATGGAAATGGCGGGCATGCCGGTCAGGTTGGCCAGGGGCGCGAAGGGCGAATAGCCGATGACGCCCTTCTTGCCCAGACGGTAGGCCAGGTAGTCGGCGTTGTCCATCGCATAGCGGCCGATGGGCGCGGGCGGCTGCGCCAGCACCGGAGACAGGAACAGGTCATGGCCCTGGGCGCCGTCGCGATGCAGGAAGCGGCCGACGCGCCGGGTGATTTCATGGCAGGTGTCGACACAGGCCACGTATTGCGCGCCGGAGATCGCGCGGGCGTACTCGCGCGCGCCCAGCGTCGTGGGCTGCAGTTCATCGGCGGCCAGGCGCTTGCCGCGCGCGGCCACGAAGCTGTCAATCGCGTTGGCCGCCGCGCTGGCGATCAGCGGCAGCATGGGGGACAGGACTTCCTCGGATCCCACGGGCGGAGCCGCCTCCACCAGTTCGTGCCCCAGCGAGGCAAAGAAGCGCGCGGCCTCGTCGAGCGTCGCGGCGACGTCGGGATGGATGGCGGCGCCCTCGTATGTGGTGTTGATGAAGGCGATGCGGCGGCGCGTGGCCGATCGGGGATCGGCCGCCACGCGCGCCACGACGTCGCGGTAGGAGTCCGCGGGCCCGGCGGGCGCCGCATAAGGCGCGCCCACGTCCGCGCCCGCGCTGATGTCGAGCGACGCCGCGCAATCGCGCACCGACAGCGTCATCATGTGTTCGGTGGCCAAACCGCCCCAGCCTTCGCCCTTGAGCGGGCCCAGCGGCATCAACCCGCGCGAGGGCTTCAGGCCCAGCACGCCGCAGCAGGATGCGGGGATGCGGATCGAGCCGCCGCCGTCGCTGCCATGCGCAATGCGCACCATGCCGCTGGCCAGCGCCGCGCCCGCGCCGCCGCTGGATCCGCCCGCGCTATGGCCGGCTTTCCAGGGATTTTGCGTGGGAGGGCCATAGGCCGGGGACTCGGTGGTGGGGCTCAGGCCCAGTTCAGCGCTGGTGGTGCGGCCAAAGGGGATCAGGCCGGCGCGGCGGTAGCGCTTGACGATTTCGGCGTCGAGATTCCATTCGACATGGCCGTACAGCACCGACCCCATGGCGCTGGGCAGGCCGATGGCGGCCGTGGCCAGGTCTTTGAGCAGCGTGGGCACGCCCAGGAACGGACGGTCGCGCAATTGCGCCAGGCGCTGTTCGGACGACAGGGAAGCCAGTTCGGCGTCCAGCGCCTGGGCCAGGCGCAGGCCGGCCTCCGCCTCCACGCCGCAAGCCGCGTTGATCGCGGGATTGCGGGCCGCCACCCGGTCCACCGCCTGCTGCATGGCGGCTAGCGCCGTCGTGGCCCCCTGGGCGATGTCGGCGCCCAGCGCCGTCGCGTCGAGGGAAGAGGAATCATGGCGTTCGGCGGTGCTCATGCTTGCGATGCTCCTGGGATCGACGGCGAAATGCCGTAAGCATGAGGATATCGGCAGTCAGGGCGGGCAACAAGCCGCCCCCAGGACGCGCCCGCCGTCTTCGCCTTGGCGGATCAGGTCGGGCCCGCGGTCGGCGCGCCCCCGTCCTCGGCGTCGTCGTCCGCATCTGCCGGATCCGCCGCGCCCGTTCCGCCCAGCAGCCTCATGGCATCGGCTTCGGGCAACGCTTCCACGCTTTTCAGGTTTCTGAGCATTGCGCGGGTACGCACTTCGGTTTGACCGATCTTGTTGCTGGCGGTGTCCAGCGTTTTCTTGACGCTTGCCAGCGCTTCGCCAAACTTGCCGAATTCGGTCTTGACGGCCCGCAGCACCTGCCAGACTTCGGAGGATCGCTGCTCGATCGCCAGCGTGCGAAAGCCCATCTGCAGGCTGTTCAACAGCGCCGCCAGATTGCTCGGCCCCGCCACATTGACCCGCAGCTCATGCAGCTTGTCCAGCAGGCCGGGCCGCCGCAGGACCTCGGCATACAGGCTTTCCGTGGGCAGGAACATGATGGCGAAATCGGTGGTGTGCGGCGGCGCGATGTACTTGCCGGCGATCAGGCGCGCCTGCACCTCTACCGCCCGGCCCAGTGCGGCGCCGGCCGTCCTGACGCCTTCGGCGTCCGCGGCTTCCTGGGCGTCCATGAGACGCTCGTACTCTTCCTTGGGAAACTTGGCGTCGATCGGCAGCCAGACCGGGGCGCCGCCGTCGCCGCGGCCCGGCAGGCGGATGGCGAATTCGACCGCCGCGTCGCTGCCCGGCACGGGCTTGACGTTGCTGGCGTACTGGTCTGGCGTCATGTTGTCTTCGATCAGCCGGGCCAGCTGCACTTCGCCCCACGTGCCGCGCGACTTCACGTTGGTCAGCACCCGCTTCAGGTCGCCGACGCCGGCCGCCAAGGCCTGCATTTCGCCCAGCCCCTTGTGCACGGCTTCGAGGCGATCGGACACGAGCCGGAAGGATTCGCCCAGGCGCTGCTCCAGCGTCGCGTGGAGCTTTTCGTCGACCGTGCGGCGCATTTCGTCGAGCTTGGCCCCGTTTTCCGTCTGTAGCGTTTGCAGACGCTGATCCACCGTGGCGCGCACTTCCATCAGGCGCCGTTCGTTGATCTGGATGAGCCCCTGCAATTGCTCGGAAAACCCTGCCGCGAAACGCGCCAGCGACTCGGCGGATTCCGCCCGTGCAGCCTGAGCGTCGCGCGACAGGCCGGCGCGCAGGTCGCCATGCGACTGCGACAGTTCCACCCGGAGCGCGCGCGTGGATTCCGCAAACTCGCTGCGCAACCCTCGCTGGCCCTCGGCGATGTCGGCGCGCAGCGCGCGTTCGGTTCGTTCCAGTCCTTCAAGCAAGGCGTCCAGGCGGGCATCGGACGAGGACGGCCGCAGCCAGGCCAGCACCGCCGCCAAAAAGGCCAACACCGCGCCGCCCGCCGCGACCCAAAGCAGAATGTCGTTCAAGGAAACCATCTCCAAAGCGCGAATTGTAGGGCCCATGCCCTCCCCCTTCCAGCCAGATTCACCACAATGCGCGGCGATCCGGCAGACACGACAGGGCAACCGGATTAAACTGACGGCCACCTACACGGAACCGCACTTCTTCTTTGATCCCCGTCAACCGCTCCCCAAGTAGGCCCACAATTTCGTTCCAGTCCATGTTTGGTCCCCTGGACCTGGATTCCGAAACGCCGCTTGCCACGGGTGGAGACCGCCATGTCTTCCAGCACCCGCACGCGCCATTCCTGCTGGTCAAGGTCATGGACATGCGCGCGCGCGCCATCTTCCTGGAAGAGCGGCCGTTCAAGCGCTGGTACAAGCAGTATCAGCGCGAAAGCGCCTACCGCGTCTATCTGAACGAATTCTCCGAATACGTCACCACCACTACCCGGCCTTCGGGCGTGTGGCAGGTTCCCATGGCGCGCATCCTGGGCGCCGCGCAAACCTCGCTGGGCCTGGGCCTGCTGGTCGAAAAAATCACCGACGAAGCCGGCAATATGGCACCCACCGTGACCGACCTGGCCATGAAAGGCCTGCTCGATGACGCCCTGAAGGCGCAGTTGGACGAATTCTTCGACGACCTGGCCGATGCCCACGTCGTGGTGCACGACATGTCCGCCAGCAATATCGCGGTGGGCCTGAACGCCGACGGCAAGAAAGGCCTCTACCTGATCGACGGATTCGGCGTAATGCCGCTGATTCCGCTGTACGCATGGAGCAAGCGGCTCAATCGTCGCCGCATCCAGCGCAAGTATGCGGAATTGCGGGAATCCCTGGCCAGACGGGTCCGGGAAGCCGGCTTCTAGCCACCCGCCGGCGCTTCGGGCAGCACAATGCCCTGGCGGTCCACCCACACGTAGTCATGCCCCGCGCGCTGCCCGCGCCGCAGGGGATTGCGCGTGCAGAAGGCGGCGTAGGCCGGGTCCACGAAGCGATAGCTCAGGTGTTCGTCCCGGCCCGCCGGAATGCCCAGGCGGGTGGTGCAGATGAGATACGGCGGCGCCTCGCCCACGTCTTCGACGTACAACGCTTCGGGATCGAAGCGGCGGGCATCCCAATCCGGAACTTTCAGGCCGAGCGCCCGGCACAGCAGCGTCTGGCCTGCGCAGAGCGCGCCGGGCGGGCGGGGCCTGCCCTGCGCGTCGGGATTCAGTTCCCGCATGCGCGCCAGCGCCTCCGGGCCGGACAGCGCATCCGTCCATGGGTAGGCGGACTTGATCAGCACGGCGTTGCCCGGGCCGCCCGCGCTGAAATTCAGCGAATCCCCGCCGCGGGCGTAATACATATAGACCGTGCCGCCGTCCATGAATAGCGCGCGGCGCTTGTGCGTGTAGCCGAGCGAAGCGTGGCTGCCCTTCTCTTCCAGGTAGTAGGCCTCGGTCTCGATGATGCGGGCCGACAGCCACAGGCCGCCCACCCGGTGGCGGATCACCTTGCCCGGCAACTCGCGCGCAAGCTGGGCCGCGTCGCGGTCGAAAAAGGCGTCGGGCAGCGCCCGGCCTGCCCGGGCCGGCGGCTCAGGCGAAGCGTTCGCCGTAGCGCTTTTCGCTGAAGCCAACGCTCACCTCGCCATCCGGCGTCACCGTGACCGGACGGCGCACCAGCGCCGGGAACTCGGCGATCAGCTTGGTCCATTGGGCGTCGGTGTGGGCGGTCTTGCGGTCTTCGGGCAGATTGCGCCACGTCATGGAGGCGCGATTGACCAGCTTTTCCCAGCCGCCGACCTGGCCGGCCCAGGATGTCAGCGTGGCGGCGGGGACGGGATTGTCGCGGTAGTCCACGAAGGCGTGATCGACGCCGTGCTCGGTCAGCCAGTCGCGCGCCTTGACGCAGGTGCTGCACTTGGCCAGGCCGTACAGAGTGGTTTGCTTCATTTGGAATCGGCCTCCTTGCGCCATTGCATGCGGTTGGCGAGGATCACGCAGGTGCCAACCGCCAGGATGAACAGGGTGGCGAGCGCGTTGATCTCGGGCTTGAGGCCCAGGCGCACCCGCGAGAAGACTTCCATCGGCAGCGTGCTGGAGCCGGGACCGGACAGGAACGACGCGATCACGACGTCGTCCAGCGACAGCGTGAACGACAGCAGCCATGCCGACGCCAGCGCCGGGGCGATAAGCGGCAGCGTGATCTTGAAGAACACGGTGATGGGCGTGGCGCCCAGGTCCAGCGCGGCTTCCTCCAGCGAACGGTCCAGGTCGCGGATACGGGTCTGGATGACCACCGCCACGAACGCCATGCACAGCGTCACGTGACCGATCCAGATCGTGAACATGCCGTTCTGCGCCGGCCAGCCCAGCGCGCCCCGCAGTTCCACGAACATCAGCAGCAGCGAAATGCCCAGCACGACTTCGGGGATGACCAACGGCGCGCTGAGCATGCCAACATACAGCGCAAAGCCGCGGAACCGGCCCATGCGCGCCAGCACATAGCCAGCCCAGGTGCCGATGATGACCGCCGCGGTGGCCGTCAGCACGGCGATGCGGAACGACAGCCAGGCCGCGCGCAGCAATGCGTCGTCATTGACCAGCGAGTGGTACCAGCGGAACGAGAACCCCGTCCACGAGGTGACGGAGGGCGACTCGTTGAACGAAAACACCATCAGGCTGAGGATGGGCACGTACAGGAAGAAGTAACCCAGCCCCAGCACCAGGGCGCGCAGCGTCTTGTTGGGCCCGTTCATTGGCGGCCTCCGCCAGCCTGGCCCTGCTGCTTGACCTGGCTGTACTGGAAGTAGACCAGCGGCACGAGCAGCAGCAGCACCATCACGCACGTCACGGCCGAGGCCATCGGCCAGTCGGCATTATTGAAGAATTCATTCCACATGACGCGGCCGATCATCAGCGTGTTGGCCCCGCCCAGCATTTCCGGGATCACGTATTCGCCCACCGCCGGAATGAACACCAGCATGGCGCCGGCGATCACGCCCTGGCGCGACATGGGCACGGTGATCTGCCAGAACGCCTGCCAGGGTTTGGCGCCCAGGTCATAGGCCGCTTCCAGCAGGCGCAGGTCCATCTTCACCAGCGTCGCGTACAGCGGCAGGATGAAGAACGGGAGGTAGGCGTAGACCATGCCGATATAGACCGCCAGGTCGGTGCGGTAGATTTCCAGGGGGCTGGAAATCAGCCCCAGGCCCTGCAGCAGGTTGTTCAGCAGGCCGTCGTTGCGCAGGATGCCCACCCAGGCGTACACGCGCAGCAGCAGCGAGGTCCAGAACGGCAGGATCACCGCCAGCAGCAGCAGGTTGCGCACCCGCGCCGACGACCGCGCGATGTAGTACGCGATGGGATAGCCCATCAGCACGCACACCAGCGTGGTGATGCCGGCGATCTTCACCGAGCTCAGGTAGGTCCGGACATACTGGTTTTCCGTGAACAGCAGGATGTAGCCGCGCAGGTGCAGGCTGAACTGGATGGCCTCGTCCTGGAACTGCGCCAGCGACGTGTACGGCGGAATGCCGAATTTCATTTCGGCAAAACTGATCTTCAGCACCAGCAGAAACGGCAGCAGCAGGAACAGCACCAGCCATGCAAACGGCGGCACCACCGCCAGGGTCCGGCCCGACGGGAGCCAGTCGCGGGGCGAAAAACGGATCATGACGCAAGCACCGTCGCGCTGTCGGCGTCCCAGCTCACGAAGATTTCCTCGTCGATGCCCGGGGCGTCCATCTGGGCCAGCAGGCGGCTGGGCACGCTGGCCTCGACCGTCTTGCCGGAGTCAAGGCGGATCTGGTAGAGCGCGTAGCTGCCCATCCAGGCCATGTGGCTGACCATGCCGTGGGCCCAGTTGTATTCGCCGTCGGGCTGCTCGCGCGACACCAGCAGGCGCTCGGGCCGGATGGACACGTGCACTTCCATGCCCAGCGGCTCGCTCACGCCGTGGTTCACGTAGAGCGGGCGGGTCAGCTCGGCGCATTCGATGGCCACGTGATCGGGCTCGTCGACCACGATGGTGCCGGTGAACATGTTGGTCGACCCGATGAAGCTGGCGACGAACCGCGAATTGGGAAAGGCGTAGACGTCCTGCGGCGTGCCGCACTGGACGATCTGGCCTTCGGTCATGACCGCCAGGCGGTGAGCCATGGTCATGGCCTCTTCCTGGTCGTGGGTGACCATGATGCAGGTCACGCCGACCTGCTCGAGGATCTTCACGAGTTCGATCTGCGTCTTCTGGCGAATCTGCTTGTCCAGCGCCGACATGGGCTCGTCCAGCAGCAGCAGCTTGGGACGCTTGACCAGGCTGCGCGCCAGCGCCACGCGCTGCTGCTGCCCGCCCGAAAGCTGGTTGGGCTTGCGGCGCGAATAGCCGGCCATCTGCACGAGGTCCAGGGCCTCGAACACGCGGTCATGGATTTCGGCGCGGTCCACGCCCTCCTGCTTCAGGCCGAACGCCACGTTGGCTTCGACCGTCATGTGCGGGAACAGCGCGTACGACTGGAACATCATGTTCACCGGCCGCCGATAGGGCGGCACGCTGGTGATGTCTTCGCCGTCCAGCAGGATCTGGCCCGAGGTGGCTTCTTCGAAGCCGGCCAGCATGCGCAGCAAGGTGGACTTGCCGCTGCCCGAGCTGCCCAGCAGCGCGAAGATTTCATTGCGCTTGACGGACAGGTTGACCGAACGCACGGCCACCACGTCGCCAAAGATCTTCACCACATCGGAGACCCGCACGAACTCGTCCGGATCCGCCGTGTGCGGCGCCGAGTAACGGCTATCGTTCATGATGACTAATTTCCCAACTTCAGCTCGGACCACAACTTGTTCTGCAGCCGCGCAATGTTCAAGGGCAGCGCCTTGATCACGTACAGGGTCTTGGAGACCTCGGCGGGCGGGTAGATCATGGGGTTGTCCGCCACGTCCTTGTTCACGAACTGCCGCGCCTCTTTGTTGGCGTTGGGATAGAACATGGTGTTGGTGATGGCCGCGTGGACCTTCGGCGTTTCGATGTAATTGATGAAGGCCAGCGCCTCTTCGGGATGCGGAGCGTCCTTGGGGATGACCATCAGGTCGAACCACGCCGGCGCGCCGCCCTTGGGAATGAAGTAATTCACCTCATAGGGCTTCTTGGCGTCCTGCGCGCGCTTGCGGGCGATCATGACGTCGCCGGAGAAGCCGTAGACCATGCACAGGTCGCCCACGGCCAGTTCGTCGATGTAGCCCGACGAGCTGAACTGGCGGATGTACGGGCGGATCTTCTTCAGCACTTCCATTGCGGCCTGGTAGTCGGCGGCATTGGTGCTGTTGGGGTCCTTGCCCAGGTACTTGAGAACGGCCGGGAACACCTGGGCGGCTTCGTCTAGCATGGAGATGCCGCATTCCTTCAGCTTGGCGGCGTTCTCGGGCTTGAAGAGCATGTCCCAGCTGGCCAGGTCGACGTCGTCGCCCATGATCTGCTTGACCTTGGTGACGTTGTAGCCCAGGCCATTGGTGCCGTAGCCCCAGGGAATGGCGTGTTCGTTGCCGGGATCGACCGTGGCGACGAGCGCCATCACTTCGGGGTCCAGGTACTTCCAGTTCGGGATCTTGGACTTGTCGAGCTTCTGGAAGAGGCCCGCTTCGATCTGGCGCGAGGCGTAATGGGTGGACGGGACAACGACGTCGTAACCCGACTTGCCGGCCAGCAGCTTGGCCTGCAGCGCGTCGTTGCTGTCGTAGACGTCGTAGCGGACCTTGATGCCGGTTTCCTTTTCAAAACCCGGGATCGTGTCCGGAGCCGTGTACTCGGCCCAGTTGTAGACGTTGACGACCTTGTTCTGCGCCACCGCCGCCGATGTGGCCGCCGCGACCAGCACCGCTCCGAGCGCCCAGCGCATTCCCGCCTTTAGTTCCATTATTACCAGCCCCCTTGCTCTATGCCGTGTGTGACAGGAGTACCAAAAGGCGAAATGATAAAGCCTTTTAGCGCTGACCTGACCAACTTTGGGGGGTATTTGGCGCAATTGGCACGCCATTTCCGCCCTGCGGCGATACGCCGTCAGGGCTGGATTCCGACACCCCAGGCCGTCCAGTAGCTGTCGCGCAGGCGCAGCCAGAAACGCTCGCCCTCTTCTCCGGCCACTTTGCGCAGCGAGCGGCGCAGCCGCTCCAGGTTGGCCTGGCGTTGCCGTTCGGACAGCGCGCCCTGGGTGCCGCGGTCGAAATCAATGAGCCAGACCCGGCCATCGCTGCCGATCAGGATATTGAAGGCGTTCAGGTCGGCATGCCACACGCCGGCCCGGTGCATGCGGACGATGGCGTCCGCCACCGCCTGCCAGATGGGCTCGGCCAGCGCCTGGGCCAGGGGACGCACGCCGGGTATGCGCTCGACCACGATGGCTGCCCGGTAGATCGGGCCTTGCCGCCAATAGGCGGCGGCCAGCGGCGCCGGGACGGGCAGTCCCTGGGCGCGCATGGCCGCCAGCAAGCGGTATTCCCGGAAACTGCGGGTGCGGGACTCGCCGTTCCAGAGATAGGCGTCGCTGCTGATACGGGCGATCATGCCGCCGCGGCGGTAGCGCCGCAGCACGCCCTGCCAGCCCTGCCCCTCCACGAACCAGGCGGCCTGGCGTCCGCCGGCGTCCACCGGACGCGCCCGGTCGCCGTAATGCGCAGGATTGAAAACTTCCGGCCCCGCATCCGCCAGGCGGCCGGCGTCGCAAAGCATGGCGCCCGCCAGGGGGTTCGGCCAGGATTTGCGCCGCGCGCCGGATTGCGGATCGTCACCCCTCACGGTTACGCATCCAGTCCGCCACGCCGTAGAAGGATTCGAGCAGGCGTTCGATCAGGGCGGGTTCGATGCCTTCGTCTTCCATGGCGCGTCCGATACAGGTCACCCATTGGTCGCGCTCGACTTCGCCGATGGAAAACGGCAGGTGGCGGGCGCGCAGGCGCGGATGGCCGAAGCGTTCAATATAGTGGTCCGGACCGCCGAAATATCCGCACAGAAACCAGAAAAGCTTGTCGCGCGCCTCGTCCAGGCTGGGACCGTGAGCGGCGCGCAGCTCCTTGAGGTCGGGCTCGATGTCCATCAGGTCATAGAAACGGTCGACGAGGGCGCGCACGCCGGCCTCGCCGCCAAGAAGGTCAAACATGGTGCGGGAATTTTCCACGGGTTCTGTAATGGTATGGACGCGGGACGTCATCAGGTTTCTCGAAGGGTGACCAGCGGCGGCGTGCGCAGGACGCCGCGCAAGGCCAGCGCGCCGCCTGCCCAGGCGCCCAGCATACCGGTGCCGATGCCGGCCAGCCACGGCCAGAGGCTGAGGGTAATGGCGAAGTCGAACACCAAGGTTGATAAAGCCCAAGCGATCGCGGTGGCCCCGGCGGCGGCCAGCAGGCCCGCCAGGCCGCCCACGGCCCAGAGTTCGATGCGCTGGGACCGCGCAAGCTGCTGCCGGGTGGCGCCCAACGCGCGCAGCACAGCCGCTTCGCGCATGCGCTCGTCGCGCGTGGCGGTCAGCGCCGCGGACAGCACCAGCACGCCGGCGGCGAGCGTGAACATGAACAGGAGCTGCACTGCGCGGCCGACTTCATTCAGCACGGACTGCAGCTGCTGCAGGATGGCGCCCACGTCGAACACGGTCAGGTTCGGGAATTCCCGCACCAGGGCGGGCAGCACCGCGGCCTTTTCAGGCGGCAGGTAGAAGGAGGTGATCCAGCTCTGGGGCATGTCGGCCAACGCGGCAGGGGTCAGGATGGCGAAAAAATTGACGCGCATCGTATCCCAATCCACCCGGCGGATGCTCGATACCGCCACCTCGACCTGCTGGCCGGCCACGTCGAAAGTCATCTTGTCGCCCAGGCCGATGCCCAGGGACTTGGCCAGCCCCGACTCCAGCGAGACCTCGGCGGACCCCGGCGCCAGCCAGCGGCCCTGCTCGATCCGGTTGGAGGAAGGCATCTCGTCGCCATAGGACAGGTTGAACTCGCGGTCGACCAGGCGCTTGGCGCGCGGCTCCTCGTAGTCGTCCGGACCCACCGGTTTGCCGTTCACGGCGATCAGGCGCCCGCGCACCATGGGCGACAGCGCGATACGGCCCAGACCTTCCCGGGTCAGCGCGTCCGTCACAGCCTGGCGCTGGTCAGGCTGCACATTGATGAGGAAACGGTTCGGCGCATCCGGCGGCATGGTGCGCTGCCAGCCCTGGATCAGGTCGGTGCGGGTCATGGTCAGCAACAGCAGCGCCATCAGGCCGACCGCCAGCGCGCAGACCTGGGTGATCGTGGCCGCGCGCCGGCGCACCACTCCGGCCAGCGCGAAGCGCAGCGCCGGCAGCCCCGCGGCCAGGCCGCGCAGGCGCGCCAGGCCCAGGATGCACAGCCAGGCCACCAGGGCGAACACCCCGAAGGCGCCCAGGAAGCCGCCGGCCACCACGCCGCCCAGCTTGGCGTCGCCCGCGAACCACCAGATCAGCAGCGCAAAGCCCGCCGCGCCCAGAACGTAGCCAAAGGCGCTGCGCGCGCTGAGCGTGTCCGCATCCCGCCGCAGCACCCGGGCGGGCGGCACGTGGCGCAACTGCGCCAGCGCCGGCAAGGCAAAGCCCAGCAGGAGCAGCAGGCCCGTCAGCAGCCCCTGCAGGGCCGGAATCGCCGACGGCGCCGGCAGCGTGGTGTCAATCAGCGATCCCAGCAGCATCACCAGGACCTGATGGACGGCATAGCCCAGCAGGCAGCCCGCGGCGGACGAGAACAGGCCGACCAGCGTGAATTCCAGCGTCAGCATGCGCGCGACCTGGGACTGCACCGCCCCCAGGCAGCGCATGACCGCGATACCGTCGCGGTGGCGCGTCATGTAGCGGCCCGCCGCCAGCGCCACGGCCACCGCCGAGATCAGCACCGCCAGCAGCGCAACCAGCGACAGGAAGCGCTGCGCGCGGTCCAGCGTGCGGCGCACTTCCGGACGGCCCGATTCCAGCGTGGCCACCTTCTGGCCGCGCTTGAGGTTCTGGTTCAGCCAGGCCGAATACCCGGCCACCGCATCGGGCTGGCCGGCGATCAGCATGGCGTAGCCGACGCGGCTGCCCGGCGCGATCAGGCCGGTGACGGGCAGGTCGCTGGCGCGCAGCAGGACGCGCGGGGCGACGTTGACGAACTGCATGCCCTTGTCCGGCTCGTAGGTGATGACGCGGTCGATGCGCAGGTGGGCGTCGCCCACGTTGAGGGTGTCCCCCACCTTCAGGTTGAGCAGCGACAGCAATTGGGCGTCCACCCAGACCGCGCCCTCGGGCGGGACGTCGCGCGTGGGCGCATCGGGCGCGAATGGCGCATCCGCGACCCGCAAGGCGCCGCGCAGGGGATAGCCCGGCTCGACGGCTTTCAGCGCCGCCAGTTGCGCGCCGTCGCCCGCCCCGACCATCGAGGGGAATTGCCACGTACTGGAGACTTCCAGCCCACGCTCCCGCGCCTGGTCCCGGAAGGCGGCGGGCACCGGCTCGTCGGCGTCCAGCACCAGATCGGCGCCCAGCATCTGGCCGGCGTCGCGCTCCAGCGCCCGGCCCACCCGGTCGGCCAGGAAGCCAACGCTGGTCACCGCGGCCACGGCCACGACCAGGGCCAGCACCAGCAGACGCAATTCGCCAGCCCGTGCATCGCGCATCATCATGCGGGCGCCCAGGCGCAGGGTGGACCAGAAACCGGGGCGCTTGGCCTGCGACATATCAGGGAAATCCATCATTCATCTATGTTAACTAAGCGCCTGTGGGGCGTCCGAATCCCGATATCATCCCGGGGCGGACGGCAAAGCTGTCCATAAAGATAACCAATTCCGGAGAAGACAATGCGTAAATCCTGGCTTGCGGCCACGATTCTGGCCGCCTGCGCGGCCGCCACATCCCTGCCCTCGGCGGCGCAGACCACCCTCAAGATGGCCTACGCCCTGTCGACGTCCTCGCATTACGGCGCCGGCGCCGACGCGATGGCCAAGTCCATCGAGGCCTCCACCAACGGCAAGTTCAAAGTCCAGCAGTTCGCCAACAGCGCGCTGGGCGGCGAACGCGAAGTGATCGAAGGCCTGCAGATCGGCACCATTGATTTGGCCATCGTTTCGACAGGGGCTACCCTCAATTTTGTTCCCGAGACCGGCGTTTTCGACATTCCGTTCCTGCTGCGCGACCTGCAGCACGCCCGCGCGGTGCTCGACAGCAAGATCGGCCAGGACATGCTGGCCAAGTTCCCCAGCCGCGGCATCGTGGCCCTGGCCTGGGGCGAACAGGGATTCCGCCACCTGACCAACAACGTGCGCCCCGTGAAGACGCCGGCGGACGCCAAGGGCCTGAAGATCCGCACGACCGAGAACCCCATCCACATCACCGCCTTCCGCCAGATCGGCATCCTGCCCACGCCGATGGCCTGGCCCGAAGTGGCCACCGCCCTGCAGCAGGGCACCATCGACGGCCAGGAAAACCCGCTTTCGGTGATCACCTCGGCCAAGCTGTCGCAGATGCAGAAGTACCTGTCCCTGACCGGCCACGTCTACGGCCCGGCCCTGGTGCTGATGTCCGCCAACGTCTATGAAGGGCTGTCGGCCGCCGACAAGGCCAACTTCGACAAGGCCGGCAAGGAATCCGCCCAGGCCATGCGCGCCTATGTCGACAACATCGAAAAGACCGGCGTCGAGCAGCTCAAGAAGGAAGGCATGCAAGTGACCGAAGTCGATCGCGCCGCCTTTGCCGCCGCCGTCGAGCCCGCTTACCCCGAGTACTACAAGAAGTTCGACAAAAAGCTGATCGACTCGATCCGCGACACCAAGTAAGAAGGCGCGGCCCCCTTGCGGGGCCGTAGCCCTTGGGGCGGGACCGGCGTGCACCGCGCCGCCCGCCCCCGCCTTTCGCGTATATCGCCAACGGGATTCACCATGCGTTTGCTCTGCGCTTTCGACCGCGGCCTGTTCAAACTGGTCTCGGCCCTTGCCCAACTCCTGCTGGTGGCCGCTGCGGCCGCCGCTTTCTATCAAGTCATCGCCCGCTTCGTGCTGCAGTCCCCCGCCGACTGGAGCGAGGTGCTGACCCGCGCCCTGCTGATCTGGACCGTGCTGCTAGGAGTGGCCCTGGCGTTCCGCCACGGCGCCATGATCAGCGTGGAACTGCTGCGCAACCTGCTGGGCGGCACGCGCCGCCGCGTGCTCGAGGCCGTCATCGGCCTGATCTGCGCCGGTTTCCTGGGGTTTCTGGCCTGGATCGGCGGCAACATGACCTACCGCGTGCGTTTCCAGAACGTGCCCAGCCTGGACATCTCGATCTCGTGGATCTACCTGGCGATCCCCGTCGGCGCGACGCTTGCCGCCATCGCCGTGCTGGCCCGCTGGTGCGCCGGCGAAGAAGAAGACGTGCCTGTGCGCAACGACGCGCAAGGCTGAGCCCCCTGTAGATCCTGAGCAGCAGATATCGCCATGTCCCAATTAATGATTGTCTCGATGCTGATTTTCTTCGGGCTGTCGGTACCGGTCGCCGTGTCGATCGGGCTGGCCAGCCTGGCGGGCGTCGGCGCCTCCGGCCTGCCATGGGTGGTCGTCGCGCAGCAGCTATTTGCGGCGCTGGACAAGTACCCGCTCGTCGCCATCCCCTTCTTCATCCTGGCCGGCAACTTGATGGAAGCCGGCGGCATCTCCGAACGGATGGTGGAATTCGCCAAGAGCGTGGTGGGCGGCATCCAGGGCGGCCTGGCCTGCACCTGCGTGCTGACCTGCATGATCTTCGCGGCGGTGGCCGGCTCCAGCGTGGCCACGACCTTCGCCGTGGGCGCGATCCTGATTCCCGCCATGATCCGGCACGGCTATCCCGCCCCCTTCGCGGCGTCATTGCAGGCCAGCGCGGCAGAGCTGGGCGTGATCATCCCGCCCTCGATTCCGATGATTCTGTACGCGGTTTCGACGGATACGTCCACGGGCGAGCTCTTCATCGCGGGCGTGATGCCCGGCATCCTGATCGGCGTCGCGCTGATGTTCTACGTCTGGTTCTACGCCAAGCGCAACAACCTGGGCAAGCGCGA
This sequence comes from Achromobacter arsenitoxydans SY8, assembly GCF_000236785.1. Taxonomy (GTDB): domain Bacteria; phylum Pseudomonadota; class Gammaproteobacteria; order Burkholderiales; family Burkholderiaceae_B; genus Achromobacter; species Achromobacter arsenitoxydans. Next base: position 247,364 of record NZ_AGUF01000055.1, on the reverse strand, counting down.
CGGCGAAGGCCGCCTGCCGCTGTGGCCGGCATTCAAGAACGCCTGGCTGGCGCTGCTGATGCCCGTCATCATCCTGGGCGGCATCTACGGCGGCATCTTCACGCCCACCGAGGCCTCGGTCGTGGCGGTGATGTACGCCGTATTCGTGGGCAAGGTCATCTACCGGCGGCTCAGCTTCCGGCAATTGTCGGCCACGCTGCACAAGTCGGTGGTGTCCACCGCCGTCATCATGTTCGTGATCGCCAACGCCGGCATCTTCAGCTTCCTGCTCAACCGCGCCGGCATCCCCGATGCGCTGGGCGTGTGGCTGTCGCAGATCTTCGACACCAAGTTCACCTTCCTGATGGGTATGAACGCCGCGCTGTTCGTGATCGGCATGTTTATCGAAACCTCGGCCTCCATTGTGGTGCTTGCGCCCTTGCTGCTGCCGGTCGCCCTGAAGTTCGGCGTCGAGCCTGTTCACTTCGGCATCATCATGGTGGTGAACCTGGCGCTGGGGATGATCACCCCGCCGTTCGGCGTGAACCTCTTTGCGGCCTGCGCGGTGGCGAAACTTCCGCTGGAACGGCTGATCAAGCCGCTGGTACCGTTCGTCGGCGTCGTGATCGTCTGCCTGCTGGTCATCACCTACTGGCCAGGACTGTCGCTTGGACTGCGCGACCTGCTGTACGCAAAGTGATGCGCGCGCTCCAGGGACGCCAGCGCCAGGGCCTGCGCCAAGGCTGCCCGGTATGAGTCGATAACGGGCACTCGCGGCGGGCGGGGCAGGCTGGGCAGGTAGCCCGCCAGCGCCGCCCCCGCCACGATCACCACGTCCGCGCCCAGTTCCGCCGCCTGGTCCAGCGCACCCGAGACTGCCGCGGCCGATTCGCTCGAGCGGGACGCATAGTCCAGCGCATTGCCCGGCAGCGCGAGGATACCCGCGCAGCGGGAATCCACGCCCAATTGACGGATCTGTTCGCGCAGCATGGCGGGCCAGCGCTGGCCGACGGTCACGATGGCATAGCGGTCGCCGCGCTGCATCGCCGTCATGATGGACGCCTCGGCCATGCCGACCACCGGCGCGTTCAGCCGTTCCCGCACCGCTCCGATTCCCGGTTCGCCAAAACACGCCAGCACGCACGCCTCGAAAGGCTGCTCGGCCAGCGCCGCTTCGCGTTCCACGGCCGCCAGCACGGCATGCGCAGAGATGGCCGCTTCGGCGCGGCTGGCGATATAGGGAGGCCCGAACGGGGCGGTGACGGACCGCAGCTGGACGGCGGCCCCGAAAAAAGCGCGCGCCTGGAGCGCCAGGCTGTCAGTCAGCGTGGCAGTGGTGTTGCCGTTGACCACCAGCAGGCGATAGGGCGACGCGCCCTGCCGGTCGGCGGATAAGGTGTCGAGGGTGGCTGGCATTGGACCTCTTCGGACGGGAGCGTGTATACAAATTGTGTCAACAATGCACCCGATCCCGCCCAGCCCTCAAGCTATCGCTAACCCTTGACGCCCCCTGCATTCACTATCGCCGGCAGTTTGCGGCGCCCGGCGGATAGCGCCCGGCCCGCCCGAGGGGCGCGCAAGGAACGCAGAATGAGAAAAGCGCCCGGTCGGGGCGCTTTTTCGTTCTGGTGACCTAGATTTCGCGTTCTTCCGTCTTGAGGTTGTTGTCGCGGGCGAAGTCCACCACGAACTTGTACGCCAGCGGCTCCAGGTCGCGCAGGCGCAGGTCGACCACGATCCCGCGCACGCCGTCGATCACGACGGGAAGCACATAGGGCGAATAAGTGAGGTGGTTACCAGCACAGCCGGCGGGCCGGAACTGTGCCATTACGCCGGCGAGCCGTTCCGCCCAATCGCTGGGGCGGAATCGGCTACCGCTTTCGGTAACGCCATGAATTACGAATTGTCTGACGCGAGTTGCCATGAGTTCTTCACTGCGGTGCGCCTTTCACGAAAGCCGGATCTTCGGCGTGATCAAACATGCGCCCCGCGCCGCGAATTGTATATGATTGATCCTTTGCCCTCTTTCAAAACGCGATTGCCCCCTTGTCCGGGCCTGAACGCGGGGCATGCTTTTGATGCAATCACCCAGGAGGATCCGCGATGAGCTCGCCTCTGGCCAACATCTACACCCGCCTGCCGGTATCGTTCACGCACGGCCAGGGGGTTTGGCTGTGGGACGCCGCGGGCCGCAAGTACCTGGATGCCCTGGCGGGCATCGGCGTGTCGTGCCTGGGTCATGCGCATCCCGGGCTGGTGGCGGCTATCAGCGAACAGGCCGCCCGGGTCATCCATACCTCGAACATCTACGAAGTCCCCCAGCAGACGGCGCTTGCCGCCCGGCTGATTGAACTGTCCGGCATGCAGGAAGTCGCGTTCAACAACAGCGGCTCCGAAGCCAACGAAGCGGCCATCAAGCTGGCCCGCTACTACGCCTTCCAGCGCGGCAACAAGCACGCCCACATCATCACCATGGACTCGTCCTGGCATGGCCGGACGCTGGCCACGCTGGCGGCCACGGGCAGCGAAAAGGCGCGCAAGGGCTTCGAACCCCTGCCCAGCGGCTTCATCCAGGTCCCGTACAACGACCTGGACGCGGTGCGCGCCGCCGGCGACGCCGAGCCCCGCACCACCGCCGTGCTGCTGGAAGTGCTGCAGGGCGAAGGCGGCATCCGTCCGTCGGACATCGCCTACCTCCAGGCGTTGCGCCGCCTGTGCACCGAACGCGGCTGGCTGCTGATGATCGACGAAGTGCAATCCGGCATCGGACGCACCGGCAACTGGTTCGCCCACCAGTGGGCCGACATCCGCCCCGACGTCATGACGCTGGCCAAGGGCCTGGCGGGCGGCGTCCCCATCGGCGCGATGCTGGCGGCCGGCCCCGCCGCCGGCGTTTTCACACCGGGCAGCCACGGCACCACGTTTGGCGGCGGCCCGCTGGTGTGCGCGGCCGGTCTGGCGGTGCTGGACGCCCTGGAATCCGAAAAACTGCTCGACAACGCCCACGCCGTGGGCAACCACTTGAAAGACCGTCTGGCCAGCGCGCTGGCCGGCACGCCCGGCGTCACCGACATCCGCGGCCGCGGCCTGATGCTGGGCATCGAACTGGCCCGCCCCTGCGGCGTCCTCGCCATGCGCGCCATGGAGGCCGGGCTGCTCATCAACGTCACGCGCGACCGCGTCATCCGCATGCTGCCGCCGCTGATCCTGACCCGGGAAGAGGCCGACCAGATCGTCGCCATCCTGGTTCCGCTCATCCAACAGTTCCTGGCCGAAAAACCATAATCAACGTCCCAGCCGGGCCACGAGCCTGGCCGGGCCCAATGACCTGCGACATCACCATGACTCCTCCCACGACTCAAAACGGCCCGCTGCGGCACTTTCTTCAGTTCAAAGACTTCTCGTCCGCCGAGATCGCCTACGTGCTGGACCGCGCGCGCCTGATCAAGGAAAAGTTCAAGCGCTATGAGCCCCACATGCCGCTGCACGACCGCACGCTGGCGATGGTGTTCGAAAAGGCCAGCACGCGCACGCGCGTGTCCTTCGAGGCCGGCATGTACCAGATGGGCGGTTCGGTCATCAACCTAACGTCCAACGATTCGCAGCTCGGCCGCTCCGAGCCCATCGAGGACACCGCGCGCGTCATTTCGCGCATGGTCGACATCGTCATGATCCGCACGTTCGAGCAGACCCGCATCGAGCGCTTCGCCTCGCACTCGCGCGTGCCCGTGATCAACGGCCTGACCAACGAATTCCACCCCTGCCAGATCCTGGCGGACATCTTCACCTACATCGAGCACCGCGGCCCCATCGCCGGCAAGACGGTCGCCTGGGTGGGCGACGCCAACAACATGGCGTACACCTGGCTGCACGCGGCCGAAATGCTGGGCTTCACGCTGCATGTGTCCACGCCCGCCGGCTACGAGCTCGAAGCCGCCCGCATCGGCACGCCATCTGACAAGGTGCTGCGCCAGTTCAAGGATCCCATGGAAGCGTGCAAGGGTGCGCACCTGGTCACCACCGACGTCTGGACCAGCATGGGCTATGAAGCCGAAAACGAAGAGCGCCGCGCCGCCTTCGCCGACTGGTGCGTGGACGCCGAAATGATGGCCGCGGCCGATCCGCGGGCCGTCTTCATGCACTGCCTGCCCGCCCACCGCGGCGAAGAAGTCACCGGTGAAGTCATCGACGGCCCGCAAAGCGTCGTCTGGGACGAAGCCGAGAACCGCCTGCACGTCCAGAAGGCGCTGATGGAATTCCTGCTGCTCGGACAGGTCGACTAAATCTGTCGCGCAATAAGTCAAAAGGGGCCCGGACATCGCCTGATGTCCGGGCCCCTCTTCTTTCCGGCCGGATGCGCTACAGGATCTTCCTGAACATCGTGCGCCGTGTGTTGCGGAACGACGGCCGCACGCGGCTGCTCCAGTCGGTCGCGCGCACGGCCAGCCACGGCGGGCTGCCGAAGGTTTCCTGCGTCTGCAGGTCGTAGCAGGCCAGATAGCGTGGCGACTCGTCGCGGCATTCGTAGCGCTGCGCGCGCACCGTGCCGGGCACCGACGCCAGTCCGGGCAGGTGCTCCTGGTCGTACCAGGCGTTCAGGTCGGCCTCCGCCTCGGGCAGCACGTCGGTTTCGACGATGTAATGCCAGGGCGCGTCCTGCCCCGCCGATGCGCCGGGCAGATCCAGCGTCCGATGCAGGAGCCGCGCGTGGGCGCCCGGCACGAGTTCGGCCAGGCGGGCCTGTATTTCGGACAGCGCGTCGGCGCCCCGCACGTACAGGTAGGTCTCGTCGGCCTCCAGGGCCGCATAACCGCTAAGCTGCGCATCCGCCAGGCCATCCGCCAGGCGTCCGGCCAGGTCCCTGGCGCGCGCCTCGTCGAAGCGCTCGCCCAGCGACACCAGCAAAATCGTTTCCTGCACAGTCATCTCCTTTCAATGCCCGACGCGCAAGGCCACCAGGAAGCGCGACACCATGTTGTAGGCGCCCACCGTGGCGGCCAGTTCCACCAGTTGCGCATCATCGTAGCGCCCGCGCAGCGGCGCGAACACCGCATCCGGCACCTCGATGTCGCGCGTCATCGCATCGGTCAGGGCCAGCACCTCGGCCTCGCCCGGCGCCAGTCCCGGCACCTGGTCCGGCGCGGGGTTGGCGCGCAGGATATCAATCACCGCCTGCGGCATGCCGCCCGCCAGCGCATGCGGCACGTGCGCCTCGAATTCATACGGCGCGTTGTTCAGCGTCGCCACGCGCAGGATGATCAGCTCGCGCAGCCGCGGCGGCAACGAGGTCTTCTGCCGGATGGCGGTCAGCATGGCTTCCCAGCCTTCCACCACGGCGGGACTGTTCAGCAGCACCTGATAAAGCGGAGAGATACGGCCGCGGGCGGCGGCGATGCGCGCCTCCAGCGCGGCCAGTTCCGGGCGGGTGCCCGGCTCGACGGGGGCGACTCGGCTGGCGCTCATGATTACTCCGGACGAATGTTCTTGCGCTGGATCAGCGCGGTCCACTTCTGACGGTCCGACGCGATCAGCGCGCCCAGTTCCTGCGGCGTGCTGGGCGCGGCCTCGGCGCCGAACTTTTCCAGGCGGGCGCGGACAGCCTCGTTGCCCAGCGTGGCGCGCAAGGCCTGGTTCAGCTTGTCCACGGTGGCGGCGGGCGTTGCCGCCGGCGCCACGATGCCGTACCAGTTGTTGGACTCCACGCCGGCGATGCCCTGTTCGGCCAGCGTCTTCACATCCGGCAGCAAGGGATGGCGGGTGGGCGCCGCGATGCCCAGGGGCTTGAGCTTGCCTCCCTGGATATGGCCGATCAGGCCAGGCACGTCGCCGAAAAAGCCCGACACCTGATTGCCCATCACGTCATTGATAACCGGCGCCGCCCCCTTGTAGGGCACGTGCAGCACGTTGGCCTTGCTGGAGTCGGAGAACATTTCCAGCGTCAGGTGCGGAATGCTGCCGATGCCCGACGAGCCGATGGCCACGGATTGCGACGCGGCCTGCGACCGCTTCACGAAGTCCGCCGCGTCGGTGGCGAGATTGGACGGGTTCACCACGAACACCGTGGCGTTGTTCACCACGCGGGACACCGGCGCGAAGTCGCGCGCCGGATCGTACGGCAGGTCCTTGTACAGCGCGGGGCTGATCGCCACGGCGCCGACGCTGGTCAGGAACAGCACCGACCCGTCGGCGGGCGCCTTGGCTACATAGGCGGCCGCGATGTTGCCATTGGCGCCAGCCTTGTTCTCGACGATGACGTTCTGCTTGAGCTCCTTGCCCAGTTGCTCGGCGATCACGCGGCCCACCAGGTCCACCGGGCCGCCCGGCGGAAAAGCGATGATCAGGCGCACGGGGCCGTCTGCTTGGGCGGCGCCCACGGCAGCCAGACTCAGCACGGCGGCCGAGAGAATCTTCTTGAACATGGTGTCTCCTCGTTGTGTGGAATGTTATTTGCGGCTTGGGCATCCAGGGCCCTTCGACCGCGGGCTATACCTGCTACTGAAATCCGTAGAGCCGCGCCGGGTTGTCCACCAGCACGCGCTGCCGCAGCCCGGCGTCCGGGCACGCCTGGAAGAACGTGTCCACCAGCTCGCCGTCATCCGGCATGTCTCCCGCCACGTTGGGATGCGGCCAGTCCGTGCCCCACAGAGTGCGGTCCGGCATGGCCTCGACCAGCGCGCGCACGAACGGAATGCCTTCCGCGAAGGGGCGCTGGCCGGAGGCGATGCGGTCGATGCCGGATACTTTGACCCACGCCTCGCGCACATCGGCCAGGCTGAGCAAGGCGCGCATCGCAGGCGAGTCCAGCCCGTCCGCCGCCTTCAGGCGGCCCATGTGATCCACGACGAACGGCACCGGCAGCTTCAGCAGCCTCGGCAGCAGTTCGGGCAGCATCGCGCCGTCCACGTGCAGGCACAGGTGCCATCCCAGCGGCGCGATCAGCGCGACCACATGGTCGAACACCGCCGGATCGGGCGCGCCGCCAAGGTGCGGCACAAAATTGAACCGAGCAGCCCGCACGCCCCCGTCATGCAAGGCCTTGACGCTGGCCGGCGTGGCGTCCGCGCCCAGCAGGGCCACGCCGCGATAGCGCCCCTGGCTGCGCGCCAGCGCATCCAGCAGCGCCCGGTGGTCCGATCCGTGGCAATTGGCCTGCACCACCACGGCGCGGTCGATGCCCAGGTGGGCATGCAGCGCCGCCATGCTGGCGTATGACGCGTCGGGCGGCGTATAGGACCGGCCCTCGGCATACGGAAACACATCGCCCGGCCCGAACACATGGCAATGCGCGTCGCATGCGCCCGGCGGCAGTGCATGGCGGGGACGGGAAGGCGCGGCAAGCGGAGGACGGCAATCGGGCACGGAAGCTCCCTGCATGGAAAGCGCCATGGTCGAGGATTGCCGGCTGGCGAACAATGCTATACCTTTTATTTCAGATATAGATAAATTGAATATCCCATGGATCTGAAGCAAATCGAGTATTTCGTGCGCGTCGCCGAACGGCGCAGCTTCTCGCGCGCCGCCGAAATGCTCGACGTCGCGCAGCCCACGCTCAGCCGCCAGGTGCGGCTGCTGGAACTGGAGCTGGGGCAACATCTGCTCTACCGCAACGGGCGCGGCGTGGAACCCACCGAAGCGGGCCTGCGCTTTTTGGAACACGCCCGCGCCCTTCTGGCCCTGGCGGAACGCGCCAAGGAAGACCTGCAGACGCTGCGGGAAACGCCCACGGGCAAGGTCATGATCGGACTGCCCCCACGCATCGCGCGCGTGCTCACCCCTCCGCTCGTGCAGGCGTTCCGCCGCCGCTTTCCCGACGCGTCCATCGCCGTCGCCGAGGGCCTGAGCGCACAGGTGCGCGAGTGGCTGCTGGCCGGCCGTGTGGATCTGGCCCTGCTTTACGATCCGGCGCCTTCGCCGCAGCTCGCCTACGAATCGCTGTTCCGCGAAAACCTGGTCCTGGCCGCGGCAGCCGGCCATCAGCCTCCCCTGCCCGCCCGCGTGCCGGTGGCGCGGCTTGGCGACTACCCGCTGGTGCTGCCGAGCCTGCCCAACGCCATCCGAACCCTGGTCGAAAGCGTCTGCCGCGCGCAGGGCGTGCGGCTGAAGGTCGCCGCCGAAGTCGACGCCGTGCAGACCATCGTGGAACTGGCCGCCCAGGGCGACGCCTACGCCATCCTGCCCCGCTCGGCGGCGCGCGGCCCCGCCGCCGAGCATGAACTGTCCCTGTGCGACATTGATTCGCCGACGATCACCAATAACCTGGTGTTGGCCAGCGCCCGGCACCGCCCCGCCACCCGGCTGAGCGCGGCCACCGCCCAGCTCATCCGCGGACTGAGGCTGGCCGAACTGTTCGCCCCGGCCGGCCAGCCCCCCTCAAAAGAGTTAAAATAGCGGGCTACATTTCTTGTTTGGCGGCTCGTTGCTGTCAAAGTCCTGTTGGCGTCTCACCTCAAACAATGACCACTATCCTCCCGAACCTGCCCACCGGCCAGAAAGTCGGCATCGCCTTTTCCGGCGGCCTGGACACCAGCGCGGCGCTCCTGTGGATGCGCAACAACGGCGCCATTCCCTACGCCTACACCGCCAACCTGGGCCAGCCCGACGAGTCCGACTACGACGAGATCCCGCGCAAGGCCATGGCTTATGGCGCCGAGAACGCCCGCCTGATCGACTGCCGCGCGCAGCTGGTCGCCGAAGGCATCGCCGCCCTGCAATCGGGCGCGTTCCACATCTCGACCGCCGGCATCACGTACTTCAACACCACGCCCATCGGCCGCGCCGTTACCGGCACGATGCTGGTGGCCGCCATGAAGGAAGACAACGTCAACATCTGGGGCGACGGCAGCACCTTCAAGGGCAACGACATCGAGCGCTTCTACCGCTACGGTCTGCTCACCAACCCGGAACTCAAGATCTACAAGCCCTGGCTGGACCAGCGCTTCATCGACGAACTGGGCGGCCGTTCGGAAATGTCCGAGTACATGCGTCAAGCCGGCTTCGACTACAAGATGTCGGCTGAAAAGGCCTACTCGACCGATTCGAACCTGCTGGGCGCCACCCACGAAGCCAAGGACCTCGAACACCTGAACTCCGGCATCCGCATCGTCAAGCCCATCATGGGCGTGGCGTTCTGGCGCGACGATGTCGCCGTCAAGGCCGAGGAAGTCACGGTGCGCTTCGAAGAGGGCCAGCCCGTCGCCCTGAATGGCGTGGAATACGCCGACCCGGTCGAACTGCTGCTCGAAGCCAACCGCATCGGCGGCCGCCACGGCCTGGGCATGAGCGACCAGATCGAAAACCGCATCATCGAAGCCAAGAGCCGCGGCATCTACGAAGCCCCGGGCCTGGCCCTGCTCTTCATCGCCTACGAACGCCTGGTCACCGGCATCCACAACGAAGACACCATCGAGCAGTACCGCGAAAACGGCCGCAAGCTGGGCCGCCTGCTGTACCAGGGCCGCTGGTTCGACCCGCAAGCCATCATGCTGCGCGAAACCGCCCAGCGCTGGGTTGCCCGCGCCATCACCGGCGAAGTCACCATCGAACTGCGCCGCGGCAACGACTATTCGCTGCTGAACACCGTGTCGCCCAACCTCACGTACGCGCCCGAGCGCCTGTCCATGGAGAAGGTGGAAAACGCCCCCTTCACGCCGGCCGATCGCATCGGCCAGCTGACCATGCGCAACCTCGACATCGTCGACACCCGCGAAAAGCTGTTCACGTACGTCAAGACCGGCCTGCTCGCCTCCAGCGGCACCTCGCTGCCCCAACTGAAGGACGCAGCCAAGAAGAAGTAATTCTTTCCGGCCAGCAAAAAACCCTCGGATCGCTCCGAGGGTTTTTTTTTTCGTCTTCGCCGGATGATCGAAGGCGGCAGGTGCGGATGGCGCGGGGCAAACCGGGCTGCCAGCGCCCCCCTCGCACCTACAGTTCGACCTGCATCCCCATTTCCACGACGCGGTTCGCCGGAATCTTGAAGAACTTCGTGCTGCGGGTCGAATTGCGCGCCATGAACGAAAACAGCGCCCTGCGCCACCGCCACAGTGCCGGTTTCTTCGCCGCCACCACGGTCTGGCGCGACAGGAAGAACGACGTGCGCATCGGCTCCAGATCCAGTTCCGGGTAGGCCTCGGCCACCAGCCGCAGCGCCTCCGGCACGTCGGGATCTTCCTTGAAGCCGTAGTTGACGGTCGCCGCCCAGCTCGATGCGCTGAGCTTGTCCACCTGGAACCGCTCTTCGGGCGAAACATACGGCACGTCCGCCACCAGGATCGTCAGGAACAGCACGTGGTCGTGCAGCACCTTGTTGTGCTTAAGGTTATGCAGCAGCGCCGGCGGCACATTGCCCGAATTCATCGTCATGAAAATGGCCGTGCCCGGCACGCGCGACGGCGGATATTCCTCGAGCTGCTCCATGAACTCCTTGAGCGGCTGGCGGTCGCGCTGCTGCATGTCCGAAAGCAGGCGACGCCCGCGGCGCCACGTCATCATCAGCGTGAACACCACGATCGCCACCGCCAGGGGCAGCCAGCCGCCTTCATGGATCTTGAACACATTGGCCGAAAACAGCAGCACGTCGAGCAGCAGCAACAGGCCCAGCACCAGGAACCACATCACGCGCTTGATTCCGGTGCTGCCCCGCGGCAGCACCGCAAACGCCAGCACCGACGTCGTGAGCATCGTGCCCGTGACCGCGAAACCATAGGCCGCGGCCAGATTGTCCGAATTGCGGAACCACAGCACCAGCACCAGCACCGCGCACAGCAGCAGCGCGTTGACCTGGGGCAGATAGATCTGGCCCTTTTCGACCGCCGACGTATGCAGGATCTGCATGCGCGGCCAGAAGCCCAGCTGCACCGCCTGGCGCGTGACCGAATAGGCGCCCGAAATCACGGCCTGCGAGGCCACGATCGTCGCGATGGTGGCCAGCGCCACCAACGGCGCCAGGCCCCATTCCGGCGCCATCAGGAAGAACGGATTGCGGATCGCGGTGGGGTCGCGCAGCAACAGGGCGCCCTGGCCGAAATAACACAGGGTCAGGGCCGGCAGCACCATGCTGAACCAGGCCCCACGGATCGCGGGACGGCCAAAATGGCCCATATCGGCATACAGCGCCTCGGCGCCGGTCAGCGCCAGCACCACGGCGCCCAGCAGCACGAAGCTGATCCACGGGAATTCAACAATGAACCGCAGGCCCCACATCGGGTTCAGCGCGGCCAGCACCTCGGGCGTCAGCCAGATCTGCCATGCGCCCAGTGCGGCCAGCGTCGAAAACCACAGCAGCATCACGGGGCCGAACAGCTTGCCCATCGCGCCCGTGCCGTGCGACTGGATCGCAAACAGCGCAATCAGCACCACCAGCGCGATCGGCACCACCCAGGCGTCCAGCGTGTGCGACACGATGCCGATGCCTTCCAGCGCCGACAGCACCGAAATTGCCGGCGTGATCATGCTGTCGCCGTAGAACAGCGCGGCCCCGAAGATGCCCAGCACGATCAGCACCCAGCGCAGCTTGCCCTCGCGCGCGCGCACCGCCAGCTCCAGCAGCGCCAGCGTCCCGCCCTCGCCGCGGTTGTCCGCGCGCAGCACCAGCGTGACGTATTTCAGGGACACCACCACCATCAGCATCCAGAACAGGATGGACAGCACGCCCAGCAGGTGGGCCGGTTCCAGGTCCGTATGCACGCTGAGCCCGGTCAGGCACGCGCGCAGCGTGTACAGGGGGCTGGTGCCGATATCGCCGTACACCACTCCCAGGGCCCCCAGGATCAGGGCAGCCCGCGACGAGGGCGCGTGCATGCCGCCTGCGGGACTTGTGGACGAAGAAGGAACGCTGGCCGTGCCTTGGCTCATGATGCGGGTTCTTGGCGAGTGAGTTGAGCCCCCTTGCGGGGGCCAGGGAACACGACCGACAGCCGCGTCCCGGGGAAATCGGGGCGGCTGGTCAGCTTCCACCAGGCGCCGTGCGCATGCGCGATCTCGCGCACAATGGCCAGCCCCAGGCCGGAGCCGCCCGCCGTCGCGGTGGGCGACCGGTAAAACGCTTCGAAGACCCGGTCGCGCTCTTCGGGCGGGATGCCTGGCCCGTCGTCCTCCACCGTCAGCGACGGGGGGTTGGCGCCCACGATCAGGGTGATGCGCCCCGTGGGATTGCCATAGCGCAGGGCGTTGTCGATCAGGTTGCCCAGCAGTTCCGCCAGCAGCAAGGGATCCGCATCAATCCAGATGGGCGTTTCAGGCGCGACCAGATCCAGTTCGTAGTGGGCTTCCCGGACACGGGGAAACCATTCCGCGCCATGCACACGCACCCATTCGCACAGGTCGATGCGCACGAAGCTGTCTTGAGGCCGGGCATTGGGGTCGGCGCGCGCCAGCACCAGCAACTGCTGTCCCAGCCGGATCATGCGGTCACTGACCGCCTTGATGCGCTCGGCGCGGGCCCGCACATCGTCTGGCAACGGGCGGGCCAGCATCAGCTCGGATTCCAGGCGCAGGCCGGAAAGCGGCGTGCGCAGCTGGTGCGCGGCATGACCGATGAATCGCCGCTGCGCCGCAAGCGAGGCGTCGAGCCGCAGCAACAGATCATTGGTATGGGTAACCAGAGGTTCGATCTCCACCGGCACGCCCGCCACTTCCAACGGCTGCATGTCATCAATGGAGCGCTGCCGGATTTCGTCGGACAGGTGGTTCACCGAGCGCAGGCCGGACCGCACGCCCTGCATCACGACCCACGTGAAGAGCGCGATCAGCGCCACCTGTCCCACCACCATCAGCCAGAAGAAGTCTTCCAGCATCCAGAGCGACATGTCGATCTTGTGGGTGATGACCCAGGTGGCCGCCAGGTCCAGCAGGACGAGCAGTAGGATCGGCGGCATCAGTCGGATGACGAGATGCCGTGCAAGCGAACGGGAGGGAAGCATGGGGCGCGCAGCCGGGGACGGTAGAGGTGAGCGTTCCTGCGTCATGCCGCGTGGCCCTCGAATAGGCGGGTGGATACGCGTGGCCGGCGTGCGCCAGCCACAGGCGGCGCGTCAGGCCGCTTCCACATCCAGCATGTAGCCGAAGCCGCGCACCGTCTGGATGCTGGCGCCCGTGCCTTCCAGGCGCTTGCGCAAGCGGTACACATAGACTTCGACCGCGTTTTCGCTGAAATCCGCATCCCAGGCGGACAGCGAATTCACGATCTGGCGCTTGGTTACGACGCGGCCCACGCGGGCCATCAGCATTTCCAGCACGGAGAGTTCGCGCACCGACAGCGACAGGCGCTGGCCATTGGCGCGGACCTCGCGGCCGACCGTATCGAACACCAGGGGCCCCACTTCAATGAGCGGCTGAGCCTGGCCCGCGCGGCGGCGGCCGAAGGCGCGCACGCGGGCGGCCAATTCGGGAAGCTCAAAGGGCTTGGTGACGTAGTCGTCCGCCCCGGCATCCAGGCCGGCAACCCGGTCTTCGATGCCATCGCGGGCGGTGAGAATCAGCACGGGGACCTGGTTTCCGTCCTGGCGCAACTGGCGCAGCACATCCAGGCCGCTCATGCCGGGCAGGTTGAGGTCGAGCAGCATGAGGTCATACGGCTGGCCTGCCAGGGCGCCCAGGACACGGTCGCCATCGGTCAGCCAGTCGACCGCATAACCCTGGTCGGCCAGGAATTCCTGGAGCGCATGGCCCAGGGTGGTGTCGTCTTCGATTACCAGAACTCGCATGCCGCGATTCTAGCGCGATCCAAAAAAAAAGGGGCGCGAAATGCGCCCCTTCCTTGGAATCGTTCACCCGCCGGACGGTGCCGGTGCCGGGGCCGCTCCGGCAGGCGCGCCGGCTGCGGGAGCGCCGCCCGAAGGGGGCGTCGTGACGAAGCCGATGCGCGTCATGCCCGAACGGCGAGCCGAGGCCATGACCTTGGCCAGCGTTTCGTAGCGGGTGTTCTGATCGGCGCGGATGCGGATCTCGGGTTGCGGCTTGGTGCCCGCGATCGACTTGAAGCGATTGGGCAGGTCGTCGATATTGACCGGCTTCTCGTCCCAGAACAGCGCGCCGCTGGCGTCGATGGCCAGGTCGACCGTCTTGGGCTCTTCCTCGATCTGCTCGGCGGCCACCTGGGGCATGTTGATCTTGATCGAATGCGCCAGCAGCGGCGCCGTGATGATGAAGATCACCAGCAGCACCAGCATGACGTCGATCAGGGGCACCATGTTGATCTCGGAAACCGCATGGCTGCCGGATCCCTTGCCCTCAAAGCTGCCAAAGGCCATTATTCGCTCCCGCGTTGGGCCGCGGCGCCATTCTGGCGGCGCAGCGCGCGCACCTTGCCGTCGGACAGCGCAACTTGCTGGCCGGTGGTCAAGAACGCAAACAGGTCATGCGCAAACGCATCCAGACGCGACAGGAACACGCGGTTGTTGCGCACGAAGGTGTTATACGCCAGCACTGCGGGAATTGCCACCGCAAGGCCCAGGCCCGTCATGATCAGCGCTTCACCCACCGGACCGGCAATGCGGTTGATGGTCACGCCATCGGACAGGCCGATGCCGACCAGCGCGTGGTACACGCCCCACACCGTGCCGAACAGACCCACGAACGGCGCCGTCGAGCCGACCGAAGCCAGCACCGTCAGGCCGTTTTCAAGTTTCGCGGTTTCTTCGTCGATCACCTTGCGCATGGTGCGCGTGACAAAGTCGGAATTGCTGCCGGATTCTTCCAGCTTGGTCGCGCCGAACTTGTTGTGATGCGCCTGAGCGTGCATCGCGTGGCTGGCCAGGTGCGAGAACGGATCGCGCGCGCCATGCGTGTTGATCTCGTGTTCGACCTGCTCCAGCGAGCTGGCGTTCCAGAACTTGTTCAGGAATTCGGCCGAACGCTTGCGCATGCTGACGTTGCTGGCGACCTTGACCAGGATCAGGTACCAGGTCACCAGGGACATCAGAATCAGGATGATGAACAGGCTCTTGCCCACGAAGTCGCTCTGGGCGACGAAGTGCAGGAAGCCCATGTCGGGCACGGCTGCCGGAGCCGGCGCGGCGGGCAGCGCGGCGGCTGCGCTGTGCAGCGCGTCGGCGGACTGCTGAACGGCGCCTGCGGCTTGCTGGGCGACTTCGCCGGCGGTCGTGGCGGCTTGTTGGGCTGCGGGCGCGGCCGCGGCTGCGGCGGGCGCAGCGGCGGCGGGCGCAGCGGCTGCAGCAGCCGGTGCTGCCGGGCTGGTGGTCGCCTGCGCCACCAAGGTGGCGCTATGCAGTGCGTTGGACATCTCAGTTCCTCATTACGAAATCGAACGGAATTTTGGCTTTGGCGGGATAAGCCACGCCATTACGGGTATACGGCTTGAAACGACCTTTGCGGGCGGCTGCCAGCGCCGACTCGTCCAGGCGCGGGAACCCCGACGAAGCATCAATGGTGGCGCGCTCGACCAGTCCCTGGGTGTTGATCTCCACCAGCACCACGACCCGGCCCTCTTCCCGCATGCGGCGCGAGGCCATCGGGTAGTTCGGCATAGGACGCGCGCCCTGGAATTCGATACTGGAGACCAGCACAGGCTGATCCGGCGGCGGCCCTTGCTGCGGCCCTTGCGGCGCCTGAGTGCCTTCCGGCGCGCCGCTGGGCGGCGTCTGCTGGGGAGGCGTCTCCGGCTTCGGCTCAGGCTTGACCTCCTGCTTGGGCTGGGGCTTGGGCTTGGGTTTGGGCTTCGGAGGCGGCGGCTTGGGCGCCGGCATCGGCGGCTTCTCAACCACCGGCTCGGGTTCGGGTTCCGGTTCGGGCTCGGGCTTCAATTCGGGTTCGGGCTCGGGTTCAGGTTCGGGCTCGATCTCGGGTTGCGGCTCGGGCGGCGTCTCGGTCACCGGCTGCGGCACTTCGGGAGTGGGTTCGGCTTTGGCGATCTGGGGGATGGGAGCATCCACCACACTCACCATGATTGCCTCGGGTTCCTCCAGTTCAGGACGATTTTCCGGCGCCATGAAGATAGCGCCAATCACCGCCGCGTGAAGCGCGACGACCGCCAGGCCAGCGCCTGCGCGTACACCAAAAGAAGACCGCGAAGAAGAATTCCAACCGGGTTGAAGACTAGGCATGAATCAGCCAGGGAGCATTGACTTATCCGGCCCGCCAGGGGCGCGGCGCGCGCAATGGGCGGCGCCGGCTGGCCGGTACAAGCCCAATATAGTATCTTAAATGCGAATGATTCGCACGTTGTATTTCGTCTTGGGCGGCGCCGCCCTACTGATCGGGATCAATGCACAGGCGATAAAACACTTACGCAAAACAAAAAACCCGCCACGGCGACGTGTGCGGGTTTTGTGAAAATCGAGCATGCTTTTGGTGGGTGCTACAGGGGTCGAACCTGTGACCTACGCCGTGTAAAGGCGCCGCTCTACCAACTGAGCTAAGCACCCTTTCGGTGCAGTTGCACGACGAAAATTCGTACAAGGCAACTGCCAACTGGGTACTCAAAAGCAATACGCGGGCCGGAGTATACCGGACCGCGTACTTGTGGGCAAATCGCAGAGGGCCGCGCCGTGCGATTCGCGTGCCGTCTATTAGTTGACGGCGTCCTTCAGGGCCTTGCCCGGACGGAACTTCGGCACCTTGGCCTTCTTGATCTTGATGGTTTCGCCGGTGCGCGGGTTACGGCCGGTGCGCGCGGCGCGAGCCGACACGGCAAACGTGCCGAAACCAACCAGCGTGACCGTACCGCCCTTCTTCAGCGTGGTCTTCACGGCACCGATCAGGGCGTCGAGCGAACGGCCGGCAGCAGCCTTGGAGATATCGGCCTTGCTGGCGATATGATCGATGAGTTCGGTTTTGTTCATGCAGGTATACCCCTCACAAGGTGTGGAGTCTGCCGGGAGCGCAGTTCATGGCCGTCATGATTGGATGCCACGAATGGACGCAAGACCAGGCAAACGACGAACAGACTAGTGGATAAACTTTTTTCTTGCGCTGCAAAGCACAACTTTTAAACTGCTGCGCCGCTTAGGATTCGATGGCATATGGCCTACGAACCGTCAGCGACGCAGACATGTATTAGGCCTTGGCGTAGAGCGGCTGTCAAGCGAAAACCTCACCGCAACCCGCGTCAATACTAGCTTTTAGGCGTTTTCGCAATAAACACAAACGCGAATTTAGGGGTTTGCGCGACAGCCCGAAAAATCACTTTAGGCTTCATCAAACATCCGCCCAGCGACGCAGCAGATTGTGATAGATGCCGGTCAGCTGCACGATCGACGCGTGCCCCGCCACGTCCTGGTTCAACCGCTGGATGGCCACGTCCATGTCCAGCAGCAGCGCCCGCTGGCTGTCTTCGCGCACCAGGCTCTGCATCCAGAAGAAGGAACTGACGCGCGCGCCGCGGGTCACCGGATTGACCTTGTGCAGGCTGGTTCCGGGATACAGCACCATATGCCCCGCGGGCAGCTTGACCGCGCGCGGACCGTAGGTGTCGTCGATGACGAGCTCTCCGCCATCGTAGGAATCGGGATCCGAGAAAAACAGCGTGGCGGACAGGTCCGTGCGCACGCGTTCCGCCGTGCCGGCGATGCCGCGCACGGCATTGTCCACGTGATAGCCGAAGGCCTCGCCGCCCTCGTAGCGATTGAACAGCGGCGGGAATATCTTGCGCGGCAAGGCCGCAGACATGAACAGGTTATTGCCCGCGAGGCGCTGCAGGATCAGGGCGCCGATCTCTTGCGCCAGGGGATGATGCTCGGGCAACTGCCGGTTGCGCTTGACCTCGGCCGACTGATAGCCCGCCGTGACCTTGCCGTCGACCCAGTCGGCCGCGTCGAGACGGCTCTGGATGTCGGCCGCCTCTTGCGGCGTGAAGACTTCTGCAATCTGTATAAGCATGGGTTCCTACCCCGGTTGCGACCCCGGCGCGCCCAATGGACGAGCCAGCGCCTGCCGAATTATCCCTTCAGGCAACCGGTGAGCGCCTGATCGAAATCAAACAGCAAATCGGCCTCATCCTCGATGCCCACCGACACCCGGATCAGGCTGTCCGCAATGCCCATCTGCTGACGGCGTTCGGGGCCCATTTCATAGTAGATAGTGTGGGCGGCGGGCAGCGCCAGACTGCGCGTATCGCCAAGGTGGGTAGCCATCAGGACAACGCGCAGGCGGTTCAGGAAGTCGAAGCAATCGACACCCTCGGCCAGCTCCACGCCCAGCAGGCCGCCAAAGCGCGAGCCAAACAGCGCTGCCGAGCGCGCATGCTGCGGATGGCTGGCCAGCCCGGGATAATGCACCTTGGCCACGCCCGGATGCGCTTCCAGGAAGCGCGCCAGGGCCAGCGCGTTCGCGCAGTGCTTGGCCATGCGCAGGGCCAGCGTCTCGGCGCCCACCGCGATGCGGTGCGCAGGCTCGGCGGCCAGCGTGCCTCCCATGTCGCGCAGCCCCTTCTTCTTGATCTGGGTCAGCCCCCAGCCCGTCGACGGGCCCTTGCGGTAGGCTTCATAGATGTTGTCGTTGCCGGCCCAGTCGTACAGCCCGGTGTCGGTCACGGCGCCGCCCAATGCGTTGCCATGTCCGCCGATGTACTTGGACAGCGAGTTCATCACCAGCGAAGCGCCCACCGACGCAGGCCGGAACATCCACGGCGACGTCAGCGTGTTGTCCACGACGTAGACCAGCCCCTTCTCGCGGCAGATCTCGCCAATGACGGCCAGGTCGGCAACCTGAGTGCCGGGGTTGGCGATGGTTTCGGTGAAGACCATGCGCGTGTTGGGCTGGATCGCCGCGCGCACCTGCGCCGAATCGGTCGCGTCCACGAAGGTGATCTCGACGCCCAGTTCCTGCAGCGTGCCAAACAGGCTGTTGGTGTTGCCGAACACGAACTGGCTGGACACCAGGTGATCGCCGCGGCGCAGCAGCGTCGTGAAGATGGCCGCCAGCGCCGCCATGCCGGTCGAGAAGCTGACCGTCCCCTTGCCGCCTTCCATCTGGCTGATCTTGGCTTCAAGCGCAGTCGTCGTGGGCGTGCCCTGGCGCGCGTAGGTAAAGCCCGCCTTGCCCTGGAAAACCGCGGCCAGTTCGCGCGCATCTTCGTACGCAAACTCGGACGACGGATGCATCGGCTTGTGCACCGCTCCGTGCTCGACGGATTGATTGCGGTCGGAATGGAGGATCGTGGTGGTAAAGCCGTTCTGGTGCATGATGGACTGACGCGAAAAGAAGGGAATCTACAAATAAGGACGAATCAAGACTGGCGCTGGCGCACGGTCTCGTACAGGCAGACGGCGCTGGCCACGCTGACGTTCAGGCTTTCCACCGAACCCAGCATGGGAATGTTCACCAGCTGGTCGCAGGTCTCTCGGGTAAGGCGGCGCATGCCCTCGCCTTCGGCGCCCATGACCCAGCCCATGGGCTGGCGCGCGTCGATCTGGTGCATGCTGCCGGTGGCCTGGTCGTCGGTGCCCACCAGCCACACCCCGCGGTCCTTCAGGCTGCGCATGGTGCGGGCCAGGTTGGTCACCATCAGGTAGGGGACGGTGTCCGCCGCCCCGCAGGCCACGCGCTGGACCGTTGCGTTAAGGCCGACGGCCCGGTCCCTGGGCGCGATCACGGCGTGCACGCCGGCGGCATCCGCGGTGCGCAGGCACGCGCCCAGATTGTGGGGATCGGTTACGCCGTCAAGAATCAGCAGCAGCGGCGGGCCCTCGACCACGTCCAGCACTTCATCCACATCGACAGCAAGCTGACGCTCGTCGGCCAGCGCAACGACGCCCTGGTGGCGGGTGCCGCGCGACAGGCCGTCAAGGCGTTCCATCGGAACCGGATGCAGGCGGCAACCCGCCTTTTCAGCCTGCTCGATGAACGTCTGCATGCGCTTGTCGCGGCGCGAGGCCTCGACATAGATTTCCTTGATCGACTCGGGCGCGTGGCGCAGCCGCGCGACAACCGCGTGAAACCCGGCCAGAACTTGGGTCGACGCCATAGAACAATACCTTTAGATAAACGAATACCCGCCCCAGAGCGGGGCGGGCCACCGGACCAAGCCGGCAATAACCGCAATGTTACCCCTTAAGGCCAGGCCGCCAAACGACGGCCTGGGCATAAGGACCCGGTTTCGCGCCGGTCAGTGCCGCTTGCGGACGACCTTCTTGGCGGGTGCGGCGCGCTTGGCGGCCTTGGGCGGCTTGCTGGCCTTCTTGGCCTCGGCGCGCCGTTCCTTGGCGGTCTGGCCCTTCAGGGCGGCGGGTTTGGGCGCCGCCGCCTTCTTCACGCGGCGCGCCGGTTCATCGGAGCCGCGCGCGGCGGCCTTGCGCAATGCGTCGAAGCTGGTGCCCTGCACCAGGCGGAATTCGATGCGGCGCGCTTCCAGGTCCACGCGAGAGACCTGCACCTGCACCTTGTCGGTAAGGCGGTAACGCATGCCCGTGCGCTCGCCACGCAGCTCGTGCAAGGCGTCGTTGAACTGGAAGTACTCGCCGCCCAATTCGGACACGTGCACCAGACCTTCGACGTGCAGCGTATCGAGCGTGACGAAGATGCCGAAACTGGCCACGCCGGTGACGGTGCCGCTGAAGTCTTCGCCGACGCGCTCCTTGACGAACCAGCACTTGAGCCAGGCCTCGACATCGCGCGACGCCTCGTCCGCGCGCCGTTCGCTGGCGGACAGCACCAGGCCCAGCTTTTCCCAGATGGCGTGTTCGTGTTCGCGCTGCGTGCGGCCGATGACCACGGCATGGTCGTCCAGGCTGGGCACGTAGCGTTGGCCCGCCAGCAGCGCCTTGATTACGCGATGCGTGAGCAGGTCGGGGTAGCGGCGGATCGGCGACGTGAAGTGGCTGTAGCCGGGATAGGACAGGCCGAAGTGGCCCATGTTGTCCGGGCTGTAGACGGCCTGCTGCATGGAACGCAGGCACATGGTCTGCAGCAGCTGGTAGTCGGGGCGCCCCCGGACGGAATCGAGGAAGTCGCCATAATCCTTGGCGGTGGGCGTCTCGCCCCCTCCCAGCGACAGGCCCATCGTGCGCAGGAACTCGCGCAGCGATTGCAGGCGTTCCGGCGTCGGGCCTTCGTGGATACGGTACAGGCCGGGATGCTTGCTGCGCGTCATGAAGTCGGCCGCGCAGGTATTGGCGGCCAACATGCACTCTTCGATCAGCTTGTGGGCGTCGTTGCGCACCGACGGCACGATCTGCTCGATGCGCCCGAGCTCATTGCAGACGATCTTGGTTTCGACCGTGTCGAAGTCTATGGCGCCGCGCTTCTTGCGCCCTTGCGACAGCACCTGGAAGAGTTCGTAAAGGTGCTGGACCTGGGGCATCACGCTGCGCATCGCATGCGCGGCCGGACCGCCCGGCTGCTGCAGGGCGGCCCAGATGTTCGTGTAGGTCGTGCGGGCGTGCGAATGCATGACCGCGTTATAGAACTGGTAGGCCGTGACCGTGCCCGCCTTGACGCCCGAGGCCGGAATGACCATGTCGCACACCAGGACCAGGCGGTCGACGTCGGGATTCAGCGAACACAGCCCGTTGGACAGCGACTCGGGCAGCATCGGGATGACCCGGCGCGGGAAGTACACGCTGGTGCCGCGCTCGATTGCGTCGTCGTCCAGCGCGTCGCCCGGACGCACGTAATGGCTGACGTCGGCAATGGCCACCAACAGGCGCCAGCCCGGACGCTTGCGCTGGCCCGCACCCAGTTCCACGGGTTCGCAATACACGGCGTCGTCGAAATCGCGCGCGTCTTCGCCGTCGATGGTGATGAGCGGGACGTCGCGCAGATCCACGCGGTCCTTCAGGTCGGTCTTCCTGACCGAATCCGGCAGGCGAGCCGCCTGCTTGAGCGCGCCTTCCGTGAAATCGACCGGCACGTCGAACTTGCGCACCGCGATCTCGATTTCCATGCCAGGGTCGTCGATTTCGCCGAGCACCTCGGCGACGCGACCCAGCGGCTGCGTGTGGCGCGTGGGTTGCGCCATGATTTCCACCGCGACCACCTGCCCGTGCTGGGCGCCGTTGGTGTCGCTGGGCGGAATCAGGATGTCGTGCTTGATGCGCTGGTCTTCAGGTACGACGATGGACAGGCCGTGCTCGTGCAGGAAGCGCCCCACCAGCTTGTTGGTGCGGCGTTCGATGACTTCGACAATGGTGCCTTCCGGCTTGCCGCGGTATTCGCCCGACGGCTTGACCAGCACGCGGTCGCCATGCAGCACCTTGAGCATTTCGCGCGGCGACAGGAACAGATCGGGGCCGCCGTCATCGCGCAGCAGGAAGCCGAAGCCATCGCGATGGCCCAGGACCTTGCCAGCGACGAAGTCGAGCTTGGTGGCCAGCAGCAACACGCCCTTGCGGTTGGGCATCAGTTGCCCATCGCGCTCCATGGCGCCCAGGCGGCGCTCGAAGCCCACCATCGTCGCCGGGCGCTCGATGCCCATGCGTTCAGCCAGCTCCACCGGAGACAACGGCGAACCGGCGGCGCGCAACGCCGTCAGGATGGCTTCACGGGACGGAACATCAGGGTCGAAGTCCGGCGGCGCTTCGGGCAAGGGTGTTGATCTGTTGTTATTCGACTCGTTATTCGATCGTTTTGCCAAAGCTAAAATTTCCGTATATAATGCGCAGCTTCTGTGGTTCGCCCAAGGCTGAACACTGAAGCAGAAATGGTCAGAAGGTTGATCAGCCAAGCCCAAAGCTGAACTGAAAAACCGATTGTAAAACCAACTGCAAGCTGGCGCATGGTTTAGTTCAACTGTTTAATCAAATATGTTGAACCGGACGATGCAACTGGCGGCAGCGTAGCACATAGTTCTGACAGTATCTTTCAGTGCCCAGGTGGCGGAATTGGTAGACGCGCACGGTTCAGGTCCGTGTGCCGCAAGGTGTGGAGGTTCGAGTCCTCTCCTGGGCACCACGGAATTCAAATCAAGGCAATTTGAATTGACTTGATCAGCGATGAAAAAGCACGACGTAAAGCGTGACTGAAAATCGCGGCTGAAAAGCCCCGGAAATCAAATGATTTTCGGGGCTTTTGCTTTGCGCGTCCGAATTAGGCATTTCGTGCAAAACACGCAGGGCCTAATAGCAGGAGCGAAAGCGAAAAGAGGGATAGCCTGTGCCAGGCACTGATACATAACACCGATTTAGCGCGCTCCCACAGACATAGACGCAAAGCGTCGTCGCCCTCCCCCCTTCCTTTCAGCGCCATGGAACCTTGCGGTTCAAATGATGGCGCGCATAAAGCTCCGCGCCCATTCCGTCGATCTGCCCGTCGATCAGCGCCTCGAATGGCGCAAGCAAGGCATCGAAATTGCGCGGCGCCTCAATGGCGTTCAGCGCGTGCGTCACGGCTTCGATGGTGGACAACGCGCCCGGCACATCGGCATGACGCACGCGATAACGGGTAGACAAGCCGGCAGGCAACATCACGCGAGGCAAGGCTGCAAGCGCAGGATTGATGTGCAGCAGCTTGCGCGCATGCCCCCAGGTTCCGTCCGGAACAATCAGCCGGATGGGCATGCCCAGATCCTGGCCATAGCCCGGCGTCAGCACTTCGGCGTCATTGCCGGGAAACAGCAGGCGCGGCGCATGGCCCGCCTCGGCCCAGTCCTCTTCGCGAAAATACTCGCCGACCACACGGCGCGCGCCGGCCAGGCCCAGCACCGCAAGCCTGGCGGTATTCAGAGCATGGCGCGCTTCGCTTGGATGTTGCAGCACCACCACGCGAGTGCGGCAGGACAGCGAAGGAATCAGGGCGCACAAGCAGTGCGATTCAGGGCGCAGGCAGCGCGTACAGAGTGTGCGGGACATGGCCGACACTATATCGAAAGCGGCCCGAACAAAAAAAAGAGAAAAATATGCAGAACGACTTGCACACTTCTAAAAAAGTATGCATAATCTCATTCCTCTGCTGCTGAACACGAAACAACGCGAAAGCGAAGCGAATGTAAAGCAACAGCGCCCAGGTGGCGGAATTGGTAGACGCGCACGGTTCAGGTCCGTGTGCCGCAAGGTGTGGAGGTTCGAGTCCTCTCCTGGGCACCAATTATTACATCACGAGGTACCTGTCGTGATGCGCCAAGAAAAACCCCGTACGCGAAAGCGTTCGGGTTTTTTCTTTTCCGGTCCACGCGCGGATATACCGGCGCGTTTTGCGGAAAGCACCGCGGCAAAGCACAAAGGAGCCGCGGCTTATCGGCCTTGATGCGCCACGACGCCGATGTCGTGACGCATGCTCATTCTCCTCTACCGCAGCCGCCCTTGCCGCAGTCGCCGCTATTTCAACGTGCGCGTCATGACTACGTGCGGAATGCCAGCTTCGACGAACTCCTCGCCTTCCGTCTTGAAGCCGTGCGCCTCGTAAAAGCCCGCCGCGTGGGTCTGCGCGTGCAGCACCAGCATGCGGTGGCCGTCTCCGTGGCCCTGCCCGATCAGCGCATCCAGCAACTGGCTGCCCACGCCCATGCCGCGCGCCTGCTTGTGCACAGCCATCCGGCCGATATGGCCGTCAGGCAACAACCGCCCGGTTCCCATCGGCGTGCCGTCGGGGCCATAGGCCACGGCATGCACTGACACCGCGTCGTCGTCGTCGAGCTCGACTTCGGGCGGCACTTTCTGCTCGACCACGAATACCTGGTGCCGAACCGAATACGCGTCGTCGCGCAGGCGATCCCAGGTTCCCAGAGCGATACGCACCGTTGCTTGTTTGTTGGCCGACATGTCCATCCCCTACGTTGCAGCAAATGAATAACAGAATCCTACGCCGCATTCTCGCAGGGATGAAAGGGGAGCGAAAAGGGGTACGATCGCGGCTTGCCCACGCCGCCCATGCTCCGCCATGCCGCCTGCCGCTCCTCCCGCCTGGTTGAAGATCGCCCCCGCGCTCTTTCTTGCGCTGTGGTCCAGCGGTTTCGTCGTGCTCAAGGTGGGGCTGGCCTACGCCGATCCACTGACGTTCCTGGCGCTGCGCTACGCCTGCGTGGTGCTTATCCTTGCGCCCTTGCTGCTCGCCCTGCGTCCGCCGCTGCCCACCGGGGTCCAGGCGTGGACGCACCTGGCGATGGTCGGATTGCTGTTGCAGGCAGGCTACTTCTGCTTTACCTATCTTTCACTCAAGCAAGGCATGTCCGCAGGCGGTCTGGCGCTGATCACGTCGCTGCAACCCATCCTGATCGGCCTGCTGGCGCCGGCAATCGCACACGAGCGGGTAGACGCCCGGCGCTGGGCCGGCCTTGCGCTGGGCGTGACGGGCGCCGCGCTCGTGATCGTCGCCAAGGCCTCGATCGACGTGCTGGCGCCCCTGGGCCTGCTGTTCGCGGTGGGCGCCCTGCTCTGCATCACGGGCGGCACCCTGTACGAAAAGCGCTTCGGCGTGCAGGTCCATCCCATCGCCTCCAATCTCGTGCAATACGGCGTCGGGCTCGCCGTGACCGCGCCGCTGGCATTCTGGCTGGAGCCCATGCATATCGAATGGACCGGCGGCCTGCTAGGGTCGCTGGCCTATCTGGTAGTGGGCAATTCCCTGGTCGCGATTACCCTGCTGCTGACCATGATCCGGTATGGCGAGGCCTCGCGGGTTTCCGCCCTCTTCTTTCTGGTGCCTCCCTGCACGGCCGTCATCGCGCTGCTGATCCTGCGCGAACCCATACCGCCATTGGCCTGGCCTGGAATGGCGCTGGCGGCTCTGGGCATCCTGCTCGTGACCCGCAAGCCGGGCGGCGCACCCAAGTAGAATGAGCGCCTTTCCGCCCTTGCAACCTTTCCCATGAACGCCGTCGTCACCGCCGCCCTGCCGGTCTTCGCGCTGATACTGACAGGCTGGCTGGCCGCCCGCTGGCGCATCCTGGGAACCAACGCCACCGACGCGCTGAACCGCTACGTGGTCTACCTGTCCTTGCCCGCGCTGCTGTTCCGCGCCATGACGCAGGTCGACCTGGCGCACATGGCGCATTGGGGATTCGTCGGCGCATTTGCGGGCGGCGTCGCCATCACTTTCCTGGTGTCCTTCGTGCCCCGCAAACGCGGGCCGGACTCGCTGACCGACCGCAGCATCGAAGGCCTGGCGGCCTCCTATGCGAACGCTGGCTACATGGGCATCCCGCTGTGCCTCGCGCTGCTGGGCGCGGACAGCCTGGCGCCCGCCACTTTCACCACGCTGCTGACCGCCAGCGTGCTGTTCGGCTTTGCGATCGCGCTGATCGAATTCGACCGCCAGCAGACGCCCAACCTGCCCTCCACGCTGCTCAAGGTCGGCCGCGCCCTGCTGCGCAATCCGCTGCTGGCCGCGCCGGTGCTGGGCCTGGCCTGGGCCGCCACCGGCCTGACGCTGCCGGAAGGCGTGGACCGCTATGTGGCCTTGCTGGGCGCGTCGGCCAGCCCTTGCGCACTGGTGACCATCGGCCTGTTCCTGGCGCAGACGGAGACATCCAGCTCCGGGCCTGGCGTGCTGCGCCTGGTGACGGGCAAGCTGCTCCTGCAGCCGGCCGCCACGGCTGTGCTGGCGTTCTACGTATTCTCCATGCCCCCGCTATGGGCCTGGACCGCCGTGCTGATGAGCGCGCTGCCCATCGGCACCGGCCCCTTCATGCTGGCCAAGATGTATGGCCGCGACGCCCGCGTGACGTCGCGCGCCATCCTGGTCAGCACCGTGCTTTCGGTGCTGACCGTCAGCCTGCTGGTAGCCTGGATCAGCGCCCACCCGATTTCCTGAACAGTACCTATGCTGCTCGCCGCCGCCATCTTCGTCTTCACCATCACGCTTGTCATCTGGCAGCCTCGGGGCCTGTCCATCGGCTGGAGCGCCGTGATCGGCGCCGGCCTTGCACTGGCGACCGGCGTGGTCCACCTGGCCGACATTGCCGATGTCTGGCGCATCGTCTGGAACGCCACGGCCACCTTCATCGCCATCATCATCACCAGCCTGATCCTGGACGAGGCGGGCTTCTTTGAATGGTCCGCGCTGCACGTGGCCCGTTGGGGCGGCGGACGCGGACGGTTGCTGTTTGTCCTGATCGTCCTGCTGGGCGCGGCCGTCTCCGCGCTGTTCGCCAATGACGGCGCGGCGTTGATCCTTACGCCCATCGTCATGGAAATGCTGCTGGCCCTGGGCTTCGGCCCGGGCGCATCGCTGGCCTTCGTGATGGCCGCCGGCTTCATCGCGGACACCGGCAGCATCGCCCTGATCGTTTCCAACCTGGTGAACATCGTGTCGGCGGATTTCTTCGGCATCGGTTTCGGCGAGTACGCATCGGTGATGCTGCCCGTGAACCTGGTCGCCGTCGGGTCCACGCTGGCGGTGCTGCTGCTGTTCTTCCACCGCAGCATCCCGCCGCGCTACGACGTGAACCAGCTGCCTGCGCCCGCCTCGGCCATCCGCGACCGGATCACCTTCCGCGCCGGCTGGGTAGTGCTGGGCCTGCTGCTGGCGGGTTTCTTCATCCTGGAACCCATGGGCATTCCCGTCAGCGCCATCGCCGCCGCCGGCGCACTGGGCCTCCTGCTGATCGCGGGCCGCCAGCACGTCGTGGGCACCCGCCGCATCATGCGCGAGGCGCCCTGGCACATCGTGATCTTTTCCCTGGGCATGTACCTGGTCGTGTACGGCCTGCGCAACGCCGGCCTGACCGCGCACCTGGCGCAGGTGCTGGACCGGTTTGCGGAACACGGCGTGTGGGGCGCAGCGATGGGAACCGGCCTGGTCACGGCGTTCCTGTCGTCCATCATGAACAATCTTCCGACCGTGCTGATCGGCGCGCTTTCCATCGCGGACACCAGCGCCACCGGGCCGGTGCGAGACGCGATGATCTACGCCAACATCATCGGCAGCGACCTGGGCCCGAAGATCACGCCAATCGGCAGCCTGGCCACGCTGCTCTGGCTGCATGTGCTGGCGCGCAAGGGCCTGCGCATCACCTGGGGCTATTACTTCAAAGTGGGGATCGTCCTGACGTTGCCCGTACTGCTGCTGACCCTGGCCGCGCTGGCCTGGCGGCTGCAGTAGGCCGGCGGCGCACGCCTCCAAATAACTTTTGGTTATTATCGAAGAAAAAAACAGTACTTTGAGAGATTTACCGGCCGTTCTAGACTGGCGGCTATTCCTACGGGTGCGTCCACGCACCCGTTTGCATTTATGCCTTTGATTTTCCGGGACTTCCCATGAGCGCGAACGCCTCCTCCCTGCCCCTGCCCTCGGCCCTGCCGCCCATCCAGGTCAACCGCAAGCCGCTCTGGATTGCCATGCTGCTGGTCCTGGCTGGCGCCCTGTACCTCAACCAGACCGTCAGCTGGCGCCAGGGCGCGCTGTGGGTGGTTGGCGCCCTGCTCGGCGTAACGCTGTACCACGCCTCGTTCGGATTCACCCAGGCATGGCGCGTATTCGTTTCGGACCGCCGCGGCGCGGGCCTGCGCGCGCAGATGCTCATGCTGGCCGTCGGCGTGCTGCTGTTCTTCCCTTTCCTGGCTGCGGGCACGCTATTCGGCCAACCCGTCAATGGCTTCGTTTCGCCTCCGGGCGTGTCCGTCGTGCTGGGCGCATTCCTGTTCGGCATCGGCATGCAACTGGGCGGCGGCTGCGCGTCGGGCACGCTGTTCGCCGTGGGCGGCGGCAATACGCGCATGGTCGTGACGCTGCTGTTTTTCATCGTGGGATCGGTCATCGCCACCGCCAACTTCGGCTGGTGGTCCAACCTGCCCGCGCTGGCGCCCACCTCGCTCATCAAGACCTGGGGCCTGGCGCCCGCGCTGATCGCCAACCTCGCGGTGTTCGCCCTGATCGCCTGGGCCGCCACCGCGCTGGAAAAGCGCCGTCACGGCCACGTGATTTCATTCGCCTCCCGCACCGGGCGGCCCGTCTCCCTGCTGCAGGGCCCCTGGCCGCTCATCTGGGGCGGCGTGGCGCTGGTGGCGCTGAACTTCGCCACGCTGGCCCTGGCCGGACGTCCGTGGGGCATCACATCCGCCTTCGCACTGTGGGGCGCCAAGGCGCTGGACGCGGTAGGCGCAGACGTGGCCACCTGGGCCTATTGGAGCAAACAGCCCTCGCTGGCCGCGCCGCTGCGCCAGGACGTCACCACGGTCATGGATATCGGCCTGATGCTTGGCGCCCTCGCGGCCGCCAGCGCGGCCGGCAAGTTTGCCCCCGTCTGGAAGGTGCCCGCCCGCTCGCTGGCCGGCGCGGTCGTCGGCGGCCTGCTGCTGGGCTACGGCGCTCGCCTGGCCTTCGGCTGCAACATCGGCGCCTACTTCAGCGGCATCCTGTCGGGCAGCCTGCACGCCTGGCTGTGGCTGCCTGCCGCGTTCGCGGGCAGCGCGCTTGGCGTCCGCCTGCGGCCGCTGTTCGGATTGGCAGTCGAAAAGACGCCGCCGGCATCCAGCTGCTGAAAAACTGTGTTCCAGAAATGGCCTCCTGAAAACCAGGGGGCCATTTTTTTGGCTGCCCGCCAGCCCAATAAACACGGGGCTCGCGGGGCGCAAGGCGCCATCGGACCGTCCGTATGCCTGCGCGCGGCGGCCACCCTCCATGCCTCGGCCAGACGGCTGCGCTGGTGTATGGTTGCTCCATCCCGGAATACGGAGATGGACATGAACTGGATTGCCGGCCGATACACGGCCTTTATGCTGACGCTTGCGGGCGCCGCGATCACGGCCTTCCTGGCCGCAACAAATTCGGCCTGGTGGCTGGCGGCCGCCGTGCCGCTGGTCCTGCTGGGCGCGCTGGGCGTCTATGACCTTATCCAGACGCGCCACGCCATCCGGCGCAATTACCCGGTGCTGGGCAACCTGCGCTTCCTGTTTGAATTCATCCGCCCGGAGATCCGCCAGTACTTCCTGGAAGACGACACCCAGGCCGCGCCCTTCTCGCGTGCGCAGCGCTCCATCGTCTATCAGCGCGCCAAGCGCGAGATCGACAAACGTCCCTTCGGCACCCAGGAAGACGTGTACGGCGACCGCTACGAGTGGATCAATCATTCGATGTCGCCCTCGCACGTCGACGACACCGACTTCCGCGTCACGGTGGGCGGGCCCGAGTGCACGCAGCCCTACTCCATGTCGGTGTTCAACGTGTCGGCGATGAGCTTTGGCGCGCTGTCCGCCAACGCCGTCCTGGCGCTGAACGAAGGCGCGCGCCAGGGCGACTTCGCGCACGACACGGGCGAAGGCGGCATCAGCCGCTACCACCGGCAGCCGGGCGGCAGCCTGGTCTGGAACATCGGCTCCGGCTACTTCGGCTGCCGCGACGAGCACGGCGCGTTCTCGGAAGAGGCCTTCGTCAAGAACGCCTGTACGCCGCAGGTCAAGATGATCGAAATCAAGCTGTCGCAAGGCGCCAAGCCCGGCCACGGCGGCATCCTGCCCGCCGGCAAGGTGACGCCGGAGATCGCCGAGGCGCGCGGCGTGGCCGCCTGGCAGGACTGCAATTCTCCGGCCAGCCACTCGGCCTTCGACAGCCCCATCGGCCTGATGAAGTTCGTGGCGCGCCTGCGCGAACTGTCGGGCGGCAAGCCGGTTGGCTTCAAGTTCTGCGTGGGACATCCCTGGGAATGGTTCGCCATCGTCAAGGCCATGCTGGAAACCGGGATCACGCCGGATTTCATCGTGGTCGACGGCGCCGAGGGAGGCACCGGCGCCGCCCCCGTGGAGTTCGTGGACCACGTGGGGACGCCGCTGCGCGAGGCCCTGCGCCTGGTCCACAACACGCTGATCGGGGTGAACCTGCGCGACCGCATCAAGCTGGGCGCTTCAGGCAAGATCATCACCGCCTTCGACATGGCCCGCGTCATGGCCATGGGGGCCGACTGGTGCAATGCAGCGCGCGGCTTCATGTTTGCGATCGGCTGCATCCAGGCCCAGGCCTGTCATACCGGCAAATGCCCCACCGGCGTCACCACGCAGGATCCCTTGCGGCAGCGTGCGCTGGTCGTCCCCGACAAAGCGCAGCGCGTCGCCAACTTCCACGACAACACCCTGCATGCGCTGGCCGAACTGCTGGCGGCGGCTGGGCTGACCCATCCGTGCCAATTGCGCCCCCACCATATCGCGCGCCGCATTTCCCCCAGCGAAATCCGCCTGCTTTCCGCGCTGTTTCCCGAGCTGGCGCCCGGCGAGCTGCTGCGCGGCGAGTTCCGGCACCAGGTGTTCCGCGTGGGCTGGGCGATGGCGCAGGCCGGGTCATTCCAGCCTACGCACGACATCACCACCGCGCTGGCGCAGCAGCACGCCGATACGGCGCCGGCCGCCGCGCCCGCGGGGGCCTGACGCGCGGCGCGGGCCCTACAGCCAGCGCTCGAACATCCGCGAAAAGAACTCCATGAGACGGTCATCCACGCCCCGGTCCTTCCAGGCCTCGGGCGTGATCCGCACGGAATCGGTCACGTCGCGCTGGAACAGCGCCTCCATCTCGGCGGCGAACTCCGGCCCCAGCACCACCGCATTGATCTCGTAGTTCAGCGCAAAGCTGCGCCAATCCATGTTGCTGGAGCCCACCGTGGACCAGACCCCGTCCACCACCGCGGTCTTGGCGTGCAGGAGCGCATCGCGCCGTTCGTAGATCTTGACGCCGGCGCGCAGCAGCCCCGTGTAGTGCGACCGCCCGGCATTGAACACCAGCGAAGAATCGCTGAAGCCGGGCAGCACCAGCACCACGTCCACGCCACGCCGTGCCGCCGCCTCCAGGACTTCGATGAACTCCGGATCCGGCACGAAGTACGCCATCGTGATGTGTATGGACTTCTGAGCGCTTTCAAACGCGGACATCAGCGTGAGATAGACCGTGTAGCCGTCACTGCGGTCGGGCTGGTTGGCCAGGATGCGCACGTTCGTCGTGCCTGCGGGCGCCGCGACGAGGGTATCGCCGCCCTTGATCGGCTCCTTGGCCTGCGACTCCCACCCGGCCTGCAAGACCTGCTCAAGCTGCGCCACCGCCGGCCCCTCGATGCGCAGATGCGTATCCCGCCACGGCGCGGACCGTGCGTCGCCGGCAGCATCGGCGTCGGCCTTACCCGATCCTGCTCCGGATCCGCCGCCGCCCGATAACGACGAGGACTCATACACGCTGCTGACATTGATGCCGCCCAGGTATCCGACCTTGCCATCCACCACCAACACCTTGCGGTGATTGCGTTGATTGGGAGACCAGCCCGCGCGCGCGCGCGCCGGGTTGACCGGATTGAATACCGCGACCTGGATCCCCGCATCGCGCAGGCGCTGGAACAAGGCGTCGGGCGTCTTGATCGTGCCCACCGCATCGACCATCAGGGATACCTCGGCGCCACGATTGCGCGCCGCGATCAGCGCATCGGCGAACCTCGCCCCTTCGGCATCGTCGTCGAAGATGTAGGTTTCCATGTGAACGTACCGGCGCGCCTGCCCGATCGACTGCAGCATGGCCTGGTACGTGGTGGGGCCGTCCGCCAGCAGCCGCACGCGGTTGCCGGGGACCAGCGGCGCGCCGCTGACCGCCCGCTCCACCGCCAGGTGGCGGGCCAGGAAATCGTCTTTGGGTGTTTGCGAGTCCGCCGCGATGCCTTGCCCGCGGCGGTAGCTTTCGCGCGCGGCGTCGGAAGACAGGCCAGCCTGCGCGGCCCGCGCCTGGCGCTCCTGCGCATCCGGTACGCTGGCGCAAGCCGTCAGCAGGGACGCCGCGCAGGCAAGCAGCGCGATGCGCACCCACTGCCGCGCGCCTGCCAGGCTATCCCGCAAGCCGTGGCGCGGCCCGACCCGGCTCAGGGCCGGATACGGACTCATGGCGCGCCTTTAGCGCCGGTTGCCCGCCATCAGAACGCAGCCGAGCACCGCGCCAACCAATGCGGCCACACCGACCGATTTCCAGGCGTGCTCATGGACATACTCATCCGCATAGGCCGTGGCGCGGCGCGCGCGCTCGCGGGCAGCGCCTTCCCAATCGCCCGCGGATTCGCGCGCCTCGGCAAGTTGGCGCTTGAGGCGGCTGCGCGCCGCTTCGATCTCGGAGCCCGTGTAGCTGGCAGTCGACCGCAAGAGGTCTTCCGTGCCGGCGAGCAGTTCGTGAAAACTGTCGTTCACCCGCTCACGATGCAAAGCCATTTCTGCGCGCTGATGCTTTCGGTTCATGGTCGCTCCTTGTTCTATTGAGCCGCCCGACAATGGCATGCGCCGCCTGACGCAACGCAACATTGCGCGGGCCGCGAGGCATCGCCCCGCCTGGCCGAAAACCCATTGTGACCATCATCGACGGATGCCGCCCGAGCTTTGGCAACCAGCCGTAAACCGATATTTCAGCGGATCGAAACTTGCTGACGGCAATGGCCAGCGCGCGCGCCGCCAGTGGCGGGAATCCCCGGGCCGCGCCGCTTCGATTTCGTAAAAGTCCATTGCATTCATAGGCTTGGCGCTTGACACATAAACCCCAACAACCGCCAAAATAGGTCTTTGCAATGCGCTTCAACCGCCTCAAAAAGGAACTGAACGCATGGTTTCCCCTTCCGCACTGCTTGCCTCCGTCGCGCCAGACTTCCTTGCGCAGCAACCCCAGCGGCCCAGCGCCGAACAGATCGAGCTGCACGACGGTCTGTCGGACAGCCCCGCCCATATCGACCCCAAGTTTCTGTACGACGCGCTCGGGTCATCGCTTTTCACTGCCATCACTCAGCTGCCCGAGTACTACCCTACGCGCTGCGAGGACGAAATATTTCAACGCCATGGCGCCGACATCGCGCGCCACATCGGGCCGGTGCAAGCGCTGATCGACCTGGGCGCGGGAGACTG
The DNA here is from genome assembly GCF_000236785.1 of Achromobacter arsenitoxydans SY8. Lineage (GTDB taxonomy): Bacteria > Pseudomonadota > Gammaproteobacteria > Burkholderiales > Burkholderiaceae_B > Achromobacter > Achromobacter arsenitoxydans. The sequence continues at coordinate 213,717 of NZ_AGUF01000055.1, read as the reverse complement.
CGTCAAGGCCGAACGCCTGTTCGCCAGCTTGCGTCCAAGCCACTATGTGCCGGTCGACATCTCGGCCGATTACCTGCAAGCCGCAGTGCGGCGGCTGGAGCTCTCCTATCCCGATCTGGCAATCACCGCCGTAGGACAGGACTTCTCGCGCGCCATCGCATTGCCTTCCGACATCCCGGCCGAACGGCGGCTGTTCTTCTACCCGGGTTCAAGCATCGGCAATCTTGGCCCCGACGATGCGTACGCCATGCTGCGGCGGATACGCGATGCCTGTCCAGGCGGCGGCCTGCTGGTCGGGGTAGACCGCGTCAAGCCCAGGCACATCCTGGAACCTGCCTACGACGACGCGCTGCACCTGACCGCGGCCTTCAACCTGAACCTGCTGCGGCACGTGAATGCCGTGCTGGACAGCGACTTCGACGTGGATGACTGGCGGCATGTGGCGGTCTACAACAACGAGTTGTCGCGCATCGAAATGCACCTGGAGGCGCAGCGTGCGTTACGTGTGACCTGGCCTGGCGGCCAGCGCGAGTTCCGCCGCGGCGAACGCATCCACACCGAAAATTCGCACAAGTTCACCCCGCAGGCGTTCAGCAACCTGCTCCTCAGCGCCGGCTTTCGCGACGTTGCGCAGTGGTCCGACGCGCGGGGCTGGTTCTCGGTTTTCAGCGCCCGCGCCTGACGCGGGATCACCCACGACGCCACTGGAGGATCGCCATGGACCCCGCATGCCTGCTGACCCATCCCGCCATCGGCCCTTATGCCACCGGACAGGCCGGGCAGCATGACCGGTACGATGCCGTCCGATCCACCACCACCGCCCTGGCGGCGCCGCTGAGTCCCGAGGACTGCCAGGTGCAGTCCATGCCGGATTGCAGCCCGGTCAAATGGCACCTGGCGCACACCACCTGGTTCTTCGAAACCTTCCTGCTCGCGCGCTTCCAGCCGTCCACCCCGCCCTTTCATCCGCAGTACCGGATGCTGTTCAATTCCTACTACAACACCATCGGCGCCAAGCATCCGCGCCCGCAGCGCGGCCTGCTGTCGCGCCCCCCGCTAGCCGAGGTGCTGCGCTATCGACAGCATGTCGACGACGCCATGCACGCACTGATCTCCCACCTGGGCGGCAACGATGCGGGCTTCGACACGCTGCTTGAACTCGGACTGAACCACGAGCAGCAGCATCAGGAACTGATCCTGACCGACCTCAAGCACATGCTGTCGGCCAATCCTCTCAAGCCCGCCTATGTTGCCGCAGGCCCGCCGGCCTTGCCGCCCGCCACGCCCGCGGGCTGGACGCGCTACGCGGGCGGCGTCGCGCGCATCGGCCATGACGGGCGCGGCTTCGGCTTCGACAACGAAGGCCCGGCCCACGACGTGCTGGTGACGCCCTTCCATCTTGCCGACCGTCTTGTGACCCAGCACGAATACCTGGCCTTTATCCGCGACGGCGGCTACAAGCGCCCCGAACTGTGGCTATCCCTGGGCTGGGATATGGTCTGCGCGCAGGGCTGGCGCGCGCCGCTTTATTGGGAAGGAGACCGCGACCAGTGGCGAGTCTTCACGCTGCATGGCATGCAGGAGCTGGAATTGCAGGCGCCCGTCACCCACATCAGCTACTTCGAAGCCGATGCCTATGCCCGCTGGGCCCGGGTGCGCCTGCCGCGCGAAGCCGAATGGGAACTTGCAGCCCGGCAACTGGCCGACGGAACGTTCTCGGCCCGCGCCAACATGCTGGAAAACGGCCACCTGGATCCGCGGCCAGCGCCCGCGCGCAACGGCCATGGCGGACCGGTGCAATTGTTTGGCGATGCCTGGGAATGGACGTCCAGCGCCTATGACGCCTACCCCGGATTCCAGCCCAGCGCCGGCGCAGTCGGCGAATACAACGGCAAATTCATGTGCAACCAGTACGTGCTGCGCGGCGGATCTTGCGCCACGCCGCGCGACCATATCCGCGCCAGCTACCGGAATTTTTTCCCGCCCGAAGCGCGTTGGCAGTTCTCCGGCATCCGGCTCGCGCGCGACGCGTGAGTGTCGCCTGCAATTTTCCTGTCGCGAACCGCTTGCACATCCAAAAAATTTCGTGCTAGAATTTCGTTCTTCGTTGATCAGCACTTGCAACGCAAGCGGTGATCAGGGTTCGGCAATAGCCGATCCCAAGCAAAACGAAGCGATGGCGCATTAGCTCAGCCGGTTAGAGCGACGGAATCATAATCCGCAGGTCCCCTGTTCGAATCAGGGATGCGCCACCAAAGAATTTAAGAAGGCCTGCACTTTGCGTGCAGGCCTTTTTGTTTTGCGGCCCGCCCACGCTAAACCCGGTGCACCGTATCGCGACGACGGCCGCCCCAGGTTGCCGCCAGGCTTGCCACGAACGCGCCGATCAGCATCGACGCAAAGCCCCACAGCGCAAACGCCGCCGCAGCCTTTCTTGCCGCGTCCGCGGCTTGCTTGGCCTTGACCTTGGCGTCCTCGGCCGCCTTCTTGGCATTCGCGATGGCCTGCTCGACGCGGCGCTGCGCCACGGCGGGCTCCAGGCCGGTCTGGGCCGCGACCACCTTGATCACGTAGTCGCGGTCTTCCGGTGTCATCTCGCCGCGCGTCAGACTCATGGCGACAATGCGGCCAACTTCCCCGCGCGCCGTGTCGGGATCGCCGCTGGCGTCCGGCCGCTCGGATCGCATCAAGGTATCGGTGAAGTAGTCGGTGACCTGGTCCAGGCCGCCGCCGCTTGCGCCTGCCGCCGCAGCCGCTGTCGCGACGGTGCCGGCAGTTCCGGCCATCGCCGCGCCGGCCCTAGCCGCACCCGACGCCACGGATGCAATCGCGGAGCCGAGCAATGCTGCGCTGACCACGGCGCTCAATGCCCACACCAGAAAGCCGTGCGCCGTATCGCGAAAATAGACTTCGTCGGAATGCACGTCCACCCACTTGGTGCGCAACCGCCCTGCGACATAGCCGCCGATGCCATAGGCGACGATCTGCGTGAACAACATCCAACCGATGATGCCGATGCCTACGGCAGGCGCCGACATGCCCTCGTCACCCCACGGCGAAACGGAAAGAAAGCCCAGGCCCGTGCCGCCAGCCAGCAGCGCCAGCGACAGCGCGGCCGCAATCACCGCGCCGGCAAACACGGCCGCCCACGACACCGCCGACAGCGCCGACTCGCGCGGAGGCAGACCGTCGGCATAGGAATGGCTCAATGAAGATGAATTTTCCATGATCGGTCCTTATCCAATGTTCAATGCCAGAACAGGGCCAGCAGGATGATGATCGGAATCGGTACGCCAAGCAGCCACAACAGAATGGAGCGCATGGAAACCTCCTTGGTTGTATAGGCCGGGCGGCGCGAGCCGCGCTCAGGCCAGGTCGATGGTGCCGGGCGCGCGCGGATCGGGCGCGGGCGGGATGGGGTCGACGGTGTCGGGGTTGTCTGCCGGACGCCTCGGGTCGGGACGAGGATCATCCGAACTCTGATCGCCTGGCAGCGCGGGATCGTCGGCGGGGAGGACGTCCGGCGAGCCGGGCTCCCGATGCGGGGTCTGGGACATGATGTTGTCTCCTCAAGCGGCGCGGAGCGCGCCTTGTCCCGCACTCAGCAATCCGCGTGCCCGCAGTGATGGAATGAGCAGATGCAAGGCCCCGGCTCCGGCCTGCGCGGCCGGACACATCGAGCCCGCGATTACCTGGCCTTGCCGGCGCCCGTCATGCCGCGGCCGCCAAGCGTGTCGTCGCCCAGGAACGCCACGACGGCCGACTTGCCTGCGGCCGAAGCTTCGTCAAGGCTGCCGTAGCGCCTTTCCGAATAATTGGTGCTGCGCACATTGCCGGATTCGGGATCGAGCAGCGTGACGATCCAGGCGAATTCTCCGGGCGACAACTGCCGGACTTGCAGCGTGGCGCGCGTGCCGGGACGCAATTCTCGCGACATCTGGCGGCCTCTTCGGTGTTTCGATGCCCCCATCGTAGCGCAATCCGTCGTGCGCAATGGCGCCATTTCGGCCGGCCATAAATGCTGCGAACGCACATGAATTCATGCTGCACACCGCGCGGCAAATACGCCACATAGGGCGCCTTCCGCCAGGAAAACCCTAAGGCGCATCGCTGCAATACAGGCGCACAATCAATACAAACATCTAGACCGCTCAGCGGCGCCGCATCCCTTTAATCAGGCGAGGACGGAGACAACATGACTTACTTAGCAGTCTTTATGAGCTGTTTGATGGTTGTGGGTATCGTCGCGTTGGTGATTCAAACGATACAAGGCGCGGGGCCCGAACCCTGGCTGAAGATATCGGCGGCGATTGTCAGTTCCCTGTTTGCATCCCTGCTCTTGATTCCGCTGGGCTACGCCGTCGCCCAGACCATGCTCATCGAGTAATTCCGCCGACCCGGGCCTGGCCGGGGGCTATCCGCCCCGGGCCGGCTTGCCGCGCGTCGCCGCCCAGCACAACAGCGAACCCGCGGTGACCATGGCCACACCTTGCCAGAATGATATGGACAGCGGGGTCGACAGCCACAGCGCGGCAAAGAAAGTGGAAAACACGGGCGTGAAATAAGAAGCAGTGGCCAGCAAGGTCAGGTTGCCCCGCAGTATTCCCACGTTCCAGAACGCGTAGCCGGCCGCCATCGCGCCGCCAGCCACGCAGAGCTCGACCGTGGCCGGCGTGGTGAACGCAAGCTTTGGCTCCGCGCTGAGGAAAAATTTGGTCCACAAGACCGCCGAGGTCAGCATGAAAAACAGCGCCACGCCGTTCTTGCCGTCGGCATAGCGCTTGGTCACGTTGCAGTACACGGCCCAGATGATGGCGCCGCTGAATGCCAGCCCGTAACTGAGGGGATTGCTCGAAACGTTGGCCGCGGTGCGCTCTACGGAAAGCCCGCCCGGCCCTCCCACCACCCAGACGATGCCGCACAAGGACAACAAGATGCCCGGCGCCACCCACGCGCTCGCCCGCTGGCCGTTGATCAGCATGGCAAGGATCACGGTAAAGCACGGCCACAGGTAATTGACGATGCCAAGCTCGATGGCCTGCCCGCGGTTATGCGCAAACCCCAGCGACAGCGACAGGCAGATCTCGTAAGCGACAAACAGGATGCTGCCCACGATAAGGTACGAGCGCGGAAAGCTCCGCAATCTGGGAAATCCCAGCAACAACACCAGGAAGAACGCTCCGACCGTGTAGATCAACGCGGCGCCACCGATCGGGCCGAAGCTCTCGCTGACGCCGCGTATCAGCCCGACGACCGTGCCCCACAGCAGAATCGCCAGCAAGCCCAGGGAGGTGGCCGCATTCCGGCCTGAATTCAATTGCATCATCGTTTCCGATTGCCTGCCGTTCACGCCCATGACGGGGCGGGCCCAGCGCCAAGGCGGGAAGTTTAGCGAAAATCCAAGGGAGAAAAATCCGCATGGCCATTTCGATACGCAGGTTGAGCGACGTGCTGGCAAGCTCGCACTCGGGTCGGCTCTACCGGATAGAGGTGTTCCTGCAGGCGGAGAATCCGGGCGCCGCCGCGCGCCCCATCGCCGAGGCGCGCCACATACTCAGGACCTCCGATGGAGAACAGGTGATCGCGCTGGACGACAAGCGCTATCGGCTGCGATCAGGCGAGGTCCTGACGGCGCTGGCGCCGCTGCGGAGCGACACCTGAATGCACGCATGCGGCGGTCACTGATCCAACGCGACCCGCCGCTTGCCCTGCCCCTTGGCCTGATACAGCGCCACGTCCGCGCGTTCCAGCAACTGCAGCATCGTGACGCCGGAATGCGGAAAAACGGCGATACCCACGCTTGCCGACACGGCAACACGGACGTTGGGATACGGCAATGACAGGCTTTCGACCAGGGCCTCGGCAACCAGCCGGGCATTGTCCCGGTTGGCTCCCAGCAGCAGCACCGCGAACTCGTCGCCACCCAGCCTCGCCGCCACATCCGACACGCGGATCGCCCCGGCCATGCGGTCGGCCGCCTCTTTCAGCACGGTATCGCCGGCGGCGTGGCCATGCATGTCATTGACAGCCTTGAAGCCATCCAGGTCGATCGCAAGAATGGAAAACTCATCGCCGCTGCGCTGCGCCACCGCCAGCTCCCGCAACACGAGTTCGCCGAACAGCACCCGGTTGCACAGGCCGGTCAAGGGATCGTAATGCGCCAGGTGCTGCGCGCGCGCCAGCATCCGCGAGGCTTGCAGCATGGCGGCGCCCACCTCCTGCGCCTCCTTGATGCGCGTGGCGGGCAATTCGACCGTGCGTCCCTCGCCCAGCGCCAGCGCGGGCGCGACCAGCCCCTGCACCGCCGAGGTCAGGCGGCTTGCAAGCCGTAGCGCCAGCCACAGGCCCAGGCCGAACGCGATCAGCGTGCCCAGGCAGATCCAGGCAATAGACCGATAGAGATCCGCCGTCAGGAGCTGCATGGGCGCGCCCGCGGCGACCGTCCAGCCGGACAGCGCCGAACGGCTGAACGCCGTGTAGACCGGCGTGCCCTCCTTCGTTATGGTTTCCAGCGACCCCTCGCCCTCCTGCTGCACCGCGCGGGCCAGCGCGGGTACCGCCTTCTGTCCGACAAACCGGGACGTGTCGCGGGTGCGGGCGACAATGGTCCCGGAACCGTCCAGCACCGCCGCCACCCAGCCCTCGGGCAGGGCGCGGCGTCCCAGCACGGTGCCGATACGCTCGGGCGACAGGCCGACGTTCAAGCTGTAGACGACCTCGTCGCCCCGCACGACAGGCACGCCCAACGCGATGGTGGGATCCTGGCTGAGTCCGCCGTTGAACAAGCCCGTCAGCACCGGCATGCGCGCCTGGAAGACGCGGGTCAGCTCCTCGGGTACGCCACTCGTCGGCAAGGCGGTGCCGTAGGGGACCTGGGTATTGACGACCTGTCGGCCGTCCTTGCTGGTCAGGACATAACTGTCCACGATCTGGAAGCGCACGGCCTCGCGCGCACGGCGATGAAACCCGGCCAGATCGCCGCCGACGAGGTCGGGCGACGAGGCCAGCATCTGCAGGCCGGCCTCGACGCCGGTCAACTCGCGGTCCAGGATAGCGGTGAGGTTGCGCGCCAGAAAGATCGTGTCGCGAAAAATGCGTTCCTTCTGGATGACGTAGCTTTCGTAGACGGCAACCGAAGCCACGATCAGCGCCGGGGAAATACAGGCGAAGACCAGCGCCAGCAGACCCACGCGCATGGAGTAGAGGCGCGGGCCACGCGGGCGAGCGACGGCAAGCGTTTCGCCGTCAGCCATGGTGCAGCCCGTACTCCAGGTCCCGCGCACCGCGGACATCCCACTGAAACAACACCCCTGGCCTCATGCGCCTCCCGATACGCCCTTCCCGGCTGCCGTGCCGGGCATGGATGAAAGTCAGAAATTATTGCAGAACACCGCAATCGCACAATTCGAGCTCAACAGGGCCCGGCCTGACCGCGCTTCCAGATGTGATGAAAAAGCTCGCGTCCCCAATTTACACCCGCCGCACGCTACTCGTCTTCCAGGTCCGGGGTGCCGACAAACTGGCTCTTGAGCAGGGTCAGCGCCCCTTTTTCCGCCAGGGCCTCGTTCGGAAACACATGCTTGGTGTCTTCAAGAATGGGAAATCCGAAGACCCGCACGCGGGTGTGATACCCCTCGGGGGTCTCGGCGAATTCGATATCGAAGTTGCGCTCTTCGATCCAGCCTGATCTATGCAGTTTCCATTCCATATGCAACACGCTCCTGAGTGGCGAGGTTGACACGAAAGGCCGGCCGATAAACGACCGGCGCTGCTACACCATACACCCGACCCGGCGCGGGCGGGCGTCATGCTGGCGCCGGCGCGGTTAGTCGCCGTCGGCGCGGCGGTCTTCCGACAGCGCGGCAGGTTCGCCTGCCGCGGGAGAAAAGAGATCCCAGCTCGCCATGAACAGGGCCGCGATCAGCGGGCCGATCACGAAGCCATTCAAGCCAAACAGGGCCATCCCGCCCAGCGTGGAGATCAGCACCACGTAATCCGGCATCTTCGTGTCCTTGCCCACCAGGATGGGACGCAGGACGTTGTCCACCATGCCGATGACCAGCACGCCGAATGCGATCAGGACGATGCCCTTGACGGTGGCGCCGGTCAGCAGGAAATAGACCGCCACGGGCGCCCAGATCAGGCCGGCGCCGATCGCGGGCAACAGCGACAGAAACCCCATGATCACGCCCCAAAGCAGCGCGCCCTGGATCGACAGGATGGAGAAAATGATGCCGCCCAGCGCGCCCTGGGCGGCCGCCACTGCGACGTTGCCCTTGACGGTGGCGCGCACCACGGTCGTGAACTTGCGGAACAGGTGCTGCTTGTGCGTATCGCCCAACGGCACCGCGCGCCGCAGGCGCGCCGACAATTGCGGGCCATCGCGCAACAGGAAGAACAGCAGGTACAACATGATGCCGAAACTGATCACGAACTGGAACGTGTCCTGCCCGATGTTCAGGGCCTGCGTGGCCAGGAACTGGCTCGCCTGCATCGCGCCAGCGCTGAGCTTTTCCTGCAAGCTGGGGATGTCCGCGACGTCGAAGCGCGCCAGCATGTCATGCACCGTCGGCGGCAGCGCCGCGATGGCCTGCTGAAAGTAGGCGCCGAAATTGATCTGTCCGGATTTGATGCTCTGGTAAAGGTTCGCGCCCTCGCGCACCAGCGATCCGCTGATCACTACCAACGGCAGGATCACCAGCAGCAGCACCAGCATCAGGGTGATCAGCGCGGCGAGATTGCGCCGCCCTCCAAGGCGCGGCACCAGGCGGCGCTGCAAGGGAGCAAACAGGATGGCAAGGATGGTGCCCCAGAACACCGCTCCGTAGAAGGGCCACAACAACCAGCCGAACGCGATGGTTACCGCTACAAGCAGGAGCAGAAAAGTTCGGTAGTGCACGCTGGAAGATTGGCTCATAGTCCGTCCAAAACACGGCGAACGCCGCGAGAGCCGCATTGTACAAAGCGTCGCCGGGCGGCGCTCGGCGCCGGGCGCGCATCCCGCAAGGCTATGGCGCAGCCGGCGCGCCGCCGACAGCCTGTTGCAGGGTGGCGCGCGCCTGCTCCAGGCCATCGGATTGCGCATTGAGCCCCTGCAGCCGCAGATTCAGCTCCTGCTGCAGCGTCGGCGTCGCCACGCGCGTCTGGCCGTCGACGAACTGGATGTCCGCAGCGTGCGCCGCGACAAAGTCCGCCACGCCCAACGCGTCGCGCGCCACCGCATCCATTTTTGACGCCGCCTCCATCAGCTCCGCGGCGGGCGCCGTCACGGCCTCGTCGTAGACGCCGTCATAGACCGGCGCCAGGTCCGGCGGCAAGGTCAGAGAACCCCGCGCCTTGTCCGCTTTGGCGCGCGCGTCCTGAACCTTCGCCGCGCTATCGGCCAGCGTCTTGCGGGCGGCTTCGAACCCGGCCTTGCGCTCGACGATCTCGCCCACCGAACGGATCGTCTCCACGGACAGCACCTCGCGCAGCGGCAAGGCCGCCTGCGCGAGCGAATCCTGGAACTCGGTAATCACCTCGTAGGCGTCCGCATAATCGCCGATGGCCTCCTTTTCCGGCTTGCTGAGCTTGCCGATGGGCGTCAGAGCAGCGCTGCTCATGCGGGCCTGCAGCAGTTGCACGAACGCGACGCGTTCCTGCGGCTCTTTGTTGACGCAAGCCGTCAGCAACAGCATCGAGACCATCGCCACGCCCGTCACGCACGCGCGTAACCAGACCATGCACATCCTCCTTGCACCCAAATACTCAAATAGGTCCGTCCGGCGAATTATCCGGTAGGGCAGCGGCGCAACTTCCCGAGGGCGGATTTTGTTGCCATCGAAGCGAGTTGACACAGGCCGCTGCGCCACGGCGTGCGTAGGTCGGTCGGGCTACCTGCGCGGCCCGACCTACGCGGCCCGACCTGCGCGGCCCGACCGGCAGTATGCCCCGGATGGGGGGATGGAGGGTCGCCCGGTCCGCCCGCACCCGGGCAGGATGCGCACTTCGCCTTAAAATCGCGGTTTCGGCTGCTGCCAGCCGCCCCGAAACACTGCCCTGGCCCAAGATATGACTCAGAACGCGTCCCCCACCCCGTGGGGCTTCACCCTTCCCGACTGCCGCGGCGCGGCCGCATTACTGTTCTTCATGGACGACCTGGCGCGCGTGGTCAACCAGTATCTGGGCAAGGACCAGTTGTCGGACGAAGCGCTGGCCGACGCCCAGAAGGCCGTAAACGCACTGCTCGAGCGCTATGTCGAGATCCAGGCGGCTCCGGAAGCCTTCGACAATGAACGCATCGAACTCGCTCTGGAAACCGTTCCGCAGCCCGGCGGACAAAGCAGCGCCCAGGTTGCGCTGCGCATGTCGCCCCGCCTTGAAGGACTGATCATCGAGGCCCAGCGCCAGGCCCGGCCCGCCGCGCACTGATTCGCACCGGGCGGCTGCGAAGTCACCCAAAAAATTGCTTGCAAAGCCGACTAAAAAGCTATACTATTAACGGTTGAGGTCTACGCGCATTGCATTCATGTGCACATATGCGCGAAAACAGATCCCTTTGCCCCACCGGCAACCCTCCCTGGCATTTGCGACATACAACGCGAAAAACGCATACCGGGGACCGGATCGGGGAACACAACGCCTGCACCCATCCGCCAGTCCGGCTTGGTCCATAGGCGCCAGCAACCCAATTAATGTGTCGCTGCCCCTGCAACGGTAATCCCGCAGCAGCCACGACCATCGCGGCCAACACGCCGCGAGCGCCCAGAAACAACCCTCTCTGGGCACCCCTGAAGGCCGCAAGCGCGCACGCGCAGGAATCCATCTTGCACAGCCGCCTTGCATGGCCCGAACCGATGCCAGCCAGGACTGAATGCCGGCATCGCGCCGCCCTTGCGCACTAACCCATGAGAATGCGCAAAGTGACGGCAGCCTAAATGCGTTAGCGTCATGAAATGCCTGTCCAATTCAATCCGGCTGGACCAGGCTGAAAGAACGGATGCTCAGGCCTGGAGCCGCGGCGCCGCGCAACGCAACATGACCGAACGCAGCTTTTCCAATAACTAGAACTTAAGAGAACACACCATGAATACTCGTTTCACTACCTCGGACCTGATCCGACGCCCGGCCCACACCCAGCTGGACGACATGCCGATCCACATCGGCGACATTGTTTATCTCAAGCCGGCCAATGGCCCGGAAATCCGCGCCACGGTGATTTTCAACGCGCCGATCAACGGCACGACCACCTACACCACCGAAGTCGTGCCGTGCGGCGCGCCTGCACAGAAGGCTCCCGGCCAGCGCATCCGCTTCCGCCACGAACACGTGCATCGCATCGAACCGGTGCGCCGCGCCGCTCGCTGAGCCATGTCAAATCCGCCGCGCTTCTGCGCGGCGGTTTTCTTTGTGCGTGATAAAGTCCCCGCAACCCCTGCCCTGGCGATATCAACATGCAGAACAATCGTCTCGCGGTCCGCATCTGGGACCTCCCAACCCGCATCTTCCACTGGGCGCTCGTCGTCTGCATCGTCGGCGCGTTCGTCAGCGTGAAGCTAGGCGGGCTGTATATGGACTGGCATGTGCGCTTCGGCTGTACGGCGCTGGGCCTGATCGTGTTTCGTCTGCTCTGGGGCTTCATCGGCCCGCGCTATGCCCGCTTCGCGCACTTCGTGCGCGGCCCTGCGGCCGTCGCCAGATACCTGAAGGGCGCAGCCGCCCCCGCCGGCCACAATCCGCTGGGCGCGTTGTCTGTCATGGCCTTGCTGCTGGTCGTCGGTTTCCAGGCGGTAAGCGGCCTGTTCACCACCGACGACATCATGACGCAGGGGCCGCTGTTCGGCCATGTCGGCGAAGCCACCGCCAGCGCCATGACGTCCTGGCACAAGCTGAATGAGTGGGTCATCATCGGCCTGATCGCCCTGCATCTGCTGGCCGTGGCCTGGTACACGCTGGTGCGCCGCAAGCGCCTGGTGCGCGCCATCATCACCGGCAACGTCGATGCCAAGGACGTGCCCGCCGGCACGCCGCCGGCGCAGGATGGTCTGGCGGTCTGGCTGCGCGCGTTGCTGCTGGGCGCCTGCGTAACCGGCCTGGTGCTGTGGATACGGTCCCTCGAAGTGATGGCGGACATGTCCTTTTCCTGACGCCAGCCAAGAAAAAGCCCCTGATGAAGGGGCTTTTTCTTGGGCAGCGACTAGCCGTCCGAGGACGGCTTCAGCGCTTACTTCTTCTTGCGATAGGCGTCGTGGCAGGCCTTGCAACTTGCGCCCACATCGCCGAATGCCGCGCGCAGTTTGTCCAGATCGCCGGCATCGCCGGCCGCCGACAGCTTGACGATGTTGTCCTGGAACGCCTGCTGCTTCTGCTTGAAGCCGGCGGCGTCGCTCCAGATTTCCGCACGGGCGTCGCCGCCTTCCGTACCCGGACCGAATCCAGCCCAGGGCAACGCCGACAGGGTCTTGAGCACTTCGACGTTGGCCTTGATTTGCGCGGCGTCGTAGGGCGCCTGGCCCTTTACCACCGGCGCCATGCGCCCGAAATGCGAGCCGATCAGCGCCAGCGCCGACTGGCGGTACTTGACCGCATCCTCGGGCTTGGCGAACTGGGCGGAGGCGGACGTCGCCAGCAGCGGACCCACCGTCATACAGGCCAGCGCAGCAAGCGTGGACAACTTCTTCATTGCTTTCTCCCGTAGGTACAACGTGAATGCCGCGCGCCCTGCGCGCGCGGCATGGCGACTATACCGCCCGGGCAAGCTGGGCAGCCAGCCCGATGTAGGAACGCGGCGTCATCGCCAGCAGGCGGGCCTTCGGCTCTTCAGGCAGCGCCAGGCCCTGGATGAATTCTCGCAGAGCTTCCTCGGTGATGCCCTTGCCACGCGTCAAAGCCTTGAGTTGTTCATACGGCTGCGGCAGGCCGTAGCGGCGCATGACGGTCTGCACGGGCTCGGCCAGGACTTCCCAGCACGCATCAATGTCGGCGTCGATGGCGGCGACGTTCACTTCGAGCTTGCCCAGGCCGCGCATGCAGGCATCCCAGGCCACCAGGCAATAGCCCAGGCCCACGCCCAGGTTGCGCAGCACGGTGGAATCGGTCAGGTCGCGCTGCCAGCGGGAGACAGGCAGCTTGTCGGCCAGGTGCCGCAGCACGGCATTGGCCAGGCCCAGGTTGCCTTCGGAGTTTTCGAAGTCGATCGGGTTGACCTTGTGGGGCATGGTCGACGAGCCGACCTCGCCTTCCTTCAGGCGCTGCTTGAAGTAGCCCAGCGCCACATAGCCCCAGATGTCGCGATCCAGGTCCAGCACGATGATGTTCGCGCGCGTGATGGCATCAAACAGGGCCGACATCCAGTCGTGCGGCTCGATCTGGATGGTATGGCGGTTCTGGGTGAGGCCCAGGCCGGCCAGCACGCGCTGGCTGAACGCGGGCCAGTCGATTTCGGGATAGGCCGACAGGTGGGCGTTGTAGTTGCCGGTGGCGCCGTTGAGCTTGGCCAGCGGCTCGACAGCCTCGATCGCCGCGATGGCGCGGTACAGGCGCGCGGCCACGTTGGCGAATTCCTTGCCCAGCGTCGTGGGGCTGGCGGGCTGGCCATGCGTGCGCGACAGCAGGGGCTGGTCGGCCTGAGCGACGGCCATTTCGTTGAGCTTGGCGGCGACCTCACGCAGGCGAGGCACCACGACCTGATCGCGGGCGCGCGACAGCATCAGCGCGTGCGAGGTGTTGTTGATGTCTTCGGAGGTGCAGGCGAAGTGGATGAATTCGGCGGCGCGGGCCAGTTCGGCGTCGTCCGCGACCTTTTCCTTCAGCCAGTATTCGACGGCCTTCACGTCGTGGTTCGTGACGCGTTCGATTTCTTTGATGCGGCCGGCGTCGGCTTCGGAGAAATTCGCCACCAGCTGCACCAGCCGGGCGCGCGCGCCTTCGGAGAAAGTGGGCAGCTCCGGCAGGCCGGCATCGGACAGGGCGACCAGCCAGGCCACCTCGACTTCGACGCGGTGGGCCATGAAGCCGGCCTCGGAAAGCAGACCGCGCAGCGCGTCGCCCCGGGAAGCGTACCGGCCATCCAATGGCGAAAGGGCATTAAGTTGGCTCAACTGATCGGCGATTTGCATGGTCTGGGAGAGAAAAAGCTACGGATGGGAAAACCCGACGATTTTATCATCCGAGGGCGCGCAACATTGTGGCAAACTGACGAAGATTCCGGCCTGCGGACAATTCGACCGTCATGCAGCCTGCTATACTTCGGCCGCTTTCCGACTCCGCTTGTGACTCCATGAAACTGATCGGCTCGCTTACCAGTCCTTACGTGCGCAAAGTGCGTATCGTCATGGCCGAGAAAAAGCTGGACTACCGGCTTGAACTCGAAAACGTCTGGTCCGCCGACACGCAGATCCAAACGTACAACCCGTTGGGCAAGGTGCCCTGCCTGGTCATGGAAGATGGCGGCGCCCTCTTCGATTCGCGCGTCATCGTCGAATACCTGGACACCCTGTCGCCCGTCGCCCGCCTGATTCCTCAGCCGGGGCGCGACCGCGCGGCCGTCAAATGCTGGGAAGCCATCGCCGATGGCCTCCTGGACGCCTGCGTGACCATCGTCAAGGAAAACCAGCGCCCCGAGGCCCAGCGCAGCCCCGAATGGATCGAACGCCAGTACGGCAAGATCCACGCCAGCCTGGACGCCATGAACAAGAGCCTGGGCGACAACGCCCACTGCATGGGCATCAACTACAGCCTGGCCGACATCGCCGTGGGCTGCGCGCTGGGTTACCTGGACCTGCGCTTCGCCACGCTGGACTGGCGCACCGGCCAGCCCAACCTGGCCCGCCTGTACGAAAAGCTGTCCCAGCGGCAATCGTTCATCGACACCATCCCCAAGACCGCCTGACGGTCCTGGCAAAGCGCCCGGCCGTGCCGGACGCCCGCAGCGGCCGCTTTCCGCGGCCGCTCCTCTTTCCCCGCCTTCCGATCAAGCCGTAAAGGTCTGCCAGGCCTTGAACAGCATGTACGCAGCCAGCGCGAACAGCAGGCAGGCGAACACGCGCTTCAAGGTCTGCACCGGCAGGCGATGGGCCATGCGCGCCCCTAACGGCGCCGTAAGGACGCTGGTGCACACCAGCGCGATCAGAGCCGGCCAGTAGATAAAGCCCAGCATGCCGGGGCGCGAGGCGCCTTCGTTCAGCCCCGACACCACGTAGCCGACGCTGTTGGCCAGCGCGATGGGAAAGCCCAGCGCCGCCGAGGTCGAGACCGCGTTATGCAGCGCCACGTTGCACCAGACCATGAAGGGCACGGACAGGAAGCCGCCGCCCGCGCCGACCAGCCCGGACAAAAAGCCGATGCCCGCTCCCGCCGCGCTCGTTCCAACGATGCCCGGCATCTGGCGCGTGGGCTTGGGCTTCTTGTTGCGCAGCATGCTCCAGCCGGAGTAGCCCACGAACAGCGCGAAGAACAGCGACAGCCACACGGTGCTGAGCGCGGCGAAGACCGCTCCGCCCGACACCAGCCCGCCGATGATGATGCCCGGCGCCATCGCCGCCACGATGCCCCATTTGATGGTGCCGCGCTGCTGATGCGCCCGGACGCTGGATACCGACGTGAACAGGATCGACGTCATGGACGTGGCGATCGCCGCATGCACCACCAGTTCGGACGGCATGCCCTGCCAGGCGAACAGCATCGTCAGGAACGGCACCAGCAGCATCCCGCCGCCAATGCCAAGCAGGCCCGCGGCAAATCCCACCACGCCCCCAAGCACCAGCAGGCAAATCACCATCGTCACATCCACAACCCTCTCCTCTCTTTGTTTTCATGAACAAAGCCCCTCGGATGTTGTTCCGGGGGGCCTTGGTTGACACTGCGCGGCATCGACTAAAGGATGATGCCGCCTCCCAGGCAAACTTCGCCATCGTAAAGCACGGCTGATTGGCCGGGCGTCACCGCCCATTGCGGTTCTGTGAATGCCAGCGAGAACGCGCCGTCGGCCGCGCTGCCCAGGCGGCATGCCGCGTCGGCCTGGCGATAGCGCGTCTTGGCGCCATATGCGCCAGCGGCAGGCGGGTGGCCCGCCACCCAGCTGGCGTCCTGCGCCTGCAGGCTGTCCGACAGCAGCCACGGGTGATCATGCCCCTGCACCACGTACAGCACATTGCGCTCCAGGTCCTTGCGCGCCACGTACCAGGCTTCGGCGGTGCCGTCATCGCGCTGGCGCCCCTTCACCCCGCCCACGCCCAGCCCCTTGCGCTGGCCCAGCGTATAGAACGACAGCCCCTCGTGGCGGCCGACCTTCTGCCCTTCGGGCGTCAGGATGGGCCCCGGTTCGGTCGGCAGGTAGCGGTTCAGGAATTCCCGGAACGGCCGCTCCCCAATGAAGCAGATGCCGGTGGAATCTTTCTTGGCGGCATTGTGCAGGCCGATCTCGTGCGCGATGCGCCGCACCTCGGTCTTGTGGATCTCGCCCAGCGGAAACAGGGTGCGCGACAACTGCGCCTGATTCAGCCGATGCAGGAAATAGCTCTGGTCCTTGGAGGCGTCCAGCGCCTTGAGCAGCTGGAACTGGGTGCCGCCGCCATCGGCCGGCACTTCGCGGACGCGCGCGTAGTGGCCGGTTGCGATATGTTCGGCGCCCAGCGCCATGGCGTGGTCCAGGAAGGCCTTGAACTTGATTTCGGCATTGCAGAGCACGTCCGGATTGGGCGTGCGGCCCGCGGAGTATTCGCGCAGGAACTCCGCGAACACCCGGTCTTTGTATTCGGCGGCGAAGTTGACGAATTCGAACTCGACGCCAACCAGGTCGGCCACGCTGGCCGCATCCAGGAGGTCCTGGCGGGTGGAGCAGTATTCGGAATCGTCGTCGTCTTCCCAGTTCTTCATGAACAGGCCGACGACCTCATAGCCCTGCTGCTTGAGCAGCCAGGCGGTGACCGAAGAATCGACCCCGCCGGACATGCCGACGACAACGCGGCCTTTCTTGGTGGATTTTTGACTCATGATGACGCTATTTTAGATCGGACGAGGCGTCTTCCAGCGGCTGCGGCTCCGCGGCCCGCGACACCTCCATCAGCCAGGCCCGGAAGGCCTGCAGGGTGGGAAGGTTGGCCTTCTGCTCCGGGTAGCACAGGTAATAGCCCATGCGTGCCCGGATCGGCAACTGGATGGCGATGGCCAGCTTGCCGTCGCGCAGTTCGTCTTCGATCAGGCAACGGGGAATCAGCGCCACCCCGAATCCCGCCGCGGCGGCCTGCGACAGCAGCGCGTACTGGTCGAAACGCGCGCCTTCCAGACTGCGCCGGGTATCACAGCCGGCCTGTTCGAACCAATCGCGCCAGCCATCCAGGGCGGACGTGTGATGCAGCAGCGGGTAGGCCAGCAGGTCCTCGGGCGACGCGCAGCCGCCCGGGATCAGGCGCGGACTGCAGACTGGCAGGATCTCGCGGCCCACGATGTAGTCCGCGCCGCTGCCGGGCCACAGCCCTTCGCCGAAGCGCACAGCGGCGTCCAGTTCGGGCGTGGAGAAATCGTAGCCCTGCCGGTGCGGCAGGAACTCCACGTGGATATCGGGGCGCAGGCGCATGAAGGCGGTCAGGCGCGGGATGAGCCAGCGGGCGCCGAAGGTCGGCATACAGGTCAGATTGAGCGTACCGCCCTGTCCCTGATGCGCGATCAGCTCGACCGTGGCGGCCTCGATCTGGCCCAGTCCGGCCTGGATCTTGGTAAGGTAGCTGCGGCCGGCTTCGGTCAAAACCAGGCCCTGCCTGATGCGCAGGAATAGTTCGACCCCGACGAACTCCTCTAAATGTTTCACCTGTTTACTGACCGCCCCTTGCGTGACGCACAATTCCTGGGCGGCTCGGGTGAAGCTGCTATGGCGCGCAGCGACCTCGAAGGCCTGCAGATCCGTTAAAGAGGGACAGAAACGCCTCATCTATAGCCCCCACGCTCCGTGGGGCTCCCTGCCCCAATGGGCGTGGCAATGGCGCGGGTGCGCCGGCAATCGTTACATAAAAGTAACGCCCAACCGGCCCGGCCGAAAAAGAGGTATGAAAAAAAGTCATAGCTTACGGAGAATCTTTCGTTTGCGCAAACCGCCCCGCCAGGAAAGAATCATTGCGTTTGCGTCTGCCTTTGCGCATCCGCTTTCCAATTCATTAGGGGAATTCATGCAACGCCGTAACGTAGTACTGGGCCTGTGTGTCGCTGCCGCGACCCTGGCCACGCCGCTGACCTCGGGCATCGCGCACGCTGAAGACGCGTATCCGAGCAAGCCCATCCGCCTGATCGTTCCCTTCCCGCCCGGCGGCACCACCGACATCGTCGGCCGCCTCTTTGCCGACAAGCTGAGCAAGGAACTGGGCCAGACCGTCGTGGTGGAAAACCGCGGCGGCGCCGGCGGCTCGATCGGCAGCGCATTCGTTGCCAGCAGCGCGCCGGACGGCTATACCCTGGGTATCGCCACCGTCAGCACGCACGGCATCAACCCGGCCATCTACCCGAACCTGCCGTTCGATGGCGAGAAGGACTTCACGCCCGTCTCGAACCTGGCGGCCGTGCCGAACATCATGACCATCAACCCGAAGGTTCAGGCCAAGAACATCGCCGACTTCATCAAGCTGGCCAAGAGCGAGCCGGGCAAGCTGACGTACGCGTCGGCCGGCAACGGTTCCGTCTCGCACATGATGGGCGAACTGTTCAAGATGGCCTCGGGCACCGACCTGATGCACGTTCCGTACCGCGGCGTGGGCCCGGCGCTGAACGACGCGCTGGCCGGCCAGGTCGACGTCATGTACGACAACCTGCCCTCCACGCTGCCGCACGTCCAGTCCGGCCGCCTGATCGCCATGGCCGTCGCCGCGCCCAAGCGCGTCGCCTCGCTGCCGGACGTGCCCACGTTCGCCGAAGCCGGCCTGCCTGCCGTGAACGACTCGTCCTGGTTCGGCCTGGTCGCCCCGGCCAAGCTGCCCGCCCCCGTGCTGGCCAAGCTGAACGCCGCCGTCCAGAAGGTCAGCGCCGAAGCCGACGTCAAGACGCGCCTGGAAGCCCTGGGCGCCTCGCCGGCCGCCAACACCTCGGCCGAATTCGGCGCGCAGATCTCGGCTGAAATCGCCAAGAACAAGCGCATCGCCAAAGAAGCCAACGTGAAGATCGACTAAGCGGTCTTCGGCGCCCGCGCGCCCCCGGCGCGCGGGCGCCTCCGATTCACGAACGCAATACCTCCCTATGCGAATTACCCAACCCCTGTCTTACCGGCTTGACCTTCCGCAGCAATATCCGGACTCGGAAATCTCGGCCCCGCTCGTGCTGGACTCCCCGCACAGCGGCACCGCCTACCCCCCCGATTTCGCGGCCGCGGTGGATTTTGGCGCGCTGCGCACTGCCGAGGACACCTGGGTTGACGACCTGTGGGGCGACGCCATCGACATGGGCGTGCCGATGATTGCCGCGGCCTTCCCGCGCGCCTACATCGACGCCAACCGCGCACCCGACGAAATCGACGAACTGCTGCTGGACCAGCCCTGGCCCGACGCCATCAACGCCTCGCCGAAGGTCAAGCTGGGCAAGGGCCTCATCTGGCGCATGCTGGACGACGGCACGCCGCTCTATAACCGCAAGCTGACGGTCGCAGAAGCCCGCCACCGCATCGACGCCTGCTGGAAGCCTTATCACGCCGCGCTCGGCCAGGTCCTGGACAACGCCCACCGCAAGTTCGGCAAGGTCTGGCACATCAATTGCCATTCCATGCCCAGCGTCGCCGGCGCCTTCGCCACCGACCGCCCCGGCCTGGTCCACCCCGATTTCGTGCTGGGCGACCGCGACGGCAGCACCAGCGATCCGGCCTTCCGCGAGTTCATCGCGGCCTGGCTGCGCGAGCGCGGCTACGACGTCACCGTGAACGATCCCTACAAGGGCGTGGAACTGGTGCGCGCCTTCGGCCGCCCCCAAGAGGGCCGCCACAGCCTGCAGATCGAGATCAACCGCAAGCTCTACATGGACGAAGTCACGCTGCGTCCCAGCGAAAATTATGGCCGCCTGAAGGCCGATCTGCGCGACCTTACCGCCGCGCTGATCCTCTGGACTCGCGCGCAGACGGCTTGACGCCGGACGTCTGCGTGCTGGTGCCGGCCGGCGGCGTGGTCTGACTGGCCGGAGCAATCGGGTTGCAAAACCCTGACCCCATGGTTCGCCATGGGGTTTTTTTTGCCCTCGCGCAAGCAGACCAAACGAGGACAGCGTGAGAGCGCACATTCCGTGTATAACTACGGCGAACCTTCTGAGGAGAGGCGTCGATGCACATCGGGATACCAAAGGAAACCCGAGACGGGGAAACCCGTGTCGCAGCAACACCAGAGACCGTCAAGAAGTATGTAGGCGGCAAGCACACCGTCGTCGTGGAGCGTGGAGCCGGCAGCGCCGCCCGCTATCTCGATGAAGCCTATGAGGCGGCAGGCGCCACGCTCGGTTCCGCCCAGGATGCCCTGGGCGCCGAACTGGTCATGAAGGTTCGCGCGCCCTCCTCCCACGAATTGCCCCACATGAAGCCGGGCGCCGCCGTCGTCGGCATGCTCGATCCATTCGATGCCGAAGGCCTGGCGCAGATGGCCGCTGCCGGACTGGTCGGCTTCGCGCTGGAAGCCGCGCCCCGCATCACCCGCGCCCAAAGCCTGGACGTCCTGTCGTCCCAGGCCAACTTGGCCGGGTACAAGGCGGTGTTGCTGGCCGCCCATCACTATGGGCGCCTGATCCCCATGATGATGACCGCGGCCGGCACGCTGAAAGCCGCGCGCGCCGTCGTGCTGGGCACCGGCGTGGCCGGCCTGCAGGCCATCGCCACCGCCAAGCGGCTGGGCGCGGTGGTCGAAGCCTCCGACGTGCGCCCCGCCGCCCGCGAGCAGGTGGAATCCCTGGGCGCCAAGTTCATCGACGTGCCCTTCGAAACCGACGAAGAGCGCGAGATCGCGCAAGGCACGGGCGGCTACGCGCGTCCCATGCCGCCCGCCTGGATGGCGCGCCAGGCCGCGCTGGTTTCCGAGCGCTGCAAGCAGGCGGACATCGTCATCACAACCGCGTTGATTCCCGGCCGGCCTGCCCCCACGCTGGTTTCCGCGGAAACCGTCGCGGCCATGCGGCCCGGATCGGTCCTGGTGGACCTTGCCGTGGAGCGTGGCGGCAACTGCCCGCTGTCCGAGAAAGGTTTCATCGTGGAAAAGCACGGCGTGACCCTCATCGGACTGACCAACCTGCCGGGTCTGGTCGCCACCGATGCGTCGGCGCTGTACGCGCGCAATATCCTGGATTTCCTGAAGCTCATCATCAATGCGGACGGCGCGCTGGCGATTCAGCGCGACGACGAAATCGTGGCGGCCTGCCTGGTGTGCGAAGGCGGCAACGTGACGCGGAGGACCTGACCATGGAAGCGATCAACCCCACCCTGATGAACCTCATCATCTTCGTGCTGGCCATCTATGTCGGCTACCACGTCGTGTGGAATGTCACGCCCGCGCTGCACACGCCACTGATGGCCGTAACCAACGCCATTTCCGCCATCATCATCGTGGGCGCGATGCTGGCTGCGGCACTGACCGAAGGCGGACTCGCGCGCGGCATGGGCGTCTTCGCCGTTGCGCTGGCCGCGGTGAACGTGTTCGGCGGCTTCCTGGTGACGCGACGCATGCTGGAAATGTTCAAGAAGAAGGACCGCAAGCCGGGCAAGGAGGACGCGAAATGATCTCGCTGAACCTCGTCACCCTGCTGTATCTGATCGCTTCGGTCTGCTTCATCCAGGCGCTCAAGGGACTCTCCCATCCCACCACCTCGCGCCTGGGCAACGCCTTCGGCATGGCCGGCATGGCCATCGCGGTGCTGACCACCGCCGCCCTCATCGTCGGCCTTGCCCGCAGCGGCACAGCCACGATCGGCCTGGGCTGGGTGCTGCTGGGGCTGCTGGTGGGCGGCTCCGTCGGCACGCTGATGGCCAAGCGCGTCGAAATGACCAAGATGCCCGAACTGGTCGCCTTCATGCACAGCATGATCGGCCTGGCGGCCGTCGCCATCGCGGTCGCCGTCGTGGCCGAGCCGCATGCCTTCGGCATCGTGCCCGCGGGCATGGCCATACCCACGGGCAACCGCTTCGAGCTCTTCATCGGCACATTCGTGGGCGCCATCACGTTCTCGGGGTCCGTCATCGCCTTTGGCAAACTGTCGGGCAAGTACAAGTTCCGGCTGTTCCAGGGCGCCCCCGTCGTGTTCGCCGGCCAGCACATGCTGAACCTGGCGCTGGCCCTGCTGATGCTGGGCTGCGGCCTCTGGTTCATGCTCACGCAGGAATGGACGCCCTTCATCATCATGACGATCATCGCCTTCATCCTGGGCGTGCTGATCATCATCCCGATCGGCGGGGCGGACATGCCGGTCGTGGTGTCGATGCTGAACAGCTATTCGGGCTGGGCGGCGGCGGGCATCGGCTTTTCGCTGAACAACCCGATGCTGATCATCGCCGGTTCGCTGGTGGGCTCGTCCGGCGCAATCCTGTCCTACATCATGTGCAAGGCGATGAACCGGTCGTTCTTCAACGTGATCCTGGGCGGTTTCGGCGGGCAGGCCGGCGGCGGCGCCGCAGCCGGCGACGCCCAGCAGCGCAGCGTCAAGTCGGGCAGTCCCGACGACGCCGCATTCCTGATGACCAACGCCGAAAGCGTGACCATCGTCCCGGGCTACGGCCTGGCCGTGGCGCGCGCACAGCATGCGCTCAAGGAATTGGCCGAAAAGCTGACCGAGCGTGGCGTGACCGTGAAATACGCGATCCATCCGGTTGCCGGACGCATGCCCGGCCACATGAACGTGCTGCTGGCCGAGGCCGAAGTGCCTTACGACCAGGTCTTCGAAATGGAAGACATCAACAGCGAATTCGGCCAGACCGACGTCGTGCTGGTGCTGGGTGCGAACGACGTGGTCAACCCCGCCGCCAAGAATGATCCCAAGTCGCCGATCGCCGGCATGCCCATTCTTGAGGCCTACAAGGCGCGCACGGTGATCGTGAACAAGCGTTCCATGGCCTCGGGCTACGCCGGGCTGGACAACGAATTGTTCTACATGGACCGCACGATGATGGTCTTCGGCGACGCCAAGAAGGTGCTGGAAGACATGGTGAAGGCGGTAGAGTAGACCAGCCTCCCAACCGGTCTGCCGCGTGGTTTTCCGCCCCCTCGCCGAGGGGGCGTTTTCATTGGCGGAACCTGTAAAGCAAGGCCTGCGCGCGACGCCGGGCTAGGCCGGCAAGGCTTTTTGCAGCTGCTCATCCACCACTTCGACCCAATGCCGCACCGGCGTCTCGGTGCCGCTTTGCAGGTGGCCGATGCAGCCGATGTTGGCCGACAGGATCACATCGGGACCAGCCGCCGCGATGGCGCCCAGCTTGCGGTCGCGCAGCTCCAGCGCGATGTCCGGATTCAGCACCGAGTACGCGCCGGCGGACCCGCAGCACAGATGCTTGTCCGCAAAGGGTTGCAGTTCGAAGCCCAGGTCCGCCAGCAGCTGTTCCGACAAGGGCCGCAGCCCCTGCCAATGCTGCAGGGTGCAAGGCGGATGGAACGCGGCCCGCGTGCCGGCCGGCAGGCGCTCGCGCAGCAGTCCGGCGTGCGGGGCCACGATCTCGGCCACATCCTTGACCAGCGCCACAATGTCCGCGGCCTTTTGCGCATAGGCCGGGTCATGCCGCAAGTGATGGGCGTACTCCTTGACCATGGCGCCGCAGCCCGAGGCGTTCATGACGATGGCCTCGACCTTGCCGTCCTGCACCAGTGGCCACCACGCGTCGATGTTGGCGCGCATCTGCGACACAGCCTCGTCCTGCGCGTCCAGGTGAAAGCTGACCGCGCCGCAGCAGCCAGCGCCCGGCGCGATGCGCGCGCCGATGCCGATGGCGTCGAGCACCCGGATCGTGGCGGCGTCGATGGTCGGCATCATGGCCGGCTGCACGCAGCCAGCCAGCATCAGGACCTGCCGCGCATGCCCGGCGACCTGCGGCAATTTGCCCGCGTCGCGGCGCTCGGGGACCTTGCGCCGAAGCGCTTCCGGCAACAGTCCGCGCACGGCCTGCCCCAGGCGCAATGCGGGCGCGAAGACAGGCGACAGCATCGCTTTGCGCAGCACGGCGCGCTTGGTTTTGTCCGCCCAGGACCGGGTCACGCGCTCGTCCACGATTTTGCGGCCGATGTCCACCAGGTGCCCGTATTCCACGCCTGACGGGCAGGTGGTTTCGCAATTCCGGCAGGTCAGGCAGCGATCCAGGTGCTGCTGCGTGGACTGCGTGGGTTCCTTGCCTTCGAGCACCTGCTTGATCAGGTAGATGCGGCCGCGCGGGCTGTCCAGTTCATCGCCCAGGACCTGATAGGTTGGACAGGTCGCCGTGCAGAATCCGCAATGCACGCAGCGGCGCAGAATGGCGTCGGCTTCATTGCCCAGATCGGTGCCGTTTGCCCAGGATGCCAGATTGGTTTGCATGATGCGCTATAGCTCCAGGACCAGGCGGCCGGGATTGAACAGGCCGGCGGGATCGAGTTCTTGCTTGAGGCGGCGCGTGATCGCGCCCACGCCCGGCGCCAGCGGATGAAAGACGCCATCGGCGGGAGGCTTCGCATGGCCGGTCCGGAACAGCGTCGCATGTCCGCCGAGGCGAGCGGCGACCTCGCGCAGTTCTGCGGCATCGCGCGGTCCGGACAGCCAACGCTGGCCTCCTCCCCACTCAAGCAGGGTCGGCCCCAGGCCCAGGGCAGCCGCCGTCGGCGGCAACGCCAGGCGCCACAGAGGCTGGTTCGGCGCAAAGAATGCATGCGTCTGCTCGCGCAACGAACGCCACCACGCCTCAGCTTCATCGGGAAGCAGAGGGTCTCCGCCGATCACCCGGCGCGCGCTTTCAAGTGCGGGCGGCGCGCCCGACAGCCGAACGCTCGTCATGCCCTCGCCGCCATCGGCGCCGGTCCAGCTGGTGGCCGAGATCGGCAGGGGCTTGCCGCGCCAGAACGCGAAGTTGGCCAGCGCCTGCGCCTCGGTGGCGGGCAGGCACAGCGTCAATTCCTCCATCGGCCGGGGCACGACTTTGAGCGAAACCTCAAGAATGGCGCCGAAGATGCCGTGCGAGCCGGCCAGCAGGCGGGACACGTCGTATCCCGCCACGTTCTTCATGACTTCCCCGCCAAACGACAGGATGCGCCCTTCCGAATCCAGCAGCTGCGCGCCAAGCACGAAGTCCCTAAGAGCGCCGGCGCTCATGCGGCGCGGACCGGACAGGCCCGCGGCCACGCAGCCGCCGACGGTGGCCGAATGCGCGAAATGCGGTGGCTCGAACGCCAGCATCTGACCGTTTTCGGCAAGCGCGGCTTCAAGTTCGGCCAGCGGCGTGCCGGCGCGAGCCGTCACGACCAGCTCCGACGGGTGGTAGCTGACGATGCCGCGATAAGGCGTCATGTCCAGCAGGCAGTGGCCATCCTGCGGCCGCACCGGCCGGTAGTTGCCATAAAACCTTTTGCTGCCGCCGCCCATCACAAACAGGGGTTTGTGCCCGGCACGCGCCGTCATGACCTGGTCGCACAATTCCGACAGGACAAAATCCATAAGGGATACGTCCTAGAAACGGGCGAGATCGGGGAAGCGCAGCTCTCCCGCATGGACATGCATCTTGCCGTATTCGGCGCAGCGAGCCAGCGTGGGGATGACCTTTTCAGGATTGAGCAGGCATGGCGGATCGAAGGCCCGCTTTACCGCCAGGAACGCGTCGAGTTCTTCGCGAGAGAATTGCACGCACATTTGATTTATCTTCTCCATTCCTACACCGTGCTCTCCAGTCACGGTTCCTCCCACCTGCACGCACAGTTCAAGAATGGCGGCGCCGAATTTTTCGGCGCGCTCCACCTCGTCCGGCTTATTCGAATCGAACAGGATCAGCGGATGCAGATTGCCGTCGCCGGCATGAAAGACGTTGGCGCACCGCAGGCCGAACTCGTCTTCCATTTGCTCGATGGCGCCCAGCACGCGCGCCAGATGACGGCGCGGAATCGTGCCGTCCATGCAGTAGTAATCGGGCGACACCCGGCCCGCGGCGGGAAACGCATTCTTGCGGCCCGCCCAGAATTTCAATCGTTCGGCCTCGGATGTGGAAACCTGGCAGCGCGTAGCTCCGGCCGCGCGGAACACGGCCTCCATACGAGCGATTTCGTGCGCCACCTCTTCAGGGGTGCCATCCGATTCGCACAGCAGGATGGCTTGCGCATCCATGTCGTAGCCCGCGCGGACGAAGGGCTCGACCATGTGCGTGGCGCGGCGGTCCATCATCTCGAGACCGGCCGGGATCATGCCCGCGGCGATAACCTGCGTGACGGCGTTGCCCGCCGCTTCGACGCTGGAAAAACTGGCCATCACGACCTGAGCGCAAGCCGGTTTCGGTATCAGCTTGACCGTCACTTCGGTGACGACGCCCAGCATGCCCTCGGACCCGATGAAAACCGACAACAGATCCAGGCCGGGCGCATCGGGCGCTTCCGATCCCAGTTCGACCACATCGCCGTCTATCGTGACCACGCGCACGCGCAGCACGTTGTGCACCGTCAGGCCGTATTTCAGGCAATGCACGCCGCCGGAGTTCTCGGCCACATTCCCGCCGATGGAGCAGGCGATCTGGCTGGACGGATCCGGCGCGTAATACAGCCCGTACGGAGAGACGGCTTCGGAGATCGCCAGGTTGCGCACGCCCGGTTCAACGATGGCAGTGGCGCTGGCCAGGTCGATGTTCTTGATGCGATTGAACTTGGACAGCCCCAGCAGCACGCCCTGGCTGTGCGGCATGGCGCCGCCCGACAACCCCGTGCCGGCCCCGCGCGCGACGACGGGCGCATTCAAGCGCTTGCAGATGCGCATGACGGACTGCACCTGCTCTTCGGTTTCGGGCAAGGTGACGACCGCGGGTAGCGAGCGGTAAAGGGAAAGGCCATCGCACTCGTAAGGGCGGGTGTCTTCTTCGCGATACAGCACACAGTGCGCGGGCAACGCGGCCGACAACGCCTCGATGAGCTGCTGCAACGAATAAGGCGCCTGCACTTGGGCCAGGCCAGTTTCGACCAGTGAATTCATGAGCGCAACAATAGCGCGTGCGACCCCGATAAGCAGGCCGGGATTTACCCGCACCTAACGGGTTTATGCGGGTTTGCGGGCGGTGCAGAAGTAACCAGCCGTAAGCCCTGCAGCCGCCTGTCGTTGAAAAACAGCAAGCGGCTGCCGTCGGCGGATCACCAGGAGACGATCTTGCCCGGATTCAGAATGTTGTTCGGATCAAACGCGTGTTTGAGGCTGCGCATCAGGTCCAGCGCGTCCTCGCCGTGCTCTTCCGCCATGAATTGCATCTTGTGCAGGCCCACGCCGTGCTCGCCCGTGCAGGTGCCGTCGGCCGCGATGGCCCGCCGCACCAGATTGTGGTTGATGGCTTCCGATTCCTGCCATTCCTGGGCGTTATCGGCGTCCAGCAGCATGAGCACGTGGAAGTTGCCGTCGCCCACGTGGCCCACGATGGTGTAGGGAAAGCTCGCCCGGTCCAGTTCCTCGACGGTGTCGCGCACGCAGTCGGCCAGGCGCGAGATCGGCACGCAGACGTCGGTCGTGCTGGCGCGGCAGCCGGGACGCAATTGCAGGCCCGCAAAATACGCGTTGTGGCGCGCGGTCCAGAGGCGGCTGCGGTCTTCGGGGCGTTCAGCCCATTCGAAGTCCATCCCGCCATGTTCGGCGGTGATGGCTTGCACGGTTTCGGCCTGCTCCTGCACGCCAGCCGGGCTGCCATGGAATTCAAACACCAGCAGCGGCGTTTCGCGCAGGCTCAGCTTGCTGTGCAAGTTGACGGCGCGCACGCTGGCCGCATCCATGAACTCGACGCGGGCCACGGGCACGCCCATCTGGATGATCTCGATCACGCTCTGGACGGCGGCGTCCAGCGTGGGGAAATTGCAGACGGCGGCCGACACGGCCTCGGGCTGCGGATACAGCCGCACCGTCACTTCGGTGATGATGCCCAGCGTGCCTTCGCTGCCCACGAAGATGCGCGTCAGGTCGTAGCCGGCCGACGATTTGCGCGCACGGCCGGCGGTACGGATGATACGGCCATCAGCCGTGACCACGGTCAGCGACATGACGTTTTCTCGCATCGTGCCATAGCGTACGGCGTTGGTGCCGGAAGCCCGTGTGGCGGCCATGCCGCCCAGGCTGGCGTCGGCGCCCGGATCAATCGGAAAGAACAGGCCGGTGCTGCGGATTTCTTCGTTGAGCTGCTTGCGCAGCACGCCCGCCTGCACCGTGGCGGTAAGGTCTTCGGCGTTGATGGCCAAGACCTTGTTCATCTGCGACAGGTCGAGGCTGATGCCGCCCTGGATCGCAAGAATGTGGCCTTCGAGCGACGAGCCCGCGCCGTAGGGAATCAGCGGAACGCGATGCTCATTGCAGACCTTGGCGACGTACGCGACGTCTTCGGTCGACTGCGCGAAAACGACGGCGTCGGGCAGCATGGCCGGATAAGGCGATTCGTCGCGGCCGTGGTGTTCGCGCACGGCGGCGGATTCCGACAGGCGGTCGCCAAAGCGCGCGCGCAAGGCATCCAGACAGGCGGCCGGCACCGCGCGGCGCAGGGTTTCGGCGTGCAAGGGAGCGTTCATGATCAGCGTTTTCTCGGGTTCGATAATCCGAATATTCTACGCCGCCACGCATGCTGCACCGCAAACCGCCCCAGAGGGGCGATCCGCGGCGCGCTTCCCCTTATTTGCCCGAGGTCAGCGCCACCCGGCGGCGCTCGCGCACGGCGTGAGCCAGGCGCTCAAGCACGGCCACCGACGCGTCCCAGTCGATGCAGCCGTCGGTGATGCTCTGGCCATAGACCAGCGGTTCGCCGGGCACCATGTCCTGTCGGCCGCCCAGCAGATGGCTTTCGACCATGACGCCGACCAGGCGGGCGTCGCCCGCTTCCATCTGGCGCGCCACATCGTCGATGACCAGGGGCTGGTTCTCGGGCTTCTTGCTGCTGTTGGCGTGGCTGGCGTCAACCATGATGCGCTGCGCCAGTCCGGCCTTGGCGACATCCTGGCAAGCCGCGTCCACGCTGGCCGCGTCGTAGTTCGGCGTCTTTCCGCCGCGCAGGATCACGTGGCAATCCTCGTTGCCGGCGGTCGACACGATGGCGGAATGGCCACCCTTGGTCACCGACAGGAAATGGTGCGGCTGCGACGCGGCCTTGATCGCGTCCACGGCGATCTTCACATTGCCGTCCGTGCCGTTCTTGAACCCCACCGGACACGACAACCCCGAAGCCAGTTCCCGATGCACCTGGCTTTCCGTCGTCCGCGCCCCGATCGCCCCCCAGGAGACCAGATCCGCGATGTACTGCGGCGTAATCATGTCCAGGAACTCGCAACCCGCCGGCAGTCCCAGGCTATTGATGTCCAGCAGCAGTTCGCGGGCCACGCGCACACCCTTGTTAATGTCGAAGCTGCCGTCCAGGTCAGGATCATTGATCAGCCCCTTCCAGCCCACCGTGGTGCGCGGCTTCTCGAAGTACACGCGCATGACGATTTCCAGGTCGGCGCTGAGCCGGTCGCGCACGGGCTTCAGACGCTTCGCGTATTCGATGGCGGCGCGCGTGTCGTGGATGGAACAAGGCCCGATCACGACGATCATGCGGTCGTCCATGCCGTGCAGGATGCGGTGCATGGCCTGCCGGGCGGCGAACACGGTCTCGGACGCCTCCTTGGTGCATGCGAACTCGCGCATCACGTGCGAGGGCGGGTTCAGTTCCTTGATTTCTCGAATGCGAAGGTCATCGGTATTGTGCGACACGGTACTGCTCCTGGGTTGCCCGCCACGGCGGCATAAAAAAAGCCGCCAGTTTTGCTGGCGGCTTTTTTGGGGGGATTCTGTCCAAACTTCAGATTGAGCGCGTCCCTTCCTCCGCCAGCGGCTTCAGAAAACCAAAAAAATAAAAATAAAAGGCGGGGGACGCGAATTTCATGGGGAATGACTCTAGCACAACTTTTTGAGGCCGTCACGCGGCTTTTTTCGTGGACGGCCTCTGGCGGCGCGCGGTCAGGCCGTTCCGCCGACGGTCAGCCCTTCCATGCGGACAGTCGGCATGCCCACCCCGACCGGCACGCTCTGGCCATCCTTGCCGCAGGTGCCCACGCCGGAATCCAGCTGCAGGTCATTGCCGATCATCGTGACGCGGTTCATGGCGTCGGGACCGTTGCCGATCAGGGTGGCGCCCTTGACCGGATAGGTGACCTTGCCGTCTTCGATCATGTAGGCCTCGGAGGCAGAGAACACGAACTTGCCGTTGGTGATGTCGACCTGGCCGCCGCCGAAATTGACTGCGTACAGACCGCGCTTGACCGACGCGACGATTTCCTCGGCGGGCTTGTCGCCTGCCAGCATGTAGGTGTTGGTCATGCGCGGCATGGGCAGATGCGCGAAGGATTCGCGGCGGCCGTTGCCGGTGGCGGCAGTCTTCATCAGGCGGGCGTTCAGGGTGTCCTGCATGTAGCCGCGCAGGATGCCGTCTTCGATCAGCACGTTGCGCTGCGTGGCATTGCCCTCGTCGTCGATGTTGAGCGAACCGCGGCGGTCGGGGATCGTGCCGTCATCGACCACGGTGACGCCCTTGGAGGCGACTCGCTCGCCGATGCGGCCGGAAAACACGCTGGAACCCTTGCGGTTGAAGTCGCCTTCCAGGCCGTGGCCCACGGCTTCATGCAGCAGGATGCCGGGCCAGCCGGAACCCAGCACGACGGTCATTTCACCTGCCGGCGCGGGACGCGCCTCGAGGTTGACCATGGCCTCGTGGACGGCGCGCTCGACATAGCCCTGCAGCATCTCGTCCGTGAAATACGCCAGTCCCAGACGACCGCCGCCGCCCGCATGGCCCATCTCGCGGCGGCCGTTGCGTTCGGCGATGACGGTAAGCGACAGGCGCACCAGCGGACGCACGTCGGCGGCCAGGCGGCCGTCGCTGCCGGCGACCAGGACCACGTCATATTCGGCGCCCAACCCGGCCATGACCTGGATAACGTGCGGATCGCGCGCTCGCGCCATGCGCTCGACGCGTTCGAGCAGCGCCACTTTCTCGGGCGCGCTGAGCGTCGCGACGGGATCAATATCCGCGTACAGGCTGCGGCCGATCTCGGCCTCGACCTGGGCCGCGACCTTGACCTTGCCGGCGCCGCGGCGGGCGATGCCGCGCACCGCGTGCGCGGACGACAGCAGCGCCTCGGGCGACAGCGAATCAGAATAGGCGAAGGCGGTTTTCTCGCCGCTGACCGCACGCACGCCGACGCCCTGGCTGATGGAGAAACTGCCCGTCTTGACGATCCCTTCCTCCAGGCTCCAGCCTTCGCTGCGCGTGTACTGGAAGTACAGGTCGGCGTAGTCGACCTTGTGGGTGAAGATTTCACCCAGCGCCCGCGCCATGTCCGCTTCGGTCAGGCCCCAGGGGTCTAGCAGAAGGGATTTGGCGGTGGCCAGGGATGCAATGGCGGGATCAATGATTTTCATAGGCTCTGTTCAGGGGCGGCGGGGCCGCGCATGCGCGCGATGGCGCTGAAGTACGTATCGTACCGCCGACCGGGTCGCGGCGTCCCGGCTGGCGCCCAAAAGATGTGACGGCCGATGGCTGCCGGAGGCAAGACAAAATACGGCCCGCATTATCTCGGTCAAATAGATGGGGACGGAATATTGGGTATCAAGTTAAGTATTTTCAGCGGCTGCCTGCGGGTCGCCGCAGGATGCCGGACCAGCAGACTGCTCGTCATACAACCTGACATCAAAATGAAATCTCGAGCAACCGCAGCCCGGGGAAGCCGTCCGTATGATTCTCGAAGAGTGAGAACACCAAAATGCATGGGCGGCCATGTCCAGGGCAGGAAAACACCGGCATGCCCAATCAATCATCTTCCGCGCAGCCGCCTTCCGGCTGGACCGGATATATGGTTTGACAACACCGGGCGAACCTGCGGCTGCCCGCTATGCGCGCGGCCCCCAAGGCTCGCGCCCGCCAGCGGAAGCACTTGAACCAAGCAAGCGCTTGTTTCAAGTTGTCCCAAATTTGAGAAAATACTTCCCAATACTTGTACACCGCGGGGAACCGCAAGCCCAAAGGGTTTGAGACTCTTTTGATACAAAGTAATTAGTCCGAAAACGGCGATTCCAAGGCGTAAATTCTGTATTATGCGAAGCACAACAAATAAACATAACTTCGCCGGCGATTAAAGCAGTTCCATAATCAGGAATAAACCATGGCCCGAGAATCATACGCAGCTCTGCAAGCAAAGATCGAAAAGGAAATCAACAAGCTCCAAAAGAAGGCTGAAGTCCTGCAAACGAAGCGTCGCAAACCCGTGATCAATTCGATCATCACGTCGATGCGCGAGTACGACATCACCCCCGAGGAAATCGCCGCAGCCTACGGCGCCGGCAAGCCGGCCCGCGCGGCCACTGGCGTTCGCCGCAAGGCTGGCGCGCCCGCCCGCGCAGCCAACGCCGCCAAGCGCGCCGTGGCTCCCAA
Organism: Achromobacter arsenitoxydans SY8; assembly: GCF_000236785.1. GTDB lineage: Bacteria > Pseudomonadota > Gammaproteobacteria > Burkholderiales > Burkholderiaceae_B > Achromobacter > Achromobacter arsenitoxydans. The sequence continues at coordinate 181,163 of NZ_AGUF01000055.1, read as the reverse complement.
GTACCGCCACCCCCAAACCGGGGAAACCTGGAGCGGTCGCGGCAAGGCTCCCCGCTGGCTCGCCGCCGAAGAAGCCGCCGGCGCCACGCGCGAAAGCTTTCTCATCAAAGAATAAGACTTATTCTTCAGCAAGACGCAAAACGGCGCACCATCATGGTGCGCCGTTTTTATTTTAAGAACCTGGCGCCGCAGCGCCGTCCACTTACTGGACAGGGAATTGAATTTCGCGCTCGGCGCCATTATTCCCGGGGAAATTGTCAAATATTGCTCGCACCAGATAGGGCATGGTGCGAATGAAATCATCACGCTCGGACAATATGAACGCGGTGGATCGGTATACCTCCGCCCCACCCTTCTGAGTATCGCGGATGAACACCGACAGCGAGTTGCGCTGCACCACCATCGGTACATCTACCCAATCCGGCCCCCAGTAACCCGCGCCCATGCCCCATGGCCGCGGGCCATAGAATCCGCCGTAGCCGCCATAGAAAAAGGGATCATAGGGACGCCGCACCATTACCTGGGTCTGCGTCGTGCCATAGCGGAACGACACGTCGAAGCGGCCCTTGGCGCCCGATGTGGCCTCGACCAGACCCGTCGCGCCGATGCCCGCACGCACCATGTCCTGGAAGGACTGGTATTCAAGATTATTGATTTGCGACGGGTCCGCCGGGACAAACTGGTAAGTCTGGCCCTCCACCCCGGTCGGCCATTGCTGAAACGACGTCACTCGGGCTGATACCGTGGGCGCTGCGCATCCCGTCAGAGCCAGCGCCCCAAGCACGGCCAATATGCCGGCCCAACGGCCCACACCGCTGAACACAAACGAAGACTTTCCGGACATTTGCGGCTCCTTTCGCGCAACGGCGCCCATCATACGCAGCTTTGACATACGCGCTTGCCAAAAGTTTAAGCCTAGGGCTTAAGCCGCAGGGTGCGCCCTGCGGCCAGCCACTACAATAGGCTTCTCGTTCACACCGGACTGCGATCCCATGCGCACAGAAACGCCCGTTACCGTATACCGCAAGGATTACCAGCCCTACCCTTACGATATTCCTGAAGTCGCCCTCGCCTTCGACCTTGCGCCCGACGCAACCGAAGTGCGTTGCACCATGCATGTGCAGCGCCGGCCTGGCGCCGGCGCCGACGCCGCCCTGATCCTGGACGGAGAAGAGCTGGAACTCGTCTCGGTGGGCGTCAATGGCAAAGCGCTGCCCGCCGGCGGTTATGAACTGTCCGCCCACAGCCTGGTGCTGCATGGCCTGCCCGACGACGCCACGGTCGAGATCGTCAGCCGCTGCAAGCCGTCCGCCAACTCCACGCTGATGGGCCTGTACGTGTCAGGCGGCAACTTTTTCACGCAATGCGAGGCCGAAGGCTTTCGCCGCATCACTTGGTTTGCGGACCGCCCCGACGTCATGTCGCGCTATCGCGTCACCCTGCGCGCCGAACCGCAATATCCTGTGCTGCTGTCCAACGGCAACCTGATCGCCACGCGCCAGTTGCCCGACGGCCGCAACGAGGTCGAATGGGAAGACCCGTTCCCCAAGCCCTGCTATCTGTTCGCGCTGGTGGCGGGCAACCTGACCCACCGCGAAACCACCGTCAAGACCGCGAGCGGCCGCGACGTGCTTCTGCAGGTCTACAGCGACCCCGGCTCCGAAACCAAGACCGAATGGGCGCTAGATTCCCTCGTGCGCGCGCTGCGCTGGGACGAAAGCCGTTTCGGCCTGGAGCTGGATCTGGACCGGTTCATGATCGTTGCCGTCCATGACTTCAATATGGGAGCCATGGAAAACAAGGGCCTGAATATTTTCAATGCAGCGTATGTGCTGGCCGACGCGGATACCGCCACGGACGCCAACTACGAAGGCATCGAATCCGTCATCGGGCACGAGTACTTCCACAACTGGACGGGCAACCGCGTCACCTGCCGCGACTGGTTCCAGTTGAGTCTCAAGGAGGGCCTGACCGTCTTCCGCGACCAGGAATTCAGCGCCGACATGATGGCGCACGGCATGGACGCCGCCGCGGCGGCCAGCGCCCGCGCCGTCAAGCGTATCGACGACGTAGTGGCGCTGCGCGCCGCCCAATTCCCGGAAGACGCCGGCCCCATGGCGCATCCGATCCGCCCGGAAAGCTACCAGGAGATCGGCAATTTCTATACGGCCACCGTGTATGAAAAGGGCGCCGAGGTCATCCGCATGCAGCACACGCTGCTGGGCGAAGACGGATTCCGCGCCGGCATGGACGAATACTTCCGCCGCCACGACGGCCAGGCCGTGACGTGCGACGATTTCGTCGCCGCGATGGAGTCTGTCTATGTACGCCAGCACCCCGGCCGCGATCTGTCCGTGTTCCGCCGCTGGTACCGTCAGGCTGGAACGCCGCGCGTCACCGTCACGCTGGAACATGACGCCGCCGCCCGCCGCTGCACGGTGACCCTGACCCAGGCATGCCCGCCCGTGGGCGTGGAAAAGAAGGCCGGTCCCGACTACGTCAAGGCGCCCTACCACATCCCTTTCGCGATCGGCCTGCTGGACCGCAACGGCCGCGCCCTGCCGCTGCGCCACGAAGGCGCGGTCGTGGACACCGCCCTGCTGGAACTGACGACGCAATCCCAGCAATGGACATTCGATGACATCGCCGAGGCCCCCGTGCCGTCGCTGCTGCGCGATTTCTCGGCCCCGGTGATCGTCGACTACGACTGGTCGGACGAAGAGCTGGCCTTGCTGTCGGCGCACGACGGCAACCCGTTCGCGCGCTGGGAAGCCGGCCAGGAACTGGCCACGCGCCAGATCCTGGCGCTGGCCGACGCCCGCCAGGCCGGGCGCACATTGCAGGCCGACACCGCCTTCATCGAAGCATGGCGCGCGCTGCTCACCGACCCGAAGCTCGACGCCGCCTTCCGCGCCCGCGCGCTGGCCCTGCCTTCGGAAAAGACGCTGGCCGAACGGATGCGCCTCGTCGATCCGCCGGCGCTGGCCGTCGCCCGCGACTTCCTGCGCGCGGAACTGGGCCGCCAGCTGGAGGCCGAATTCCGCCAGGCGTTCGATGACAACCAGACACCCGGCGCCTACAGCCCCGCCCCCGTACCCGCGGGCAGGCGCGCACTGAAGAATCTGGCCCTCAGCCACCTGATGGCGGCCGGCGAACAGGAAGCCCAACGCCTCGCCGAACAGCAGTACGCCACGGCGGGCAACATGACCGACAGCATGGCCGCGCTGTCCTCCCTGATCAACTACGGCCAGGGCGAGTTTCCTCAAGAAGCGCTGACCGCCTTTTATGCCCGCTGGAGCGATAACCCGCTGGTGGTGGACAAGTGGTTCGCCCTGCAGGCCGCCGCCCGTTCGACCACGGTGCAGACCGCGCGCGAACTGATGACGCACCCGGCCTTCACGCTGCGCAACCCCAACCGCGCCCGCGCGCTGATCTTCCAGTTCTGCCTGAACAACGCCCGCGGCATGCACCACCCGGACGGCTCGGGCTACGCCTTCTGGGCCGAACAGGTGCTGGCGCTGGACGCGCTCAACCCCGAAATCGCCGCGCGCCTGGCGCGCGCGCTGGACAACTGGTCGCGCTTCGTGCCCACGCTACGCATCCCCATGCAGGCCGCCCTGCAGCAGGTGCGCCAGCACGAGGGCCTGTCGCGCAACGTACACGAAATCGTATCCAAAGCTTTGGAATTCGCTGCATAGGGAGACCCTTTTGAAACGCAAAACACTCACTCAATACCTGGTGGAGCAACAACGCTCTGCCCAAGCTCTTGCCCCGGAAGTGCGGCTGCTCATCGAAGTGGTCGCGCGCGCCTGCAAGGCCATCAGCCATGCCGTCAGCAAGGGCGCGCTGGGCGGCGTCCTGGGCAGCCTGGAAAGCGAAAACGTCCAGGGCGAAGTCCAGAAGAAGCTGGACGTGCTGTCCAACGAAATCCTGCTGGAAGCCAATGAATGGGGCGGCCACCTCGCGGCCATGGCCTCGGAAGAGATGGAAACCATCCATCTGATCCCGAACCGCTACCCGAAGGGCGAATACCTGCTGCTGTTCGATCCCCTGGACGGCTCCTCCAATATCGACGTGAACGTCTCGATCGGCACCATTTTCTCGGTGCTGCACGCGCCCCACGACGTATCTGGCGCGCCTGTCTGCGAAGAGGACTTCCTGCAGCCGGGCAATAAGCAGGTGGTGGCGGGATACGCCGTGTACGGCCCGCAGACAATGCTGGTGCTGACCATCGGCAATGGCGTGGTGGGTTTCACGCTGGACCGTGAAATGGGCTCTTGGGTGCTCACGCACGAAAACATCCGCGTGCCTGAAGACACGAAGGAATTCGCCATCAACATGTCGAACATGCGCCACTGGGCTCCCCCGGTCAAGCGCTACATCGACGACTGCCTGGCCGGTTCGACCGGCCCGCTGGGCAAGGACTTCAACATGCGCTGGATCGCCTCGATGGTGGCCGACGTGCATCGCATCCTTACCCGCGGCGGCATCTTCATGTACCCCTGGGATGCGCGCGAACCCGGCAAGGCCGGCAAGCTGCGCCTGATGTACGAAGCCAATCCGATGAGCTTCCTGATCGAACAGGCAGGCGGCGCGGCAATCAACGGCGTGCAGCGCATCCTGGACATCCAGCCGGAAAAGCTGCACCAGCGCGTCAGCGTGATCCTGGGCTCGAAGAACGAAGTCGAGCGCGTGGGCCGCTACCACGCCGAAGACGCGGGCAAGTAAGCGCAACCCCGCAATGCAAAAGCCCCGGCGATTCATTCGCCGGGGCTTTTTTATGGACGGTGCAAGCGTTGCTGCTTACTTGACCTCTTCGATCGACTTCACATCGTCCTTGTTGATCTGAACCTTCTTGCCGTCCTTGTCGTATTCGTACATGCCCGACTTCTTGTCGTATTCGGGCGTATCGGGCGTGACGGTGGAGGTTCCGTCGCGCTGCTGAATGACCGTGGGCGACGAGCATCCGGCCAGCATACCGACTCCGGTCACCACCAGGGCCAACGTCATGGTCTTCAGATTCATGGTCGTGTTCTCCGAGTGTGAATAGGTGAATTCACTCTATCGGAATCCGGCCCCGAATACGTGTCGGGTTGTGCAGAAAGTGCATTAGAACGTAATTGGCACTGCCCCCAATAATTAAAAACCCCTCGCGGGACGCGCCTGCGAGGGGTTGCAACCGTACACAAGCGGCAAGTGCGCTTTACACCTTGGCGTGGGCCTCGATGAAACGGCGTACGGACGCTTCGTCGCAATCCATGACTTCGACGCGCTGGGGCAGGGATTCCAGGTCCGCGAGGTTGCCGGGCGGCGTGGCGGGACGGCCAAGCGCTTCCTCGATGGTCTCGGAGAACTTGGCGGGCAAGGCGGTTTCAAGCACCAGCATGGGCACGCCGGGCTCGACGAATTCGCGCGCGACCTTCACGCCGTCGGCGGTGTGGGGGTCGATCAGCACGCCCGTCGCATCGTAGACGGAGCGGATCGTCGCCAGGCGGTCGGCGTGCGTGCTGGCGCCCGACACGAAGCCATAACGCGATTCAAACTGGTCCTTGAGCTCGGACAGGTCGAACGACCCGTCGCGCGCAACCGCCGCCCACAGCGCCTTCACGCGCTCCGCATCGCGGCCCACCAGGTCGAACACGAAGCGTTCGAAGTTGGAAGCGCGCGAAATGTCCATAGAGGGGCTGGAGGTCGCGTAGGTCTGCTCGGCGGGACGCGGACGGTAGACGCCGGTGCGGAAGAATTCTTCCAGCACGTTGTTCTCGTTCGTGGCCAGGACCAGGCGGCGGATGGGCAAGCCCATGCTGCGCGCGATATGGCCGGACAGGATGTTGCCGAAGTTGCCCGAAGGCACGGCGAACGACACCTGCTGGCCAGCACTTTCAGTGGCACGCAGCCAGCCGTGGAAGTAATACACCACCTGGGCGGCAATGCGCGCCCAGTTGATGGAGTTCACGGCGCCAAGGCGATACTTGGTTTTGAAGGCCAGATCGCCGGCCAGCGCTTTGACGATGTCCTGCGCCTCGTCGAACACGCCGCGCACGGCGATATTGTGGATGTTCTCGTCCTGCAGCGAGTACATCTGCGCACGCTGGAAGGCGCTCATGCGGCCGTGCGGCGACAGCATGAAAACCGCCACGCCCTTCTTGCCGCGCAGGGCGTATTCCGCTGCGGAGCCGGTGTCGCCGGAAGTGGCGCCCACGATGTTCAGCGTGGTGCCGCGCTTGGTGAGCACGTACTCGAACACTTGGCCCAGGAACTGCATGGCCATGTCCTTGAAAGCCAGCGTCGGCCCTTCAGACAGCCCCAGCAGCGACAGTCCGTCATCCAGCGGACGCAGCGGGACGATGTCCTCGCTGTTGAAGATCTGCGGCGTATAGGCGGCGCGCGTCAGCCGGCGCAGATCGTCCGCGGGAATGTCGGTGGCGAACAGCGACAGCACTTCGAACGCCAGGTCCGCGTACGGCAGGCCGCGCCAGGATTCGAGCGTTTCCCCGGAAACCTGGGGCAGCGCCTGCGGCACGGCCAGGCCGCCGTCGGGCGCCAGGCCTTCAAGCAGAATGTCGGAAAATTCCTGCGCGGCCATGCCGCCGCGCGTAGAGATGTATTTCATGTCAATTGCTCCGCGATGCGCCAAACTCCCCCAATCCGGGCCGCCGTGGAGCCGGCATTGCCGGTCCGCGCGCGGCGCCCCCTTGAGGGGGAAGCGCCAGGGGCGCTTCGGGGGTGGGCCTTTTTCACGTCAGATTTTCCACGCGCAGACGCGTCACCTTGGAACGCACGAAGGGCAAGGATTCGATGCGCTCGATGGCTTGATTGACGTTGCCCTCCACTGCCTCATGCGTCAGGAAGATAATGTCCGCGCCGCCGATGTGCGAGGGCTGCTGGATCATCGACCCGATGGAAATGGAGCGGTCGGCCAGGATGCGGGCGATGTCCGCCAGCACGCCGGGCTGATCGTCCACGCGCAGGCGCAGATAGTACGACGTGCTGACCTGCTCGATCGGGAGGATCGGCGTGTCCGACATGGCGTCCGGCTGGAAGGCCAGGTGCGGCACGCGATTGCCCGGGTCCGCGGTGTGCAGGCGGGTCACGTCGACCAGATCCGCCACGACCGCCGAGGCGGTCGGCTCTTCGCCCGCGCCCTGCCCGTAATACAGCGTCGGGCCGACGGCGTCGCCCTTGACCAGCACGGCGTTCATCGCGCCTTCGACATTGGCCAGCAGACGCTCGGACGGAACCAGCGACGGATGCACGCGCAGCTCGATACCGTCGGGACGGCGCTTCGTGATGCCCAGCAATTTGATGCGGTAGCCCAGGCGCTCGGCGTGTTCGATATCTTCGGCGGCCAGCTGCGAAATGCCTTCGATGTAGGCACGGTCGAACTGAACCGGCACGCCGAAGGCCAGCGAAGCCAGCAAGGTCAGTTTGTGCGCGGCGTCCACGCCTTCCACGTCGAACGTGGGATCGGCCTCGGCGTAGCCCAGGCGCTGCGCTTCGGCCAGCACGTCGGCGAACGGCAGGCCGCGCGTGCGCATTTCGGACAGGATGAAGTTGGTGGTGCCGTTGATGATGCCGGCCACCCACTGGATGCGGTTGGCGGTCAGGCCTTCGCGGATCGCCTTGATGATGGGAATGCCGCCCGCCACGGCGGCCTCGAAGTTCACCATCACGCCGCGTTCAGACGCGGCGGCGAAGATCTCGTTGCCATGCTTGGCCAGCAGAGCCTTGTTGGCGGTGACCACGTGCTTGCCGTTGGCGATGGCTTCAAGCACCAGTTCGCGTGCCAGCGTATCGCCGCCGATCAGTTCGACGACGATGTCGATTTCCGGATCGCGCACCAGCGCGTGCACATCGGTGTCGACCAGGATGGCGTCGCCCACGCGGGCGCGGGCCTTGGCCACGTCGCGCACGGCGGCGCGGGTGACTTCAATGCGGCGGCCGGCGCGGCGTGCGATTTCCTCGGCGTTGCGGGACAGCACGGTCCACGTGCCGCCGCCAACCACGCCAAGGCCCAGCAGGCCGACCTTCATGGGTTTCATCGCGGCGCCCTCTGCGGGCGGGCGTTGAGGGGAATTCATTTCAGTTCTCCATAATGCTGACGCAAGGCGCAGGCGCCGCCGTATCGGTGGGCCGCGGATCCGGCCCCGCCGGTCCGCAGCACGCCCCCTCGGGGGAAGCGCGCAGCGCTGCGGGGGGGCCCATCACTTCAGCAATCCGTCCTTGCGGAACATATCTTTGATGCCGCGCACCGCCTGGCGGGTGCGCTGCTCGTTTTCGATAAGAGCGAAGCGCACGTATTCGTCGCCATACTCGCCGAAGCCGATCCCGGGGGACACGGCCACTTTCGCATCCGACAGGACACGCTTGGCAAATTCCAAAGAGCCCATCGCCCTGTAGGGTTCGGGGATCTGCGCCCAGATGTACATGGACGCCTTGGGAATCTCCACATTCCAACCTGCTTCGTGCAGGCCGCGCACGAGCACGTCGCGGCGGCTTTGATACTGCGCCACGATTTCGTTCACGCAATCCTGCGGACCGTCCAGGGCGGCGATGGACGCCACCTGGATCGGCGTGAACGTGCCGTAGTCGTGATAGCTCTTGATGCGCGCGAGCGCGTTGACCAGCTCGCGGTTGCCGACCATGTAGCCGATGCGCCAGCCCGCCATGTTGTAGCTCTTGCTCATCGTGAAGAACTCGACAGCGACATCGCGCGCGCCGGGCACCTGCATGATGGACGGGGCCACGTAGCCGTCGAACGTGATGTCGGCGTAGGCCAGGTCATGCACGACGAGGATGTCGTGTTCTTTGGCCAGCGCCACCACGCGTTCGAAGAACGACAGGTCCACGCACTGGGCGGTCGGGTTGCTGGGAAAGCCCAGCACCATCATCTTGGGCTTCGGGATGGATTCGCGCACGGCGCGTTCCAGTTCCTCGAAGAAGTCCACGCCGGGCGTCATGCGCACGGAACGGATGTTGGCGCCGGCGATGACGGCGCCGTAGATATGAATCGGGTAGCTGGGATTGGGCACCAGCACGGTGTCGCCGCGGTCCAGCGTGGCCAGCATCAGGTGAGCCAGGCCTTCCTTCGAGCCGATGGTGACAATGGCCTCGGAGTCCGGATCGAACTCGACCGCGTAGCGGCGCTGGTACCAGTCACAGATCGCCTTGCGCAGGCGCGGGATGCCCTTGGACACCGAGTAGCCGTGCGTGGTGGGACGGGTTGTCGCTTCCACCATTTTGTCGACGATGTGCTTGGGCGTCGCGCCGTCGGGATTGCCCATCGACATGTCGATGATGTCTTCGCCGCGCCTGCGCGCCGCCATCTTGAGCTCGCCGGTAATGTTGAAAACGTACGGGGGCAAACGCTCGATGCGAGAGAACTTCCTCATGATGGGAATCCTTAGGGGCGAAAAGGCAAAAAAACCAGGGCGCGGTCGCGCGAAGGGGAAAGGGGGCAAGAGCCGCGCCGGCACACGATTGCAGCGCAGCAAAACCCTGTAATCTAGCGCAAGGACGCCTAGGCGGCAAATGGGGCGAAAAAAGGCCCTTTTCCGAGTGGACACGTTGCAACATGCGACTTGTCCGATGCGCTATTATCAAGCACGTAAAGCCGGAGTTTTTATTGAAGCTGCATACCGATCCTGCGACGGCCGCTCTGAACACAGTCACCGCTTATGGCGATGGCTACATCGAGGTCAACCAGGTACGTTTTTCCTCCTCGGTCGCTTTTGGCCCCGAAGGCGAAGTTACCCTCTGGCCCGTTGAGTCGCCGGCCGACATCACCTCCTCCCTCTTGCGCCAGGCCGCCGGATTGGCCGAGCCCGTCCGCGATCCGATGGCGTTCCTGGACGAACCGGAATCCACGCCCGCCCGCCCGGCCAACGCGCCCGAAGTGCTGCTGGTTGGCACCGGCGGCCGGCAGCAGTTCCTGCGCCCCGAAATATTGCGTCCCCTTTTAGCAGCGGGCATCGGCGTGGAAATCATGGATACCCACGCCGCCTCGCGCACCTACAACATCCTGATGGCTGAGGGCCGGCGCGTCGTCGTCGCCCTCATTCCTCCCCATGGAGCATCCAGTCAATGACGCCGAGCATAGGCAAGCCCGCCCCGCTGTTCACCGCTGAGAGCACGATAGGCCCGATCAGCCTGGAACAGTGCCAGGGACGGGCGGTGATCCTGTACTTCTATCCCAAGGACAACACGCCCGGCTGCACCACCGAAAGCCAGGATTTCCGCGATCTGCACGCCGAGTTCCTCTCGGCCAGCGCAATCGTGATCGGCATCTCGCGCGATTCACTGAAGTCGCATGAGAACTTCAAGGCCAAGTACGAACTTCCTTTCCCTCTCATCTCCGACGCCGACGAAACCGTCTGCAACCTGTTCGGCGTCATCAAGCAAAAGAATATGTATGGAAAGCAGGTGCGCGGCATCGAACGCAGCACCTTCCTGATTGATGCCTATGGCGTGCTGGTGCAGGAGTGGCGCGGGGTGAAGGTCCCGGGCCACGCCAAGGAAGTCCTGCAAGCCGCAAAAAGCATCGGTTAGCCGCACAGGAAATACCCGTCAGGCGCTATGCCCGGCCCACACAGGAGAGTGACGCATATGCCGCTTCCGAAGTTGCCTACCCGCCCCGCAGCCATCCTGACCTTCCCCTCGGGCGATTCCGCCCGGGCGCAGGCCCGCACCACCAAGACTGCCGCTGCGCGGTCCAACACCCAGGCCGTCCTCGCGGAAGACGTCGAGGACGACATGCTTGTCCAGCCTGAACTCGAAGGCCTGGCGGCTCCGGCGCGCAAGGCGCAGATCCCCGCCCCCGCCCGCCAGGTCCCGCCACCCGCCCCGGCCTCGCCGGCCGTCCGCGCCCCGGCCCGCCAGCAGGCCAAGGCCGCTCCGGCGCCCGCCAAGCGCGGCAAGGCCCGCGCCCAGAACGCCCCACGCAAGCTGTTCGTCCTGGACACGAACGTGCTGCTGCACGATCCCAGCTCCCTCTTCCGCTTCGAAGAGCACGACATCTTCCTGCCGATGATGACGCTGGAAGAACTGGACCACCAGAAAAAGGGCATGTCGGAAGTGGCGCGCAACGCGCGTCAGGTCAGCCGTTCGCTGGATTCCCTGGTGCAGGACGCCACGCACCTCGACGAAGGGCTGGAACTGGCGAAGTTGGGCAACAAGGACGCCACCGGCCGCCTGATGTTCCAGACGACCGCCATCCACAGCACCCTGCCGTCCGACCTGCCCATGGGCAAGGCCGACAACCAGATCCTGGGCGTCGTCCGCGCCTTGCAGGAAAAGTACCCGCAGCGCGAAGTCGTGCTGGTGTCCAAGGACATCAACATGCGCCTGAAGGCGCGCGCGCTGGGCATGGCGGCCGAAGACTATTTCAACGATCACGTCCTGGAAGACTCGGACCTGATGTATTCGGGCGTGATGCAACTGCCCGAAGACTTCTGGAACAAGCACGGCAAGGACGTCGAGTCCTGGCAGCAGGGCGGCACGACGTTCTACCGCATCCACGGCCCGCTGTGCTCGCAGTTCGTAGTCAATCAATTCGTCTACTTTGAAGGCCAGATGCCGCTGTACGCGCAAGTGCGCGAAGTCAGCGGCAAGATGGCGGTGCTGGCGACGCTGCGCGACTACACCCACGGCAAGAACAACGTCTGGGGCATCACGGCGCGCAACCGCGAGCAGAACTTCGCCATGAACCTGCTGATGAACCCGGAATGCGATTTCGTTTCGCTGCTGGGCCAGGCAGGCACGGGCAAGACGCTGCTGGCGCTGGCGGCGGGCATCACGCAGGTGCTGGAAACCAAGCGCTACACCGAAATCATCATGACGCGCGTCACGGTGCCGGTCGGCGAGGACATCGGTTTCCTGCCCGGCACGGAAGAGGAAAAGATGCTGCCATGGATGGGCGCCCTGGAGGACAACCTCGACGTGCTGAACATGGGCGACGGCGAAGGCAACGGGGACTGGGGCCGTGCCGCCACCATGGACCTGATCCGTTCGCGCATCAAGGTCAAGTCCCTGAACTTCATGCGCGGCCGCACCTTCCTGAACAAGTACCTCATCATCGACGAGGCGCAAAACTTGACGCCCAAGCAGATGAAGACGCTGGTAACCCGCGCCGGCCCCGGCACCAAGGTGATCTGCCTGGGCAACATCGCCCAGATCGACACGCCCTACCTGACCGAAGGCAGCTCGGGTCTGACGTTCGTCGTCGACCGCTTCAAGGGCTGGCCGCATTCCGGGCACGTCACGCTGCAGCGCGGCGAGCGCTCCCGCCTGGCCGACTACGCGGGCGACGTGCTGTAAGCCCTTGCCCCGCGCCAACAAAAAGCCCCTTGAGCAATCAAGGGGCTTTTTTTCCAACGCGGGCGGATTATTTATCGGCCGCGTTGGTGATGGCATTGCCTGCCCGCGACATGTCCTTGCCCATGCCGGCAACGGTATTGCAACCGGCCAGCACAAACCCGAACACCACGAATGCAGTCAGCACAATCTTGCCGCGCATGCTAACTCCTGTTGATTGAATGAAAAGCTAAGCCTCAGGCAATCTGCACGCGCAGTTCGCCCAATCCTTCCACGCCGCCGGTGATCACGTCGCCCTGGCGCACCGCACCCACGCCTTCGGGCGTGCCGGTGAAGATGATGTCGCCCGGCTGCAGTTCGAACAGGCCCGACAGGTACGAAATGCTCTCGGGCACGTTCCACAGCATCTGCGAAATGTCGCTGGATTGCTTGCGCTCGCCGTTCACATCCAGCCAGATGGCGCCTTTTTCCAGCGTGCCGACGACGCTGCGGGGGTGGATCGGGCCCAGCGGCGCCGACTGGTCGAACGCCTTGCCGATTTCCCAGGGACGGCCCTGCTTCTTCATTTCGCCTTGCAGATCGCGGCGGGTCATGTCCAGGCCCAGGGCGTAACCCCAGACGCACTCATTGGCCTGATCCACGGGGATATCGCGGCCGCCCTTGCCCAGCACTACGACCAGTTCCATCTCGTAGTGCAGGTTGGAGGTCTTGGACGGGTAAGGCATTTTTCCGGTTTCGCCGTCGGCCACCACCAGCACCGCGTCTGCGGGCTTGCAGAAGAAGAACGGATCCTCACGGCCGGTGAAACCCATTTCCTTGGCGTGTTCGGCGTAGTTGCGGCCTACGCAATAGACGCGACGAACGGGAAACAGCGCGGCGCTGCCGGCAACGGGGACCGCGACGGGCGGCTGGGGAGGTAGAACGTAGTCCATGAGCTATCAACCTATGACAAATACGTGACCGGAAACCGGCGAAATATGTTACCTCGACGCCGCGCGCGCTTCGCCCGCAGTCCCCGCTAGAGGGCGTTTTTATTCTGGGCGGCCCGGCGTTGAAAAAGCATCCGCGAGTTTATCCCTTTCTTCGGCCGAAGCGAGGGATCGTTGGGCTTCTGCGAAGCGCAAAAGCAACGGCGCGGACGCGCGCCGCATGCTGCGGTCGCGGCCGCGCCGCCTCGGGGCGCCGGCCGGCGGCAAAGCCGGACCGGCCGGGATTCGATCAGCCCTGGCTGTAGCGCTCGGCGCTGCGCACGATTTCCTCGTGTGCGGCATCGACGCCCTTCCAGCCCTTGACCTTGACCCACTTGCCCTTTTCCAGGTCCTTGTAGTGCTCGAAGAAGTGCTGGATGCGGGAGACGTCTTCCGCGGGCAGATCTTCGTAGGACTTGATGTTGCGGTACGGGGGGTACAGCTTTTCGATCGGCACGGCCAGCAGCTTGGCGTCGCCGCCCGACTCGTCGTCCATTTCCAGCACGCCGATGGCGCGGCAGCGCACCACGGCGCCGATCTGGATGGGGAACGGAGTCAGCACCAGCACGTCGGCGGGGTCGCCGTCTTCGGACAGGGTTTGCGGGATGTAGCCGTAGTTGCACGGATAGTGCATGGCCGTCAGCATGAAGCGGTCAACGAAAATCGCACCGGAATCCTTGTCGACCTCGTACTTCACCGGGTCGGCGTTCATCGGGATTTCGATGATGACGTTGAAGTCTTCCGGCAGCTTCTTGCCAGGGGAGACGCGATCAAGACTCATGATTCAACCTTGTTTGTCTGAAAGATTATTCAAATCGAGCCGTCGTTCTTGAACGGCGGCTTGGTGGACGGCACGGGCGCGGCGGCGGCGGGCTTGGGCGCCTGGGGCGCCGAGGCCGGCGCCGGCGCGTAGGTGGGCACGGGTTCGTCGAAAGCCGCCGCCGGTATCGGCGCGCTGTCGAAGTACTCGTCGATGTCGGAAGTACCGCCAGCCAGCGGCGCGTCTTCGGGCGCGAGCGCACGATCGCGCTGCTCTTTGCTGGCGCGCGCTTCCGGGTCCAGCACATAGTCGGAGGCCGAGGCCGCGACGGCCGGCGGCAGCGCCGGATAATCGCCGCCGACGTCGGTATCGCTGTCGGTGTCCGACAGACCCACGGCATAGCCGCCTTCGGCGTCCACGCGATAGGGATCGGACCCGGTGTCGGCCGCGGGCAGCGCCGCATCGGCGGCCAGCACCGGCAGCGCCATGCTGGCCGCCGTTGCAAGGCGCCAGTGGCGCACGGCGTCGGCGGGGCGGTCCAGGCGGTCATACAGGCTGCCCAGCAGCGCATGCGTCTGCGCATCGCTGCGGCGGCTCAGGCTGCGCAGCAGATAGCGTTCCGCCTGCCCCCAAAGCTGGCCGTTCAGGCAAAGCATGCCCAGGGCGGTCAGGAGGTCCGGGTCGGTCGGGCGCTGATGCAGCCAGGTTTCGGCCTTGGAAAGGCGGCGGGAGACCTGCTCGGCTTCGCAGCGGGCATACGCCGCCACCAGCGCCGGATTGAATTTGACGGCAACCGCGGATTCCAGCACGCGGGCGGCTTCGGCGGGTTCGCCAGCTGCCTCGAAGGCCGCCGCCCCCGCCAGGGCGATTTCTGGCAGCAGGCGTTCTTCGGCTTTCAGGTCTTTCCAGATGGCGCGCCAGGCGTCGCTGCCGGCAGCGGCGCGCAGACGCGCTGCGCCCGAGGCGTCGATCAGGATGTCGGCTTCGGCCCGCGCCAGCGCATTGCGGCGCACGAGACCGCGCGCCAGCGTAAACACCTGTTCCTGGTGGTTCAACGCGGTATGCGCGCGCAGCAGCAGGCGCATCGTGTGCAGGTGGCGAGCCCCGCCGTCGGCCAGCGGCGCCAGCACCGACAGCGCGCGTTCCGCGTGCCCCTGATCCAGCAGCATGTCTGCCGAAACCGTAGCCGTGGCTTCAACCAGGCCCGGATCGGCGCCTGCCTGTTCCTGCGCAGTGGCCAGCAGGCGATCGCGCCGGTCGAACTCGCCCAGGCCATGCGCCGCACGCCCGGCGGACAGGGCCGCCAGGACCCGGCGCGTCTGCACCTTGGTCTGGTCGAGCAGCTTGGTCAGGTCTTTCTCGGCGTGGGAGTAGCGGCCTTCCAGGAGGCCGATCCAGCCGCGCTCGAGGAGTTCGTGATCGCGCGCCTGCGCGCGCTTGCCGCGCCAGGCCCGCACGCGGTCGGGAATGGCGAGCAGCCACGCCAGCAGGCGCAAGCCCACATACAGAATGATGAAAGTCGCGACGATGAGCAGGACGGCGAGCGTCAGCGACATCTCGATGCGCCACGGCCACACGAGCAACAGCACGTTGCCGGAATGCGAGCGCAACACCACCGCCAGGGCGACGGCAACGACGGCGAGCAGCAGAGTCCAGAACCAGGTACGCATAGGCCTCAGTCCTGATCGCTGGTCTTGAAGCCGGCGGCGCGCAGCGCGGCCACGGCGTTCAGGCTGTCGGCCACCTCCGGCATGCGCACGGCAATGTCGGTCTGCGCGAGTTCGCGCGCCAGAGTCTGGGCGGCGACGGTATCGGGCGAACGGCCGTCGAAGTACTTGGAGAGGGTCGTGCCGACGTTGTCGAGTTCGCTCTTCCAGACCGAAGGCTGGCGCATCAGCATGGCCAGCTGGGCCGTAAGCAGGCGCTGGCGCAGCGTGCCGCGCACCTGGTCGGCCTGTTCGGGCGACAGCAACAGCGCGGCGGGCTCATCGACACGCTGGATGGTGATCAGGCCGCCAAGCTCATGCGCCAGCGCGGAGCCGGCGCGGCCGGGCCACGAAGCCACTTCCGCGCGCCAGCGCTGCCACCAGGGAGCGTCGGCCGGCAGGCCGGCCAGGGGATCCACCACGGGGACAGGCGCCACTGGCTGGGCCTGTCCGACCGGCGCGACACCGGACGCCGCGGCGTCCGGCACCAGCAGCGGCGCGCGGCCGATCAGCGCGACCAGGCGTTCGATGCGGGCGGATTGGGCCGGGATGTCTACGGTGGAGACGGCGCGCAGGCGGTCCAAGTCGCCGTTGATCGACTGCTGCAGGCTGGAGAACCGCGGACGGTCGGCGCGCGCCAGGCGGGATTGAGCGGTCTCCAGGGCCACGATGGCGTTGGACACATTGCCCGCCAGGCGCAATTGCTGGTTGGCGATGGTGAGCAGGCGTTCGACGTCATTGGCCAGCAGTTCGTCGCTGGCGCTGTCATTGAAGTTCTGCCAGGCCAGTTGCAGGGCGTTGTACTGGCTCTGTGTCTCGCGGACGGTGTCCTCGAGTTCGGCCACGCGTCCCGCCTGGGCCTGCGCCAACGCCAGGGCCTCGCGCGTGTCCTTGCGGGCCTGCGCGACATCGGTGCTGAGCGTTTCTATGCGCGTGGCGACTTCGCGGCCGGCAGATACGAATTGCGTGCGCTGCTTCCAGAGGGCGTAACCCAGGCCGACGGCCAACAGGATCACGATTATCAGGGCGGTGACCAGAGGGCCACTGCCGCGCTTGGCCGGACGGGCCTTGACGGGATCGGCCGGGGCCGATGCGGGCGCAGTTGCGTCCGGGGCGGCCGGATGAACGGCCGGATCGGTAGCGGGAGTCTTGTCTGTCATGACGCGATTGTATTCGGTGTCGGTCCGAACCAACGAATCAGGCAGCAACAAAAGCCTGGAATATCGAGTCGTCGTTGGGCAAGCAGATTTTTACCATCGCCTGACAGGTCGCGCCATGGCCCGCCTGGGGCACGCGCCGCGCCAGCGTGGGATGCGTCAGCACGAAGCCGCAGCGCCCCCACCAGTCCGACAGTCCCGCGGCGTCAAGGCCGGCGCGGACCGCATCCGCGCCCTCGCCGCTGGTGATCAGCCAGGTCGCGCCAACGCCGTCATCCGCCCAGCGCCGCAGTTGCGCCACCTGCGAGGCGGTCCAGCCCGCGGGCCGCCTTAGGTAAACCGCGTGGCGTGTCACCGCCGAGCCGTGGGCCTCGAGCGTATCGCCCAGCCAGTCCCTGCCTTGCGTGCCGCGCACCACCAGCACCCTGGCCGGCAGTTGCGGGAGATCCTGGAGGACTTGCCACAGGGCTTCGGAATCGTGGCTCTCGGCGTCGGCGCCAGGATGAAGAACTGTTGTATTCGCGCCAAAACCGTCCAGGCCGCGCAGCGCCTGGGCGCTGGCCGGCCCCACGGTGGCCGCGATTACGCCGGCGGGCCACGCGGCCGGGCCGTCCGCCCGGGACAACTGGTCCAGATAATGCCTGGCCGCGTTGCCGCTGACGAAGACGACCATGTCGTAGGCCGCCGGCCGAGGCAGGTCCGCGGGGACCATGGGCAAGGGATGGATTTCAAGGGCGGGGAGCACGCAAGGCAACCAGCCGGCGCCCTGCAGGCGTCCGGCCAGTGCTTCGTTGCGCCCCGCGGGCCGTGTGAGGACGGCGACGCGCGGCCTTTCGGCGGCTGCGGGCGCCTTGACCATCAGCCTGGCCCGGGCGCCTGCAACAATTCGCGAAGAATGGTCTCGGCGCCGGCATCCAGCAATTCGCTGGCTGCGGCCTCGCCGATGGCTTCGGCCTCGCTGGCGGGACCGCTGCGGGCGGCGTGGACCATGCGCACGCCATCCGGCGAAGCCACCAGCGCGCGCAGCGACAAGGCGCCGTCCGAGATCTGGGCGTAAGCAGCCAGGGGCACCTGGCAGGACCCGCCCAGCTTGCGCGAGACGGCGCGTTCGGCCAGGACGCAGGCGGTCGTGTCGGCGCTGACCAGCGGCGCCAGCCAGGCGCGCATATCACTGCGGTCGTCGCGGATTTCGATGCCCAGGGCTCCCTGCCCCGCCGCCGGCAGGCTGTCGGCGGGATCCAGCAACGCGCGGATGCGCGCGCCCAGGCCCAGGCGCTCAAGACCGGCGGCCGCCAGCACGATGGCGTCGTAGTCGCCCTTGTCGAGCTTGCCCAGGCGCGTATCCAGGTTGCCGCGCAGCGGCTTCACCACGAGCGCCGGATAGCGCGCGCGGATCTGTGATTCGCGGCGCAGGCTGGACGTGCCCACGACCGCGCCCGCGGGCAATTCCGCAAGCGTGGCGTAGTGGTTGGAGACAAAGGCATCGCGCGGATCCGCGCGATCGAGAACGGCGCAAAGCTCGAATGGGGCCTGCAGATCGACCGGCACGTCCTTCAAGGAGTGCACGGCCAGATCGGCGCGCCCGTCGAGCAGGGCGTTTTCGAGTTCCTTGACGAACAGTCCCTTCCCGCCCACCTTTGAAAGCGTACGGTCGAGGATCTGGTCGCCTCGGGTCGTCAGGGTAAGAAGCTCAACCGCGCACGCCGGGTACAGCGTGCGCAGCCGGTCGCGCACATGCTCGGCTTGCCAAAGGGCAAGCCGGCTGGCGCGGGTCGCGATGACCAGGCGTTGTGGCAGAGACACGTGACGCCATCAAACGAAGTTGGAGACGATGATCGTCGCGACTACCCCGAGGATGGCCAGCACGAACAGGCCCTGAAGAAGGCTCAGGCCCGATTCGGTTTGCTGGGGGTCGGTGGATCTACGCAGACTCATGTGCTGATTCCTTGGAAGCGTTCTTGCGGCTTGCCAGCCACCGTCCAAGGACAACAACGAGCAAGGCGCCAATGATTTCAGCGGCGATTTTAACCGTAGCCGGCTGAACGCCAAATTGACGCTCGACAATAACGTCGGTAACCAGCATGCCGCCGGCGATCCAGCCCAGCAGGCCCGCGCCGAAGGTGACGACCAGCGGATAGCGGTCGATGAGCTTGAGCACCAGCGTGCTGCCCCAGATGATGATCGGCACACTGACGACCAAGCCGAAGATCACCAGACCGAGCTGATGGTCGGCATGCGCGTTCTGCGCGGCGCCAGCAATGGCGATCACGTTGTCCAGGCTCATCACGAAGTCAGCGATGATGATGGTCTTGATCGCGGCGACGATGGATGTGCCGCCCTTGATGTCGCCATGCGCATCGTCTTCGGGAACCAGGAGCTTGACGCCGATCCAGACCAGCAGCACGCCGCCCACGACCTTCAGGAACGGGATATTCAGGAGCTGCATCGCGAAGGCGATCAGCACGACACGCAGGATGATTGCCCCCGCGGTGCCCCACAAAATGCCTTGCATCCGTTGCTTGGGCGCCAGGTTGCGACACGCCAGCGCAATCACGACAGCGTTGTCGCCGCCGAGCAGGATGTCGATAAGAATGATTTGAAATACCGCTGCCCAACTCAGCGTCTGGAAAAACTCAAGCACTTTGAACCCCCGAAGGCATTTATATGAAAAGAATGGCCGGTCCCGGTCCGGCCGCCTCGCCGCGCACCGCGCGGCGAGAGAATTCAGGACAACTTATTATTGTAGTTCAGCTTTCAGTCAGCTTTCTGACGCATCTGCAAAACTTTACCAATCGCCAGGACCAGCACTGCGCCGAGCGCGCCAGTCATCAAGGCAAAGCTGTGCTGCGTCACGCCCAGGGCTGCGTCGATGCGCGCCACGGGTTCTTGCAGGGCGGGATCGCCCACCAGCAGTTCGCCGGCGATGAAGCCCAACAAGGCCGCCCCCACCCAGACGATGACCGGGAAGCGTTCGATGACTTTCAAAAGCAGCGTGCTGCCAAAGATGACCAGGGGAATACTGATCGCCAGGCCCACAACCAGCAAGGTCGTGTCGCCCATCGCCGCGGCGGCGACCGCCACCACGTTGTCCAGGCTCATGACCAGGTCGGCAATCATGATAGTGCGAATCGCGGTCAGCAGATTGCCTTGCGTCTTACCCGCGCCATCTTCTTCGCCTTCCGGCAACAGCAGTGTCACGCCGATGTAGACCAAAAGCAACGCGCCGATCAGCTTGAGCCAAGGCAGCAACAGCAGTTTGGCCGCGACGAGCGTCAGCACGATACGCATGATGATCGCGGCGGCGGAACCGACGACGATCGCTTTCTTCTGTTGCGCCGGGGGCAGCGACCGCGCTGCCAGCGCAATAACCACGGCGTTGTCGCCCGATAGCAGAATGTTGACCCAAATGATCTGGAGCAACGCTATCCAGAATGCCGCTGAACTGAGTTCCATGCCTCTCTTTCCTAGGTGTGATCCCCCTAGGAGAAAACCAATTTAATGGATGAATTGAACGCAAAAAACGTACTGACCGTCTTGGTGCGAGCCCGACGGCATTCTTGCTGGTACGCGCAAAATTTCTTTCATTATAGTTTCGTTCAGCTTTCCGTATGATTGGCCCGACCGCATCCTGGACGCGGGATTACCCTAGGAAGCCGCCAAAAACACGGACAAAAAAAAGCCCGCCGAAGCGGGCTTTTTTATCGCGCATTGCTGTGGCTTACAGCACCGACTTGAGCAGCTTGCCCATTTCGGAGGGGTTGCGCGTGGTGCGGATGCCGCAAGCTTCCATGACTTCCAGCTTGGCGTCGGCCGTGTCGGCGCCGCCAGAGATCAGGGCGCCAGCGTGGCCCATGCGCTTTCCGGGAGGAGCGGTGACGCCAGCGATGAAGCCGACGACCGGCTTCTTCATGTTGTCCTTGGCCCACTCGGCAGCGTTGACTTCGTCCGGACCGCCGATTTCGCCGATCATGATGACGGCGTCGGTATCGGGATCGTCATTGAACAGCTTGAGCACGTCGACGTGCTTCAGGCCGTTGATGGGATCGCCGCCGATGCCGACGGCGCTGGATTGGCCCAGGCCCAGCTCGGTGACTTGCGCCACGGCTTCGTACGTCAGGGTGCCCGAACGGCTGACGATGCCGATGCGGCCCTTGCGGTGGATGTGACCCGGCATGATGCCGATCTTGATTTCGTCGGGGGTGATCAGACCCGGGCAGTTCGGGCCCAGCAGCAGCGTCTTGCTGCCCTTGGCCTTCATGCGGTTCTTGACTTCCAGCATGTCGCGGACCGGGATGCCTTCGGTAATGCAGATCACCAGTTCCAGTTCGGCTTCGACAGCTTCCCAGATGGCGGCGGCGGCGCCGGCGGGCGGCACGTAGATGACGGACACGGTGGCGCCCGTGTCGGCCTTGGCGTCCTTGACCGACGCGAAGATCGGCACGCCTTCGAAGTCTTCACCCGCCTTCTTGGGGTTCACGCCGGCCACGAAAGCGGCCTTGCCATTGGCGTACTCACGGCACATGCGGGTGTGGAACTGGCCCGTCTTGCCCGTGATGCCCTGGGTGATGACCTTGGTGTCCTTGTTGATCAGAATCGACATTTGTGAATCCTTGATTTTCTCTTTACTTGACGGCGGCTACGACGCGGGTGGCGGCTTCGGCCATCGTGTCGGCGCTGATGATCGGCAGGCCCGACTCGGCCAGCATCTTCTTGCCGAGTTCTTCGTTGGTGCCCTTCATGCGGACGACCAGCGGCACGTTCAGGTTGACGGCCTTGCAAGCAGCGATCACGCCTTCGGCGATGACGTCGCAGCGCATGATGCCGCCGAAGATGTTGACCAGGATCGCCTTGACGCTCTTGTTGGCCAGCATGATCTTGAACGCTTCGGTGACCTTCTCGGCCGTGGCGCCGCCGCCGACGTCCAGGAAGTTGGCCGGCTCGCCGCCGAACAGCTTGATGGTGTCCAT
Organism: Achromobacter arsenitoxydans SY8; assembly: GCF_000236785.1. GTDB lineage: Bacteria > Pseudomonadota > Gammaproteobacteria > Burkholderiales > Burkholderiaceae_B > Achromobacter > Achromobacter arsenitoxydans. Next base: position 159,293 of record NZ_AGUF01000055.1, on the reverse strand, counting down.
GGTGGCCATGGCCAGACCGGCGCCGTTCACCAGGCAGCCGATGTTGCCGTCGAGCTGGATGTAGGCCAGGTCGAACTTGCTGGCTTCGATTTCAGCGGGATCTTCTTCGTCCAGGTCGCGGTAGGCGACGATTTCCGGATGACGGAACAGGGCGTTGGAGTCGAAGTTGAACTTGGCGTCCAGGGCGATGATGTTGCCCTTGCTGTCGCGGTTCAGCGGGTTGATTTCGACCAGCGACGCGTCGGTGTCCATGTAGCACTTGTAGAGCTTCTGGAACACGTCCACGGCTTGGGCGGTGGAGTCGGCGGGCAGGCCGATCGCGTTGGCGATCTTGGTGGCTTGCTCGGCGGACAGGCCGGTCAGCGGGTCGATGTATTCGGTGATGATCTTCTCGGGGGTGGAGTGAGCCACTTCCTCGATGTCCATGCCGCCTTCGCTGGAGGCGATGAAGGCGACCTTCTGCGTGGCGCGGTCGGTGACCAGCGAAACGTAGTATTCCTTCTGGATGTCGGCGCCGTCTTCGATATACAGGCGACGGACCTTCTGGCCTTCGGGGCCGGTCTGGTGCGTGACCAGCTGCATGCCCAGGATTTCGGAGGCGAGCTTGCGGACGTCGTCCAGCGAGCGCGCCAGCTTGACGCCGCCGCCCTTGCCGCGGCCGCCAGCATGGATTTGTGCCTTGACGACCCAAACCGGTCCACCCAGCTTTTCAGCGGCAGCCACGGCCTCGTCGACGGAAAGAGCGGGGATCCCGCGCGGCACGGGGACGCCAAATTGCTTCAGCAGTTCCTTGCCTTGATACTCGTGGATTTTCATGTGTTACCTGTCAGGACGTATGAGAAAAAGAAGGTGAATCGGAGGTCGAATCGGCCGATGCCTCAGCGCTACCCCCGGTGTACCACTCGGGATAATGCTCAGCCACTACGGGGCCGCCGGTGCTCAGCGCATGGCAGCCGTCCAGTTGGAATGGACGCCGGTTCGGGTTGATTTCCTGCCGCCGGCGGTTGGCCATGGTCTGGACCGCCGCAGTGGGAAGCACCTGCGACAGTTCGGTCATGTGCGTACAGCCTTCCACGTGCCCGAAACGTTCCTTGACCTGGCGGCGGAACCCTTTGAGCAGGTTCATGCCGATCAAGTCAGTGTACGCCGGCTCGATGGCCTTGCAATGTTCCCCATAAGGCGCCGCGTCATAGACGGCCTGAGCCGCCACGATCGAGAAATTCTCGTCGATGGTGATGCGCAGATGCATATGGTGGATGGGTTGCCCGGCCTTGAACATCTCGCCGTCGCGCTTGGGGAAATCGTACGCCTTGACGTCGATAAGCTCGGCTTCCAGATCCCAGTTGCCGTCATCGCGCGCATACGACTGCACGCGTATGGAACGCGTATGCAGCGGTTGGCGAGGATAATCCGGCGGTGGCAAGGGCATGCTTGGGGCCTGCGGGGCGAAGATGGCCCGCGCGTAATAATGGTGCGCGGCAACAAAACCTTCAAAGTATAGCGCAGGCCGCTACGTAGCAACCGTATTCTTGGGCGGGTCCGGCGCAGGGCAAGCCGGAACGGCCGGGCCCGCGGGCATGGCGCCGCAACGGGCCGAAAGGCGGGGACGGGCTTGCCCGCCCCGCCCCGGACAAGCCGGCTACGCGGCTTCGCGCAGCGCGCGCGCGGCCTGCACCATGCCGATCAGCGCAGCTTCCGTTTCCGGCCAGGCGCGGGTCTTCAGGCCGCAATCGGGATTCACCCAGAGACGCTCCCTGGGCAGGCGGGCGGCGGCCTTGTTCATCAGGTCCACCATCCAGTCCACCTCAGGCACGTTCGGCGAATGGATGTCGTACACGCCGGGGCCGATGTCGTTCGGGTAGCGGAAGTCCTCGAACGCCTTGAGCAGCTCCATGTTGGAACGCGAAGTTTCGATCGTGATCACATCCGCATCCATGGCCGCGATCGACTCAATGATGTCATTGAACTCCGAATAGCACATGTGGGTGTGGATCTGCGTTGCTTCGCGCACGCCGGCGGTCGACAGGCGGAAGCAATCCACCGCCCAGTCCAGGTACGCCTGCCAGTCGGCGCGGCGCAGCGGCAAGCCTTCGCGGATGGCGGGCTCGTCGATCTGGATGACATTGATGCCGGCCGCTTCCAGGTCCACGACTTCGTCGCGCAGCGCCAGCGCCAGCTGGCGGCAGGTCTGTTCACGCGGCTGGTCGTCGCGCACGAACGACCACTGCAAAATGGTGACAGGGCCAGTCAGCATGCCCTTGACGGGCTTGTCGGTCAGGGACTGCGCATAAGACGACCAACCTACCGTCATAGGCGCCGGACGGGCCACGTCGCCGAAAATGATCGGCGGCTTGACGCAACGCGAGCCATAACTCTGCACCCAGCCGTTCCGGGTGAAGGCAAAGCCCGCCAGCAGTTCTCCGAAATACTCAACCATGTCGTTGCGCTCGGGCTCGCCATGGACCAGCACATCCAGGCCCACCTTCTCCTGGAAGCGGATGACTTCCTCGATTTCCTTGCGGATCGCAGTCTCGTAGGCCGAATCCGTCAGCGCGCCAGCCTTCCAGTCGCGGCGCAGCGCCCGAATTTCGGCAGTCTGCGGGAAGGAGCCGATGGTCGTGGTCGGATAGGCGGGCAGCCCCAGTTGTTCCTGCTGGCGGGCGATGCGGCTGGCGAACGGCGCGCGGTCGCGCGACACCCCGGCGGCGGCGGCCATGCGCTGAGCCACGGCCGGGTTGTGGATCCGGACCGAAGCGCGGCGCGCGGCGAGCGCGGCGCGTTGCGTGGCCAGGCCTTCCTGCACCGAGGGATCCGTCGCGCTGTCGAGGGCGCGGCCCAGCAGGCTAAGTTCGTCCAGTTTCTGCGTCGCAAACGAGAGCCAGCTCTTCAATTCGGCGTCCAGTTCGGTTTCATTGGCCAGGTCCACCGGAACGTGCAGCAGCGAGCACGACGGGGCCAGCCACAGGCGGTCGCCAAGCTGCTGCTTGACCGGCGCCAGCGCCGCAATGGCCGCATCCAGGTCGGTGCGCCAGATGTTGCGGCCGTTGATGACGCCGGCGGACAGCACCTGCCCGGCGCGCAGGCCGGCAACCACGTCGGCCAGTTGCTCGGGCGCGCGAACCAGGTCTACATGCAGGCCGGCCACCGGCAACGCCAGCGCGGCGGGCAGGTTGTCCTTCAGGCCGTCGAAATAGGTGGCGACCAACAACTTGACCGGGCTGGCCGAAAACCTGGCGTAGACCTGCTGGAAGGCATCACGCCAGGCTTGCGGCAGATCCAGCGCCAGGATGGGTTCGTCGATCTGCACCCACTCCACGCCCAGCCCGGAAAAGCGCGCCAGCACCTCTTCGTAGACCGGCAGCAGCGCGGCCAGCAATTGCAGCTTGCCCGCGTCGGCGGCGCCGTCCGCATAGGCATCGCCCTTGCCCTGGTACAGCCAGGTCAGCGGCCCAGGAATCACCGGCTTGACCGCCAGGCCCAGCGCCTGCGCTTCCTTGACCTGCGCGAAAAGCGATTCGCGGGCAATCCGGAACGTCTGCCCCGGCACCAATTCCGGGACGATGTAGTGGTAATTGGTGTCGAACCATTTGGTCATTTCGCAGGCGGCAGCCGGCTTGCCGGTCGGTGCACGGCCGCGGCCCATGCGGAACAGTGTGTCGAGCGTGACGGGTTCGGTGTCTTTCTGGCCAAAGCGGGCGGGCACGGCGCCCAGCAGCGTCGTCCATTCCAGGATCTGGTCATACCAGGCGAAATCGCCGACGGGCACGAACTTCAGGCCGGCGGCGGCTTGCAGCTTCCAGTGCCGGGCGCGCAGTTCACGGCCGGTTTCTTCCAGCGCTTCGGCGGTCTGCTTGCCCGCCCAATAGCCCTCGACGGCGCGCTTCAGTTCGCGCTGAGCGCCAATGCGGGGAAAACCCAAGTTATGAATAACAGTCATGATAACTCCACGAAAGTATAAATTTGTTCAAGTGACAGCTATTCTGCGGGCAAATTAAAATGAATCAAAATCAATGTCTACATTCATAAGATGAGGAAATCTCATAAAATATTTGCATATTCCGGATCTGCGGGCATGGAACCGGACCTTGCCGCCCGCCCAGGGCCCGTCCTTGCACTGATATTTCCGCTCTGATGCTAGAAATCCGCCACCTTGAAACGCTCACCGCCATTCGTGATGGCGGCAGCCTGCAGGAGGCCGCCGAGCGCCTGCACCTGACGCAGTCGGCCCTGTCGCACCAGTTGCGCGACCTGGAAACGCGCCTGGGCACGCCCCTGCTTAACCGCCGCACCCGACCGGCCCGGCTGACCACCGCCGGCCTGCGCGTGCTGGCGCTGGCCGACGAGGTCCTGCCCCGCATCCGCGCCACAGAGCGCGATCTGCAGCGGCTGGCGGCCGGACGCACCGGACGTCTGCACCTGGCCATTGATTGCCACTCCTGCTTTCAATGGCTGATGCCTGCGCTGGACGCCTTCCGAGTCCAGTGGCCGGATGTGGCGCTGGACCTGTCGGCCGCCTTTTCATTCGCCCCCTGCCCGCCTTGGTGCGCGGAGACCTGGACCTGGTCATCACGTCCGACCCCCAGCCGCTGGACGCCGTGGAATACCTGCCGCTGTTCAAATACGAGTTGGTACTGGCGGTGTCGGAGTCCAATCCGCTGGCCAGCAGCAAATTCGTCATGCCCGAGCAACTGGCAGACCAGACGCTGATCACCTATCCGGTGGACAAGCAGCGCCTGGACGTCTTCACGGCGTTCCTGGATCCCGCGGATGTCGAACCCGCCGCCATCCGCAAGGCGGAACTGACGCCGATCATTGCGCAGCTCGTCGCCAGCAACCGCGGCGTCGCGGCGCTGCCGAACTGGGCGCTTACCGAATACATGAATCAGGGTTGGTTGCGGCTCTGCCGGCTGGGGCCGCAGGGTGTGTGGCGCACTCTGTATGCCACAGTGCGCAGTGAGGACACGGACGCCTCGTATATCGAGGAATTCCTGACCATCACCCGCGACGTCTGCTTCAAGACCTTGGCTGGGATCAAGTCGGCAAAGTAGCGGCAGGCGGGCGTGCGCAAGCAGAAATTGCCTGCCGCCCTGGACGTGGGCCGGGCGAACGCCTAGTCCTCGTCGCCCTCGCCCAGGATGCGACGAATGACGTCGTGCGCGAATCCGCGGCTGGCCAGGAAGCGGGCCTGCTTGGCGTAAGCGCTGCGATCGGCCGGCTTGGCGTCGAATCGTTTTTTCCAGACCTCCAGGGCCCGGTCGTATTCGGTGGCGCGAAGCTGGTCGCGCAGTTCGGCGACCTGATTGTCGTCGACCCCATGCTGGCGCAATTCCTGCACGATGCGCGCCGCACCCTGGCGCGTTGCGCGCCGGTGAACCAGGCTTTGCGCAAAGCGCTCCGTGGACAGCCACCCTTCTTTCTCGAGCGCATCCAGCACGGCCTCGACTTCGGCGGCGTCTTCGGCGTAAGGAGCCAGTTTGCGAGCCAGTTCTGCACGCGCGTGTTCGCGCCGCGACAGATAGCCCACCGCGCGCATCTTCAGGGACGGCCCTTTGCGAGCCTGGCCGGCATCCTCGGCGGCGGCGTCGCCGGCGGTAGCGCGGCGGTTACGCGCCGCGCCGCGCTGTTCGGAACTGCGCTGCCATTGATCGGCCTGGCTGTCCGGTGCGCCGGCATCCCGCTCGCCACGCGCGTCGGACGTGCGGCGCAAGCCTTGCGGCTTGGCCACCGTTTCGAATTCGTCGTCCAGCCTGGCGCGTAGGCGGTCGGCGGACGCGGGAGTCGATTTCCAGCTCATGCGCTTCCTGCTTGCTATGCAAAACGGCAGGCCCGTCAAGGCGCCTGCCGCGATACGCCGGCCACAGGAGGCCGGCGCAAGGTCGCAGAGGACGAATCGCCCGCGACCTGAAAGCCGATTCGATTATTCGGCGGTGTCTTCCGCCGTGGGAACGAATTCGGCCGCGCGGCTGACGATGCCCTGATTTTCGCGGACGCGGTTTTCGATCTCGATGGCCAGCTCCTTGTGCTCTTTCAGGTATTCGCGGACATTGTCCTTGCCCTGGCCGATGCGGTTGCCGTTATAGCTGTACCAGGCGCCGGACTTGTCCACGACGTTGGCGGCCACGCCCAGGTCGATGATTTCGCCTTCGCGCGAGATGCCGGCGCCGTACATGATGTCGAATTCGGCCTGCTTGAACGGCGGCGCGACCTTGTTCTTCACGACCTTCACGCGGGTTTCATTGCCGACGACTTCGTCGCCCTTCTTGATGGAACCGATGCGGCGGATGTCCAGGCGCACGGATGCGTAGAACTTGAGCGCGTTGCCGCCGGTGGTGGTTTCGGGGTTGCCGAACATGACGCCGATCTTCATGCGGATCTGGTTGATGAAGATGACCATGCAGTTGGTCTTCTTGATGGTGGCGGTCAGTTTGCGCAGCGCCTGGCTCATCAGGCGGGCTTGCAGGCCGGGCAGAGAATCGCCCATTTCGCCTTCGATTTCGGCCTTGGGCACCAGCGCGGCCACCGAGTCCACGACGATCAGGTCGACGGAACCGGAGCGCACCAGCGCATCGGTGATTTCCAAGGCCTGTTCGCCCGTGTCCGGCTGCGAGATCAGCAGGTCCGACAGGTTGACGCCCAGCTTCGAGGCGTACTGGACGTCCAGCGCGTGTTCGGCGTCGACGAAGGCGCAGGTGCCGCCCAGCTTTTGCATTTCAGCGACGACCTGCAGCGTCAGCGTGGTCTTGCCCGACGATTCCGGACCGTAGATTTCGACCACGCGGCCGCGCGGCAGGCCGCCGACGCCCAACGCGATGTCCAGGCCGAGCGAACCCGTGGAAACCACCTGGATGTCGTGCGAGACCTCGTTGTCGCCGTAGCGCATGATCGAGCCCTTGCCGAACTGCTTTTCGATCTGCGAAAGCGCGGCGGCAAGCGCCTTGGCCTTTTCCGAAGCGGCGGCCTTGGTGGTTTTGTCGTCCATGTGGAGTCCTGTCTGTAACGTATCTGGATGTCTGGGAAAACTGCGGTCTGACAGCAATGTCTGACGGGTTGGGTCAGGCGTGTCCGGCAAGCCCGTAACGCCGGGCCGGGGGTGTTGCGTCCCCGCGTGGAGTTACGTCTTAAGCTACGCCTTAAGCTACGGATCAGATTATGGCATCGGATTGTACTGTACAAAAAACCAGTGTGCCAGTCTTTTGCACGTATACCCTGAGTGGCAAGCGTTGCGCCGTATGACAGAATTGAAATAGATCCCGGTATTTTGCCCCTTTTCCGCCACCGGGCGCCCCAAGGCGGAAGGCGCCTCCCGCAAGCGGGGGCAGGCGCGCGGCGGGTTCTTTCCTTGCAGCAGCCCATGCGTATCCTGATCGCCGAAGACGACAGCATCCTGGCCGACGGCCTTTCCCGTTCGTTGCGCCACAACGGCTATGCCGTGGATGCGGTGCGCGACGGGCTGGCGGCCGATTCCGCGCTGGCCGCCCAGGCATTCGACCTGCTCATCCTGGACCTCGGCCTGCCGCAACTGGCCGGGCTGGAAGTCCTGCGCCGCCTGCGCGCGCGCAACTCCGCCCTGCCGGTGCTCATCCTCACCGCCGCCGACAGCATCGAGCAGCGCGTCAAGGGCCTGGACCTCGGCGCCGACGACTACATGGCCAAGCCCTTCGCGCTGTCCGAGCTAGAGGCCCGCGTGCGGGCGCTGACCCGGCGCGGCGCCGGCGGCGGCGCCACGATGATCAAGCACGGGCGGCTGCTGTTCGACCAGACGGGCCGCGTGGCCATCGTGGACGACCAGACGCTGGACCTGTCGGCCCGCGAAGTCAGCCTGCTCGAGATCCTCCTGACACGCAGCGGGCGCATGGTCAGCAAGACCCAGCTGGTCGACCACCTCTGCGAATGGGGCGAGGAAGTCAGCACCAACGCCATCGAGGTCTACGTGCACCGCCTGCGCAAGAAGCTAGAGCCGAGCGGCGTGAAGATCGTGACCGTACGCGGCCTGGGCTACTGTCTTGAGCGGGACCAGGGTGCGGCGTACCTCTCGAGCTGAGCCCGCGCCAGAGCCGCTCAACCAGGAAGCCCTGGAAATCACGCAAGCCGGGGCCAAGGGCCCGAGCTTCGCGCCGCCCCAGCGCTCCCTGCTGGGCGAGATCCTGGACTGGATGCTGGCGCCGCTGTTTCTCCTGTGGCCGATGAGCGTCGCCATCACCTATGTGGTGGCGCAGAACATCGCCAACGTGCCCTACGACCGCGCGCTTGCCAACAATCTTCATGTGCTGACGCGGCAGGTCCACGCCCAGGACGGGCGCGCCGTGCTGAAAATGACCGACGCCGCGCGCGACGTGCTGCGCGCCGACGAAACCGACAGCGTGTTCTGGCTGGCCCTGGGCAGCCGCGGCGAATACCTGGGCGGCGACCGCGCGCTGCCCCTGCCCGCCACGGTGGGGCAGCCCCGGCCCGGCGAGGTTCAGTACGAGGACGACACGCTGCGCGGATTCGGGATCCGGCTGGCGTTCACGTGGGTCGACCTGCACATCCCCGACACCCAGCCCGCGCTTTTGATCGTGGCGGAAACCGTCGAAAAACGCACGCAGCTGGCCAACGACATCATCAAGGGCGTGATCATCCCGCAGTTCGTGGTGCTGCCCATCGCCGTACTGCTCGTGTGGTTCGGCCTGTCGCGCGGCGTGGCGCCGCTGAATGCGTTGCAGCAGCGCCTGCGGGCCCGCCGTCCCGACGACCTGTCGCCGATCGACGAGCGCGCCGCGCCATCCGAGATCGCGCCGCTGGTGGCGGCCATGAACGACCTGCTGGACCGCCTGTCCGCCAACGTCCAGGCGCAGCGCCGCTTCGTTGCCGACGCGGCCCACCAGTTGAAGACGCCGCTGGCCGGCCTGCGGACCCAGGCCGAACTGGCGCTGCGCGACGCCAGCCCCGAGGAAATGCAATCCAGCCTGCGCCAGTTGGTGACCGGATCCGAGCGCGCGACCCGGCTGGTCAACCAGTTGCTCTTGCTGGCCCGCGCCGAAAATCCCAGCGCGATCGGCCTGACCCGCACAGACATCAACGCCATCGCCTACGAGCAGACCATGCAGTGGGTGCCGCTGGCGCTGTCGCTCAGCACCGACCTGGGCTTCGAAGGGTCGGACACCCCCGTCGAGATCAACGGCAACCCGCTGCTGCTGGCCGAACTGCTCAACAACCTGGTGGACAACGCGCTGCGCTACACGCCGCGCGGCGGCCATATCACTGTGCGCGTGCTGGAATCGGACGGCCAGGCGGTGCTGGAAGTGGAAGACTCGGGACCGGGCATCCCGCCCGAAGAGCGCGAACGCGTGTTCGACCGCTTCTACCGCGTACTGGGCACCTCGTCCGACGGCAGCGGCCTGGGCCTTGCCATCGTGCGCGAGATCACGCAGAAACATCAGGCGAGCGTGATGATTGGCGACCATCCTTCCCAATATTCCGACCTGCCCGGCACCCGCATCCGCGTCACGTTTCCCTTGTTTGCTCAGGCGCAGGATCAAACAGACGGCTAAGGACTATCCCTAGCCCTCCCCGGCATGCTTACCATTTGTTTCAATTTTAAGATTCAAGTAAGTGTCCCGTCAGAACCTCGTCAGCCTTGACCCCCAATGTGACGATTAGCTCGATGTCGGTCCGGCCGGCGGAGGGTCAAGCACGGCGGAAAACCGCTGGCCAAAAAACGAGGAGACATCATGAGCACAACTACCATGGCAGGCCGCGGTCCATCCGCGGAACCGCGCCCGATGACCAAGGAGGAACGCAAGGTCATCTTCGCGTCTTCGCTAGGAACCGTTTTCGAGTGGTATGACTTTTACCTGTATGGCTCGCTCGCGGCCATCATCGCCCAACACTTCTTTTCCGGCGTAAACCCCACGGCAGGCTTCATCTTCGCGCTGCTGGCCTTTGCCGCCGGCTTCGCGGTGCGGCCGTTCGGCGCACTGGTGTTCGGCCGCCTGGGCGACCTGGTCGGACGCAAATACACCTTCCTGGTCACGATCGTGATCATGGGCCTGTCCACGTTCCTCGTGGGCATCCTGCCCAGCTACGCCAGCATCGGCCTGGCCGCTCCGGCCATCCTGATCATCCTGCGCCTGCTGCAGGGCCTGGCGCTGGGCGGCGAGTACGGCGGCGCGGCGACCTACGTCGCCGAGCATGCCCCGCACGGACGCCGCGGCTTCTACACGTCCTGGATTCAAACCACCGCGACGCTGGGCCTGTTCCTGTCGCTGCTGGTCATCCTGGGCATCCGCACGTTCATGGGCGAAGACGACTTCAAGGCCTGGGGCTGGCGCATTCCGTTCCTGATCTCGGTCGTGCTGCTGGGCATCTCGGTGTGGATCCGGCTGCAATTGAACGAGTCGCCCACCTTCAAGCGCATGAAGGAAGAAGGCAAGGGTTCCAAGGCGCCGATCGCTGAATCGTTCGGTCAATGGAAGAACCTGAAGGTCGTGCTGCTGGCGCTGCTGGGCTTGACCGCCGGCCAGGCCGTCGTCTGGTACACGGGCCAGTTCTACGCCCTGTTCTTCCTGACGCAGACGCTGAAGGTCGACGCCAATACCGCCAACATCCTGATCGCCATCGCGCTCCTGCTTGGCACGCCCTTCTTTGTGGTGTTCGGCGCGCTGTCCGACAAGATCGGCCGCAAGCCCATCATCATGGCGGGCTGCCTGATCGCCGCCGCGACCTACTTCCCGATCTTCCAGGGACTGACGCACTTCGCCAACCCGGCGCTGGAAAAGGCGCAAGCGACCGCCCCGGTCACCGTGATCGCCGACCCCAGCACGTGCTCGTTCCAGTTCAACCCGGTAGGCACGGCGTCGTTCACCAGCTCTTGCGACGTGGTCAAGTCGTTCATGGCCCGCAACTCGGTGAACTACCGCAACGAAGCGGCTCCGGCGGGTTCGGTGGCGCGCGTCAAGATCGGCAACGACGAGTTCGCGTCCTTCGATGGCAAGGCCATGGCGCCGGCCGACTTCAAGGTGAAGGCCGCCGAACTCGACAAGGCCCTGACCGCCGCCATCCGCAGCCACGGCTATCCGGCCAAGGCGGATCCCGCCCAGACCAACAACGTCATGGTCGTGGTCCTGCTGACCATCCTGGTCCTGTACGTGACCATGGTCTACGGCCCGATCGCCGCGATGCTGGTGGAAATGTTCCCGACGCGCATCCGCTACACGTCGATGAGCCTGCCCTACCACATCGGCAACGGCTGGTTCGGCGGCTTCCTGCCTCCCGTCGCGTTCGCGGTGGTGGCGGCCACCGGCAACATCTACGACGGCCTGTGGTACCCGATCATCATCGCGGTCATGACCCTGGTCATCGGCACGCTGTTCGTGCGCGAATCCAAGGACAACGACATCAACGCCTGATAGACCATCCCCCGCCGGGCGGGACTGCTGCGCCTGCCCGGCCTTTCAAAAGCTCCTCTTGGAGCTTTTTTTTTCGCCCCGCGCGTTTTCAGGACCATGTCAGACCTGCGCCGGTAGACTGAGCGCTCAGATTACGGCCTTGCGCCAGATCGGCTGACGATTGATCCCCCTGTCAGACGATTGCAGGGCTGCTGTTCTGACACCAATACCGCGTTCCCCGCGAGCCTTTTATGACGCGGTATTGCGTGCTCCCGTACCGGCCCGACTCTTCATTGAGCCGGGCCGCTTTTTTTGCGGCCGGACAAATGAATGGCGGCCGCAATGCGGCCGCCCACAACATGCGCTGCCGGCCATTCGGGCCGGCCACGATCAACGGCGCATGCCCACGCCGATCGCCACCACACCCGCCACGATAGCGGCAATGCCGGCCCACGTGGGAATCGGGACCGACTTCTCGGTTTCTGCCGTTGCCTTCACGGACCCGATCTGCAGGACCGTCTCTTCGGACTTGTAGCTGAAGCCCTTGTAGGCCAGGGCGGCAACGCCCAGCACTATCAGGATGGCGCCAATGATCTTCATGTTTTTTCTCCAATTCCACATGGGTGCGCCGGACGTTACCGGATCGCCCCGCCCGTGTCAGTGACAGAACGTGTCGCCTGAAACCGCGGCATGGAATCACTTCGGCAAAGGCGCTGCGTCGTATAGAATCAACCCTTTTGGCCGACGCTCATGTGGTTCAAGAATCTCAAGATTTATCGCCTTTCATCGCCCTGGACTCTGACGGGCGACCAGCTTGAAGAAACGCTGGCGCGGCATGCCTACCAAGCCGGCAACAACCTCGAAATGCAAAGCCTGGGCTGGGTTCCGCCGCGTGAAAACGGCGGGCTCGCCCATGTGGTCAATGGCCAGATTCTGCTCAGCCTGCGTGCGGAAAAGAAACTCCTGCCGGGCACCGTCGTGAATCAGGTCGCCAAGGCCCGCGCCCAGGAAATCGAAGAGCAGCAAGGCTACAAGCCCGGCCGCAAGCAGATGAAGGAAATCAAAGAGCGCGTCACTGACGAGCTCCTGCCGCGCGCCTTCAGCGTGTACCGCGACACGCGCGTCTGGATCGACCCGCAGAACCATTGGCTGGTCATCGACGCGGCCGCTTCGGCCAAGGCTGACGAGGTCATCGGTTTGCTCGCCAAGTGCGTCGACCCGTTCCCGCTGGAAAACCTGTACGTGGCTCAATCTCCCGCATCCGCGATGACCGGATGGCTGGCCGAAGACGAGGCGCCCTCCAACTTCAGCATCGACCAGGACACCGAACTGCGGTCCTCCGGAGAAAGCGGCGCGGCAATCCGCTACGTCAAGCACTCCATCGACGCCGACGACGTGCGCCGTCACATCCAGTCGGGCAAGCAGTGCACCCGCCTGGCCATGACGTGGGCCGATCGGGTGTCTTTCGTGCTGACCGAAGGCCTTGACGTCAAGCGCGTCGCGCCGCTGGATGTGCTGAAGGAAGGCAACGAAGGCGTGGCCGCGAACGACGACGAAAAGTTCGATTCCGACATGATGCTGATGACCGGCGAACTGGCCAAGATGATGGCCGAGCTGGTCGAAGCCCTGGGCGGCGAAAAGAAGGTGTAGGCCCTTCAAGCCCTTGCGCCCGCGACGGGCCGGAATGAATAAGGCCGCCCTGTACTGGGCGGCCTTTTTTCATGCCGCAACGCTGCGGTCCCTGCCTTCCTGCTTGGCGCGATACAACGCCTTGTCGGCGCGGTCGATCAGATACGCGTAGTCCGGATGCCCATCGAAGGTCGCCACACCGATGCTGGCCGTGACATGCAGGAAACCCGCCTCGGCAAGCATGAAGCGGTGGCGGCGGATTTCCGCGCCGAGCTTCTCGGCGGCGGCAAGGGCCGCCTCCTGCACCGTATCCACCAGCACCACCAAAAAATTCCTCGCCGCCATAGCGGAAAACGAAATCACTGGACCGGCACGTCTGGTGCACAACCTCGGCAAACTGGCGCAACACCTGGTCGCCGCCGGAGTGCCCATGCGCGTCGTTGATGGCCTTGAAATGGTCGATATCAAGCAACAGCACGGAAAAGCTGGAACGCTGACGCCGGGCGATGGAGATTTCGCGGCCAATCACTGACGGCAGGAAGCGCCGGTTCAGCACGTTAGTCAGCGGATCGCTGCCGCTCTCGATCTCGGCCACCATGTCGAACAGGCCGTTGAGCAGATGCTTGATGCGCGCAACCAGTTCCTGCAGTTCACGCACCTGGCCTGGCATCGCGTTGCCCTGCAACGCCTCCTGCATCATCTGCGGCAGCACCACGTCGTCCAGGCGCGTCACGACCTCGGTGATCTGGCGCAAGGCGGGCGCGCTTTCGAACAGCACGGCGCCCTTGTGCTGCAGCCACAGGCCGAATTCGGACGCGGCGAGGCGCGGCAAGGCCTGCTCGGACGTCCGGTAGTGCAAACCGATCAGCACGGCCTGGCTCCATTCCAGCAAGGCCGCGCGCTGGCGCTCGCGCTCAGTGGAAATGTTCTGGCCCAGCGCGAACAGCCGGTAGGCTTCATCGTTGCGGGCGCCGCGATTGATGTCGCGCATGAAGGCGCGGCTCATCTGTTCGATCGCGAGGTCGAACAGATTACAGACGTACTGCGTCGCCACGGACGCGGCCATGCCGTCCAGGTCGCTCGCGCGCAGGCGCAGGGCGATCTCATTCTTGAGGATGCGGGCGCCGGACATCACCAGATGAATCGGGATATGCACGCGCGCATGCACTTCGCCCACTTTCTTCTGCGTGGCCATCAGATTGGCGATATCGCCTTGGTCGCGCACACAGAGCAGCCCCTTGAGCCAATGCTTCATGCCGTTATGCAGGCGGGTCGAGACGATCTCGTGGGAAAGCCGTGGACCGGCCTCGGCATCGGCGAGCAAGGTGGAATAGAAGGCGTCCACCAGTTGGGTTGCGCTGTCGGCCACCACAGCCGCGACCTGGCCGCGCGTATAGGCGTCGACTGACTGATAGACCGCTTCCCAGGCCTGGGCGTTGGATGCGCTCAGGTAGCAGGCCTGACCGCCGGCCGCATCGGGGTATGGCGAAGGAGGTGGAACATCGGTACTGCTCGAAGACATAAGATCATCCGCCCAAGATCTGCGTGCGTGTCTGGCGGCAGCACGCGCCGCTAGAGCCAGCGCGGATTATGCTTGAATTCTCACCGGGAAGGCCGCAGGCGCGGCCCTCCCGGAGGAAAAGCCCTTATTCCAGGCCGTGGAAGACGGAGTCGTCGGGTCCGATGTGCGTCGGATGCTGCCACGTCACGTCGCGCAGCGAATGCTGCACCAGGCCTTCGACGCCCAGCAGCACCGCGAAGATCGCCATGCGGATGGGAATGCCGTTGTCGGTCTGGCGGAAGATGGCCAGGCGCGGATCATGGTTCAGGTCCACGCTGAGGTCATTCGCGCCCGGACGGCTGTCGCGCGGCAGCGGATGCATCACGATGGTCTCGGGGCTGCAATAGGCATCAATGATGGCGCGGTTGATCTGGAAGTCGGGCGTGTAGCCTTCGTTTTCTTCGTTGGCGAAACGCTCTTTCTGCACACGCGTGGCATAGATCACGTCGGCGCCTGCCAGGCCTTCCGCCAGCGAGGACTTCTGTTCGATGATGTTGCCATTGCGGCTGGCCTGCTCGACGATGTAGGTCGGCATTTCCAGGCCCTTGGGCGACACCAGCGAGAACTTCACGTTCTTGTACAGCGCCATCAGCTTGATGAGCGAATGCACGGTGCGGCCGTACTTCAAGTCGCCGACCATCGCAATATGCGCGCCGTCCAGCAATTTGCCCAGGCGCGAGAACTCGGTCAGGATCGTGTACAGGTCCAGCAAGGCCTGGCTGGGATGTTCGCCGGGGCCGTCGCCGCCGTTGACCACCGGAATGTTGGTGGCGCGCGCGAATTCAGCGACCGACCCCTGGTCGGGGTGGCGGATCACCATTGCGTCCACATAGCCGCTCATGACGCGGCTGGTGTCATAGATGGATTCGCCCTTGGCCATCGACGAAAACGTGAAGCCGGTGGTGTCGCAGACCGAGCCGCCCAGCCGGCAGAATGCCGAGCCGAAGCTGACGCGGGTGCGGGTGCTGGCCTCGAAGAACAGGTTGCCCAAGACCGCGCCTTCCAGCACGCGCGACACCTTCTGGCGGCGCGCGATGGGCTGCATCATGTCGGCCACGCGGAACAGGTCCTCGACCGATTCCCGGGTGAATTGGTCCACGGACAGAAGCTGGTGCTTGCCCTCCACGGCGATGCGATCGCGCAAGGGACCATCTTGTACGCTCTGCGTATATTTTTCCAGCAAGACGCCGTTCTGCACGATTTCGCTGACGAAACGCTGCACCACTTCCGGCATCGCGCGGAATTCCTGCGACCCTTCGGGCAGCAGCCAGGTGTCCAGCGCCCGCCGTTTCACGCCAATACGGGTGGCGAACACGTCGCGGGTGAGGTTGAGGCGGCGCATGGCGTCGCGCAGAAAGGCTTGCTGGGAGATGCTCATGACGGGCCCCAAGAAAGAGGATTTATATACGCTGTGCGCATATTATTCCCAACACCTACACAAGTCCAACTCTTTTGCGCACAGGGGTATACCCTAGGTTTGCCGTGCGTACGCCGCCGGCTGGGTGATATCAGACGCCGCCTGCCCGACAGCCAGCCAGCACGCGGCGCAGAAGGCCAGCGCGCTGGCGAGATAGCAGATCATCGCCAGCATTTGCGCGGGCCAGTGCCCGCGGGTCAGATGTCCGTTGTAGCCCTGGCGCAACAGACTGACCTGCGCCAGATAGGCGAACAGAAGCCCCAGGCACGATGCCAATAGCCCTGCCAGGAACAGCGCCAGCGGAATCTGCAGATCCGGCGCCGCGATGTCTCCGCCCACGATGCCCAATGAAAACCCGGCCAGGATCAGCGCCGCAGCGCCATTGAGCCAGCCGAGGAAACGGAAGGCCCCCGCAAACAGCGAGAACGACAGGCCTGCGGCGCGTATCTGCTGAATGCGGGCTTCCATGCTTCAACCGCCGCTGCTGCTACGGCACACGGGCGTGGCGCTCTGGATCGACTGGCGCGCCGCGGCGATCTCGGCCAGATCCCAGCGCCCTTCTCCGAGCACGGTCACGGTGACCTTGGATTTGGCGGGGCCATCGGCTTCGGCGGATATCAGTTCCAGCACCGTGGCGGGCTCGCCCACCTTGAAGACCTTGATTTCGTCGGGCGCGCCCTTCTCGCCCAGGGTATGACGCCATGCGTAGGAGACGCCATAGGCGTGCTTGACGAGCGTGTGGCACGTCCGCACATATTCGCCCGCCCTGCGGAAGGCCGCCTGGTAGCCCGTATCGACGCTGAAGGTCTCTTTCTTTGCGTCTTCGGCCTCATAGACGCCCGTGCTCGCGCAGCCGGCCAACAGGGCCGCCAACGTTACACCCACCCAAACTGACTTGCGCATGTTTCTTACCGCCATTGGTATTCGAACTTCCGCGATTATGCCAGCGGCAACAAAAAGGCCACGCCTGAAATGCCGCAACATTTCTCGGGTGGCCTTGAGCCGTCACTGCGGCTGCGCAGACGCTACGCCCTACTTCTTTTCCGCGGCGTTTTCGATCTTTTCCCCGCCACGCTGGATGTCCTTTCCAGCCCCTGCCATGGTATTGCAGCCTGCCGACAGCGCAGCAATCGAAAGCAACATGACGAGAAAGACTCTGTTCTTCATAAACATCTCCTGTCTGGGCATTGGAACCAAAATCCAGCATACCTTAAAGCCCCCAATTTGCGCAGCGTCCTCCTGGCCGATGGCATACCCCGACGGGGACAGGTCGCCACACGGCGCGGACGGCGTGCACGGACCGTCATGACAAGGGCAAGACTTGTAACAACGCTGATGAGAATCCGTCACCACCCTTACGGAACCGTGACATTTCACGGCCCTGCGCGCCTGTCGCGTATTTGCCGCCAATGGATTAGGATGCGCACATGACGAAGAAACAAGCATCGCAAGGCACTGGCGCCGGCCCGCAGGGCTGGGGCTGGGAACAGCCGCAATGTCGCGGACAGGCCGCTCTGGCCCTGTTCATCGACGACTTACATCGCATTTTGCAGACCCACGCCGCAGGCAAGCTGGCCGATAGCAGCACGCTCGCAGACGCGCAGGAACACGTAGACGAATTGCTGGCGCGCTACATCGAAATCGGCGCCGCGCCGGATATTTTCCTTGGACAGTCTGTCCAACTCAAAGAGGGCATCGACCGCAGCGGCGTTGCGCATACGGTGCCAATTTTTTCGCCGCGCCTGAAACAATCGCTGGTATCAATGCTGGGCCAGGGGCCCCGCTGACCAGTCGCCGACCGGCTTCCGCATAGCCGGCGATTCGACCAGAACAGCCCTCACAGGAGACCAAGAATGAACACGGACAACGTTGTAGAGTTTCTCCGTATGCTGTCGCTGGACGTATCGCTGGGCGCAGCCGCCCAGCACGCCGCCAGTCAGGCGGATGCCCCCCTGGCGCTGGCTCGCCTGGCCACGGCGCATGGTTTGCCTTGTACGGCCTCGGACTGGTCCTTCTTTGCGCGCAACTGCCTGGATTCCTCGGACCTGGTTGACGGGGACGTCGGCGGCGCGAACACCACCATCTGGCAATTGGTGCAGGATCCCGCGCATGGCACGACCATCCCCGCCAGCGCCATTACCCGCGTCATCGGCATCATTACGCAACCCGAGGGCGGCGCCCCCGTCGTGGGTCACGTCGTCGGAGACCTTGCCCCGCGCGCGCCCACCGGCATGGCCGCCCATCCGTCCAGCTCCTGATTCCGCATCAGGGCTGCGCGCCCAGGAAATCCGCGACGGCGGCGGCGCAGAACGCGCCGCTGGCCATGCAGGCCGTCAACAGGTAGCCGCCGGTAGGCGCCTCCCAATCCAGCATTTCTCCCACGCAGAACACGCCCGGCGCAGCTTTCAGCATGAGCCCGGCGGTCAGCGCATCGAACGAAACACCGCCGGCCGTGCTGATCGCTTCGTCGATCGGGCGCGCCCGCACCAGCGTTACCGGCAGCGCCTTGATCCGCAGCCCCAGGCGGGCCGGATCGCGGAAATCGTCGGCAGAGGCGCATTCACGCAGCAAACCCGCCTTGACGCCGGTAAGCCCGAGCCTGCTCTGCAGGTGACTGGACATGGAGCGCGCGCCGCGCGGATGTGTAACCGCCGCCATGACCTTCTCGGCCGACCAGTCGGGAGCCAGGTCCAGCATCGCCACGGCGCTGCCCCGGGCGTCGATCTGATCCCGCAGCGGGGCGGACAGCGCGTAGACCAGGCTGCCTTCGATGCCGGTCGCCGAAACGACGAATTCGCCCTGCCGAGCCGGGCCGCCGCAATGCATCGACACCGACTTGACGGGGTGGCCGGCGAACCGCTCCCGGAAGTGATCCGACCAGGCGACGTCAAACCCGCAATTGGCGGGACGCAGCGCCGCCACCGGAATACCGTGCGCCAGTAGCCCCGCCGCCCAGGCCCCGTCCGACCCCAGCTTGGCCCAACTGCCGCCGCCCAGAGCGAGCACGACGGCATCAGCCTCCCGGGTCGCCACGCCCTCGGGCGTGGCGAAACGCAACGTATCCGCGCTCGGCGTCGCGCCCGCGGGCCAGCCCAGCCAGCGGTGCCGCATGTGGAAGCGCACCCCGCTGCCGCGCAACCTGGCCAGCCAGGCCCGCAGCAGTGGGGCCGCCTTCATTTCCTGGGGAAAGACGCGGCCGGATGAGCCCACGAATGTCGAAATCCCCAGCCCGTCGGCCCAGGCCCGCAATCCGCCTGCGTCCAGGGTCTGCAGCCACGGCGCCACGTGCTCCGCGCGCGTGCCATAGCGGGCCAGAAAGGGATCCGGCGGCTCGCTGTGCGTCAGGTTCAGCCCGCCTCGGCCCGCCATCAGGAATTTCCGACCGACCGACGGCATGGCGTCGTATACATCGACCTGCAGGCCCCTGGCGCTCAGGCCTTCCGCCGCCATCAAGCCGGCGGGTCCGCCGCCGATGACGGCAACGCGTCGGGCGGACAGGCTCATGGCGCCACCGCCTTGATGAAGGACGGGAGGACGGGCAACAGAGGACGCATTCTGGAAAAGTGTTCGGGAAGGATGGGCGGGTGGCGACAAACCAGGGCCAGGGGATTGTCTCACGCCGGCAAGACGCCAGGCCGCGGGCGCAAAAAAAGGGCCGGCGTCGGCCAATTGTTGACCGCAGGCGCCAAGCCCTTGTTATTACTCAAAAAACCGAAAATACACAGAGGCTATCCCAAGGCTTGTCCACAATCCTTGTGGGTAACTGTCTGCGAACAACGGACGAATCAGGCGTTGTTTGCCGCCTGCATCGGCCCGGACCAGGGTTCCGCATCGAGCTGGAAGCGCAGTTCCTGGTATTCGCCGTCGACAGCGACGGAACGCAGCAACCCGGCACCCAGCGCCTGGCCCAACGCGCGGCGGCACAAGGTTTCGGGATCGTCCGGCAGGGACTGAAACACGCCGTCCGGTATCCGCAACCGCAGCAGCGCCTGGGGGTCGCCTCGTTCGGCCGGGCGGCCGATGTGGATGTGGGCAGGATAACCATGCGGGCACCAGATGCCCACGTGGTACTTGCCTTCAGCCCCCGTGTCGGCAACGTAGCCCGGATGATCGTATTTAGCTGTTCCCATGGACCCTCCTCGTGTGCGGCAAACTAGCGCGCGTGACCCATGGTAGCGCAGGGTTGCGTACGTGTGCGGCCGGGGATACCCGGGACTCGCCAGGCGGGAGCGTAGGGATGACCCAGCGCAATGAAGGGACGAAAAAAAGCCGCGACATGATCGCGGCTTTTTTTTCATGGGACCCTGCGGGGGGGCGACTTGACTGCGCCACCGGCGGATCCGGTACTGCTTGAAACTGGTTGCGGGGGCAGGATTTGAACCTACGACCTTCGGGTTATGAGCCCGACGAGCTGCCAGACTGCTCCACCCCGCGTCTGATGTGTGAATCATACATCATTTTGAAATCTTGTGCAGCGCACCCAGGGAATTGTTTCTGCTTTTCGGGAAAAATCTCTGAAAAAAAGCCGTCACCCATCGCATTGCGGAGCGCGCGAAGCCTTCCGCCTCCAGGCATATCACCTGGGCGCCGCCCAGCGCCGCCAGGCGCACGGCGCCGCCATACGCCAGCCCATGGACCTCGCCGGCGTTCACCCTGACGGAAACCACGCGATGCAGTCCACCTGCGGCTTCCAGGCTGTTTGCCGCCTCTTCGACGCGCACGCTGCCCTCGGTGCAGACAACGGCGGCGCCGGCGCGCATGACCAGCAGCCGGCTGGAACCGGCAGCGAGCTGCAAGCGGGATTGAGAGTCGTTGGGGGCGATATTCGGGGTCATGGTTATCTCCAGTCGGACCATGACAGGCTACGCGCGCCCTGCTCTGCGCAACAGCCACACATATCGCCTTTCTGTACCGATGCAGAAGCTCGATTTTGGCGCTGTTATGGTGTACTTTGAACGGATCTGTGCCTACCCTCACACCTGCCACGGGGAGCAAGATCGGCGCATGGATCCTCAACCGCTGTACCTACGCCTGGCCAATCACTACCGGCGCGCCATCCAGACCGGGGTGCTTGCGCCCGCCCAGCGCATGCCCTCCGTGCGCACGCTGGTGCGCACGCATCACGTCAGCCTGTCGACCGCGCTGCAAGCCTGCCGCCAACTGGAAGACGACGGGCTGATCGAAGCCCGGCCGCGTTCCGGCTATTTTGTGCTGAAGCCCCGGCGCAATAGCATTCCCCCCGTCAACGAGCCCGATATCCGCCAGACCCTGGGCGCGGCCCAGTACGTCGGCATCCATGACCGCGTGTCGGACTTCATCGCAAAGTGCGAAGCCCATCCCGTCAGCGCCAACTTTGCGCTGGCCGCGGCCGTGCCCCAGGCCTACCCCATGGAGGAACTGAAGCAGGCGATGACGCGCGCCCTGCGGCAGTCGCCCGAGGTGCTGGTCAGTCCGGTGCCGCCACAGGGGCATCCGGACCTGCGCACCGTGCTGGCACGCCGGGCGCTGGCCAATGGCATCAACGCCACGCCCGACGACGTCATCGTCACGCACGGCTGCATCGAAGCCCTGAACCTGGCGCTGCGCGCCGTCGCGCGACCGGGCGACACCATCGCCGTGGAGTCTCCAGCCTATTTCGGCCTGCTGCAGATTCTGGAAAGCCTGGGCATGCGCGCGCTGGAGATCCCCACCAGCCCGCAGCATGGGCTTTCGATCGAGGCGCTGGACCTGGCCTTCCAGACGCACGGCAACATCCGCGCGGTGGTCGTCGTGCCCAATTTCCAGAACCCCCTGGGTTGCGTGATGCCGGACGCACAGAAGGCCCGCCTTGTGGCCCTGTGCGAACGCCAGCAGGTACCGCTGATCGAGGACGACACCTATGGCGCCCTGACGGACGACGACACGCCGCTGGCAGCCGCCAAGTCCTGGGACGCGACCGGCAACGTGATCTATTGCTCGTCGATGCACAAGACGCTGGCGCCGGGCATGCGGCTGGGATGGCTGCTGGGCGGCCGCTGGAAGGCGCGCATCGCCATGCTGAAGTTCGCGCAGAGCCGCCCCAACGAACCGCTGGCGCAGATCGCGGTGGCCGAGTTCATGGGATCGCGCGCCTACGACCGCCACCTGTCGCGGCTGCGCCGGGAACTGAAGCGGCAGCGCGACCTGACGGCGGAGGCCATTGCGGCGCACTTCCCTTCTGGCACGCGCCTGAGCGTGCCGCAAGGCGGCATGCTGCTGTGGGTGGAAATGCCCCAGCAGGTGTCCGGCACGGACGTATTCGAGGCCGCCCTGCGGCAGGGAATACGCGTCGCGCCCGGCGCCATGTTCTCCAACGGCGCCCGCTACAACCACTTCCTGCGCATCAGTTGCGGGCAACGCATCACGCCCGACATTTCCCGCGCCCTGCTTACCCTGGCCCGCATCGTGGATGAAAGGACGGGATGAATCCTGAACTGCACCAGTTCATCGCCGACTACGGCCTGTGGGCCGTGCTGGGCGGCACCTTTCTTGAAGGCGAAAGCGTGGTGGTGTTCGCCGGCTTCCTGGCGCACCAGGGGCTGTTTCACCTGCCGCACGTGATGCTCTGCGCATTCGCCGGATCGTTCCTGGCCGACCAATTGCTGTTCTATCTGGGCCGGCGCTACCGCGACCATCGCTATGTGCGGCGCATCCGCGAAAAGCCCGCTTTCGATAGGGCTCTGGCCGCCATCGACCGGTATCCGGACGGGTTCATCCTGGCGTTGCGCTTCCTGTATGGCTTGCGTACGGTCGGGCCGGTGGCCCTGGGCGTATCACGGGTGTCGCCGCTGCGGTATCTGGTGCTGAACGCCATTGCCGCGGCGATCTGGGCGGCATGCTTCAGCTTGCTGGGCTACGTCTTCGGCCGGACGATCGAAGCCCTGCTGGGACGCCTGCACGGCGTCGAAACCAAGCTGGCGGTGGCCGCGGCCATCGGCGTGCTTATCTGGCTGGCCTATCGGCTGAGCGCCCGCCGCCGCAGGTAGCCCGCCCGGCTTGCTTATATCACCAGCTTGCCGCTGGCGCGCTGTACGTGGCGGCGCCGCGCATTGCGGTACAGGCTGCCGATGATCGGCAGCCGCGCAAGGCGTCGCAGGATAGGGTGCCGCTGGTCGAAATCGTGCCAGGCCTTGAAACCATGCCCCATGCGCTCCCAGCTCTCGCGCGCCTCGGGGGAGAGTTTGCCGGGGTCGAAGGCCGCCAGCTTTGCCGCTTCCGAAACTCGAGCCGTCATTGCTCCGCTCCGGTATTCCAATGAATACTGATTCCGCATGGGGCCGCATATTACCCGGCTTGACCGCCCTGTGCCGACGCGGAAAGCGCGCACGGGACAGCGCCTCCGGAGCCGCCTTTGAGCGCTGCCGGCAAGCCATTGTAATTAAAGGATATTACACATCTATGCCCGGGCTATCCCAAGGCTTGTCCACAGAAGTTGTGGGTAACTTGGGCCGCCAGGATCACTTCAAGGCGGCCACGATCATGTCGCGCACGCTTTCAAAGCCGGCCACGTATTGCGGATTCTCGGACCGGGCCAGCAGACTGGAGTAATTCTGCTCCAACTGGGCCTCGATGGCTTCGCGCAATCCGGGCGAACCTTTCACCAGGTGCAGCATCGACACCAGCGTGGAATTGAGCGCGTCGATGCGGCCGCCCTGATGCGAAATGGTGTGCACGATTACGGCGATTTGTTCCTGGGTGTCCATGATGAATGCCTCCTGGCAGTGAATTTCGGCGCAAATCCTAGCATGGCGCGGCCGGCGCACCGGCGGCGGGCGGTCGGCACAAGACACGCCCCAACGCTAGGCAAGCGCCGGGCGCCGCGCTAGCATGAAGCGTAGCCGCAAGGGCAGCGCGGCGCACGCCGCCGGCACCGGCTCCGGGCTCGCGGCACAACCGGAGCGCGTTCATGAAGACGATCCAGAACTATGCCCCCCCAGACGCGCAGTCCATGCAACGACTGCAGGACAGGCTGGGATACAGCGACGCCAAAATGGCCGAACTGGCGGGACTGGACGCGGCGACGCCGTGGTCCAGCTATGTGGGCGGCTCCGAGCCCCGATCGCTGGGCCGGCAACGGCTGTTCTACATGATGGCCCGCCTGACGCTCGACGAACACGAATGGCAGCGCGTGCTGGCGGCCATGCGCGAAGTCGGCGCGCACTTTGACTGCAAGGATCCCCAGGCGGGCGGCGCCCCGGCCCCGCCGGAACCCATGGCGGACGAAGAACGCAAGTTCGGCATGCTGCTGGTCAGCCGCAACGGCTCTTTCCATGAAATGGAGCAACTGCGCGAATTCGCGCACTTTGCCCATGAGGCGGACGTCAGCCGCTTCGTGCACAGCGCGTTCTACGACAGCGACATCGACCTGTGCCGCTTCAGCTTCGCGGACCACGACGGCCTGGACGACGCCAGCCGCGACCGCATTTTCGATGCCGCCCACAAAACCATCACGCGCTTCGAATTCGACGGGCGTATCTATCACGGCGGCATCCCACCCGAATCCGACGGCTAGCGGCGCCGCATTGACGCCGGCGGGCCGGCGCCTGTACCGTCGGCACTTCGCCTTCCGGCCCTACGCCATAGCCCTCCGCATGAACGAACGACTCGACGCCATCGACCGGCAACTGCTCAGCCTGCTGCAGGCCAATGCGCGCGAACCGGCGGCCATCCTGGCCCGCAAGCTCGGGCTGGCCCGCACCACCGTGGTGGCCCGCATCGCCCGGCTGGAACGCGAGCACATCGTGGCTGGCTACGGGGTGCGCCTGGGACGCCTGCTGGAAGAGGCTGCGGTGCGCGCCTATTGCTTCATCAGCGTGCTGCCCAAGACGCCGGCGGCGGTGATCCGCGAGCTGGAGAAAATGCCCGAGGTCGAGGAGGTTTCGTCGGTCAGTGGTCCCTATGACTACCTGATCTTCCTGCGCTGCGAAACCCACGAGCAGCTCGACGAACTGCTGGACCGCATTGGCCTGATCGACGGCGTCAAGCAGACGCAGACGTCCATTGTGCTCAGCCGCAAGGTCGACCGCCGCAGCGCCGTCGGCGCGCCCTGAAACCCGGCCCCGCCTTTCCCGTCCTCGCAACAAGATGGTGTAATGGGGCCTGTCGCGAATCCTGGACCTTTCATGCTTGCACGCCTTGCCCCCGCCGCCGCCTTGCTCACCCTGCTGACCGCCTGTTCCAGCATGAGCGAAGTCACGTCCGTCGACAAGGACATGTATACGGTCACGTACAGTTCCGGCGCCCAACTGCTCAGCTGGGTTGAAATCAAGAACCAGGCCCTGCAGCGCGCCGACCAATACTGCCAGTCCATTGGCCGCAAACTGCAAAAGCCCAACATCACGTCCAACCACGCGACCGGCCTGGGCTCCAAGCGCGCCACGGTCACCTTCGAATGCGGCGTCATCGAGCCGCCCAAGAATTCCACCAAGTAAGGCCGGCGCGAGCTGCGCCCGGGATCGGGTGTAGCATTGACTGCAAACCCCTCCCCATTGCACGCATCGTGAACACTACTCTGCCCGTGGGTATCACCATGGGCGATGCCGCCGGCATCGGCCCCGAGATCGTCGTCAAGGCTTACGCGCAGGGCCTGAGCGTGCCCTGTGTGGTGTATGGCGATGCCGGCGCGCTGCACCGCGCCGCCGCGCAGTTGGGCGCCCGGCTGGAGATCGCCGAGATTGCGCATATCGGCCAGGCCCGGCCCGACGCGGGGCGGATCCAGGTCATCGCCTGCAGTCCCGCCCTGCCGGCTGACCTGCCCCTGGGGCAGGTCAGCGCCCTTGCCGGCCGCGGCGCCTACGATTACGTCTGCGCCGCGATCGACGACGCGCTGGCCGGCCGCATCCGCGCCATCGTGACCGCCCCGCTGAACAAGAAGTCCATGCACGAGGCCGGCATCGACTTTCCGGGCCACACCGAAATCCTGGCCGAACGCTCACAGACACGCAACTTCGCGATGATGCTGGCCAACGACGAACTGCGCGTGCTGCTGGTGACCATCCACGTTGCGCTGGCTGACGTCATCGCCCTGGTCACCCCCGAATCCGAGCTCGCCGCAATCCGCCTGGCGGACCGCGCCTGCCGCCAGATGGGCATCGCTTCTCCGCGCGTTGCGGTCGCCGGCCTGAACCCGCACGCGGGCGAAGGCGGCAAGTTCGGCCGTGAGGACATCGACATCATCGAACCCGCCATCGCCGCCGCCCGCGCCGAAGGCATTGATGCCAGCGGCCCGTGGCCCGGCGACACGATATTCATGCGGGCCAGGCGCGGAGAGTTCGACATCGTGGTGGCCCAATACCACGACCAGGGTCTGATTCCCGTGAAATACCTGGGTATCGACCATGGCGTCAATGTCACCGTCGGCCTGCCCTTCGTGCGCACCAGCGTCGATCACGGCACCGCATTCGACATCGCCGGCAAGGGGCTGGCCGACCACGCGTCCCTGGTGGCGGCCTTCGACCTGGCCCTTGCAATGACTCCCTGAGCACAACAGGCCCGCCGTCCGCCTCAGCGCGCGGACACTGGCGCCCGCGCGGCAACGGACCGCCGCGCCCCGGGTCTACAATACGCCCCGTTTCCGGCGCGCATGGCGCGCCGCCGCTTTCCGTCCTCCCTCCCGTCCTCATGTCCCGCCTTGTCCGCCTTCTGCCCGACCGCTTCACCCTTTATCTGATCTGCACCGTCATCATCGCCAGCATCGTGCCCGCGCACGGGCAAGGCGTGGTCGTATTCGGCTGGATCACCAACATCGCCGTGGGCCTGCTGTTTTTCCTGCATGGGGCGCGCCTGTCCCGCGAGGCAATCATTGCCGGCCTGACGCACTGGAAGCTGCACCTGACGATCTTCTCCGCCACGTTCCTGATGTTCCCGCTGCTGGGCCTTGCGCTCAAGCCCGTGCTGGAGCCGCTGGTCACCCCCGAACTCTACCTGGGCATTCTGTTCCTGTGCTGCCTGCCGGCCACCGTGCAGTCAGCGATCGCCTTCACGTCCATGGCCCGCGGCAACGTCCCCGCAGCCGTGTGCAGCGCGTCCGCCTCCAGCCTGCTCGGCATCTTCCTGACGCCGCTGCTGGTCGGCACCGTCGTGGCCAATGCCGGCAGCGCGCCGATCTCGTTCGACGCCGTCGGCAAGATCATGCTGCAACTGCTACTGCCCTTCGTGCTGGGCCAGTTCGCGCGGCGCTGGATCGGCGCCTGGGTCCACAAGCGCAAGGCCATGCTGAAGTTCGTGGACCAGGGTTCCATTCTGCTGGTGGTCTACACGGCATTCTCCGAAGCCATTAACGAAGGCCTGTGGAGCAGCACGCCGATTCCCGCGCTGGTTGGACTGGTGGTGAGCTGCGCCGTGATCCTGGCGCTGGCGCTGGGCCTGTCCGCGCTGGCCGGCAAGGTGTTCGGCTTCAATATCGAAGACCGCATCACCCTGCTCTTTTGCGGTTCGAAGAAAAGCCTGGCTAGCGGCATCCCGATGGCCCAGGTGCTGTTTGCCGGCCATGCCGTCGGCGCCGTGGTGCTGCCGCTGATGCTGTTCCACCAGATCCAGCTGATGGTCTGCGGCGTCCTCGCCGCGCGCTACGGCAAGCGGCCCGAAACCGCCCACTGATGCATTGCACGTAAAAAAACCGCGCTCAGATTGAAGCGCGGTTTTTTTTCAGGAAGGCCGACTCGGCGGAATCAGTACATGTCCCGCGGCTGCGCGCCCGAGAAGTTCAGGAAGCGCGTGCTGGACCCCTGGAAGGTCAGACGCACGCTTCCGATCGGGCCGTTACGCTGCTTGCCGATGATGATTTCGGCGGTGCCCTTGTCCGGCGAATCCGGGTTGTAGACCTCGTCGCGATAGATGAACAGGATCACGTCGGCGTCCTGTTCGATAGCGCCCGATTCGCGCAGGTCGCTCATCACGGGACGCTTGTTGGGGCGCTGTTCCAGGCTGCGGTTGAGCTGCGACAGCGCGATCAGCGGGCAGTTCAGTTCCTTGGCCAGACCCTTGAGCGAGCGGCTGATTTCCGACACTTCGGTGGCCCGGTTTTCACCCGAGCCGTTGCCCGACATGAGCTGCAGGTAGTCGATGATGATCAGGCCCAGCTGGCCGCACTGGCGCGCCAGCCGGCGCGCGCGGGCGCGCACTTCCATGGGGCTGAGCGCGGGCGATTCGTCGATGTAGACCTGGGCGTCCTGCATGAGCTGAACCGCATGCGTCACGCGCGGCCAGTCCTCGGCGATGAGCTTGCCGGTACGCATGCGGTGCTGGTCCAGCAGGCCGACCGAACCCAGCATACGCATGGCCAGCTGCACCGCGCCCATTTCCATGGAGAACACCGCCACTGGCAGCCCTTCCTCGATGGCCACGTGCTCGCCGATGTTCATGGAGAACGACGTCTTGCCCATGGACGGGCGGCCCGCCACGATGATCAGGTCGCCGCCCTGCATGCCGGACGTCATCTTGTCCAGGTCTGTGAAGCCCGTGGGCACGCCCGTGACGTCGGACGTGCTTTCGCGGTGGTAGAGCTCGTCGATGCGCTCGACCACCTGCGTCAGCAGCGGTTGGATCTCTTGGAAGCCGGCAGCGCCGCGCGCGCCCTCCTGGGCGATCTGGAACACCTTGGACTCGGCTTCGTCCAGCAGCTGGCGCGCTTCCTTGCCCTGCGGGTTCATGGCCGCCGAGGAAATTTCGTCGGCGATGGACACCAGCTTGCGCAGCATGGCGCGCTCGCGCACGATTTCGCCATAGCGCCGGATGTTCGCCGCCGACGGCGTGTTGTGCGCCAGCGCGTTCAGATAGGCCAGCCCGCCGGAGTCCTCGGCCTTGCCGGCGCTGACGAGCGATTCATGGACGGTGATGACATCGGCCGGGCGCGCCAGCCCGATCAGGCGTGCAATGTGGTGCCAGATCAAGCGGTGGTCGTGGCGATAGAAGTCTTCTTCGATCAGCACGTCCGCGATGCGGTCCCACGCGGTATTGTCCAGCAGCAGGCCGCCCAGAACCGATTGCTCCGCCTCGATGGAATGGGGAGGAACGCGCAGGTATTCGAGCTGGGAATCGGCGGGAGTATTCATGACTTCGATATTAACGGCTGCAGGATATCCGCGACGCGGAAAAACCCTTGGACATCGCGCGAGGGGAAGCGCCTGAGCAAGGGGCGCAGGGGCATGGCAATGGCGCAAAGCACGCGCGCAAGGCGCATCAGGCAGGCCTTGACCTCGGGGTCGGGATTGCTTTCCAAGTAGACCTCGAGCGCCAGCTTACCCAGCGTCCGGGCATCGCCGTCGTCCAGTTTACGCAGCGATACGAGCGAGGCAAGCATCTGGAAAAGGTCGTACGCCTGGGCCAGCGGCCTGGAGAGCGTCGCGCCGATGTTCTCTTCGAAGTCGATCCGCCATATTTCGCCATCCTGCAGCGTCAGGTTGCGAATCTGCGCCCCGCCGTGCCACAGGCCACGCGCATGGAAGGCCGCCATGTCCGCAGCCGCGGCGCGCGTCAGCCACAGGCGCGATGTGGAGTCCTCTTTGCGGATCAGGTGAGCCAGGTCGGGGCCCACATATTCCAGGACGAGCAGGTTCTGCTCCTGCCACCAAACCTCGGGCACCCGGCAGCCCGCCTGCAACAATTGCGCCAGCCGCTCCGCCTCATGGGCAAGACCGTTGCGCAGAAGGACGCCTGGCCGCGGGAACTCGCCCAAAAAGATCTTGCATCCCACTCCCAGGAACAACGCGCGCACGTAGCGCAGCGCATAGCCGGCGCCTTGCAGGATGCCGGGCCTGCGCCGCTTGATGATGCTGCGCACTCCGTCTATCCGCACATCCCGCACCGTGGGCTCGCGCGCGGCATCCACGCTGTCGAGCCAGGCTCGCAGGCTGGGCGGCGCGTTCTGATGGACAGGCGGATGAGTCAAGAGGTCCTCTGGGATATTGGCGTGGAGCGAGGACGCGCGGCGGGCAAATAGGCCCGCGCAACGTCGGTAAATGGCAACCAAGGGCGCAAAGAAAAAAAAGCCGGCACTTGGGCCGGCTTCTTTTTATCGCGAGTGCCGGATTAGGACAGTTCGCCTTCGACCAGGACCGTGATGTCGACCACGACGTCAGCGTGCAGGGCGACTTGGACCGGGAATTCACCGACGGCCTTCAGTTGGCCGTTGGGCAGACGCACCTGGGCCTTTTCGACGGCTTCGAAGGAAGCCTTCTTCAGACCTTCAGCGATGTCGGCGTTGGTGACCGAACCGAACAGGCGGCCGTCGACGCCAGCCTTCTGGACGATCTTCAGCTGGTAGCCGTTCATGCGGTCGCCCAGGGCTTGGGCAGCGGCCAGCTTCTCGGCTTGGGCCTTTTCCAGTTCGGCGCGGCGGGCTTCGAATTCCTTCAGGGCGGCGTCGGTAGCGCGACGGGCCTTCTTCTGGGGAATCAGGAAGTTGCGGGCGTAGCCATCACGCACGCGCACGACTTCACCCAGGTTGCCCAGGTTGACGACTTTTTCGAGCAGAATAACTTGCATTTCAGTGCCCCGGATTAGTTGTGGTTGTCGGTGTAAGGCAACAGGGCCAGGAAGCGCGCGCGCTTGATGGCGGTGTCCAGCTGGCGCTGGTAGATTGCCTTGGTGCCGGTCAGGCGAGCCGGGATGATCTTGCCGTTTTCTTGCACGAAGTCGCGCAGGGTGTCCAGATCCTTGTAGTCGATCTCTTCGACGCCGGCTGCGGTGAAGCGGCAGAACTTACGACGCTTGAAGAGCGGGTTCTGCTGCGTGAATTTGCGTTTTTCTTTGCGTTTTCCGAAGAAAGCCATGATATGTGCCTCTATGTTTGAGGGGGCTGGTCCTACCCGGGTTTTTTCAATTGCCGGGTCCAACTCCCCATAACCTATCCGTTTTCAGAAGGCGCTCTCGCACCTTTTACTCATTCCCTTCAAGCCACCTGCGGATCGCTTCCAGCGCTTCCGCCAATCTTGCGCACCTGCTGCAGATGCAGCTTGATCTTCACCGAGTCCTTGCGGGCTGGAGCCAAAAACCCCTGCACCTGCAATTCGGACCCTAAAGCGGTGTTTCTCAACAGCAGCGCCAGATCTCCCAGTGCCACGGCGGCGATCGTCAATTCGACGCGGCGCGGGTGGCCGGCTTCGATGACTTCCGATTCGTGCGCCAGCAGCATTTCCAGGGCTGGCAGTCCGGCGGGAGTGTGGCGCAAAGGCTCGCATTCGAGAACGCGGGCGCTGAGTTCCAGCTTGTTCATCCTGCCAGGCACCGAGGGGACTTCATGGGATGAGCTCTGCGTGAGCCCGTCTTACTCGGGCTGAGCCGCGACAGCTTCCGCCGAAGCCTTGCGGGCTTCTTCGCGCTCGACCGACTTCATCATGATCGACGGAGTGGTCTGGGCCTTCTTGGTCTTGATGACCAGGTGGCGCAGGACGGCGTCGTTGTAGCGGAACGAGTGTTCCAGCTCATCCAGCGTGGCTTGGCCGCACTCGATGTTCAGGCAGACGTAGTGAGCCTTGACGAGCTTCTGGATCGGGTAGGCCAGTTGACGGCGACCCCAGTCTTCCAGGCGGTGGATCGAGCCGCCCTGGCCCGTAACCAGCGCTTGGTAACGCTCGACCATGGCGGGCACTTGCTCGCTTTGGTCGGGGTGAACGATAAACACTACTTCGTAGTGACGCATGGGTAAAACTCCTTGAGGATGTCTTGCTGGCCGACCGTCTTGCACCCGCGCTTTCCATCAGGGGTGATTACGACATTGACGATACGCCGCAAGGGGCAGCCCGCTACCCAAAAACCATGGGTGGTCGAGCAAGAAAGCTCTCGATTATCGCCGATTGGGCAAACTCGCGCAAGCCCGGGCGGATCATGAAATAAGGGACGTGTTGCTGGCCGGTCTTGCGCCATCCGCAGCGGGGAGATCGGCCGCCTCGATGGGCCGCGGGCGGTTGACCACGCTGACCATCACGTAGCTGATGATCATCAGGAGGAACCAGGAACCCAGCTTGGCGATGGACACAAGCTGCCAGGCCTGCGCCTGATTCGGGTAGCGCCAAGCATTGGCGAAGGTGCCAATGTTCTCCGCAAACCAGATGAACAGCGCCACCAGCACGAATCCCAGCAGCAGCGGCATGCGCCGGTAGTCGCGCCAGATGCGGAAATATACCCACGTGCGCGCGAACAGCACACCAGTAAGCGCAAACAGCGCCCACCGGAAATCCATGACGAAATGGTGCGCGAAGAAGTTCACGTAGATCAGCACCGACAGCGCCGCGGTCGCGGCAAGCGGCGGATGCGCGCGGAACCGGAAGTCGAACAGGCGCCAGACCCGCGCCAGGTAGCTGCCCACCGCGGCGTACATGAAGCCGGTGAATAGCGGCACCCCGCCGATCCGCAGCACGCTGGGCTCGGGATAGACCCAGGAACCCGCCGCCGTCTTGAAGATCTCCATGCAGGTGCCCACCACATGGAACATCAGGATCACGCGCGCCTCGTCCCAGGTTTCCATGCGCAGCGCCAGCAGCACGGCCTGGATGGCGAACGCCGCCAGCGTCAGGAAGTCATAGCGGGCCAGGACGGCATCGCTGGGATACCACCAATGCGTGGCCAGCAGGAGCGCGCACATCAGGCCGCCGAACAGGCAGGCCCAGGCCTGTTTCACGCCGAAGCGGAAGAATTCGTACAGCGCGACGCCAAAACGGCCGCGGCCGGCCAGATTTCCGGCCAGCCGCGATTCCCAGTGCTGCAGCCGCGCGATGAGCGGCCAGTCATTGGCCGCCGGATGGCGCACGAATTGCTCAGCCTTCCACGACGGCGTAGGCCGAGTGGTTATGGATGGATTCGAAGTTCTCGGCTTCCACGCGGTAGCGCGCAATGCCGGGGTGCGCATTCAGGCGAGCCGCCACGTCGCGCACCAGGTCTTCGACGAACTTGGGATTGTCGTAGGCGCGTTCGGTGACGTACTTTTCGTCGGGCCGCTTGAGCAGGCCCCACAGTTCGCAGGAACCCTCTTCTTCGATGAGGCGAATGACGCCGTCCATGCCGATGTCGTCGGAAAGGATGGCCGAGACCGTCACGTGCGAACGCTGGTTGTGCGCGCCGTATTCGGAAATGGCCTTGGAACACGGGCACAGGCTGGTGACGGGCACCTGCACGACCAGTTCAAATTCAACGCTGTCGGCCTGGGCGCGGGCGATCCACTGGACTTCGTAGTCAAGCAGGCTCTGCACGCCGGAGATCGGGGCAGACTTGTTGATGAAGTACGGGAACGCCGCGGTGATGTCGCCGCGCTCGGCATGCAGCAAGGGCAGCATGTCGGCTGCCATGGCGCGGAACAGCGTCGGCGTCATGGGCGTGCTGCGGTACTTTTCCAGCAGGGCCACGAAGCGCGACATGTGAGTGCCCTTTTCCTCGGGCGGCAGGGCGACGGTCAGCGTCCAGTTGGCCACGGTGCCCTGGGGCGAGCCATCGCCGCTTTCGATCAGCATGGGGTGGCGCACGCCACGGATGCCGACGCGCTGAATCGGGATGTGCCGCGTGTCCGCCGAACTCTGGACGTCGGGCATCACGATGGCGGGGTCGATCGGAGAATTCATTTCGGCTTACCTGTCTAGGCGGTGGATCGCGACAACGCGCAGGCCTAGTAATCTTGAGAGGGCCCCATTATCGCCCATACGCCGGCAATCGCCAGGGGAAACCCTTCAATTCGTATGTTGGCGGGGCCGGAACAGACTGTTTCATCCATGTGGACGAAGGTCTTGCGCCCTCGCCCACATGCGGGATTCAGCCCAGCAGGCCGGCGTATCGGGCGCGGATGGACTGCTCGATCCCGGCCGCGTCCAGGCCCAGGCCGGCGAGCAGTGCCGATTGCTCGCCGTGGTCGATGAACTCGTCCGGCAGACCCAGCTGCAGCACCGGAATCTGCACGCCGGCCGCGCTAAGCGTTTCAAGCACCGCGCTGCCCGCGCCACCCATGATGCAAGCGTCTTCCACGGTAACGATCGCGTCGTGCCGGCCTGCCAGGTCCAGGATCAGTTCCCGGTCGATCGGCTTGACGAAACGCATGTCGGCCACGGTGGCGTCCAGCTTCCCGGCGGCGGCCAGCGCGGCCTGCACCAGCGTGCCGAAGCCCAGGATGGCGATCTTCTTGCCCTCGCGGCGGATAACGCCCTTGCCCAGTTCGACGACGTCCAGGCCGTCGGACTCCGGCGCGCCGCAGCCCGCGCCGCGGGGATAGCGCACCGATGCGGGGCCGGGGTATTGATAACAGGTCGACAGCAGCAGGCGCGTTTCGTTTTCGTCGGACGGGGTGGCGACCACCATGTTCGGCACGCAACGCAGGAACGCGATGTCGTAATTGCCCGCGTGCGTGGCGCCGTCGGCGCCCACGATGCCGGCGCGGTCCAGCGCGAACGTGACATCCAGGTTCTGCAGGGCGACGTCATGGATGAACTGGTCGTAGCCACGCTGCATGAACGTCGAATAGATGGCGACGACCGGCTTTTGGCCTTCGCAGGCGACGCCGGCGGCAAACGTGACGGCGTGCTGCTCGGCGATGCCGACGTCGAAATAGCGCTGCGGAAAGCGCTGTTCAAACTCCACCAGCCC
Organism: Achromobacter arsenitoxydans SY8; assembly: GCF_000236785.1. Taxonomy (GTDB): domain Bacteria; phylum Pseudomonadota; class Gammaproteobacteria; order Burkholderiales; family Burkholderiaceae_B; genus Achromobacter; species Achromobacter arsenitoxydans. Next base: position 124,738 of record NZ_AGUF01000055.1, on the reverse strand, counting down.
GCTGCCTTCGCGCATGGCGGGCGTAACGGCGACCAGGCGCTTGTCCTGCTGCGCCGTGTCGCAGAGCCACTTGCCGAACACCTGCGTGAACGTGCGCTTGCCCGGCGCCTTGGACTGCTGGATGCCGACGGCGGGATCGAACTTGCCCGGGCCGTGGTACAGCACGGGATCGGCCTCGGCCAGCTTGTAGCCCTGTCCCTTCCGGGTGACTACGTGCAGGAACTGCAAGCCTTCCAGCGCCTTCAGGTTCTGCAGGGTGGGAACCAGCGCGTCCAGGTCGTGGCCGTCGATGGGGCCGACGTAGTTGAAGCCGAACTCTTCGAACAGGGTGGCCGGCGTGACCATGCCCTTGGCGTGTTCTTCGAAGCGTCGCGCCAGTTCGAGCACCGGCGGCACGTGCTGCAGCACCGCGCGCCCCACGTTCTTGGCGGCTGCGTAGAACCGGCCCGACATCAGGCGGGCCAGGTAGCGGTTCAGGGCCCCCACCGGCGGCGAGATCGACATGTCGTTGTCGTTCAGGATCACCAGCAGGTTGATGTTGGGCGTGACCCCCGCGTTGTTCATGGCCTCGAAGGCCATGCCCGCGGACATTGCGCCGTCGCCGATCACGGCGATGTGCTGGCGCTGCACGCCGGCATTGCGCGAGGCGACCGCCATGCCCAGCGCCGCCGAGATCGAGGTGGACGAATGCGCCGTGCCGAATGCGTCGTACTCGGACTCGCTGCGCTTGGGGAAGCCGGAAATGCCGCCCTGCTGGCGCAGCTTGGCCATGCCGGCCCGGCGCCCCGTCAGGATCTTGTGCGGATAGGACTGGTGGCCCACATCCCAGACGATGCGATCGTGGGGCGTGTCGAACACCTGGTGCAGCGCCAGCGTGAGCTCGACGGTGCCCAGATTGGACGACAGGTGCCCGCCCGTTCGGGATACGGACTCCAGCACGAAGCCGCGCAGTTCGTCGGCAAGCTTTTTCAGTTCGCGACGATCCAGGCGCTTGAGGTCTGCCGGCGATTGAATGCGGTCCAGTAAATCTGTCGTCATGCTTTTATGTGGTTCGTTGGCCCGCCCCCGTGGTGAGGCCAGGCTAGTCACGGATCAGCGGTCTCGAAGAACGATGAAGTCGGCCAATTGGGCCAGGCGCGCGCCCGCATCGCCCAGCGGCGCCAGGGCGTCCAAGGCGGCTTCGCGAAGTTCGCCGGCAAAGGCCCGGGCCTCAGAGAGACCCAGCAGGGATACGTACGTGGGCTTGTTTTCGGCGGCGTCCTTGCCCGGCGTCTTGCCCAGGCTGGCGCTGTCGGCGGTGACGTCGAGGATATCGTCGACGACCTGGAACGCCAGTCCGACGGCCTGCGCATAGGCATCCAGCGCCTGGCGCGACGCCGAGCTGGCGCCGGCCACGATGCCGCCCAGCGCAACGCTGCACGCCAGCATGGCGCCCGTTTTCATGCCGTGCATCATCTGCAGTTCGTCGCGCGAGAGCGAACGGCCGACGCTGAACAAGTCGATGGCCTGCCCGCCCGCCATGCCCTGGCTGCCGGCGGCGCGCGCCAGCGACTGGGTGGCCTGGACGATCAGCGCGGGGGCGATCGGCATGGAGGCCAGCAGCTCAAACGCCAGGGGCTGCAGCGCATCGCCGGCCAGCATGGCGGTGGCTTCGTCGAACTGGACATGCGTGGTGGGCCGGCCGCGGCGCAGCGTGTCGTCGTCCATGCAGGGCAGGTCGTCATGGACCAGCGAATAGGCATGAATCAGTTCCACGGCGGCGGCAGCCCGGTCGAGCGAAGCCTCGATGGCCAGCACGCTGCCGCTCACCGGGCAGGCCTGACCGGCCGCATAGACCAGGGCCGCGCGCACGCGCTTCCCGCCCCCGAGCACGGCGTACCGCATGGCTTCGTGCAAACGGGAAGGCAGCGCGTCCGCCGGAGGAAGGAGGTCATCGAGCACATCTTCGATGTGTCGCGCACGGCCTTGCAACCACTCGGGAAAAGCGAGTTGAATTTGCTTCATCGGGTTCTTATTCGTCATCCAGCGCCGCCGGGTCCAGCGGCCGGAGCAGGTCGCCCTCGAGGACCTTGACCTGCTGTTCGGCCTGCGCCAGGCGGTCCTGGCAGACCCGCGTGAGCGCCACGCCACGCCGATAGGCGGCCAGCGACTGCTCAAGCGGCAGCGAACCGTCTTCCATGGCCGCAACCAGCGATTCCAGTTCGGCGAGAGCCGTCTCGAAATCCTGGGGCAAAGGACGATCGTCTTGCTGCGGATCAGCTTGTATGGGTTTGGCCAAACGGGCCTCCGGGGGCGCTAGGGGTGGATCAATCCGTGAATTGTACGAGATACCCAAGCCCGCCCCGGATGCGCCCCGCGCCTCAGGCCGGCGTGCCGGCCAGGCCCGCCACCGCCGCCAGCAGCGCCGGGGCCACGCGGGCGCGCAGGTCCGCCTCTTCCAGCAGGCTGGCGGGCCCCCCGCAGCTCATGACGAAAACGCCCTCGCCTGTGATGGACGTGAAGGGCACGGCAACGGCGTTGATGCCAGACTGCCATTCGCCGATCGCAAAGCAGCACCCCGCCTGGGCCAGTTCCGTCCGGGCGCGCGCGATCGCCTCGGCCGCCGGAGCCCCCTGGCCGAGGCGCGCCAGGATGCCGTCGCACTCCGGCTCGGGCAGCGAGGCCAGGTAGGCCCGGCCCATCGCGCTGTCCAGGCTGGCGCGGTAGCCGACGGGCAGCCGCAGGTACAGGGCGGACGAGCCATGGATGGCTTCGACGTACGTCATGGCGTCGCCGTCGAACGCGCCCAGCGCGACCGCGCCGCCGGTATCGCGCGCCAGGTCGGTCATCGAGGCCTTGGCCAATTCGCGCACCTCGAGCCCGGCCAGCAGGCCGAAGCCCAGCGCCAGGACGCCATAACCGGGCGAGTACTTGCCGGTGTCCGGGTGATAGCGCAGGTAGCCCAGTTCGGTCAGCGTGTAGGTGATGCGGCTGATGGTGGGCTTGGGCAGCCCCGTCAGGCGCGCCAGGTCCAGGTTGCCCAACGCGGCGACGCCATGACGGAAACACCGCAGCACATCCAGCCCGCGCGCCAGCGCAGTGATGAAGTCCGGCGAATTGGCCCCGTCGCCCCCGCCGGCGGCCCGCTTGCGGCGCGCGGGCTGGCTCAATTCGAGTTTCTCGTCGGGCTTGGAAGGGGGGCGTGGCATGCGCTTGGCATCAGAAAAAGATTGCATTTCTATTCGCTTCGTTTTTATAGTTTATTTCGAATGACAAAACTAAATTCCATATACCGGAATTTATAACATCCAAGGAGACCTGGCAAGCCGCCGCGGCGACACACCCGCGCCCCGGCCAAGCCAGGCCCGGCGATCCACTCTCGACCATGCGATTTCAAGGGGAAAACATGATTCGCACCAGCTTCAAACTGCTCGCCACCATGATGCTCAGCGCCGCCGCGCTGAGCGCGCAGGCGGACACCTATCCCGCCCGCCCCATCAAGGTGATCTCGCCCTTCCCGGCGGGAGGCGCCACCGACGTGCTGACGCGCGTTCTGGCCGAGCGGATGGCCAAGACCCTGGGCCAACCCATGATCGTCGAGAACAAGGCCGGCGCGGGCACGTCCATCGGCGCCGCGTTCGTTTCGCGCGAAGCGCCTGACGGCTACACGATCCTGATGGCCACCAACTCGACACTGGTCACCAACCGCTACCTGTATAAGGAACTGCCCTACGATCCGGACGGTTTCGCGCGCATCGGCATGGTGGGCGTCGGCCCGCTGGTCCTCCTGTCCAGCCCCAAGCGGCCGTTCAACAGCACCCAGGACGTCGTGGCCTACGCCAAACAGAATCCGGGCAAGCTGACTTTCGCCACGTTCGGCCCGGGCACGTCGTCGCATCTGGCCGGCGAACTGTTCAAGGCACGCGCCGGCATCGACATCCTGCACGTGCCGTTCAAGGGCGCCACGCAGGCCCTGCCCGCCCTGATCAGCGGCGACGTGGACCTGTTCTTCGACATGGTCGCCACCGGTATGCCGCAAGCCGACGCAGGCAAGGTCAAGGTGTTCGCCATCACCAGCCCGACGCGCCTGGCGACGCAGCCCAATCTGGGCACGCTGGCCGAACAGGGCTACCCCGCGTTCGACATGACCGCCTGGTTCAGCTTCGTGGCGCCCAAGGGCACGCCGGCTCCCGTGCTGGAAAAGCTGCAATCGGCCCTGACCGAAACGCTGAAGGACGAAGCGGTGAAAAAACGCATGCTGGACATGGGCATTGATCCGCGTTCGGGCACGGCGGCCGAACTGGACAAGCAGATCACGACCGAGCAGCCGATCGTGTCGCAGCTCATCAAGCAGGCCAACATCGTTCTGCAGTAAATGCGCCCGCGCCCATCGGTTTCGTGACAAATCGTTCGCGGACTGCCGGCCCGCGATCGGCTGGGCCACGAGTCGCCGGACCGCAGTTCCTTCGCGGCCCGGCCTGCCGGGGCCCGGCCTTTTCCACCGACAGCGCCTGACCGGCCCTGTCGGTTTTTTACTTTCGGTCTAACGCCTGGATACAGAAATCGGCGCCGCCTCGCTGCTAAGGTGAAAAAGTAACCACCCAGCGGGAGCCCGATGCCTTACACCGAAGACCGATACGCCAGCCTGGACTCCGCCCGCTGGCTGGCGGCGGTGGCCGTGGTGCTGCTGCACAGCGCGGCGCTCATCGTCAGCGACCCTGCCGCCTATGGCGGCGGCGCCTGGCTCGCCGCCAACCTGTATGACTCCGCGGCCCGGTGGTGCGTGCCCGTCTTCGTCATGGTCAGCGGCGCACTGCTGCTGGACCCTGACAAACCGCAGGACGCCCGGCGCTTCTATAGCCGGCGCATGGCCAGGATATGCGCGCCCCTGCTGTTCTGGACCCTCTTCTACCTGGCGTGGCGGACCGGCCTGGACTGGTGGGACGACGGCCGCGTCGACTTTTCTTTCTGGCCGCGCAAAGTGGCGCAGGGCGAGCCCTACTACCACCTGTGGTACCTGTACATGATCGTGGGCCTGTACCTGTTCGCCCCGCTGGTCCGCCTGCTGTATGCGCGCAGCACGCCCCGGGCGCGCTCGCTGTGGGTGGTCGGCATCCTGGGGGTGGCGATCCTGGACGCCCTGTACCGCCGCGCTCTCGGCGCGCCGCATGGTTTCTTCCTGACGTGGTTCCTCCCCTATCTGGGCTACTTCGTTGCGGGCCGCCTGATCTTCGACGGCGAAATGCGCATCCCGCGCCCCGGCCTGGTCCTGGCGGCCAGCGTGGGCGCCACCGCACTGGGCGTGGGCATGATGTCCAATGGACACGCGCTCGATACCTACTTCTACGACTACTTCAGCCTGACGGTGCCGTTCATGTCGCTGGCCGCGTTCCAGTGGATCGTCTCGTCGCCTCGCCTGCCCCGGCTGGCGTCGCTGGCGCCGCTGACGTTCGGCGTCTATCTCATCCACCCCGTGTTCCTGGACGTGGCGCGCCGCGCTGGCGCGTTTTCCGGCGGACAGCGCGATGCCTGGGCCGTGCCCCTGCTGACAGCCGCGGTGTTCGTCCTGTCGGCCGCCAGCAGCTGGCTGCTGAGGCGGCATCCGGCCACGCGCCGGCTCGTCTGAAAGACCTACGCCGCGAAGGGTTAATCGGCGTTTGCGCACCGTCAATCCCACCCCGGCATAAGTTGTAGAGGCCCGCCTGATCCGACCGGGCGTCGCACATGCCCTTGGGGTACAATTCACGGCTTATTTGATCGGCCAGACACCGATTTTTCTTCGCGCCAGAACGGATTTAGCCAGGCTCGATTTCATGTGCAGGCCCTGTACGGAACCCTGAAGGGAACCCCGACCGGAACCTGGACTTGAACAAAAGCGCATGGCAAAGCTCAAACCGTCCTGGCTTTTTTATCCGAGCGGAGGGAATCATGACCGACATCGGTCGGATGGCACATGTCGTGCCAGCTCGCACCCAGCTACCCGTCAGCGCATATTTTGACGAAGCCCTCTTTGCCCGCGAGCAAGAACTCATTTTCAAGCAATCCTCGCTCTACGTCGGCCACCAGAAACTGGTGCCCGAAATCGGGGATTGGCGTACGTTGGCCCAGGAAAACGGAGGGCGCACGCTGGTTCGCAACCAGCAAGGCGTCGAACTCATCTCAAATGTCTGCCGTCACCGGCAGGCATTGATGCTTGGCGGCGAAGCCGGCAACGTGGCCGGCAACTGCAATACGCATGGCAATCTGAAGGCCACGGGCGGCAATATCGTCTGCCCGCTGCACCGCTGGACGTACAACAACCAGGGCGAGTTGTTGGGCGCGCCCCAGTTCGAGACCACGCCCTGCATGAACCTGCAGAAGTTCCGCCTGCGCGATTGCCACGGCCTGCTGTTCGAAGGCCCGCGCGATCCGGCCTCCGACATGGCGCCGCTGTTCGCGCGTCCGGAATTCGACTTCGGCGACTACGTGCTGGACCACGTCGAAGTGCATCAGTGCAACTACAACTGGAAGACCTTCATCGAGGTCTACCTCGAGGACTACCACGTCGGCCCGTTCCATCCCGGACTGGGGCGCTTCGTCACGTGCGACGACCTGACCTGGGAATTCAACGACTGGTACAGCCTGCAGAAGGTCGGCGTCCACAATGCGCTGGCGCAGCCGGGCTCCGACGTCTACAAGCAATGGCATGATCGCCTGCTGTCGTTCCGCGACGGCGACGCGCCGGATTTCGGCGCGGTCTGGGTCACGTATTTCCCGACCCACATGATCGAGCTCTATCCCCACGTGCTCGTCCTGTCCACGCTGTATCCGAAGAGCCCGCAGGAAACGGTGAACGTCGTCGAGTTCTACTACCCCGAGGAAATCGCCGCCTTCGAGCGCGAATTTGTCGAGGCGCAGCGCGCGGCCTACATGGAAACGGCCATCGAGGACGATGAGATCGCCGAACGCATGGACGCGGGCCGCAAGGCCCTGATGCTGCGGGGCGTAAACGAGACCGGTCCGTACCAGTCGCCGATGGAAGACGGCATGCAGCACTTCCACGAGTGGTACCGCCGCATCATGCAAGACGTGTAGACCCGTCTTCCCAGCCATGCATGACGAAGGGCCTCGCGATCGCGAGGCCCTTTTTTCTTGAAGCCCGCCGCGCGGGTCAGCGTCCGGTCACGCCAGCGACGGTGCGCTCGCCGATGGCCAGCCCCACCGTCATGCCGACGCCGGAATGCATGACCGCCACCGTGGTCGCGGCATCCACCGGCATCACCGAGAACGGCGCCGGCCCATGCGCGCCGTACACGCCCTGCCAGCGCTCCAGCACCCTCAGCCTTGCGCCCAGCGCCTGCGACGCCAGGTCCAGCATGGCGTTATCGACGGCCTCGTCGTTGAACGGCAGCGCATCCTGCCCATAGCGGTGCGAGTCGCCGATGATCAGTTCGCCGTGCGGCGTGGGGCTGATCAGCAGATGGATGCCGTTCTCCAGCAGCATGGGCGTGCGCGCCTGGATCACGCTGCGCAGCGCCTGCGCCGACGGCAGATCGGAGAAGGCCCCGTAGTGCACGCAAGACAGTCCGGTCAGCAGAGGACGGTCCAGCGCGATGGGGTTCGTCTCGAAGGCCGCGCGCAGCATCTGCAGACGCGTCACCTCAAGGTTCATGGGCGCGAAGCGTTCCGGCAGCAGCGTCAGGTAGTCGTGGCCCGGGCAGACGAACACATGCGATGCCTGGAAGTCGCCCGCCGTGGTGGCGACTTCGCCGTTTTCCACGGCGCGCGCCAGCGTTCCCGTAATGAAGGCGACACCCAGCGACGATTGCAGGTAATGGGTGATGGCGGGCAGCGCCTCGCGCGAATAGATCTGAAGATCGTCATGGCCGCGCAATGCCACGCAATGGTGGGCAAGCTGGCCGCCGTACAAGCCGGCCACCTCGCGGCTCGACAACAATTCGGCGCGATACCCTTCCTGCCGCATGCGCGTGTCCGCGAATTCCCGCAGCACGTCGGCCTCGTCAACGTTGCGCGCCAGCACCAGCGCGCCGTTGGCGCGCACATGGAAACCGGCCTGGTCCGCCAGGTCCAGCCACAGTTCACGCGCCTGCTGGGCGTGCGACAGCATCATGCCGGGCGCCTGGCCGGTCACGATGACCTGGCCGAAGTTTCGGATCGTTGCGCCGTGCGCCTGGCGGCTGCGCTCGATCACGGCCACGGACAAGCCGCGCTTGGCGGCTGCCCACGCGTGCGCGATGCCCAGCATGCCCGCGCCCACCACGATTACGTCGAATTTTTTCATCTTCGGAAAACTGCAAGAGGGATTGCGGGGAAGCGTCCGCGGGACGGCTTCCCGATGTGCGGCGGCGCCCTGCGCCGCCGCATGGGTCAAGGCTTACTTCTTCTTGGGCTCGGACTTGCCGTCGTAGCGCTTGGTCCATTCGGCGATGATGCGCTCGCGGTTCGTGGCGGCCCACGTGAAGTCGTTCTTGATCATGCGCGAGGTCAGGTCGGCCGGCAGGTTCGGGTTGACCGTGGCGATCGACGGAATCGCCAGCACCGCGAAGTTGGCCTTGTACAGCTCATTGGCTTCGCGGCTGGCCGAGAAGTCGGCCAGCTTGCGCGCGGCCTCCAGGTTCTTCGTGCCCTTCATGATGGCGGTGGCTTCGACTTCCCAGCCCAGCCCTTCCGACGGGAACACGGCTTCGACCGGCGCGCCGTCGGCCTTGAGCTTGGCGGCGCGGTAGTCGAACGACACGCCGATGGGGAATTCGCCGGCGGCGGCCATGTTGCACGGCTTGGAGCCCGAGTGCGTGTACGAGCCGATGTTCTTGTGCAGCGCGTCCATGTAGGCCCAGCCCTTCTCTTCACCGAAGATCTGCAGCCAGGCGCTCACGTCCAGGAAACCCGTGCCGGACGATGCCGGGTTCGGCATCACGATCTTGCCGGCGTAGACGGGTTTGGTCAGGTCCTGCCACGACGTGGGCTTGGGCAGCTTCTGCTTTTCGGCTTCGATGGTGTTAAAGCAAATGGCGGCGGCGTAGCCGTCCATGCCGACCCACGAAGGTTCGGCCTTGGCGTCGCGCATGTTGGCGGCGATCTGGTCCAGCCCCTTCGGGGCGTAGGGCTGCAGCATGCCTTCCTTGTCCATCAAGCCCAGCGCCGTGCCGGCCAGGCCCCAGATCACATCCGCCTTGGGGTTGCTCTTTTCGGCCAGCAGCTTGGCCGCGATGATGCCGGTGGAGTCGCGTACCCACTGGATCTTGATGTCGGGGTTGGCCTTCTCGAACGCGGCCTGGTAGGCCTTGATCTGGTCGGCTTCCAGGGCGGTGTAGACGGTCAGGGTGGTCTCGGCCGAGGCGGCGCCCATCGTGCCCGTCAGGGCGGCGGCCAGTGCAAGCAGCTTGTAGCGATTCATGAAGAACTCCGTGGGTAAGCGGAAAAAAGGGTGTAGCGGGTCCCCGCGGCCGGCATGCCGGCCGCGGATTGCGGGGATAAGGGGGTGGGCCCGGGGCGCCGGGCGGCGTGTCTAGATCAAGGGCGTTCGCCTCGCGCCAGGCGAGCCTCGATGTCCGCGACCACGGCCGGCAGGTCGGCCACCGTGTCGATCAGGTAATGCGGCGAAACGGACGCCAGCTCCGCGCTGGCGGCGGCGCGCGCCTGCTCGCGGCCGGACTCGTCCAGGCTCAGGTACTGGTCCAGCGTCAGGCCGGCGGCATTGCCCGACAGCAGCAGGCCCACCGTCCACATGCCGGCGCGGCGGCCTTCCTCGATGCCGGGCGCGGTGTCATCGACCTTGATGCAGCCTGCCACATCGGACAGGCCCAGCTCGACCACGTTCTTCAACGCCATCGCCGGGGCTGGACGCGCACGCGGCACGTCGTCGCTGGCGACGATGCAGTCGGGCTCCAGGCCCTCGGCGGCGGCGCGCTCGACGACGCGGCGCATGACGCTGCCGGGGTAGCCCGAGCACGAACCGATCTTCAGGCCGCGCTGGCGCAGCGCGCGCAGCAGTTCGGCGGCGCCGGGGATGGCCGCGGAATACTGCGCGACCTTTTCCAGCTGCATCGGCAGGAAGCGTTCGTAGATAGCGGTCACGTCGTCATCGCTGGGGGCGCGGCCGAACCTGGCCTGGTACTGGCTTGCAATGGCGGGCTGGTCGCACAGCGCGCGGATGTGGTCCCACTTGCCCATCCCCATCGGGCCGCGCGCCTCTTTCAGGGACACGTCCATGCCGAACTGCGAGAACGCATCGACGAATACTTTGGTGGGGGCAAACGAGCCGAAGTCGACCAGCGTGCCGGCCCAGTCGAATATCACCGCTTCAAGGCGGACAGGCAGAGGTTGAGCAGTCATGGGAGTCATCCTGGAAAAATGGTCGGTCAACGGGCCGCCGGGCGGCGCCAGGCCTGGCTGCGCGCCACCAGGGCGCGGCTGGCCAAGTGCAGCGCCAGCGCAGCAACGGCGGAGCTGGCCATGATCACGGTGCACATGGCGGCTGCCGGTCCGATGAAGCCGGCGTCGTCCATGTTAAGCACGGCGACGGCCGCCAGCACCGTGGATGGGCTGTAAAGGAACACCACGGCCGACACCGTCGTCATGGCCGAGACAAACAGGTAGCGGGCCACGTCCAGCGCCGCGGGCAGGCACATCGGCAGCGTGACGCGCAGGAACGTCGTAACGCGCGGCACCTTCAGGGATGCGGAAGCCGCTTCGAATTCAGGATCCAGCGCGTTAAGCGCGGTGGACGCCGTAAGGTGCGCGCTGGTGTAGAAGTGGACGACCGTGCAAAGAACCAGCAGCGTCATCGTGCCGTACAGCCCGTTCAGCGGGTTCAAGAGGCTGTTGAAGAAGAAGATGTAGCCCAGGCCCAGCACCAGGCCGGGAACCGCCATGGGCATCAGCGCCAGCATGCCCACCATGCCGCGCAGGCCGCGCGCCACCGCGCCGCGGGCCGGCACCTTCTCCATCATCCAGGCGCCGGCGAAAACCACCACCGTGCCGACCAGAGCCGTGCAGAACGCCAGTTGCAGACTGTTGCGCCAGGCCAGCCAGCCGCCGCCGTCCATGTTGTCGAAGTCGTACGAGCGCAGCGACATCGACAGGTTGTAGGGCCACATCTTCACGAACGACGCCCAGACCGCCACGCCGATGATCAGCAGCAGGAAGGCCGCCAGCACGCCGGCCAGGCCGAGAAAGGCCAGGTCGCGCCGGCCGTTGACGCCGGCCGCGTAGGGTTGCGCCCGGCCGCTCATCTGGGCGCCCTGGCGGGCGCGCAGGCGGCGGTCCAGCACGAAGGTCAGCAGCGCGGGCAACAGCAGCAGGATGCCGATCGCCGCCCCCTTGGGGAAATTCTGCTGGCCAACCACCGCCTTGTAGGCTTCCATGGCCAGCACGTTGTAGTCGCCCCCCACCACCTTGGGCACGCCGAAATCCGTGACGGTCAGCGTGAACACCACGCAGCAGGCAGAGAACACCGCATAGCGCGTGCCGGGCAAGGTCACCGTCAGGAAGGTGCGCAGCGGTCCCGCGCCCATCGCCCGGGCGGCGTCGTAGAGCCGCCCGTCCGCCAGCGTCAGGCCGGTCAGAAGAATCATGAGCGCATGCGGAAACGTGTAGAAGGCCTCGCCCACGACGATGCCCCAGAATCCGTAAATGGTTGCGCCGCCGGTCAGGCCCTTCAGCAGGCCCTGGTTGCCCAGCAGGTAGACCAGCGCGATGCCGGGGAGCAGCGACGGCGCCAGCAGCGGCAGCAAGGCGACCGTCCGCAGGATGCCCTTGCCCGGCAGGCGCGTGCGTGTCAGTCCGTAGGCAAAGCCGTAGGCGCAGGGCACGACCAGCAGGGTCGTCACGACGCCCACCGCCAGGCTGCGCCCGACCATGCCCAGGAAGCCGTCGGCGCCAATGATGCCGGCCATGACCGACAGGCCCGCCCAGCCGCCGTCGCTGTCGGTGACGGACTTGACCAGGATCGCCGCCAGGGGAAGCGCCAGGAACACGAGCAGCACCAGTGCGAGCCCGCCCTGCCCTGCGGTCAGGCCCAGCGAGCCGACCCAGCCCGGCAGCGGACGGCGGCCCAGCGCGGGGATGGGCGCCAGAGCCGGCGCGGGGATCGAAGCCGGTTCGGCCATGGTGGAACGGGGGCTCACAGCCGGATCAAGCGTAGGCGCGAATCGCATGGCGCGGCAGCTCCACCCAGCAGCGGCTGGCGGCGTGAGGACCCAGCAGGGCGTCTCCGGTTTCAGGGGATACGATGGAATGCACCGTGGCGCCGGGCACGCCTTCCAGCCGCAGGGCCAGGCGGTAGCCGCGGCCAAGGAACACGCCGTCGAGCACGTCGGCCAGCATGGAATTGGGTTCCTCCGGCCTGGCGACGCTGACCCGCACGGCCTCGGGCCGCACGAACAGCTTGCCCGCGCTGGCGTCCAGCGCCGCGTCCACCGCCAGTTCCTGGCGGCCGACACGGGCACGGTGCGCGTCGATGCGCTCGAACGGCAGCCAATTGGCCTCGCCCACGAAGTCGGCGATGAAGGCGGAGCCGGGCTGGCGATAGAGCTCGCGCGGCGTGCCGAATTGTTCAATGACACCGCCGTTCATGACGGCGATGCGGTCGGCCATCACCATGGCCTCTTCCTGGTCATGCGTCACCATCAGCGTAGTAATGGACAGCCGCTTCTGCAGGGCGCGCAGTTCGATCCGCAGGTGTTCTCGCACCCGGGCGTCGAGCGCCGACATGGGCTCGTCCAGCAGCAGCAGAGACGGCGACGGCGCCAGCGCGCGCGCCAGAGCCACGCGCTGCTGTTGGCCGCCGGAAATCTGTCCCGGATATTTCTGCGCCGCGCCGGCCAGGCCGACCAGGGTCAGCATTTCCTCGACACGGCTGGCGACATGGCTGCGATGGGCCCGTTTGCCGCTCAGGCCGTAGGCCACGTTCTGCGCCACGGTCAGGTTCGGAAACAGCGCGTACGACTGAAACAGGATGCCGTAGTCGCGCTCTTGCGGCTCGGCGCGCGAGATGTCGCGGCCCGACAGCACGATCGTCCCGCTGTCCTGCTGCTCCAGCCCGGCGATGGCGCGCAGCAGGGTCGTCTTGCCGCAACCCGAAGGACCCAGCAGGCAAACCAGCTCTCCGGCGCGGATATCCAGCGAAACGTCGGCCAGCGCCGTGTGGCTGCCGAATCGCTTCACAAGATTCTGCACTGATAGAAAGGCGGTATCGCGTTGGGGCATGGGGCCTCCGGTCTGGGAACGAAGGCAGTATGGAAGCCGCGTATTGAGCGTTTATGACACTTCGCGCAAATGCAGTAATAAAAACATCAAATTATTTTGGTGTACTGGCGGTCTTGCGCATTGCGTCCACCTTCCGCCCTCACCATCGTGCTCGTCGCCGAACTCAAATCCTTCTACGCCGTGGCTCGCTGCGGCACCGTCACCAAGGCCGCGGCCCAGCTGGGCGTCAGCCAGCCCACGGTGACGGGACAACTGCGCCAGCTGGAGTCGCGCTACGGCATCGAACTGTTCCACCGGCAGGGGCGCGGCATGCGGCTGTCGGACGCGGGACAGAGTCTGATGCCCATGGTCGAGAAGCTGGTGCAGCAGGAAACGGAGATCGACTTCCGCCTGCGCGACGCCAGCGACCTGCGCGAGGGCAACCTGCGCATCGGCGCCACGGGCCCCTACTACATCATGGACACGGTGCGCCGCTACAACCAGCGCTATCCCGGCATCGACCTGACCGTCACGATCGGCAATTCGCAGACCATGCTGCAGGCGCTGCAGGACTACCGCATCGAGATTGCCACGTCGTCCTTTCTGATGGATGACAAGCACCTGTACAGGCGCAAGATCGCCGCAGACCCGATCCGCGTCGTGGCCCATCGCAACCATCCGCTCGCCCGTCTGGGCCAGGTCCGCCTGGCCGATCTGGCCCAGCACGCGCTGCTGCTGCGCGAGCCCGGTTCGATGACGCGGCAATTGACCGAGGACGCCCTGCAGGCGGCCGGCGTCACCGTGCGCCGCACGCTGGAGATTGGCAGCCGCGAGTCGATCCGGCAGGCGATCCTGTGCGAACTGGGCATCAGCCTGATTCCTTCGCGCGAAATCCCGTCCCATCCCGACCTGGCGGCCCTGGACATCCAGGACGCCGGCATCGTGATGAATGAATACCTGTACTGCCTGCGCGAGCGCCAACCGGTGCAGCTTATCGCGCGCTTTCTGGAGATGGCGCCGGCAGCCGGCTGATACCGGCCGCGACTGCACGCCTCTTCCCCTTGCGGCCACTCAGGAGACAACCATGGCCTTGACCCTGCAGGATATCGAACAGCTTTTCCTGGAACGCGGGCACCGTTCCTACCACGGCGAATCCGTCAGCCATCTGCGGCATGCGCTGCAGACGGCGGCGCTTGCCGAACGTCACGGCGCCAATGCCCATCTCATTACGGCAAGCCTGCTGCACGACCTGGGCCACCTGATCGCGGACCGGCCCGGCACGCCCACGCTGCGGGGCATCGACGACAAGCACCAGTATTTTGTCCTGCCCTTCCTGCGCGGACTGTTCAGCGCCGCGGTGCTGGACCCGATCCGCCTGCACGTGGAAGCCAAGCGCTACCTCTGCTACGTCGAGCCGCAATATGAGGCGTCGCTGTCAGAAGACTCCCGGCGCAGCCTGGCGCTGCAGGGCGGCAGCTTCGACGCGGGCCAGGCGGTGGACTTCGCGAGCATGCCGGGCGCGCCGGATGCGATACGCCTGCGGCGCTGGGACGACATGGCCAAGGTGCCGGGGCTGGCCACGCCGTCCCTTGATCACTTCCTGGAAATCGCCGAAAGCGTCTCCGGACGCGTCAAGCTGGCCGCCGTCTGGTAACGGGTTCGGACCCTGCATGAAAAAAGCCAGGGACGAATCCCTGGCTTTTTTTGCTTCAGGCGCCCTTGGCGACCGGACGGGACGGATCGCTGCACCATTCGCTCCAGGATCCCGGGTACAGGCGCGAACCGGACAGGCCGGCGATTTCCATGGACAGCAGGTTATGGCAGGCGGTAATGCCCGAACCGCACTGGTGGACGATGGAGGCCGGGTCGCGGCCGGCCAGCAGGCCGGAGAATTCGGCGCGCAGCTGTTCGGGCGTCTTGAAACGGCCGTCCGGCTGGAGGTTTTCGCCATTGGGCCGGTTCAACGCGCCCGGAATATGGCCGGCCACGGGATCCATGGGCTCGGTTTCGCCACGATAGCGATTGGCGGCGCGGGCGTCGATCACGGTGAAGGACGGCTGGGCGATGTTGTCCAGCACGGCCTGGGCGTCTACGGAGCCGGCCAGCGACGCGCCGGGCTCCACCGGCTTGCCCGGCTGCACGGAAGGCGCCGCTTCCTGGGACACCGGCAGGCCGGCTGCCGTCCAGGCCTGCCAGCCGCCGTCCAGCACCGCGACCTGCTCATGGCCCAGCCAGCGCAGCATCCACCAAAGGTGCGCGGCGTACATGCCGCCGCTGGCGTCATAGGCCACGACCAGGGTGCGAGGCGTCACGCCATGGGCAGCCATCAGCGCGCCGAAATCGGCGCGGGCCGGCAGCGGGTGGCGCCCGTTCTTGCCGGTACGGGCCGCGGCCAGCTCGGTTTCGTGGTCCAGGTAGCGCGCGCCCGGGATGTGGCCCGCGTCATAGGCCTGGCGTCCCGCCGCGTGGTTGGTCAGGTCGTGGCGCACGTCGAACACGCGCACATCGGGCGAGTCCAGGCGCGCGGCCGTCAGGCGCGCGGCCAGGTCGGCGGCGGAAATCAGGGTCATCGTCATGCGTTGGGCTCCTGTACGGAATGGCGGCCGCGGGCTCAGGTCGGCTTGGGGTCGCGCATGGTGCGCCACACCGACAGCAGGCCCGCGGAGATGATCAGGCCCATGCCGGCCCAGGCCAGGGCGTCCAGATGGTCGCCCCAGAAGCCCATACCCAGCAAGGCCGCGAAAATGATGGTGCTGTACTGCAGCGCCGCGGTCAGCAGCGCCGACCCCATGCCGAACGCGCGGGTCATGGCCAGTTGGCCGAACAGTCCCGCCACGCCCACGCCCAGCAAGGACAGGTAGCCCGTCCAGTCGGCCGTGCCCCAGCCTTCGAACGCCAGCCCGGCCGCGCTGGACGCACAGACGGCGACCGAGAAGAACAGCACGGTGCGCCATTCGGGTTCTCCGATGCGGCCAAGCTGCCGGATCTGCATCATGGCGATCGCCGACATCGCGCCGGCGCCCATGCCCAGCAAGGCGGCCAGCCATTGGTCTTCGTTGATGCTGGGCCGCAGCACGGCGATCACGCCCAGGAATCCCAGCGCGACCGCCAGAATGCGCACCGGATCGCGCTGCGCCCCGCCCCATCCCAGCATCCAGCACGCGATGAACAGCGGCGCGGTGTAGTTCAGGCTGGTGGCGGTGGCCAGGGGAAGATGGGCAATGGCGAAAAATCCCAGCCACATCGACGTGACGCCCGACAGGTTGCGCCACACGTGCAGCTTCCAGCTGGTCGGGATGATGGACTGGCGGCCCGCGCGGGCCCAGATCAGCAGCAGCACCACCGAAGGCAGGCCGCGGAAGAGCACAATCTGCGGCAGCGACGCGCCGTGCTCGGTGCCGAGCTTCACGAACGACCCCATGATGGCGAACATGGCGGACGCCAGCAACATCCAAAGTGCCTGCATGCGGGTCTACGAATAAGGGAAAGCGATACTATACTCTCCGTCACCGGGAGCGGCGCCGGCGAGTCGGGGAACTGGCGGGCCGCCGCCATGTCGAAACCCGGGTATTTCCCGCTCGCAGAGGAACAAAAAAACATGAAACGCATTGTCCTGTTCGTCGTCACCAACCTGGCCGTCATGCTCGTGCTGTCGGCCACGCTGCGCATCCTGGGCGTAGACCGCATCATCACGGCCAACGGGCTGAACTTCAACGCGCTGCTGATCTTCTCGGTGGTCGTGGGCTTTACCGGCGCCATCATCTCGCTGCTCATGAGCAAGCCGATGGCCAAGTGGAGTACCGGCGCGCAGGTGCTGGATCCCAACGCGCCCCGCAACCAGCGCGAAGCCTGGCTGGTGGACACGGTCCACCAACTGGCCGACCGCGCCGGCATCGGCCGTCCTGAAGTCGCCATCTACGAAGGCGCCCCCAATGCATTCGCCACCGGCGCGTTCAAGAACGACTCGCTGGTCGCGGTGTCCACCGGCCTGCTGGAAAGCATGAGCGAAGAAGAAGTCGCCGCCGTGCTGGCCCACGAAGTCGCGCACATCGCCAACGGCGACATGGTCACGCTGACCCTGATCCAGGGCGTGGTCAACACCTTCGTCGTGTTCCTGGCGCGCGTGGTGGGCTACTTCATCGACCGCGTCGTGTTCAAGAACGAACGCGGCATCGGCCCGGGCTACTTCATCACCGTGCTGGTCTGTGAAATCATCTTCGGCGTGCTGGCCTCGATCATCGTGGCCTGGTTCTCGCGCCAGCGCGAATACCGCGCCGACGCCGGCTCGGCCCACCTGATGGGCGCCCGCGAACCCATGATCCGCGCCCTTGCCCGCCTTGGCGGCCTGGAACCCGGCGAACTGCCCAAGTCCTTCGAAGCGTCCGGCATCACCGGCAAGGGCGGCCTGGCGGCCATGTTCGCCTCGCACCCGCCCATCCCGGCCCGCATCGCCGCGCTGCAGAACGCCCGCGTGATCTGAACCGGCCCAGGTAGCAAAAAAGCCCCTTCAAGGGGCTTTTTTGTTGGCCGCGACCGGGATGGGTCGGTCAGCACTCGACGATGTTCACCGCCAGCCCGCCGCGGGCCGTTTCCTTGTATTTGGTCTTCATGTCGGCGCCGGTTTCGCGCATCGTCTTGATGACCGAATCCAGCGACACGTAGTGCTGGCCGTCGCCGCGCAGCGCCATGCGGGCGGCGTTCACCGCCTTGACCGACGCCATGGCGTTGCGCTCGATACAGGGAATCTGCACCAGCCCGCCGACGGGGTCGCAGGTCAGGCCGAGGTTGTGCTCCATGCCGATCTCGGCTGCGTTCTCGACCTGTTCGACCGAACCGCCCAGCGCGGCGGCCAGGCCGCCGGCCGCCATGGAACAGGCCACGCCGACCTCTCCCTGGCAGCCGACTTCGGCGCCGGACAGCGACGCGTTGTACTTGTACAGCAGGCCGACGGCAGCGGCCGTCAGCAGGAAGTCCCGCACGCCCTCGCGGTTGGCGCCGGGCACAAAGCGATCGTAGTAGTGCAGGACGGCCGGAATGATGCCCGCCGCGCCGTTGGTCGGCGCGGTGACCACGCGGCCGCCGGCGGCGTTCTCTTCGTTGACCGCCATGGCGTACAGGTTTACCCAGTCCATGACCGACAGCGGATCCGACAGGGTGCGTTCGGCGCGCTGCGTCAGGTGGCGGTAGAGCTCCGGCGCCCGGCGGCGCACGCGCAACGGGCCGGGCAGTTCGCCGTCGGCTTCCGGATAATTGATGCCGCAGCCGCGCGACACGCAATCCTGCATGACCTGCCAGATGCGGTCGAGGCCGGCGTTCACTTCCGAGGCGTCGCGCCAGGTCAGCTCGTTCTTCATCATGAGCTGGGCCACGGTAAGGCCGCTGTCCCGGCACATGGTCAGCAGTTCGCGCCCCATGCGGAACGGATACGGCAATTGATCGTGCGCGGCGATGACCTGGCTGTTCGACGCGCCGGCCGTCACCACGAAACCGCCGCCCACCGACAGGTAGCGCGCCTCGCGCAGCGATTCGCCGCTGGCGTCGAAGGCGTGGAATTTCATGCCATTAGGGTGTTCCGCCATGGCTTCGCGGCGGTAGAACATCAAGTGTTCCTTTTCCACGAAAGGCAGCGGGTACTTGCCCAGTAGCGGCAACTGCCGGCTGGCGCGCACCGAAGCGATCATGCCGGCGATGGCGGCGGGATCGACGGTATCGGGGGCCTCGCCCATCAGGCCCAGCAGCACGCCCTTGTCGGTGCCGTGCCCCTTGCCGGTCGCGCCCAGCGATCCGTAGAGCTCGGCGCGGACGCTGGCGACTTGCGGAATGAGGCCATCGCGCTCCAGGCCCTGCGCGAACAGCAGCGCGGCCCGCATCGGACCCACCGTGTGGGAGCTCGACGGGCCTATGCCTATCTTGAACAGATCGAAAACGGAAACGGCCACGCAAAACTCCAGTACATCCACGAATGATCAGGCAATGATACGCGTAGCCCATGGCGCACGCAGCAAAGCCCCGCCGGGCGTATCCTGTATTGGCCGGCCGGGTTCCCCCGCCCGCCCGGTCATGCGATCATTACAGAATTATTACTTGTCATAAAAAGAACGGAAACACGCCTGGATGTCTGGACTCATTACCCTGCTTGACTTCGCCGGCTACGTTGCGCTGCTCCTCTGGGGCGTGCATATGGTCCAGACCGGAGTGCAGCGCGCCTTCGGCGCCGCCCTGGGCGCGGCGCTGGGACGGGCGTTGGGCACGCGGCTGCGGGCCTTCGCGGCCGGGCTGGGCATCACCGCCGCGCTGCAGAGCAGCACCGCCACCGGATTGATGATCACGGGTTTCGCGGCCGGCGGCGTCGTCGGCCTGGTGCCGGCGCTGGCGGCCATGCTGGGCGCAAACGTGGGCACCACGCTCATCGTCCAGTTGCTCTCCTTTGACCTGACCGAGCTTGCACCCATCCTGATCCTGGCGGGCGTCTGGATGTTCCGGCGCTATCCGCCGGGACGCACGCGCGACCTGGGCCGGGTATTTATCGGACTGGGCCTGTTGCTGCTGTCGCTGCACCAGCTGGTCGAACTGTTCGCGCCATTCCAGACCGCCCCGATGCTGGGCATGGTCCTGGACGCCCTGGCCACGCAGCCCGTGGCGGCAGTGCTGCTGTCCGCCGCATTCACCTGGGCGGCCCACTCCAGCGTGGCCGTGGTGGTGCTGGTCATGTCCCTGGCCAGCCACCACATGGTCGCGCCGCACGTGGCCTTCGCGCTGGTGCTGGGCGCCAACCTGGGCACCGCCATCAACCCGATGATCGAAGGCGTGACCGGCGACGACCCCGCCGCCCGCCGGCTGCCGCTCGGCAACCTGGCGACCCGGGTGCTGGGGGTGCTGGCCGGCCTGATTCTGCTGCCCTTCCTGCAGCCGTGGATGAGCGACCTTGCCAAAGACCCGGCGCGCGCCGTGGCCAACTTCCACACGCTGTTCAACGTGGTCATCGCGCTGTTCTTCCTGCCGCTGCTGACCCCGTACGCCGCCCTGCTCACCCGCTGGCTGCCCAAGCGCGCCGACCCCAACGATCCGTCCCGTCCCCAGTACCTGGACGAATGGGCGCACGACGTGCCGGCCGTGGCGCTGGGCAACGCCGCCCGCGAGGGCCTGCGCATGGCCGACATGCTGCAAACGCTGCTGCTCTATGCGCGCGCGGGCTTCAAGCGCGACAACCGCCACCGCATGGTGCAGGCGCGCCAGCTCGACAACGCCCTGGACAAGCTGGAAAACGCCATCACCACCTACCTGGCCACGCTGGACCAGGAAAACATGACGCGCGAGGACATCCAGCGGCTGGACGATATTCTGGCGTTCATCAGCAACATCGGCCACGCCGGCGACATTGCCCACCATGGCCTGCTCAGCCACGTCGCCAGGCTGCGCAAGCAGGGCTGGACGCTGTCGCCCGAACAGCGCGCCAGCCTTGACGACACGCTGGGCCAGCTCATCGCCAATCAGCGCACGGCCGCCGCCCTGTTCGTGAATGACGACCTGCGCCAGGCCCGGTTGCTGGCCGGCGAAAAGGCGCGCTTTCGCACCATCGAAACCCAGGCCGCCGACACGCACCTGCAGAAGATCAAGTCCGGCCAGGTCGACGCCGCCGAGGTCGGCGCCCTTTACCTGGACATCCTGCGGGACATGAAGGGCATCAACTCCCACCTGGTCGGCGCTGCGGCCTACCCCCTGCTCGCCCGCCACGGCGAACTCCTCCCCAGCCGGCTGCGGGAATCGGGGAATTAAGGGCCCCCACGCCGCGCACGCTACGCGTGCTTGCTGCCCCCCGAGGGGGCTGCCCCGCCTTCGGGCGGCCGGGCGGCGGGGCGGCCCCCACGCCGCACTCGCTTCGCTCGCTTGCTGCCCCCCGAGGGGGCTGCCCCGCCTTCGGGCGGCCGGGCGGCGGGGCGGCCCCCACGCCGCACTCGCTTCTCGTGCTGATCGTGCGAGCGCAGCGCAAAAAAAACCGACCCGAGGGTCGGTTTTTTTCATCGCGGTCACAGATACCGCTTGAACCACTCCAACATCCTCCGCCAGCCATCCTTGGCGGCCTCGGGGTGGTAGCTGGCGCGGTAGTCGGCCAGGAAGGCGTGGTCGGCTTCGGGGTACACCACGAATTCGGATTGCTTCGCGGCGGCGTTGCCGGCGGACAGTTTCGTCTTCATGGTTTCGACATCCGCCAGCGGAATGCTCGCGTCGCGCCCGCCGTAGAGGCCCAGGACCGGGCCATGCAGCTCGTTCGTCACATCCAGGGCCACGCGCTTGATCAGCGGGCCATGACCGACGCTGAGCTTGCCGTACCAGGCCACGCCGGCCTTCACGTCGGGATTTTGCGCCGCGTACATCCAGGTCAGCCGGCCGCCCCAGCAAAAGCCCGTCACCGCCACGCGGCGGGCGTCGCCGCCGTTGGCTGCCGCCCAGGCCACGCTGGCGTCCAGGTCCGCAAACACCTGTTCGTCAGGCACCTTGCTGACCAGTTCGGAAATGAGCTTCGGAATGTCGGTGTACGCCGACGCGTCGCCCTGGCGCTGGTAGAGATTGGCGGCGACCGCCAGGTAACCGGCCTTGGCGATCCGGCGGCAGATGTCCTTGATGTGCTCATGCACACCGAAGATTTCCTGGATGACGAGCACGATGGGCAGATCGCGCTGGCCCTGGGGCGCGGCGTAATAGGCGTCGATCGGTCCGTTGGCCACGGGAAGCTGGAATTCCCCGTGGACGAGTCCCTGCGTGTCGGTGTGGATCACGGTGGGAGCGACATTGCCGGCGGCGGCGGAAAAACTCATGGAGAACTCCTGTGTTGGGGGTCGACAAAGCCGGCCATCCCCCGCCGCCCGCGCTAGTGCCGGTGGCCGTGCTCCGCGTGCGGCGCGCCATGGCCCGCGCCGGCGCCATGATCATGCCCGTGGTGCATCACGGACGTAACGCCGTAGATCAGCGCCACGCCCACGCCGACCAGCAGCAGCTGCGGGATGGCGTCGGAAAGGGATACCCGTTCGTGCATTTGCGGCATCAGGTCGGCCACCGAGATGTACAGGAAGCTGCTGGCGGCGACCACCAGCACGTACGGCACCCACTCCTGCGCCTGCTGCAGCACGAAGTACCCTATTATGCCGCCCACGGCTGAACACAAGCTGGTAAAGAGGATCAGCGCAAACGCGCGGCGGCGGCGCAGCCCCGCGTTGAGCAGCACGACGAAATCGCCCAGCTTGTGCGGCACTTCGTGGACGATGATCGAGGCGGCCGTCAGGACGCCCAGCAGCGGGTCCGTCAGGAATGCCGCGGCCACCAGCACGCCGTCGCACAGATTGTGCAGCGAGCTGCCGATCAGGATCAGCATCCCGCCGCGCCCCGCCTCGTGGCGGTCGTGGCCCTTGTGATGGTGGTGGCCGTCGCCTTCATGGTGATGGCTGTGGCGCAGCAGCGCGATCTTCTCCAGCACGAAGAACCCGATCAGCGACGCAAGCATCAGGCCGAAGAGCACGTGGGCGTCTCCCACGCCGGTCTCGAAGGCCTCGGGCAACAGGTGCAACAGCGCCACCGACAGCAGCACGCCCACGGACAGGCTCACCATGTGATGCAGGTATTGGGCGAAGACCTTGTACGCCAGCCAGCTGGCGACGAGGACGGCAATCAGTCCACCCGTGACGGTGGCAAGCAGGACCCAGAGCAGCAACATGAGGGAGGGAAGGAAGTAGGCGGTGAAAGCGCAACATTATATTGTTGCAATCCCAAAAGCGGAAATGGGCCGCCAAATGGCGGCCCACAGGGTTCCGCGGCCCGGGACCCGCCCGGCCGCGGAAGGAACAGCCCTTAGTGGGCCTGCTCCCAGTTCTTGCCCACACCGACCTCAGCCACCAGCGGAACCCGCAGGGTCGCCACGTTGCACATCAGGCGCGGCAGCGCTTCCTTGACCAATTCGAGCTCGGCGTCCGGCGCTTCCAGCACCAGTTCGTCGTGCACCTGCATGATCATGCGCGTCTGCAGCTTTTCGGCGTCGAGCCAGTCCTGCACGGCCACCATGGCCATCTTGATCAGGTCGGCCGCCGTGCCCTGCATGGGCGCATTGATGGCCGCCCGTTCGGCGCCCTGCCGGCGCGGCCCCGAGGCGCCGCGGATCTCCGGCAACTGCAGCCGGCGTCCGAAGACGGTTTCGACGTAGCCCTGCTCGCGGGCCAGGCGCCGGGTGCTGTCCATGTACATCGCCACGCCGGGATAGCGGGCGAAGTAGCGGTCGATATACGCCTGGGCAGCATCGCGGGTGATGCCCAGGTTGGATGCCAGGCCAAACACGCCCATGCCGTAGATCAGGCCAAAGTTGATGGCCTTGGCCGCACGCCGCTGTTCGGTGTTCACGCCATCCAGCGGCACGCCAAACACCTCGGAGGCCGTCGCCCGGTGGATGTCCTCGCCCGCTGCGAAGGCGCGCTGCAGGTTGGCGTCGTCCGACACGTGCGCCATGATGCGCAGTTCGATCTGCGAGTAGTCCGCCGACAGCAACATGCCCTGCTCGGCGATGAACGCCTCGCGCACGCGCCGGCCGGCTTCCGTGCGCACCGGGATGTTCTGCAGGTTGGGATCCGACGACGCCAGCCGCCCCGTGATCACCGCAGCCTGGGAGTAATGGGTGTGCACCCGCCCCGTGGACGGATTGATCATGCGCGGCAGCTTGTCCGTGTAGGTCGACTTCAGCTTGGACAGGCCGCGATACTCCAGCAGCACCTGCGGCAGCGGGTAGTCCTGCGCCAGCTTGCTAAGCACTTCTTCGTCGGTGGACGGTGCGCCGCTCGCCGTCTTGCGCACCACGGGCAGCTGCATGCGCCCGAAGAGGATTTCGCCCAGCTGCTTGGGTGAATTCAGGTTGAACGGCTGCCCCGCCAGTTCGTACGCCTTCTGTTCGAGCTGCAGCATTTCCTGCCCCAGCTTGTTGCTCTGCCGGCCCAGTTCGGCAGCGTCCACCTTCACGCCATTGCGCTCGATGATGGTCAGCACGGCCGACACCTGCAGCTCAAGGCGGTAGATGCGTTCCAGCCCTTCATCCGCGGCCACCATGGGTCGCAGCACCTGGTGCAGCTGCAGCGTGAAATCGGCGTCCTCGGCTGCGTAGTGCCCTGCCTTGGCCACTTCCACTTCGTCAAAGCCGATCTGCTTGGCGCCCTTGCCGCAAAGGTCCTCGTATGACACCCCGCTGCGGCCCAGGTAGCGCTGCGCCAGGTCGTTCAGGCCCACGCCGCGGTGGGACTCCAGCACATAGGCCTGCAGCATGGTGTCTTCGGCCACGCCGCCCAGGCGGATGCCTTCGTTGGCGAACACGTGCGTATCGTATTTGGCGTGGTGCAGCAGCTTGGCGCGCGAGGCGTCTTCCAGCCAGGGCTTCAGCCGTGCCAGCACCTCGTCCTTGGGCAGCTGGGTCGCGCCATCCGGCCCGCGATGCGCGACCGGGATGTAGCAGGCCACGCCCGGCGCAACCGACATCGACAGGCCGACCAGCCTGGCCTGCAGCTCGTCCAGCGAGGTCGTCTCGGTATCCAGCGCCACGAGCGGAGCGTCCTGCGCCAACGCCATCCAGGCGTCAAACGCGGCCCAGTCGGAGATGATGCGGTAGTCGATGGTGACCGGCGCGGCCGGCGCTTCGTGGGCGACGCGCGCATCGCCCGCGGGCACGCGCTCGGCATCGCCGGTGAGGTCCCGCAGCCAGGTGCGGAACCCGTAGCGCTCATACAGTTCGGTCAGCGTCGCGTCGTCGCGCGGACGCGGCGTCAGGTCTTCGACGCCATCCACATGGCCGGTCAGGTCGCAATCGCACTTGACGGTCAGAAGCTGGCGGGTCAAGGGGAAGTTGGGAATGGCTTCGCGCAGGTTGTTGCCCGCCACGCCCTTGATGCCGTCGGCGCCTTCGATCAGCTTGTCAATCGAGCCAAATTCCGTAATCCATTTGGCGGCCGTCTTCGGGCCGACCTTGGTCACGCCGGGCACGTTGTCCACGGTGTCGCCCACCAGCATCAGGTAATCCACGATGCGGTCCGGCGGCACGCCGAACTTGTTGACGACGCCGGGCTCGTCCAGCACTTCGCCGCTCATGGTATTAACCAGCGTGACGTGGCTGTTCACCAGCTGCGCCAGGTCCTTGTCGCCCGTGGAGACAATGGTGTGCACGTCGTGCTGGGCGGCGCGCTGGGCCAGCGTGCCGATCACATCGTCGGCCTCGACGCCTTCGATCGCCAGCACGGGCCAGCCCAGCGCACGCACCGCCCGATGGATGGGCTCGATCTGGGCGGCCAGGTCCTCCGGCATAGGCGGGCGGTGCGACTTGTACTCCGGATACAAGTCGTCCCGGAAGGTCTTGCCGCGGGCATCGAAAATACATGCGGCATACTCTGCCTTATGGTCAGATACAAGCTTGCGCAGCATATTCACCACGCCGTAGAGCGCACCCGTGGGTTCGCCTTGCGCGTTGCGCAAATCAGGCATAGCGTGGAAAGCGCGGTACAAGTAACTTGAACCGTCGACCAGTAATAAGGTTTTTTTCATGGTTACAAAGGCAGATATGGATACACCCGCCGGCAAACAAATTCCGCTGATTATGTCAGAGATACGGACGGCGGCAGACAAGCTCGCACACATCGGGCCCGCGGTCAGCGTCTTCGGCAGCGCACGAGTCAGCCGCAATTCTCCCTACTATGAAACCACTATCGCCATTTCGGCCGCTTTGGCCGAGGCAGGTTTCGCCGTTATCGCAGGCGGCGGCCCCGGCATCATGGAGGCCGCCAACAAGGGCGCATTCGAAGCAGGAGGCACAAGCGTCGGCTTGAACATCAGCCTGCCCCACGAAGCGCACAACAACGAATACCAAACCATCAGCTTGTCGTTCGAGTATTTCTTTCCTCGCAAGGCGGCGTTCTTCATGCACAGCTTCGCCTATGTGGCGATGCCGGGCGGGTTTGGCACCCTGGACGAACTCTTCGAAGCGTTGACGCTCATCCAGACAGGCAAGGTCCCGCCGGCCCCGATCGTGCTGGTGGGCAGCGAATACTGGTCCGGACTGGCCGAATGGCTGGGCGACCAGGTGCTCGGAAACGGCATGATCGGCGCGCACGACCTCGACCTCTTCATCATCGAGGACGACCCGGTCAAGGTGGTGCGCAAGGTCGTGGAGTTCCACGAACAGATCAACTCGGGCGCGCAGTACGAACCGTCCCTGCCGGCCTGAACGAACGGCGGCCTCCCCCAGGGGGGCCGCCCCAGATCCTGGCTGCTACGACATCGCCTTGATGATGGCCTCGCGCGCCAGCCCGATGAAATCGCTTTCGCCCGGCCGGGCGGCCAGCAGGCGAAATTCCACGGCCGGCAGCGCCGGCAGGCCAGGCGCGGTCAGCCGCGCGATGCCCGGCGCCAAGGCGGATTCATTCAGGCAGGCCACGCCCAGCCCTGCGGCAATCGCCAACTGCAGCCCCGCCACGCCCGAGGCCACGTGCGCGACGGAATACGGCTGATCGCGCCGCGACAGCAACCGTTCCACATACTGGCGCAACGCGCAGGTCTCCGGCAGCACCAGCAATGGCAAGGAGCCGTCCGGCTGCACGGTTACGCCTTCCGCCGCCATCCACAACAGGGGCTCGCGGCGCAGCAGCGCGCCCTGGGCGCGTCCGCGCCTGGCGCCCCGCTCCTGGATGACCATCGAGATGCCCACGTCGATCTCGCCCCGCTCATAGGCGGCTTCGATCGCCCCGCTTTTCATGATGGTGACGTGCATCCGCACTTGCGGATATTGCTCGTTCAGCCGGCGCAGCATGCGGGCCACGTCCCCAGGACGGAAATAGTCGGTGATGCACAGCCGCAGTTCGCCACGCAGCGCAACCCCCCGCAGGTCCCGGTAGGCCTCGTCGCTGAGCGCCAGGATGGCGCGGGCATGCGCCAGCAGGCGCTCGCCCGCCGGCGTGGCGGCAACGCCCGACTTGCCGCGCACCAGCAGCGGCTGGCCGGCCCGCTCTTCCAGCTTGCGCATCTGCTCGCTGACCGACGATTGCGACAGGAAAACCCGCGGCGCCGCCGCCGTCAGACTGCCCGCATCCAGCACCGCCACCAGGGTGCGCAACTGATCCAGATCGAACCCAGACATGTTTCCATCCAACGGCTTAGTCGATGGATGAAATCGTAAATTCCCGCTTTTCCGATGTCAACGCGCTTCCTACACTGCAGCGGTACCGTTCACAACAGGAGTTGCGCCATGCCTCACATCGTCGTCCACCTTTCCGGCCCTTCCGATCCCGCCATCAATCGCCGCGTCGTCGAATCGGTGGCCGGGCTGACCCAGTCGGTGTTGGGCAAGAAGCTGCCCGTGATTGCGATCACGCTGCAGCACATCCCCCATGACCAGTGGTTCATCGGCGGGCGTCCCTTGTCTGAAATCGGCAAGAACGCCTTCCATCTGGACATCAGCGTCACCGACGAAACCAACACCAAAGGCGAGAAGGCGCGCTACATCCGGGAGATCTACGGCGCATTCCGCGAGATCCTCGGGGACCTGCACGAATGCTCGTACGTGCACGTGATCGACGCGCGCGCGGCGGCCTACGGCTACGGCGGTGAAACGCAGGAATACCGGCACCAGAAGAGCGGCGTCTGACCCGCGCAAAAAAAAGCCGCGCACCTGATGAGGTGCGCGGCCTTTCATTGCCGTAACGAGGGAGGCTGCGCCTCCCGCAATCAAGCTCAGACGGCGGCTTCGCGCGCGGCGCGCTTGCGCTCGTTTTCCAGCAGGTGGCGCTTGCGCAGGCGGATCGACTTCGGGGTGATTTCCACCAGTTCGTCGTCGTCGATGAATTCCACGGCGTATTCCAGCGACATCTGGATAGGCGGAACCAGGCGCACGGCCTCGTCGGTGCCCGAGGCGCGCACGTTCGTCAGTTGCTTGCCCTTGATGGGGTTCACGACCAGGTCGTTGTCGCGGCTGTGGATGCCGATGATCATGCCTTCGTACAGCGCATCGCCCGGGTTGACGAACATGCGGCCACGGTCCTGCAGCTTCCAGAGCGCGTAGGCCACGGCGTCGCCGTTGTCCTGGCTGATCAGCACGCCGTTGCGGCGCTCGCCGATCGAGCCTTCCTTGATGGGCGCGTACTCGTGGAAAATGTGGCTCATCAGGCCCGTGCCGCGCGTCAGCGTCAGGAACTCGTTCTGGAAGCCGATCAGGCCGCGGGCCGGGATCAAGTATTCCAGACGCGTGCGGCCACGGCCGTCCGGCTGCATGTCCTGCAGGTCGCCCTTGCGGCGGCCCAGCTCTTCCATGACGCCGCCCTGGTGCGCGTCTTCGACGTCGACGGTCAGCGATTCGAACGGCTCGCACTTCACGCCGTCGATCTCCTTGAACACCACGCGCGGACGCGACACGGCCAGCTCGTAGCCTTCGCGGCGCATCGTTTCCAGCAGAATGGTCAGGTGCAGTTCGCCACGGCCGGACACTTCGAACACGGTGTCGTCGCCCGTATCGCGCACACGCAGCGCCACGTTGGACTTCAGTTCGCGGTCCAGGCGGTCGCGCACTTGACGGCTGGTCACGAACTTGCCTTCGCGGCCGGCCAGCGGCGACGTGTTCACCATGAAGTTCATGGTCAGGGTCGGTTCGTCGATGCGCAGCATCGGCAGCGGATCCTGGTTGACCGGATCGGTGACGGTGCAGCCGATGCCCAGTTCTTCGATGCCGTTGATCAGCACGATGTCGCCGGCTTCGGCTTCGTTCACGACGATGCGCTCCAGGCCGTGGAACTTCAGGACCTGGTTGATGCGGCCGCGGCCGCCCTGGCCGTCGGGACCGAACTTGTAGGCCACTTCCATGCCGGGGCGCATGCGGCCACGGTTGATGCGGCCCACGCCGATCTTGCCGACGTAGCTGTTGTAGTCCAGCGAGATGATCTGCATCTGCAGCGGACCGTTGGGGTCGTCATCGCGCTGCGGCACGTGCTGGAGGATGGCTTCGAACAACGGGCGCATGTCGCCTTCGCGCACGTCCGGGGTCAGGCCGGCATAGCCCGACAGGCCCGAGGCGTACACCACCGGGAAGTCCAGCTGCTCGTCGGTCGCGCCCAGCTTGTCGAACAGGTCGAACGTGGCGTTGATGACGAAGTCGGGACGGGCGCCCGGGCGGTCGACCTTGTTGACCACGACGATCGGCTTCAGGCCCAGGGCCAGCGCCTTGCGGGTCACGAAGATGGTTTGGGGCATGGGACCTTCAACCGCATCAACCAGCAGCAGCACGCCGTCGACCATGGACAGCACGCGCTCGACTTCGCCGCCGAAGTCCGCGTGTCCCGGGGTGTCGACGATGTTGATGTGGGTGCCTTCGTATTCGACGGCGCAGTTCTTGGCCAGAATGGTGATGCCGCGTTCCTTTTCCAGGTCGTTCGAGTCCATGACCCGTTCGGTCAGCGCCTGGTTTTCGCGGAAGGTGCCGGATTGGCGCAGCAGCTGGTCGACCAGGGTGGTTTTACCGTGGTCCACGTGGGCGATGATGGCGACGTTGCGCAAGGCGCGAGTCATAGCGAGTCCTTTAAGGTCAGGTTGGAGGGCAGCAAGCCCTCCGGCAATTCGTTCAATGCAAGCAATGCCTGCTTCGGGTCTGGCATGGCCTGCAAGGCTTCCAGTTCAACGGCGCGTTCCAGAGAAAAAGGCCCGACATGCGTGCGCCGCAGCGCCGTCAGGTGGGCGTAACAGCCCAGCACGCGCCCGATGTCCTGGGCCAGTGTTCGGATGTATGTGCCTTTACTGCAAGCCACATCGACCTCTGCCTGCGTCCCGTTCAGGGACAACAGCTCGATGCGGTATATCGTGATCTGGCGCGGCGGCCGTTCCAATTCGATGCCGGCGCGCGCGTACTCGTACAAGGGCTTGCCGTCGCGCTTGAGCGCGGAATACATCGGCGGAATCTGCTCGATGGTGCCCGAGAAACGTGACAGCGCATCGCGCAGCGCCTGTTCCTCGACGGCAAATCCCGGTTCGGCGGTGGCCGTGACGTTGCCCGTCAGGTCGCCGGAATCGGTTTCCGATCCAAATTGCAGCGTAGCGCGATATGCCTTGTCGGCGTCAAGCATCGCGCCGGAAATTTTGGTCGCTCGGCCCATACAGCACACCAGCAGCCCGGTGGCAAAGGGGTCCAGTGTGCCGGTATGGCCGGCTTTTGCCGCGTCCATGGCGCGTTTGGCGCGCTGCAAGGCGTGATTACTCGACAAACCCACGGGTTTGTCGAGCAACAGCACACCGTCGAGCGCAAGCCCGCGTCGTTTAGCCATCGTCGAAATCCGGAAAGTAAAGCAGTGACGACAGCCCGGTCAGGACTGGTCTTCTGGCTCGTCGGGAACGCCCGAATGCGGGCCGGGGCGGTTTGCGCGGTCGATGAGGATCGACATTTCGATGCCACGGGCGATCTGCTCGTCGTGGAAGAAGCGCAAAGTGGGGACGGTGTGAATGTGCAGCAGCTTGTAGAGCTGGGAATGCAGCCAGCCGGCCTTCTCGTTCAGCAAGGCGGTCGCGGCTTCGGGCTCGGCGCCCAAAACCGTGAACCACACCTTGGCATGCGCGTAGTCGGTCGACAGTTCCACACCGGAAAGCGTGATCAGTCCGGCGCGAGTCGTGTCGATCTCGCGCTGGATGATCCCGGCCAGATCCTTCTGGATCTGGTCGGCCAGCCGCAGATTGCGGCCGGGAATGGCTTTGGACTTGTGACGGCTCATTAGAAACAATGCCTCGCGGTCGCTTTACAGCGTACGCGCGATTTCCTTGATTTCAAAGACTTCCAGCTGGTCGCCCACCTGGATGTCATTGTTGCCGCGCAGCGTAAGACCGCAATCGAAGCCCGACTTGACTTCCTTGACGTCGTCCTTGAAGCGGCGCAGGGAATCGAGATGCCCCGTCCAGTGGACGACGTTGTTGCGCAGCAGGCGGACCTGGGAATCGCGGCGCACGATGCCATCGAGCACCATACAACCCGCGATATTGCCGAGGCGGGAGATGCTGTACACCTCGCGGATCTCGACCAGGCCGATGATTTCTTCCTTCTTCTCGGGCGCCAGCATGCCCGACATGGCAGCCTTAACTTCATCCACGGCGTCGTAGATGATGTTGTAGTAGCGCACGTCGATGCCGTTGTTCTCGGCAAGCTTCTTGGCGCTGGCTTCGGCGCGCACATTGAAGCCGATGACGACGGCGTTCGAGGCGATGGCCAGGTTGATGTCGGTTTCCGAGATGCCGCCGACGGCGGCGTGCACCACTTGCACGCGGACTTCGTCGGTCGACAGCTTGACCAGCGACTGGACCAGCGCTTCCTGCGAACCCTGCACGTCCGTCTTGACGATGAGCGTGAGCGTCTGGGTGCCTTCGCCGAGGTTGTCGAACATCGACTCCAGCTTGGCGGCCTGTTGGCGGGCCAGCTTGACGTCGCGGAACTTGCCCTGGCGGAACAGCGCGATTTCGCGCGCCTTGCGTTCGTCGGACAGCGCCATCAGTTCGTCGCCGGCGGCCGGCACTTCGGTCAGGCCCTGGATTTCCACGGGGATGGACGGACCGGCCGATTGGATCGGCTTGCCGTTTTCGTCCAGCATGGCGCGCACGCGGCCAAAGCTTGCGCCGGCCAGCACGACGTCGCCGCGCTTGAGCGTGCCGCTCTGCACCAGGATCGTCGCGACCGGGCCGCGGCCCTTGTCCAGGCGGGCTTCGATGACCAGGCCCTTGGCGGGCGCCTCTTCCGGCGCCTTCAGTTCCAGCACTTCGGCTTGCAGCAGCACGTTTTCGAGCAGATCGTCGATGCCTTCGCCGGTCTTGGCGGACACGCCCACGAAGGGCACATCGCCACCGTACTCTTCCGGCACAACCTGTTCGGCAACCAGTTCCTGCTTGACGCGTTCCGGGTTGGCGGAAGGCTTGTCGATCTTGGTCACGGCCACGACCATGGGCACGCCCGCGGCCTTGGCATGGTGGATGGCTTCACGCGTCTGCGGCATCACGCCGTCGTCGGCGGCAACCACCAGGATCACGATGTCGGTCGCCTTGGCGCCGCGGGCACGCATGGCGGTGAACGCCTCGTGGCCCGGGGTGTCAAGGAAGGTCACCATGCCGCGTTCGGTGCGGACGTGATAGGCGCCGATGTGCTGCGTAATGCCGCCGGCTTCGCCCGCGGCGACCTTGGCGCGGCGGATGTAGTCCAGCAGCGAGGTCTTGCCGTGGTCGACGTGGCCCATGACCGTGACGACCGGCGCGCGCGGCAGCTGTTCGGCTTCCGATTGCGTCGCGGTTTCGTCCAGGAAGGCTTCCGGATCGTCCAGCTTGGCGGCGATCGCGATGTGGCCCAGTTCCTCGACCACGATCATGGCCGTTTCCTGGTCCAGCACCTGGTTGATGGTGACCATCTGGCCCAGCTTCATCAGATGCTTGATGACCTCGGCGGCCTTGACGGACATCTTGTGCGCCAGGTCGGCGACGCTGATGGTTTCCGGCACGTGGACTTCACGCGCGATGAACTCCTGCGGTGCCGGCTCGTTGCGGCGGTCGTTCTGCTGGTTGCGGCCGCCACGGCCGCCCGACTTGCCACCGCCCTTGCCGCCCGCGCGCCAGCCGTCGCGGCTGGCCGGAGCTGCCGGCTTGTCCGCAGGCTTCTTGCGCGAGGCGTCGTCGGACCAGGTCGACGCGACTTCGGCCGTCTTGATGGTCTTCTTGGCGCCGGGCGCGGCGGGCTTGGCGTCCTTCTTGGCGCCAGGCGCGGTCGAGCCGGGCTTGCCGGCCGGCTTGTGCAGCGTGCCGGAAATGGGCGCAGCGGCGGGAGCCTCCGGCTCGGGTGCGCGCAGCACCTTGCGAGGACGGTTCAGCATTTCGCGCAGCGCGGCGGCTTCGGCTTCGGCAGCGCGGCGGGCCTCATCGCGGGCGGCCGACGTAGCGGACGCGGCGAGCGGCGGGCCGGCGCGGCGGTTGTCGGCGCGGTTGCCGACCTTGGCGGCGGACACGGGCGCGGCAGCCTCGGGCTTGGCAGCGGATTTGACGGGTTCGGACTTCGCGGCAGGCTTGGCCTGGGCGACAGGCGCGGCGGCCTGGGAGGAAGATGTTTCGGACTTATTGGCTAGCACAGCGGGTTCCGGCTTGGCTTCTTCAGCCTGGGGCTCGGTGGTTTCAGTCTTGATTTCGGGCTTGGCCTCTTCGGCCACGGGCTCGGCAGGAGCAGGCGCCGGCGTCGGTTCGGGTTCAGGCTGAGCCTGGACTTCAGGCGCTTGCGCCTCGACGGGGGCGGGCACTTCGGCCGCGACGGATTCAACAGGCGCGGGCGCGTCGACCGGCGCGGGCGCTTCTACTGCAACGGGCTCCTGTGCTTGGACAGGGGCCGGGGTCTCGGCCTGCACGGGCGCGGTTTCGCGGGGCTCGGGGGCTGCCGGCGCCTCGGGCGCGGTCGGTGCGGAAACCTGCTGCGCCTCTTCGGCTACGGTTTCTTCCTCGGCGCGAGCTGCGGCAGCCTGTTCCAGGGCGATTTCGGAGGGATCGCGCTTGACGAAGACGCGCTTTTTGCGCACTTCCACCTGAATCGTGCGCGAGCGGCCGGTGGCGTCAGCCTGCCGGATCTCGGACGTCTGGCGCCGCGTCAGCGTGATCTTCTTGCCTTCGGTCGCGCCGTGGGCGCGGCGCAGCGATTCGAGCAATTTCGCCTTGTCGCTGTCGGTGACGGAATCGTCGACCGATTTGAGGTCAACGCCAGCCGAACGCAGCTGATCCAGCAGCACGTTGGCAGGCATTTTCAGCTCGGTAGCGAACTGGGCGACGGTATTACTCGACATTAGGCTCTCTCTTCCCTATAGGCAGCTATTACAAACAACGTGAACTTGCGGTGGATGAAACGCAGCCTCCTCCACCGCAGACCCGTGTCCTTTTGGTTATTCTTCGTCGAACCAATGGGCGCGGGCACGCATGATGAGATCGCTGGCTTCCTGTTCGGTCAAGCCGGCGATTTCCGCCAGTTCGTCCGTGGCCAGTTCGGCCAGATCATCACGCGTATGCACTTGACGCTCGGCCAGCTTGGCAGCCAGTTCTTGCGTCATGCCTTCGAGTTCAAGCAAATCCTGTGCGGTCTCAAGGCGCTCTTCCTGGGCGATTGCCTCGGTCAGCAGCGCATTGCGGGCACGGGCGCGCAACTCATTGATGGTGTCTTCGTCAAAGGCCTCGATTTCCAGCAGTTCCTGCATGGGCACGTAGGCGATTTCCTCGATACCGGTAAAACCTTCGTCGATAAGGATGTCAGCGACTTCCTCGTCGACGTCCAGCTTGCTCATGAACGTGGCGCGCAGGCCCGAACGCTCGACTTCCTGGCGGTTCAGGCTTTCTTCCGGCGTCATGATGTTGATCTGCCAGCCGGTAAGCTCGGATGCCAGGCGCACGTTCTGACCCTTGGCGCCAATGGCCTTGGGCAGGTTTTCTTCGTCCACCACGACGTCCATCGCGTGCTTGTCTTCATCGACGACGATGGATTCGACGTTGGCCGGCGCCAGCGCGCCGATGACGAACTGCGCGGGGTCTTCCGACCACAGAACGATGTCGACCTGTTCTCCGCCGAGCTCGTTGCGCACGGCGGTGACGCGCGAACCGCGCATGCCCACGCAAGTGCCGATGGGATCAATACGCTTATCGTATGCCACCACGGCGATCTTCGCACGCACACCGGCGTCGCGGGCCGCGGCCTTGATTTCCAGCAGCCCCTGTTCGATCTCGGGGACTTCGTTCTCGAACAGCTGGCGGATGAACTCGGGCGAGGTGCGCGACAGGATCACCTGCTGGCCGCGCGCGGCGTGGTCGACACGCAACACGAAGGCGCGCACACGGTCGGCCACCCGGAGGTTTTCCTTCGGGATCATTTCGGAGCGCGGCAGGCGCGCTTCGATTTTGCCGGTTTCGATGATGGCGTCGCCCTTGTCCATGCGCTTGATCGTGCCGGACACGATGGTCTCGCCACGGTCCAGGAAGTCGTTCAGCACCTGTTCGCGCTCGGCGTCGCGGATCTTTTGCAGGATGGCCTGCTTGGCGGCCTGGGCGCCGATACGGCCGAACTCGATGGGTTCGAGAGGCTCTTCGATGTATTCGCCTTCCTTGATGCCGGGGACGATTTCAACCGCGTCCGACAGCATTTCCTGCTTGTCGGGTTCTTGCAGGCCGGCCTCGTCGGGCACGACCAGCCAACGGCGGAAGCCTTCGTGGTCACCGGTTTCCCGATCAATGGAAACCCGGATGTCCGCATCATCCTTGAAGCGCTTTTTCATGGCCGAGGCCAGCGCACTTTCGAGTGCGCCGAACACGACGTCACGCGTGACGTTCTTTTCACGCGCCAAGGCATCGACCAACAGAAGAATTTCGCGACTCATCGCTTTTTGCCCTTGAAATCCAGAACGGGATCCAGTTTTGCACGTTCGATGTCGTCGACCGTGAAATTCAACACCTGGACTTCGTTCTTTTTTGCCTCAAATTCGAGACCGAATACGGTCTTGTGCATTCCAGCAGCTGCGTCGGATGCGGGCTCGTCTTCCGGCACGGTCAACGTGCCCGAGAAGACCTTGCGGCCGTCCAATGCCTCACGCAGCTTGATTTCGATGCGCTCGCCCGCGAACCGGCGGAATTCGGCCTCGTTGCGCAGCGGGCGGTCCACGCCCGGCGAACCGACTTCCAACCGCTTGTAGTCGATGTTCTCGACTTCAAACACCCGCGACAACTGGCGGGACACCTGCTCGCAGTCTTCGATGCGCACACCGCCGACCCGATCGATCGTGACGCGCAAAAGGCCCAGGGCGGCACGCTCGACGTCTACGAGTTCGACGTCCATGCCGGCCAGAGCCTCTTCGGTCAATGCGAATAAATCAGCCATATACTCAAAAAAAATGGGCTGCACGCCCAGCCCACCGATATTGCACAGAGCCCAGCCGCTTCCCTACTGCTAGTAAGGAGCAATGCTGGGCTGCGCCCTATATTGCGACCTAAATTTTGGCTTGCGCCGCCTTGTCCGCCCCGCCCTGCTCGACTAGAGCCAGGCACATCGGCGCTTACGCGCCAACCGCAGATAGCGGCAAGCACCAAGAAGACTGCTACAAACAGCGCCTGGCAACACGCCGGCACAGTAACCGTGCGCCCGACCAGCGAAACGCCGCCGGCGTACTTTTTACTGCAAGCCGCACTGCTGCAAAGCGGTGCGCGCGGCAAAAAGCAATGACGCGAAGCCATGAAAACCATTGATTTTACCAGATAAACCGGAAAAATGCCTGATTCGTCACGGGCTTACGTTTATGTGGGACGCATCCGATGCGGCGACGCGGTTCGCGCGCCGCCATCAACAGGTCAACGCCCCTGCCGGCCCCGCCCGCCGCCCATCACGCCCAGGCGGGATTCGTGCGCCGATGCGCTGCGGGGCTGCCAATCGTCGCCGCGGGAGGACCCTTCGCCACGCGAGGATCCACCCCGGGGCGTGCGCGGCTTGCCGCCAGCGCCCGGGCCCTTGTTGCCGCCGGCCGTGCGCGAACCTTCGGCCTTGCCGCCGCGCCCACCCGCGGCCGGCTTGCCGCCGCGTCCGGGATTTGCGCCGCGCGCGCCCGAAGGCTTGCCGCCTGCCGGTTTGCCACCAGCAGGCTTGCCCCCGGACGACTTGCCGCCGGCAGACCTGCGGCCCGCGCCTGCGGGCGCTTCCGAGATTGCACCAGGGGCCGTATTGTC
Source organism: Achromobacter arsenitoxydans SY8 (assembly GCF_000236785.1). Classification (GTDB taxonomy): domain Bacteria; phylum Pseudomonadota; class Gammaproteobacteria; order Burkholderiales; family Burkholderiaceae_B; genus Achromobacter; species Achromobacter arsenitoxydans. Next base: position 87,823 of record NZ_AGUF01000055.1, on the reverse strand, counting down.
CAATGCCACGTTTCCGGCTGGACCGTTCGCGGCGCCGCGCGGACCGCGCGGCTTGGCGCCGGAACGGCCGCCGGCGGCCTTGCCGCCCGGCTTGCCCCGCGAACCCGCCGGCTTGCCGCCCTTGCGATTGCCCAGCCCCCCTTCCCCGCCCCCGCCCAGCGGATGGCCGTTGGCGTAGCCGCCGGCAATCATCAGGCCAGTACCAAAGGGATCCGACGGACACGCGGCTGCCTGCCCGGCGCTGCCCATGCCGCCGCCCTGCAGCTTGCCACGGCGACCGATGCGGGCGCCGTTCATGCCATTGCGATCCATCGTGCCAAACCCCGGCGGCAGCGCGCTGTCGTGCGATTGCGGCTGTTTGGAGCGGCGCCGGTTGCCAGAAGAATCGTCGTCTTCGCGCAACAGACCCAACTGGACCATCAGCGCGGAGACCAGCGAGGCGTCCAGCTCATCCCAACGGCCGCGGCGCAGCGTGCGCGGCAGGACCACGTCGCCGAAACGCGTGCGGATCAGGCGGCTGACGGTGACGCCTACTGCTTCGAACATGCGGCGCACTTCGCGATTGCGGCCTTCCTGCAGCGTGACGCGGTACCAGCGGTTGCTGCCGTCGCCGCCCAGGTAATCCAGCGAGCCGAACGCGGCCATGCCGTCTTCGAGCTCGATGCCGTCGACCAGCGACTGGCGCTGCGCCTCGTCCATTTCCCCCAGGACCCGGACCGCGTACTCGCGTTCCGTGCCGTAGCGGGGGTGCATGATGCGATTGGCCATGTCGCCGGACGTCGTGAAGATCAGCAGCCCCTCGGTGTTCAGGTCAAGGCGGCCCACCGACAGCCACTTGCCGGTGCGCAGCTTGGGCAGGCGCGCGAATACGCTGGCGCGGCCGCCCGGATCGTCGTGGCTGACGATTTCGCCGGCCGGCTTGTGATACAGGATCACGCGCGGGGGCTTCTTGGTGTTCGCCCGCATGATGGGCTTGCCATTGACACGCACCTGGTCATTGGCCCCCACGCGCTGCCCGATGTGGGCAGGCTCGCCATTGACCGACACCCGGCCCGCGACGATCAGTTCTTCCATCTCGCGGCGCGAACCGATCCCGGCGTCGGCCAGCACCTTGTGCAGCTTGGGCATGATGGCTTCGCTGTTCAGGTACTTGCCCAGCCGCTGCTCCATGCGGTCCGCCGTATCCAGGTAAGCCAGCGCCTGCTCGGCCTCCTGCTCGCCGCCGCGGGATTCCGCAGGTTCGGCAGGCGCAGCCGCCTCGGCAGGCTGCCCTTCCGCCGCCGGCGCCTGCTCGGCCGCGGCATCGCCGCGGCGACGGCGAAACGGCGTCCTCAGCTTGCGGCCCCGGCCACGGGCGCCGGCGTCGCCTTCGGCTGCCGGTTCGCGAGAGGCGGAGGATTCCGGCTGGCCGCCATTGGCGGCATCATCCGAGCGGGGGGTGTCGTCCTGCATTGCTGTATTCGTTGTCACTGGGACAGCTCCGAATTTCAAACTTGGGTAGGCCTGCCGGGAGCAGGCGCGTCATCATCATCTGGGAAACCCGAATCCCGTCCAGGCCCGGACCGCTCGCGGTCCGCCGCTACCGAATCCTCGGAATCGGGGTCGGACGGCACAGCCTGACCAAGACCATGAGCGGGCTCATGCCCGGCAGCGCCTGGCGCCACGGTATCGGTCTTGTCTATCGGGTCGGTCGGTTCCGCGTGTTTTGCGTTCTCGACGCTTTCCTTTGCAGCACCGGCCTCGGAGGCATCGGCGGCCATATCGGAAATGTCGTTGCCAGCCCTGTCATCGGGAAAACCGGACGAGGACGGCGTATCGGACAAGCCTTCGGCTTGCTCCCGGACGGTGGATTCGTCTGCGGGATCCGCGCCTTCTTCTGAGCGCGAAAGCAGCGATTCTACGCTATCGGCCGCAGCTATGGGGGCATCGTGTTCCGAAACAGACAATTCCGCAACCGGAATATTCGCCTCTGCGTCGGCGTCCGCATCCGGATTCTGTGTATTTTCGGCATCGTACCCAGCCTGTCGCGCGGCGGCGACATCTTCTTGCGGGCCGCCCTGATCGTCGGCAGCCGGCGCTTCCTGCGCAGTCTCGACCTCGGCGGCGACTACCCCATCCGCAGCGACGCCCCCACCGGCGGCAGCTTCACCTTCGGCGCCGGCTTCGCCTTCCGCGGGCCCCGTGGCCTCGCCAAGAACCTGCTGCACTTCGCCCAAATCCAGCCCCGCCAGCGCGGCGGCGGCATGCGCGGATTCCAGCGGCGGCAATTCGTCGAGCGCCCGCAGCCCCAGGTCATCCAGGAATTGGCGCGTCGTGCCGAACAGCGCGGGACGGCCCGGCGCGTCGCGATGCCCGATCACCTCGATCCAGCCGCGATCCTCGAGCGCCTTCACGATCTGCGACGACACCGTCACGCCCCGGATATCTTCGATGTCGCCGCGCGTTACGGGCTGCCGCCACGCCACAATCGCCAGCGTTTCCATGACGGCGCGCGAATACTTGGGCGGTTTTTCCGGGCTCAGGCGCTCCAGATAGCGCTGCATGCTCGGGCGGCTCTGAAAACGCCAGCCGGACGCCAATTGCACAAGCTCAAGACCGCCATCGGCCCAATTGCTCTGCAGGGTTTCCAGCAGGCCGCGCACGGCGCTGTTGTCGAATTGTTCATCATCTCCGAAAAGCTTGCGCATATCGGAAATCTGCATCGGCTGCACCGCGCACAGCAGCGCGGTTTCCAGCACGAGTATTGCCTCGCTATCGTTCATCGACATTCAAATTCTAAAAGGGGCTAACTTGCGCTAGGTTGAAAATAGGGTTAATATTCTTTTCTCAGACGCGGGGTGGAGCAGTCTGGCAGCTCGTCGGGCTCATAACCCGAAGGTCGTAGGTTCAAATCCTGCCCCCGCAACCAAATTGATCAAGGCCTGGCGAATGCGCCGGGCCTTTTTCATTTGCGCCGCGCATTTTGCGGCGGCGCGGGTTTGATGAATGGCGCGCTTCGCGCCAGCAGCGCTCGCAGCCAGGTGCTCACGGGCAACCACATTCAAATCCAAACACAGACCCGGACGCGCACCCAGACCCGCGCGGACCGCCTGATGAGCAGTCACGCAACAGAGAATGTTGGCTTGCGTAGTTATCACTCGTTTCCTGTTTTACCGCTGCGCCTGCCCACGACACGGCCACGCGCACAAGGCGGATGAGCTGCCGCAACATCCGTCTGGACGGATGCCCTGAGCAAACACTGGAAAAGCCGGCGCCAATCGTGCTGGCGCGAATCGCCAATAATGGCTGCGGAATGCGCGAAAACCTTCAGCGCCTAACCTTCCGCGGAAATTGATAGCAAAGACCAGATCGACAGGCATCGGCCACTTCGGAATGGCGAATAGAGCGCCACACCACGACCAATATGCCTCCCCTTGCGCGCACGGAAAGCAATTGCCGCGTACGCCGCCCAGCCGCTCGGCCGGTTCTTACGATTGTTAGGTATTTTCTAAGGCCTGATGCTAACGGACATTGGCGCGCCGGAAAATACCTGCCGGGGAATTCCCCCTGAGACTAGCAGCGCCAGATACGCCGGAACAGCTGCCAAATTATACCGCCATACGCCCCGCCCTCAAGCCGTAAGACGCCCCAGCGGCGCACAACGGCCTCAGACGGAACCGCCGTCCCACGGCGCCGAACCCAGGCGCTCCACCAGGAAGTCCAGCATCGACCGCAAGATCAGCGGCATCTGGCGACGCGAAGCGTACACGCCATAAATCCCCAATTCCTGCGGTTTGCATTGCGGCAAGACGGCCTGCAGCCTGCCCGAGGCAATATAGTCCGCCGCGTAATACGTGGGCAGCATGGCGATACCGGCGCCCTGCACCGCCGCACTCGCCAGCACCGACACCTCGTTGGCGCTGATGCTTCCGCTGACCGGCACATCGACCGGCTGGCCATCGCGCTCGAAGCGCCACAAGCTTTTGCCAAAGTATGAATGCGTAAGGCAGTTGCGCAGGGACAGATCTTCTATCCGCGCCGGCACACCCTCGCGCGCCAGGTACTCGGGCGAGGCGCAAACCACCGAGCGGCACACCGCCAGCTTGCGTGCAATCAGATTGGGATCGAGGTCGTTCGTGATGCGCACCGCCAGATCAACCCGCTCCTCGACCAGATTGACCGCACGCTCGACCAGCATCAGGTCCACGGACGTGCCCGGATGCAGCTTCACGTAATCGGTGACGGCGCCCGCCAGGTGTCTGGCGCCGAACGACATGCTGGTGGTGATGCGCAACAGGCCGCGCGGCGCATCCTCCGGCGTGGACACCGCATTGTGCAGGTCGCCCACCATATCCAGCATCTGCCGGCAGCGAGGCAAGGTCTCTGCACCCGCCGGCGTCAGGCTTAAACGCCTTGTTGTGCGATGCAACAGACGCACGCCAACCCACTGCTCCATCTCGGCCAGATAGCGCGACACCATCGCGCGCGACATGTCCAGATGAACCGCGGCCGCCGACAAGCTGCCTCGGTCGGCAACCTCGACAAACACCTGCATGGCTTTAAGACGGTCCATGATTGTCTCGATTCGTGCATCAGACCGTACCGGTTATACCGTATTTCCGTGCAACATCAGCAACGGAATATCGGTCAATGAAACCGTGTCCTTCCACGCCTGCGAAATCAGGCGGGAGATAGCCCCAGCGCATCAAGCACGGCGCCGCGAACCTGCTCCGCATCCACCCCTCGCACGATGTACACCAGGCGCGACTCGCGGCTGTCATCAGGCCATTGGACCAAGGGCCGCACGGGATAGAGTTCGCCGTGCACCCCATGCACCTCGCAGGGCAAGGCCTCGCCGCCGAAGCAGACCAACCCCTTCATTCTCAGCACGGCAGCCCCGAAGCGCTCATGGATGCGCGCCACGCCCGCCAGGAAGGCCGCCCGGGTGGGCGGCGGCGACAGCGTGACGGAAAAACTCGTCACGCCCGCATGCTGCGCCGCAGACCGCATGGAAAACGCTTGCAGCCAGTTGGCCGAAGCCAACCCATCGCGCCGCGCGAACGGAACCGCCCCCTCTTTCAGCACTTCGGCCAGCGGCTGGTCCGGCCGCTGCACGCAGCGGCGCGCCCCCGGATTGACGGCAGCCACAGCCAGTTCGGCGAGCCGCAACTGCGACGCATCGGCCAGATCGGATTTACTGAGCACCACCGTATCCGCTAGCGCGAGCTGACGGGCAGCTTCGGGTTGCGTATCCAATTGTCCGGCGCCATGCGTGGCCGCAACCACGACAATCGCCCCGCGATAGGCGTACCGCTCGGCCAGGAACTTGTCATGTTTCAACGTAAACAGAATGGGGGCGGGATCCGCCAGGCCGCTGGTTTCGATCAACACATGCCGGAAGGGCTTGATCTTGCGGCCGACCGCCAGCATGAACAGCTCGCGCAATGCGTTTACCACCGACCCGCTGACCACGCAGCAAAGACAGCCGCCCTCGACCAGCACCACACTGTCCGGCGCCAGCCGCACCAGGTGGTGATCCACGCCGGTATCGCCATACTCATTGACGATGACGACAGCATCGGCATAGGCGGACTCGCGCAACAAGCGGTTGAGCAGCGACGTTTTGCCGCTTCCCAGGAATCCGGAAATCACCGTGACGCCAATGCGCCTGTCTTCTTCCAGCCTGCCGCCTTCCATATCAATGGACCTCATCACCGCGCCCGCGGACACACGCACCACCAAGACGCTACGCCACACGCGACTCTAGCGGCGCGCCGCCGCAAAATTGGCGAAAAACCAAAAGGGCCACTCACTTGCGTGAGTGGCCCTGAAATTCTTTGGCTCCCCGAGCTGGGCTCGAACCAGCGACCTGCGGATTAACAGTCCGTCGCTCTACCGACTGAGCTATCGGGGAACTGCCAAGACCGAAATTATGAACGAAAAATCAGGCCAATGCAAATCGAGTTTTTTTAAAAGAAATTTGGGTTCCCCATTCCACTTTGCCGAAAAACTCTGATATGATCTCGGTCTTTCCAGATCGGGCCCTAAAAAGGCGGCGAACTGGAAAAACAAAGATGTTTTGCTTGCAACTTTCCGGCCTGGTCCAGAAACAAAAGCAAATGGTCTTGCCGGCATAGCTCAGTTGGTAGAGCAGCGCATTCGTAATGCGAAGGTCGTAGGTTCGACTCCTATTGCCGGCACCAATTCCAAAAAGCAGCCTTCGGGCTGCTTTTTTCATTTTGGCCACGCTTGTGACCAAGCCCCCCCTTGCTCTTGCAAGGGAACTCGGACCGGCCGCCGCGCATCCAACCCGCTGGACCACCCTAGCGGAAACTAGCATGCGCATCCTCCTCGTCGAAGACGACGCCATGATCGGCGAAAGCGTGTTGGACTGCCTGCGCGCGGAGCACTATGCCGTCGACTGGGTCAAGGACGGCAGCGCGGCGGACCTTGCGCTGCGCACCGATCCCTACGACCTTGTCCTGCTGGATCTCGGCCTGCCCAAGCGCGATGGCCTTACCCTGCTGCGCGACCTGCGCGCGCGCAAGGACCGCACGCCGGTGCTGGTCGCCACGGCGCGGGACGCTGTCAGCGACCGCATCGCCGGGCTGGACGCTGGCGCGGACGACTACATCGTCAAGCCCTACGACATGGACGAACTGCTGGCGCGCATGCGCGCGCTGATCCGCCGCAGCGCGGGCCGCGCCGAACCCGTTTTCGAGCATGAAGGCATCACCATCGACCCGCAATCCCATGCCGCCATGGTTGATGGCGCCCCCGTGGCCCTGACCGCGCGCGAATGGGCCGTGCTGGAACCCTTGATCGCGCGGCCCGGCATGATTTTTTCGCGCGCCCAGCTCGAGGAAAAGCTCTACAGCTGGAAGGACAGCATCAGCAGCAACGCGGTTGAGGTATATATTCATGGCCTGCGCAAGAAATTGGGTCAGAACCTGATCCAGAACGTCAGAGGCGTCGGCTATGTCATCCCCAAAACATGAGCATTCCGCTTAGCTATTCGCTGAGAGCCAGACTGCTTTTTTTCCTGCTGGCCGCCATCGCGGTCGGCGCGCTGGTGCAAGGCGCAATCGCCTACCGCAGCACCCTGGCGCAAGCCGACGACATCTTCGACTCCCTGCTTCAGCGCACCGCCCTGTCGCTGGGCACCGGCGACGGCCTGCTCAGCACGGGCCCGACCCACGCGCGCGGCGCCGGCTCGCCGGTCGCCGACGACCTGATCATCCAGATCTGGACGCCCGACGGCGTGCGGGTCTTCAATTCCCGTTCGCGCCTTCCCCTGCCCAGCCAGATCGTGCTTGGCTTTTCCGACGCCAGGCTGGAAGGCGTCACGTACCGCGTCTACTCGCTGGCCACGCCCTTTCAGGTGATTCAGGTAGCCCAGGACATGGGCGTGCGCAAGAACATGGCGCGAGCGTTGGCGCTGCGCACCGTGGCGCCCATCGCGGCTGCGGCGCCGCTGCTGATGCTGATCATCTGGTGCGTCGTCAGCTGGTCCCTGCGGCCCGTCAAGCGCGCACGCGCCCAGGTGGCCGCGCGCCAGCCCGAGGACCTTTCGCCCGTCAGCGTGCGGGGGCTGCCCGACGAGATCCGCCCCCTGGTTCAGGAACTGAACCTGCTGCTCGAGCGCATGCGCGGCGCGTTTGCCCAGCAAAAGCAGTTCGTGGGCGATGCGGCTCACGAACTGCGCTCGCCGCTGGCGGCGCTGCGGCTGCAGATGCAGGCGCTGCAACGCGCGGACGACGCCGACGCGCGCCGCCTGGCCGAACAGCGGCTGGCCGCGGGCATCGACCGCGCAACGCGCCTGGTCGAGCAGTTGCTGTCCATGGCCCGGCACGAAAGCGCCGAGGAGCTGGCGCCGCCCGCGCCGGTCGACCTCGCCGACGTGCTGCGCCAGGCGCTTTCCGAAACCCTGGCGCAGGCCAATGCCAAATCGCTCGACATCGGACTGGACGGCGAGCCCGGCGCCACCGTGCAGGGCAATCGCGATTCGCTGGTCCAGATGGTTCGCAACCTGCTTGAGAACGCCATCAAGCATTCGCCCGCCAACGGTCGCATCGGCATGCGCCTTGAACGCGCCGGCCAACGGATCTCGCTGCTGATCGACGACGAAGGTCCGGGCATCGCCCCGGACGAACGCGAGCGAGTCTTTGACCGGTTCTACCGCGTCCCCGGCAATACGCAGCTTGGAAGCGGGCTGGGCCTGGCGATCGCACGCGCCATCGCCGGCCGCCACGGCGCGGCCATCACGCTGCAGGACACGCCCACGGGGCACGGCCTGCGGGCCCGGGTGGATTTCCCCGCTTAAGATTCGCCTAAGTGTCAGCCCCGAAGATAGCGCCATGTCCCTAAACATGTACGCAGGAGCCGACATGAAGACCAAGCAAATGAAACCCTCGCGCCTCGTCCTGGCGCTGCTGGCCGCCGGCGCCATTGGCGGCGCGGGCGCAACCGCATTGACCGGCAGCGTTTCGATGGCAGCCGACGCCCCGACCAGCGCGTCCACGCCGGCGATCAGCACCGCCACGCCGCCCAATTTCGCGCAGATCACGCGCGACTTCGGCCCGGCCGTCGTCAACATCAGCGTAAGCGGCACCCGCAAGGTTTCGGCCGCCGACAGCGACGATCCCTTCGCGCAATTCTTCGGCCAGATTCCCGGCTCGCGCGGCCGCGCGCCGGAACGCGAGGTGCCGATGCGCGGCGAAGGCTCCGGCTTTATCGTCAGCCAGGACGGCATCATCCTGACCAATGCGCACGTGGTCCAGGACGCCAAGGAAGTGACCGTCAAGATGACCGACCGCCGCGAATACAAGGCCAAGGTGCTGGGCGCCGATCCGCAGACCGACGTCGCCGTCATCAAGATCGAGGCGAAGAACCTGCCGGTGGTGAAGGTGGGCGACGTCAACCGGCTGCAGGTCGGCGAATGGGTTCTGGCCATCGGCTCGCCCTACGGCCTGGAGAACACCGCCACCGCAGGCATCGTCAGCGCCAAGGGCCGTTCACTGCCGGACGACACGTCGGTTCCCTTCATCCAGACCGACGTCGCGGTCAACCCCGGCAACTCCGGCGGGCCGCTGTTCAACGACCGCGGCGAGGTCGTGGGCATCAACTCCCAGATCTACAGCCGCACTGGCGGATTCCAGGGCCTGTCGTTCTCGATCCCCATCGACCTGGCCTACAAGATCAAGGACCAGATCGTCGAGCACGGCAAGGTGCAGCATGCAAGGCTGGGCGTGACGGTGCAGGAAGTGAACCAGGACCTGGCCAACTCCTTCAAGCTGGACTCGCCGTCCGGCGCGCTGGTGTCGAGCGTCGAGAAGGGCAGCGCGGCCGAAAAGGCCGGCCTGCAGCCCGGCGACGTGGTGCGCAAGATCGACGGCAGGACCATCGTGTCTTCCGGCGACCTGGCTTCGACCATCACGATGGCCGCCCCCGGCGAGAAGATCAAGCTGGACGTGTGGCGCAGCGGCGCGCAAAAGGAACTGGTGGCCACTCTTGGCGGCGCGCCCAAGGACAAGACGCAGGCGTCAGCGGACGGCCAGGAAGTGCAGCGCGGCCAGCTCGGCCTGGCGCTGCGCCCCCTGAGTCCGCAGGAACAGCAGGCATCGGGTTCCGAAGGCCTGCTGATCGAGCGGTCGATCGGCCCGTCCGCTAAGGCCGGCATTCAGCCGGGAGATGTGCTGCTGTCGCTCAATGGCGTGCCCGTGCACGACGTCGGGCAGGTCAAGGCCGAACTGGCCAAGGCCGGCAAGACCGTGGCCCTGCTGGTGCAGCGCGGAGAAGACAAGATCTTCGTGCCAGTGCAGGTCGGCTAAGCCGCTTCCCGCGTCACTCTGCGTCGGGCTGGTTGCCCGGCGCGGCCGCTTCAAACGCCGGCAGCGCCCGGCAGGCGGCGTCGATGCGCACCACGTTGGGCATCGACGAGAGGTCACATTCGAAACGCTGCGCGTTGGCCACCTGCGGCACCAGGCACAGGTCGGCGATCGTGGGCGTGTCGCCGTGGCAGAAGCGGCCCGTGGCGCTGGAATGCGCCAACTGCGATTCCAGCGCTTCCAGCCCCTGATGCACCCAATGCTTGTACCAAGCGGTCTTGGCGGCCTCGTCCACGCCCAAAGTGTGCTTCAGATACTTCAGCACGCGCAGGTTGTTCAGCGGATGGGTATCGCAGGCGATGCCCAGCGCCAGATCGCGCACACGAGCCCGGCCGATGGCGTCGGCAGGCAGCAGCGGCGTCTGCGGATGCGTTTCTTCCAGGTACTCGATGATGGCCAGCGACTGGCCGATGACCGCATCGCCGTCCACCAGCGTAGGCACCAGCGCGGTCGGGTTCACCTTGCGATAGTCGGCGGACAGCTGCTGCCCTCCGTCCTTCAGCAAATGCACCGCCAGATATTCGTAGGGCAGGCCCTTCAGGTTGAGGGCGATGCGCACGCGATACGCGGCCGAGCTGCGGAAGTAGCTGTACAGCTGCATGAAGTCTCCTTGGTGTTCTTATTGCGCCGCCCCATCCGGGCGGCGCATGTTCATTCCAGCGATTCGGTCTTGGCCGCCTTGCGGGACAGGCCCTTGGGCAACGGGAACGCCACATTCTCTTCCAGGCCCGGCATCTTGCGTACCGAGACGGCGCCCAGCTCCTTGACGCGCGCGATGACCTGCTGCACCAGGATCTCGGGCGCCGAGGCGCCCGCCGTCACGCCGATGCGCTTACGGCCGACCAGCCACGCGGGGTCAATGGAATGCGCGCCGTCGATCAGGTGCGACGCCACGCCCTTGCGTTCCGCGACCTCGCGCAAGCGATTGGAGTTGGAGCTATTTGGGCTGCCGACGACCAGCACCAGGTCGCATTCCGGCGCCATCACCTTGACCGCGTCCTGGCGGTTCTGGGTGGCGTAGCAGATGTCGCTCTTCTTGGGCTCGGCGATGCTGGGAAAGCGCGCCTTGAGCGCCTGCGACACTGCCGCCGCGTCATCCACGGACAGCGTCGTCTGCGTGACGTAGGCAAGGTTTGCGGGATCAGAGACCTCGAGGCTGGCCACGTCTTCTACTGTCTCGACGAGATACATGCCGCCCTGCGCCTGGCCCAGCGTTCCTTCGACCTCGGGATGGCCCTTGTGGCCGATCATGATGATCTCGCGGCCCGCGGCGCGCATGCGCGCGACCTCGATGTGGACCTTGGTGACCAGGGGGCAGGTGGCGTCGAAGACCTGCAGGCCGCGCGCCTCCGCTTCGGCCCGCACCGCCTTGGACACGCCGTGCGCCGAGAAGACCACGATGGAGCCTGCGGGAGCGTCGTCGAGTTCGTCGATGAAGATCGCACCCTTTGCGCGCAGATCTTCCACGACGTAGCGGTTGTGAACGATTTCGTGGCGCACATAGATGGGCGCGCCGTGCAGCTCGATCGCGCGCTCGACGATATCAATGGCGCGATCCACGCCTGCACAGAAGCCGCGCGGCTGCGCCAGCAGGACTTCGGCGTCGGAGGCGGTGACAGCCTGGCTCATCAAAGCACTCCCAGCAGCGCCACGTCGACCTGCAGGCTGATGCCCGCCAGGGGGTGGTTGAAATCGAACAGGGCGGACTCGTCGTTGATTTCCTTCAGGACGCCCGAATACCGCCCGCCGTTGGGCGCGGTGAATTCCACCAGGTCGCCCGGCTCGAATGTGGCGTCCGCGCCGGCGTGCTCGGCGAGCATCGCGCGCGTCACGCGCTGGATCAGTTCGGGGTTGCGGTCGCCGTAAGCATCGGCCGGCGCCACCGTGACGCTGAACTTGTCGCCCTCGGCGCGGCCGACCAAGGCCGCCTCCAGGCCAGGCGCCCATTGGCCGCTGCCCATTTGCAGCGTGCCGGGCCGGCCATCGAAGGTGTTGGCGAACACCGAACCCGCGCCCGGGCCGGAAGCCAGCGTAATCCGGTAATGCAGCGTCAGGTAGGAATCCGGACGGACCAAAACGTTCACTTCGTTAGAGGCGATGCTCAAGATCTGCCACCGTATGGGAATTAGGAAAACCCTTATTTTAGAGCCTCTTATGAAATTGTCCGATCGGCTGTCCAGACAAGAGCGTCCCCGAGAACGCCTGATGCGCCACGGGGCAGCCTCTATCCAGGATGCGGAACTGCTCGCCATTGCCCTGCGCACGGGCATTCCGGGCCTGAATGTGGTGGACCTGTGCCGCACCCTGCTGGACCGCTTTGGCGGCTTGCGCGGCCTGCTTGGCGCCCCGCCCGAGGAACTCATGACCGTGGCCGGACTGGGTTCAGCCAAGGCCTGCACATTGGCCGCCCTGCTGGAGCTGGCCCGGCGGGCCCTCGAGGAAGACCTGGCCCGCGACAGCCCGATGAATCATCCGGCCCGGGTCAAGCAATATTGCAGGGCGGCGCTGGCCCATCGCCAGGTGGAGCATTGCATCGCCCTCTACCTGGACAACCAGCTGCGCCTGATCGCCACCGGGGAACTGGCCCGCGGGACCCTTTCGCAGGCCGCCGTCTACCCCAGGGAAGTCGTACGCGAGGCCCTGCGCCACCACGCGGCCGCCCTGATCGTCGCCCACAACCACCCTTCCGGCCTGGCGGCGCCCAGCGCCGCCGACCACGGCTTCACCAGGCACCTCAAGGAAGCCCTGGCGCTGGTGGACATCAAGCTGGTGGACCACCTGATCGTCGCTGGCGGCGCCGCGGTGTCCCTGGCCGAACTGGGCTGCCTGTGACCCCCATCCCCACCGGAATTCGTTAGACTACCGCCCGATATTGCTTTAGGCTTCACCTAATCCCGGCCTCCGCGACCCTTTTGCGCCCGACATGAAACGCCTGTGGGATATTTCCCCGCCCGTCTCGACGTCTTCGCCCGTTTTTCCTGGCGATACGCCCTACCGCCAGCAATGGAAGTGGTCGCTCGCGCCCGGCTGTCCCGTCAATGTCAGCGAAATCACGCTTTCCCCGCACATCGGTGCGCACGCGGACGCCCCCCTGCACTACCAGAACGGGGCAGCCGCCATCGGAGCGGTTTCCCTGGAGCCGTTTCTTGGCCCCTGTCGCGTCATCCACGCGATTGATTGCGGCCCGCTGATCACCCCCGAACATCTGGCCCATGCATCCCTGAATATGCCGCCGCGCGTGCTGGTGCGCACTGCCAAGCATGCGGCGCAAGACTGGTGGACCGACGACTTCTCCGCCTACGCCCCCCAGACGATCGAATGGCTGGCGGAGCGCGGCGTCATGCTGATCGGACTGGATACCGCCAGCATCGACCCCGCGTCCAGCAAGACCCTGGACAGCCACCACACGATCTTGCGGCACGACATGCGCGTACTGGAAAACCTGGTGCTCGACGACGTGCCGGAAGGCGATTACGAACTGATCGCACTGCCGTTGGCGCTGGTCCAGGCTGATGCCAGCCCGGTTCGCGCCGTATTGCGCGAGCTATAGGCTGATTCGCCGGCCCAGGAGCGGTTGACCGGACTCAACCGCTCCGATTTGTGAACCAAGACCATGAAAACCCCTTTCGCGCCCGATTGGCGCGCCCTGCCCGCATCCGCCCGCCGCGCCGCCCCTCCCTGCCAAGGAGACCGCGCATGAGCCAGAACGAACGCCCCGAAGACATCGTCCGCCAGGAAAAGGCGCAGCTGGATTTCGCGCGCGACATGACCTACGGCGACTACCTGCACTTGGACGAGGTGCTGGGCGCCCAGCATCCGATGTCGCCCGAGCACAATGAAATGCTCTTCATCATCCAGCACCAGACCAGCGAACTCTGGATGAAGCTGATGCTCCACGAACTGCGGGCGGCCATCGCCAACGTGGCGGCCGACCGCCTGCAGCCCGCCTTCAAGATGCTGGCGCGCGTCAGCAAGATCATGGAACAACTGGTCCACGCCTGGGACGTGCTGGCGACCATGACGCCGCCCGAATATTCCGCGCTGCGCCCGTACCTGGCGCGCTCCAGCGGATTCCAGAGCTACCAGTACCGCCAGATCGAATTCCTGCTGGGCAACAAGAACGCCGCCATGCTCAAGCCGCATGCGCACCGCGCAGACCTCCTGGCCCAGGTCCAGAGCGCCTACGAGGCCCCATCGCTGTATGACGAGGCCTTGCGGCTGCTGGCCCGCAACGGCCTGGACGTGCCGGCCGATTACCTGGAGCGCGACTGGACGCAGCCTTACCAATCGTCGGCCGCCGTCGAGGCCGCTTGGCTTACGGTCTACCGCGATACCGACCGGTATTGGGCCCTGTACCAGTTGGGCGAAAAGCTGACGGACCTGGAAGACGCGTTTCGCTTGTGGCGGTTTCGCCACGTTACCACGGTCGAGCGGGTCATCGGCTTCAAACGCGGCACGGGCGGCACGTCGGGGGTGGATTACCTGCGGCGGATGCTCGAAGTCGTGCTTTTTCCGGAAATCTGGAAGCTGCGCACAGACCTGTAAGCGCACGGCCAAACCCGTCCCCGTTAACGCCCCCAGGCTCCGGCTCGGCGGGGTCGACGATTCCGGCTGGTCCGCGGAAATTTCCCATGCTAGAATTTGGGGTTACTTTTTGGATACGTGGCTAGAGCCGCCGCCGCGTGTGTTCACCTCTTTTGTAGTGAGCGCCGGGCGCGGGAGCTTTAGGCTCCGATTTTCGGCAACTCCAGCTGGCGACCCTAACAACCTGAGAAAGGCTCGAAAGAGCCTAGGAAAGCACCATGAAAGAAGGCATTCACCCCGAATACCGCGAAGTCGTCTTCGCCGACCTGCAAACGGGCAACAAGTTCATCACCCGCTCGACCGTGCAAACGCGCGAAACCGTCGAACTCGACGGCAAGACGTACCCGCTCTTCAAGTGCGACGTGACCTCCGAATCGCACCCGTTCTACACTGGCGCGCAGACCCGCATCGTCGAAACCGGCCGCGTGGAAAAGTTCCGCGCCCGCTTTGCCCGCACCGCTGGCACGGTCAAGTCCGCTTCCTGATCCTGTCGCTCCTGCGGGAGTCACAGCAAAAAGGCAGCCTTCGGGCTGCTTTTTTTTCCCCCTTGGCGGCTGAATCCGCGGCCCGGGGCTGGCGCAATCAGATCCGTCGGTTACATTAACGCCCGTGTCCCCACTTTCGATTTCCACTCCGGCCCGACTGACGTCGATGGCCACCGCAAAACTGCCCCGCCTCATCCTGCTGGGCCTGGCTCTGGCCTATATCGTGGCGGGGCTGTTCATGCGCGACCCGTGGAAAACCGACGACGCCGTCGGTTTGGCGACCATGATCACCGCCATCCGCGAAGGAGGCCTGACGTGGCTGCTGCCGCAGGTGGGGCACCTGGCCCATGCGGAAGAAGGCCCACTGATCACGTGGGTAGGCGCAATCAGCATCTGGCTGTTCGGCCCCTTCATCGGCGACATCACCGCTGGCCGCCTGCCCAACCTATTGTGGTTCGGCATCACGGCATCCAGCGTCTGGTACGGCACCTACCTGCTTGGCCGCCGCGCCGAGGCCCAGCCGCTGGCGCTGCCGTTCGGCGGCGAACCCGAACCACGCGACTACGGCCGCATGCTGGCCGACGCCGCGCTGCTATTACTGTTGGCTACTGTAGGCATCCTGCAGCGCACCCATGAAACCACGGTCGTGCCCGCCATCATGGCGTGCCAGGCGCTGGCGTTCTACTCGCTGGCCCGCACCGTGGATCGTCCCGTCACAGGCTCCACCACGCTGGGCATTGCGCTGGCCGCCAGCTTCCTGACGCGCGGCTGGGTCGGCGCCCTGCCCATCATGATCGGCGCCGCCCTGGCCTTCTACCCGCGCGGCCCGCTCTGGAAATGCAGGCGCTGGCTGCTCTGGGCCGCGGCCCTTGCCGCCGCGCTGATCCTGGCATGGTGGATTCCCGCCACCCAGAGCAGCGAGTACTGGATCCGGAACTGGAAGACCTGGAACCTGTCTTCCTTCGCCATGCCCAGCCTGCACGATGCGGGACGCACGCTGCGCGACCTTCCCTGGTATCTGTGGCCAACGTGGCCGCTGGCGCTGCTGGCCATCTGGCGCTGGCGCGCATGGATCTACGCGCCGCATATCTGGCTGCCCTTGATGCTGCTGGCGTGCTCGGCGCTGATCCTGTTCTTCCTGGACCAGGCCACCGATTCCGAATTCGTGCTGCTGGCGGTCCCTTGCGCGGTGCTGGGCGCGTTCTCGCTGCCAACCCTACGCCGCGGCGTGGTGAATACGCTGGATTGGTTCGCCGTCATGTGTTTTTCACTGACCGCGGCCACGGCCTGGCTTGGATGGGTGGCCCTGCACTTCCATTGGCCCGCACAGATTTCCCGCAACATCGCCCGCCAGACCACCGGCTACGAACCCGTCATCTCCTGGGTGGCCTTTGTGCTGGCGGTTATCTTCACACTGGCGTGGATCGGTCTGGTGGTGTGGCGGTTGCGGGTTCGCCCGCAAGCGCTGTGGCGCGGCACCGTGCTGTCGGCCGGCGGGCTGACCGTCACCTGGATCCTGCTGGTGCTGCTATGGCAACCCGCCGTCGACTATGCCCGCAGCTATCGCACGGTGTCGGGCCAACTGGCCCAGGCGCTCGAGCAGCACACCCGGCCCGGCGAATGTGTCCGCGGGCTGAGCCTTGGAAGCGGCCAGCGCGCATCGTTCCTGATCTTCAATAACCTGTCGTTCACGTTCGACACCCGCTGCACACTGGTCCTGCAGCAGACCAACAATCAGAGCCTGCGCGACGGCACCGCCGCGTACAGCGAAGGGGCCGAAGTCCTCTGGCAAGGCGGCCGGCGCGCCGACCGCTCCGAAGTCTTCCGCCTGCTGCGGACCGGCCCCAGGCAATGACGCCCGCACCCGCGGCGCCGATGACATTCGGCGCCACCCTGCGCGGCATCGCCAAGCAGGCCTGGCCTGTGCTGATCAGCCAATGGGCCGGCATTTCTTTCGGCGTGCTGGACACCGCCATGACGGGCCACTCCAGCCCCGACGACCTGGCGGCGATGGCCCTGTCCGCGTCGATATACATCACCGTCTTCGTGGGCCTGATGGGCGTCGTGCACGCGCTGATCCCCATCCTGGCCCAGCAGTTCGGCGCCGGCAACAACCGTGAAGTGGGCCGGAGCTGGGGCCAGGGCGTGTGGCTGGCGCTGGGCCTGTCGGTGGTCGGCGCAGCGCTCATGCTGTTTCCGGACCTGTGGCTGTCGATGTCGGGCGAAGTCGCGCCCGGCGTGCGCGACCGCATCGCGACCTACCTGCAGGCCTTGGTGCTCGCCCTGCCCGCGGCGTTGGTCTTCCGCACCATCTACGCGCTCGGCACCGCCGTGTCGCGGCCGAAGCTGGTCATGGCGATCAACCTGTCGATCATCGGCTTCAAGGCGCTGTTCAACTGGCTGTTCATCTACGGCAAGCTGGGCCTGCCGGCCATGGGTGCGGCCGGCGCCGGACTGGCGACGGCCGTGGTGTCCTGGATGAGCCTGGGGTTGGGCCTGTGGGTGATTACCCACGACCGCTACTACCGCCGGTTCCAGCTTCGGGTCGGCAGGCCCGACTGGAAGGCGCTGAAGGAACTGCTGCGCCTGGGCCTGCCCATGGGCGGGTCCTACCTGGTGGAAGTGTCCGCGTTCACATTCATGGCGCTGCTGGTCGCACGCGAAGGCACCTTCGTCACCGGAGGCCACCAGATCATGTCCAACCTTGCCGCCCTCTGCTACATGATGCCGATGGCGCTGGGCGTCGCCACCGCCGCGCTGACGGCGCAGGCTATCGGCGCGGGCAACCTCGCCCACGCCCATCGCACAGGCATGGCGGGACTGGTGCTGGGCCTGATGGGCGCGCTGCTGACGTCGGCGGTGCTGCTGGCGGGCCGGCCGCTGATTCTGGCGGCGTACACGGATGACGCCGCGGTGGCGGCCGTCGCGACAACGCTGCTGGCCGTCCTGCCGCTGTTCCACCTGTTCGACTCGATGCAATGCATCAACTCTTACCTGCTGCGCGCCTACAAGGTGGCGGTGGTGCCGCTGATCCTGCAAACGGTCGCGCTGGCCGGCGTGGGCCTGGTCGGCGGCTGGTGGTTCGGCTTCGGCCCGGGCCGAGGCGGGCTGGACGGCCTGCGCAACCTGCTGGTGCCCGGCTCGCCCGAGGGCGCCGGCAGCATGTGGCTGATGGCCATGTTCGGCCTGGCCCTGTCCGCCGCCCTGCTGCACTTGTGGTATCGGCGCATTGTGCGAACCCTGGGACGATAGGCAGTGCGCGAAAAAAAAAGGCAGCCCCTGGCTGCCTTTCTTACGCGCAAAACCTACTTCGGACGCCTGTCGATTACGCGCCGCGCCTTGCCGGTCAGGGTGCGTTCGACGTGGCCGGCGTCCGACACCTGGATGCGGGCGCTCACGCCAATGTGGGTCTTGACCGCGTGCTGCAGCTGCTTGCCCAGGTTCGCGCGTTCCGCGTCCGACAGGCCCGAGAACTCGGCGCGGACCTCGGTCAGGATTTCCAGTTCGTCCATATTGCCCGAACGGGACAGCACCAGCTGGTAGTGCGGCGCCAGCTGCGCAATTTTCAGGACCAGTTCCTCGACCTGCGTGGGGAACATGTTCACCCCGCGCACGATCAGCATGTCGTCGCTGCGGCCGGTGATCTTGCCGATGCGCCGCATGCTGCGCGAGGTCGGCGGCAAGAGGCGGGTCAGGTCGCGCGTGCGGTAACGGATGATGGGCATCGCTTCCTTTGTCAGCGACGTGAACACCAGCTCGCCGGGCTCGCCATCCGCGACCGGCTCGCCCGTGTCCGGATTGATGATCTCGGCGTAGAAGTGGTCTTCCCACACCACCGGGCCATCCTTGGTCTCGACGCATTCGCTGGCCACGCCCGGCCCCATGACTTCGGAAAGACCGTAGATGTCCACCGCATCAATGCCGGCTTCGGTTTCGATGTCGGCCCGCATCTGGCCCGTCCACGGCTCGGCGCCGAAGATGCCGATGCGCAGCGAGCTCTGACGCGGATCTATGCCCTGGCGGCGCTGCTCTTCCAGGATATTGCAGAAGTAGGACGGCGTGACCATGATGATGTCCGGACGGAAATCGCTGATCAGTTGCACCTGCTTTTCCGTCTGCCCGCCCGACATCGGAATGACCGTGCAGCCCAGGCGTTCCGCGCCGTAATGCGCACCCAGGCCGCCGGTGAACAAGCCGTAGCCGTAGGCCACGTGAACCGTATCGCCCGACTTGCCGCCCGCCGCGCGGATCGAACGCGCCACCAGGTTGGCCCAGTTGTCCAGGTCGCCCTTGGTGTAGCCCACCACCGTCGGCTTGCCGGTCGTGCCGCTGGACGCGTGAATGCGCGACACCTGCTCGCGCGGCACGGCGAACATGCCGAAGGGATAGTTTTCGCGCAGTTCCTTCTTGGTGGTGAACGGGAACTTCGAAATATCGGACAACTGCTTCAGGTCGTCCGGATGCACGCCCATTTCGTCGAACGCCTTCTTGTAGTGCGGGACGTTTTCGTAGGCGTGCTTGAGCGACCACTTCAGGCGCTCGAGCTGCAGGGCCCGCAGTTCGTCCTGGCTGGCATGCTCGATGGGATCCAGTCCCGGCTTGCTCATGGTGTTCGGCATGATGATGTCTCTCCTGAAATTCTCTACGCCCCGGCTCGGACGGCGCCGCGATGTTCCGCGCGCGGCCCGGCCGGCGGCCTTCTCTTTGGTTGGGCTATGCGGTCAAGCGTCCGCTGGCGCGCCGACTATCTGGCCCTTGATGCGATAGGAACGCCCCCTGAACAAGGCCACGTTACGGCCGTCCTGGTTGGTGACGGTGACGTCGTACACGCCGGTGCGGCCCGCAAGCGAACGCTCCTGCGCCACGGCAGTCAGCATGTCGCCTTCGAAGCCGGGAGCCAGGTAGTCGATGGTGCAGCCGGACGCCACGGTGCTGACATTGCGGGAATTGCAGGAAAACGCGAAAGCGCTGTCGGCCAGGGCAAAGATGAAACCGCCGTGGCAGGTCTTGTGGCCGTTCAGCATGTCGGGGCGCACCCGCATGGTCAGCCGGGCATAGCCAGGCGCCATTTCCTCGACCTTCATGTCCAGGCCCTGCGAGGCCGCATCGCCGGCATACATAACCGAGCCCACGGCCTGCGCCAGTTCCTGAGGATCGGTCGGCGCTTCAACGGGAGGAACGTGCACGCTCATCATTGCCCCTTGAATTGCGGTTCACGCTTGCCCAGGAAGGCGGCGACGCCTTCGGCGTAATCCGCGCTGCGGCCCAGTTCGCGCATCATGTCGCGCTCCAGGTCGAGCTGCGTGGACAGGTCATTGCCCAGGCTGGCCTGCAAGGCCCGCTTGGTGAAGGCCAGGCCCTTGGTGGGCGCCGCCGCGAAATGCGCGGCCAGACGCTCCAGCGCGGCATCGAATTCTTCGTCGGCCACGCATTGCCAGATGAGGCCCCATTCCTCGGCCTGCTTGGCGCTGAGCTTGTCGCCCAGCAGGGCCAGGCCCATGGCGCGGGCGCGGCCCACCAAACGCGGCAGCGCGAAGGTGCCGCCGGTGTCGGGAATCAGCCCCAGGCGGCAGAACGACTGGATGAAATTGGCCGACGCCTTGGCGATGACGATATCGCCCGCGAACGCCAGATTGGCGCCCGCCCCCGCGGCCACGCCGTTCACCCCCACCACGACGGGCATGGGCAAGGCGTTCAGGCGGCGCACCAGCGGCGCGTAGAACTTGTCGACGGTCTCGCCCAGGTCGGGCGGCGTGCCGTCCGCGGCGGGCTTGCGCTCGCTCAGGTCCTGGCCGGCGCAAAAGCCGCGCCCCGCCCCGGTCAGCACCAGCACGCGCGCGCCTTCGGTTTCGATGCGCGTCAGCGCATCGGCCACTTCCGCGTGCATATTGGCCGTGAAGCTGTTCAGCTTGTCCGGGCGGTTCAGCGTCAGGCGCGCAATGCCGCCAGACAGGTCGAATTCAATATCCTGATAGCTCATTTACGATCGCCCGGCTTAGATGTGACGGCGGGTTTGCACCACGCGGAAGCGGTTCGAGACAAACGCCGTGTCGGACAGCGCCGAATTGGCGGCCGGGTTGGCGCCGGTGCCGTGGAAATCGCTGAACGCGGCCGTCTGGTTGACGAACACCGCGCCAGTCAGGTTGAGCGAAAGCGACACGCCCGAGACTTCAGCGGCGTCCTGCACCTGCTCGGCCACGCGGTCGTCCGTCGTGTAAGCCGACAGGGACAATGCGCCATGCTTGACCACGCTGTCGCGCGCGAGCTGGATGCTGTGCGTGGTGGAATCGGTGGCCACGACGAAGGCGATGGGGCCGAACCACTCCTGGCTCAGGGCGGCATTACCGGCCTCGGTACGCAGCAGCAGCGGCGTGCGGACGCGCGCGTTCTCGAACTGGGGATGGGTCAGCGCCTTGCTGTCGGCCACCACCGGCAGGCCCAGGGCCCGCGCTTTTTCGATACGCTCGACGATGCCCTCGTTCTGGATGGCGCCGGTCAGCTCGACCGCCTTGGCGGCATCCGCGCCGACTTTTTCCAGCGCCACGCCCAGCGCGGCGGCGACGTCGTCGAAGCTGACGCGGCCCTCAGGAGTATTGATGCCGTCGCGCGGCACGTAGATATTCTGCGGGGCGGTGCACATCTGGCCCGAATACAGGGCCAGCGAGAACGCCAGGTTGCGCGCCACGCCCTTCAGGTCCGACGTCGAGTCGATGATGACCTGGTTCACGCCGGCCTTCTCGGTGTAGACCTGGGCCTGGCGGGCATTGTTTTCAAGCCAATCGCCGTTGGCGGTGCTGCCCGTGAAGTCGACGATCTTGACCGCCGGGTCCAGCGCCAGCTTCTGCGCGGTGTCGTCGCCCGCCTCGTGCGCAGCCAGCTGCACCACGTCGGGGTCGAACCCCGCTTCCTGCAGCACTTCGCGTGCCACCTTCACCGTGATGGCCAGCGGCAGGATCGCGCCCGGATGCGGCTTGACGATGACGGTGTTGCCGGTGGCAAGGCTGGCGAACAGGCCGGGGTAGCCGTTCCAGGTCGGGAAGGTCGAGCAGCCGATCACCAGCGCCACGCCGCGCGGCACGACCGTGAACTGCTTTTCCATGCGGATGGGATCATTCTTGCCCTGGGGCTTTTCCCAGACCGCCACGCCGGGAATGCGCGACATTTCCTGCCAGGCGTAGGTCACGGCCTCGAAACCGCGGTCCTGCGCGTGCGGGCCGCCAGCCTGGAAGGCCATCATGAAGCCCTGGCCGGTGGTGTGCTGGACCGCGTAGGCGATCTCGAAGCTGAGCTTGTTCAGGCGGGCCAGGATTTCCAGCGACACGCCCACCCAGGCGCGGGGGCCGGCGCGGCGCCAGTCTTCCAGCGCGCGCTTGGCGGCCGAAATCAACTTGTCGGCCGGCACACGCGGATAGGTAATGCCCAGATCGAAGCCGTAGGGCGATTTCTCGCCGCCCACGACGCCGTCGGCGTCGTGCAGGTTCAACGGGAAGGGCTTGCCCTTGAGCGCCTCGAAAGCGGCGCGGCCGTCGTCATTGGCGGTTTCACCGTAGTTGCGCGGGCTGGGCGACTCGGCAAACGGGCTCCAGTAGCCGCGCAGCGCGGCGGCAGCCAGGGATTGTTCCAGCAGGGGCTGGTGGCGTTCGAAGAATTTCTGGGACACGCTCGTCTCTCCAATTAGATTTGAATTCTTGCCTGGCGCGGGCCGGCTCAGGTTTCCTGGTCGAAGTCGATGACCAGCCGGTCGCTGACCGGGAAGCTCTGGCAGCTCAGGATGAAACCGCGCGCGACTTCATAGTCCTCCAGGGCGAAGTTGGCGTCCATATCCACCTCGCCTTCGATGACCTTGCAACGGCAGGTGGAACACACCCCGCCTTTGCACGAATACGGCAGTTCGATGCCTTGCGCCAGCGCCGAGTCCAGCACACTGTCTTTGTTCTTGTCGATGACGAACATGCGGCTATGTCCGTCCTGCACCACGGTAACCTCGCACTGGCCCTTGCCCGGCGCCTGGCGGGCGTCGTGGCCGGTGCGCAATGCGCGTGGCCCCTTCGGCGCGCCGAAGAGTTCGAACTTGATGTTCGCCTTCGGGATGCCGCGAGCCTGCAGCCGTTCAACCACGCTTTCCGTCATGGTCTGCGGGCCACAGACAAAAGCGTAGTCGATATCCTCGGGGCTCATCCAGGCCGACATGAGCTGGTCGACCTTGTCCCCGTCCAGGCGTCCGTTAAAGAGTTCGATGTCCTGGGTTTCGCGGCTCATGACGTAGACCAGCGAAAAACGGTCCATGTAGAGGTTCTTCAGGTCTTCGATTTCTTCGCGGAACAGCACTGCCGACGATGCGCGGTTGCCGAAGAACAGGGTGAACTTGCTGCGCGGCTCTGTCGACAGCGCGGTCTTGACCAGGGAAAACACCGGAGTGATCCCGCTGCCCACGGCGAACGCCACATAGTGGCGCTGGTTTTCCGGGGAAAAATCCACGGTGAAGTTGCCCGCCGGCGCCATGACTTCCAGGGTCTGGCCCGGCTGCAGTTCGTGGTTGGCCCAGCTGGAGAACGCACCCTCGTCCACCTTCTTGATGGCCACGCGCAGCAGCTTGTCGTGGGGCGCGGAACAGATGGAATACGAACGGCGCAGCTCTTCCCCATTGAGCTGGGTGCGCAGCGTCAGGTACTGGCCGGGCAGGAAGGCGAACGCTTCCGTCAGCGCCTCGGGCAAGTCGAAGGTCACGACCACGGCATCGCGCGTATTGCGCGCCACGGAGGCCACCTTCAAGGAATGAAATTGGTTCTGGCTCATCTCAAACCACGCATTAGTGAGTCTTGAAATAATCGAAGGGCTCGCGGCAGGAGACGCAGCGGTACAGCGCCTTGCACGAGGTGGACCCGAAATTGCTGACCAGGCGCGTCTCGTGCGAACCGCAACGCGGGCACGCGATGGCGGGGCCCGGCGTGCGGCGGCTGATGCCCGAAATATCAATGGCGCGTTCGGCAGGCGCGGCGATGCCGTAGCCCTTGAGCGCCTCGCGCCCCTTTTCGCTCATCCAGTCGGTCGTCCAGGCGGGCGCCAGGCGAGTCTCGACGCGGACATCGTCCACGCCATGCCGCTGCAGCGTCTGCTGGATATCCTGGGTGATCTCGCGCATGGCCGGGCAGCCGGAGTAGGTCGGCGTGATGACGACGACGCAGGCGTCGCCGTCCCAAGACACCTCCCGCACCACGCCCAGATCCACCACGGACAGCACGGGGATCTCCGGATCGGGAACCTCCTGCAGCCAGGCGTAGACCTGGTCGGCGGAAACGGGCGCCAGCGCGTTCACCACGTCGCTCCCGGATAGGCGCGCGGCAGGTATTGCATTTCAGCCAGCACGTAGCCCAGCTGCTCGGTGTGCCTGCCCTGGCGGCCGCCGCGGTGCGCCAGGTGATTCGCCGCAGCCTCGTCGGGCACGGTCAGCGTGGCCTCTTCCAGCACTTCGCGCACATGCGCCAGCCAGGGCTGGCGCAGCGCAGACAACTCACAGCCGATGCCGCGCGAGGCCAGGTCCAGGTCGATGGCGTCGTCGGCGAACAGTTCGCCGGTGAAGCGCCAGGCGTCGTCGATGGCGGCCTGCATCTTGGCGTGGCTTTCGGCCGTGCCGTCGCCCAGGCGCACCACCATGTCCGACGAGCGCCGCACGTGGTAAGTCACTTCCTTGATCGCCTTGGCCGCGATGGCCGCGACGCGTTCGTCGGCCGACTTTTCCAGGCGCTGCAGCAGGAAGTAGTGCCAGACGTCGAACAGGAACTGGCGCGCCATGGTGTCGGCATAGTTGCCGTTGTCGCGTTCCACCAGCAGCACATTGCGGAACTCGTGCGTGTCGCGCAGGTAGGCCAGCGCGTCTTCATCGCGGCCGGCGCCTTCGACTTCGCCGGCCAGCGTCAGCCACATGCGGGCCTGTCCCAGCAGGTCCAGCGCGGTGTTGGTCAGCGCCAGATCCTCTTCCAGGATGGGGCCGTGGCCGGTCCACTCGCCCAGCCGCTGCGAGAGAATGAGCGACGAATCGCCCAGGCGCAGCAGATACTCAAAAAAAGGCTTGTCCATGTCTCCCCCGCCTGCCTTACATGTGCTTGATTTCTTCGGGCATCGGGAAGAAGGTCGGATGCCGGTAGACCTTGCTGTTGGACGGCTCGAACAGGGGATCCTTGTCGCCCGGGCTGCTGGCCGAAATATCGGACGCGCGCACCACCCAGATGCTCAGGCCCTCGTTGCGGCGGGTATAGACGTCGCGGGCGTGATTGATCGCCATTTCGGCGTCCGGAGCGTGCAAGCTGCCCACGTGCTTATGCGCCAGGCCATGCTGGCTGCGGATGAACACTTCCCACAGAGGCCAGTCTTTGCTCATGATGGATTTCCTCTAAAGCCGGACGCGCCACGGCGCCACCCGGTCTGCAATAAATAAAGAAAAAGAGTTGCCTGAAGAACCTTCACTGCCGAAGCGCGGACGCCGCTAGCGCCGCCGCGCGGATCCGGCTCCGCCGGTCCGCTGCGGCGCCCCCCTGTGAGGGGGAAGCGCGCAGCGCTTCGGGGGTGGGAGTCTCCCCTCAGGCGGCCTTGCGCTCCGCCTGCTTGTCGGCGTAGGCGACCAGCGCGTCGCGCACCCAGGCGCCGTCCTCGTGCGCCTTGACGCGCGCCGCCAGGCGTTCACGGTTGCAGGGGCCGTTGCCCTTGAGCACGGCGTAGAACTCGGTCCAGTCGATTTCGCCGAAGTCGTAATGACCACGCTCGGCGTTCCACTTCAGGTCGGGATCGGGGACGGTCAGGCCCAGGAATTCGGCTTGCGGCACGGTCTGGTCCACCATCTTCTGGCGCAGTTCGTCGTTGGAGAAGAGCTTGATTTTCCAGGCCATGGACTGCGCGCTGTTGGGCGAATCGGCATCCGAGGGGCCGAACATCATCAAGGCGGGCCACCACCAGCGGTTGAGCGAGTCCTGGACCATGGCCTTTTGCTCGGGCGTGCCGTGCAGGCACATCTGCATGAGCAGGTCATAGCCCTGGCGCTGGTGGAAGGACTCTTCCTTACAGACACGCACCATGGCCCGCGCATAGGGACCATAGGAGCAGCGGCACAGCGGGATCTGGTTGATGATGGCGGAGCCGTCGACCAGCCAGCCGATCATGCCGATGTCGGCCCAGCTGAGCGTGGGGTAGTTAAAGATGCTGGAGTACTTGGCGCGGCCGGAGTGCAGGTCGTCGATCAGGTCGTCGCGCGACACGCCCAGGGTTTCCGCGGCGCTGTACAGGTAGAGCCCGTGGCCCGCTTCGTCCTGCACTTTGGCCAGCAGGATCGCCTTGCGCTTGAGCGACGGCGCGCGGGTGATCCAGTTGCCTTCAGGCAGCATGCCGACGATTTCGGAATGCGCGTGCTGCGAGATCTGGCGCACGAGCGTCTTGCGGTAGGCCTCGGGCATCCAGTCCTTGGCCTCGATGCGGACGCCGTCGTCGATGCGCCGCTGGAACGTCTGTTCCAGGCCTTCAAGCTGGTCCGCGGTCTTGACCTGCTTGACGCCGGTTTCGACGAGTTGAGCGTACATGTTTGTCTCCTTGAAGACGGTTTGCGAAAACGCAAAGCAAACGCTGCGCAGTGCCGTCATGTCATAGGAAGATTATTTAATACAAAAAATTCATTGTCAAACTCAAATCTGTATCACATTGGATTTATGTATCATATCCAGGATCCCGATATCGGCCGCCCGCGGCCCCCCTTATGGCAAACCCTCAGTCGCCCCTGGAACGCTTTCTGTCCCGCTTATTGAAAAGCGATCCGCCCCGCGCAAAGTCGCTGTGCGTCAGCTTGCTGGGCGATGCGCTGGCCCCGCACGGCGGCGCCATCTGGCTGGGCAGCCTGATCGAGCTCCTGGCTCCGCTGGGCATCAATGAACGCCTGCTGCGCACCAGCGTCTTCCGCCTGGTGGCGCAGAACTGGCTGCAATCGGAACGCCATGGCCGGCGGAGCCTCTACCTGATCTCCGACCAGGGCGTGCGCCACACCCTGCACGCCTCGCAGCGCATCTACGAGGGCCCATCAAAGGAATGGAACGGGGAATGGACGCTGGTGGCGCTGCCGCGCACGGGCAACGGGCTGGCCGAACGCGGCGAGCTGCGCCGTGAACTGGTCTGGGAAGGGTTTGGCATGATCGCGCCCGGCCTGTTCGCCCATCCGCACACCGAGGCGCGGGCTGCGCACGACATCCTGGACAAACTGGGCATCCCGGACCGGGCGCTGGTCCTGTCGGCCCGCGACCTGGCCGGCGCGGGCGGCCTGCCCATCGCCAGCCTGGCCTCGCAATGCTGGAACCTGGACGATGTAGCCGAGCAATACCGGCTGTTTTCAAGAAACTTCGGGCCGCTGGAAAAGCTGCTGGAAGATGCGCCAGCGCCCGCCGAAGCCTTCATGATCCGAGTCATGCTGCTGCACAACTGGCGCCGGATCGTCCTGCACGACCCGCAACTGCCCGGCCCGATGCTGCCCGACAACTGGCCCGGCCACGCCGCCCGCGAACTCTGCGGGCGCATCTACTGGCGGGTATTCGACGCCTCCGAAACGCATCTGGACGCCTTGGCCGGACAGGACAACGAGCGCTACGCGCCCCTGTCGGAAGAAGTGAATTCGCGCTTTGGCGGCCGGCCGGCCTGACGGCCTGCGCTTGCGATAGCGCCACGCCAGCCTGAACGCCAAGCGCGCTCAGCGCCGCGCAAGCTAGCGACCCGCGTCGTCCGCATCCGGCATGACGACGCCCAGCGTATCCACATGGCATTCGCCAGCAGCATCGCGCCCGGGCCCGGCGCGGCACAGTCCGCGGCTGGCCGCGATGAAACACAGCGTCCATCGCGCCCGGATCGGGCGGCCCAGCGCGGCGCCCGTGTCGGCATCTATACCGCTGGGCACGTCAAGCGCCAGCACGGGAACATTCCAGGCGTTCACCGCATCCGCCAGGGATTGCCAAGCCTGGCCCAACGGGCGGTTCAGGCCGATGCCGAACAGGCCGTCAAGAACCAGGTCCGGCTGCCGGCCGTGGGGCAACGCGGCATGGCTGCGCCCACCCGCGGCCTGCCAGCCGGCCCAGGCGCGGGCCGCATCGGCAGGCAGCCTTTCGGGGCCGAAAGGCAACACCACCTGCACTTCAAACCCGTGCGCCAAAAGGCGCGCGGCCGCTTCCAGCGCGTCGCCGCCGTTGTTGCCGGGGCCGGCCAGCGCCAGGATGGAAGTCTTGGAGGGAAAGCGCGCCTGGACGAAATCGGCCGCGGCGGCGCCGGCCAGCGGCATCAGCACCCGGCCCGATGCCAGGGCGCGCTGTTCGGCAAGGCGGATCTGGGCGACGGAATATGACGGCATGGCGGACCTGTTGGCGGGACGTCCGGCCTGTAAGCGGGCCGGTCCCCAGTGTAAGCCGCCCGCGCGCTCAGACTTTCAGGAAATGCTCGCGGTAGTACTTGAGCTCGTCGATGGATTCGTAGATGTCGGCCAGCGCTTCGTGGCGGCTCTTTTTCTCGAAACCCTTGTACACGGCCGGCGCCCAGCGGCGCGCCAACTCTTTCAGCGTGCTCACGTCCAGGTTGCGGTAGTGGAAGAACTGCTCCAGGCGCGGCATGTACGCGAACATGAAGCGGCGGTCCTGGCTGATCGTATTGCCGCACATCGGGGACTTGCCGGCCGGCACATGCTGCGCCAGGAACGCCAACAGCGTATCCTCTGCCTGCGCCTCGGAAATCGTGGACGCCTTGACCTTGTCGATCAGGCCGCTTTTGCCGTGGGTGGACTTGTTCCAGTTGTCCATGGCGTCCAGCAGGCTGTCGGGCTGGTGCACGACGATGACCGGCCCCTCGGCGACCACCGTCAGGTCGGGCTCCGTCACCACCACGGCGACTTCGATGATGCGTTCTTTTTCAGGGTCCAGCCCGGTCATTTCCATGTCCAGCCAGATCAGGCGGTTTTCGTTCGCAGCCATATAATTTGCCTTTAAAACACGCGATTTTCGCACATACCTTCCTGAGCCAACCGTATTGCCCATGTTCACATTGCTGTTCGTTGCCTTCCTGCTGACCGATATCGCCGTGCGCATGTGGCTGGCTTCGCGCCAGATCCGGCATGTCGCGCGCAATCGCGACCAGGTGCCCGCGGAATTCTCGCCTCGCATCGGTCTGGCGAGCCACCAGCGCGCGGCCGACTACACCGTGGCGCGGGTCAGGCTGGGCATGCTCGAACGCACCTATGACGCCATCCTGCTGGTGTGCCTGACGCTCATGGGCGGCCTGCAATTCATCGACCTGATGGTAAGCCAGCTTACCAGCAACGATTTCATACGCCAGATGCTGTTGCTGGTGGTGGTTGCGCTGGTGCTGGGCCTGATCGGCTTGCCTTTTACCCTGTGGCGGCAGTTCAAGCTGGAGGCGCGCTTCGGATTCAACCGCATGACGCCCCGGCTTTTCGTCGTGGACGCCATCAAGGGCTTGCTGGTCGCGGCGGTGCTGGGACTGCCGCTGGCAGCCGCCGTACTGTGGCTGATGGGCAGCGCCGGCGACTACTGGTGGATATGGGCCTGGGCCCTCTGGACGGTGTTCAACCTGGCGCTGCTGATCATCTACCCGATGTTCATCGCTCCCCTGTTCAACAAGTTCACGCCGCTCTCCGACCCCGAACTGGCCGGACGCATCCAGCGCCTGGCGCAGCGCTGCGGCTTTGCGCTGAACGGCCTGTTCGTGATGGACGGATCGCGCCGCTCGGCCCATGGCAATGCCTACTTCACCGGATTCGGACGGTCGCGCCGCATCGTATTCTTCGACACTCTGCTGGCCCGCCTGAACGCGGACGAAATCGAAGCCGTGCTGGCGCACGAGCTCGGCCATTTCGCCAAGCGCCACATCATCAAGCGCATCGTCTTCAGCTTTGTCGCGGCGCTGGTGTTCTTTGCCATCCTGGGGTGGATCGCCCAGCAGCCGTGGTTCTACGTGGGACTTGGCGTCCTGCCGCAATTGGGCGGACGCAACGACGCCATGGCGCTGCTGCTGTTCTTCCTGGTGATTCCTGTATTCACCTTCATGCTCACCCCCCTGGCAAGCTGGTACTCGCGCCGCGACGAATTCGAAGCCGACCGCTATGCCGCCGAGCAAAGCTCGCCGGAACGGCTGGTGTCCGCGCTGGTCAAACTCTACGACGATAACGCCGCAACCTTGACCCCCGACCCCGTGCACTCCGCCTTTTACGACAGCCATCCTCCCGCAGCCGTGCGCATCCGCCACCTGATGGCGGGCGCCGCATGAGCGCGCCACTGGAAGGCCGCATCATCGCCGCGCACGGCCGTCACTACACCGTGGAACTCGCGGACGGCGCCCTGCGCAAGTGCTTCCCCCGCGGCAAGAAAGCCGGCGCCGCCGTGGGCGACCGCGTCCGGATCACCCCGCAGGGCAAAGACGAAGGCGCCATCGACGCCATCCTGCCGCGCACCAATTTGCTGTTCCGGTCGGACGAGATGCGGTCCAAGCAGTTCGCCTCCAACGTGGACCAGCTGCTGATCGTCGTGGCCGTCCGTCCGACGTTTTCCGACGACCTGACGGGCCGCGCGCTCGCGGGCGCCTGGAGCGCGGGCATTTCGCCACTGATCATCCTGAACAAGACCGACCTGACCGACGAATTGCCCGCCGCGCGGGCGCGGCTTGCTCCCATCGCCGCGCTGGGCGTGGACGTGATCGAACTGAGCGCGCTTGAACCTGAAAGAGTCCATACGCTGCTCGCGCCCCGCCTCGCCGGCCGCACCAGCCTGCTGCTGGGGCAAAGCGGCATGGGCAAGTCCACGCTGCTCAATGCCCTGGTGCCCGACGCCGCGGCCGCCACGCGCGAACACTCCACCGCGCTCGACATGGGCAAGCACACCACGACCAGCACGCGGCTCTACCACCTGCCGGCGCCCGGCGGCGACCTGATTGATTCTCCTGGATTCCAGGCCTTCGGCCTGCAGCACCTGACCCGCGAAGACATCATCCGCGGGTTTCCGGAGTTCACGCAGCCCATCGAGGAATGCCGCTTCTACAACTGCTCGCATCGGCACGAGCCGGGCTGCGGCGTGGTGGCGGCGCTGCAGGCCGGCAAGATCGACCCGGCGCGCTACGCCCTGTACGAACGCATCCTGGAAGAAAACCTGGCGGGCCAGCAGCGGTATTGATTCTGCCGGCGCGCCGTTGTGCGGCTTGCTGGCGCAATAGAAATCGGCCCCTCGCGGGGCCGTCTTCTATTGGGGCGACATGTGCGCGCCGCGAAGATCAGCGCGGCGTGAAGCCGTGGCGCAGCAGATGATACAGATTGCGCAGCATGCCCGCCGTGGCGCCCCAGATGAAGTGTTTGCCATAGGGCATACCGTAATACTGGCGCACTCGGCCGTCGTCGAGCCTGGCTTCATAGAGGCGATGGTTGGCCGGATCCATCAGGAACGACAGCGGCACCTCGAAGACCTCGGCAACCTCGAACGCGTCGGGCGCCAACTGAAAGCCCGGGCGCACCAGCGACACGACCGGAATGATGGAAAACCCCGTGGCCGTCAGATAGGGCGGCATGCTGCCCAGCACTTCCACGTGGTTCGAGGGCAAGCCCGTTTCTTCCTGCGCTTCGCGCAGCGCCGCCGCCACGGGCGTGGAATCGCTGGTCTCGATGCGCCCGCCGGGAAAACTGATCTGGCCCGCGTGGTCATGCAGGTGCGCGGCGCGCTGCGTCAGCATGATGTGCACGCCGTTGTCCCGCGTCACCAGCGGAATCAGCACGGCGGCGGGCACCGGCGCGCCTTCGCGGCCGGGGTAGCGCAGATCGTTGTCGCGCGACAACTCCAGCGTCCAGGTGGACGGCTGGCTGAGCGTACCCCGCAGGGAGTCCGGAGTGAGCAGGCTGGTGGGCACGGGCGGCAAGGAATCGTTAGCCACCACCCACGGTTGCGTCGCCGGGTCAAAACCCGGACGCGCCAGCGGCCGACGGGGCCGCGCGGAAGACGAGGAATCAGACATTCGGCTCAGAAAATAGAAAAAGGCACCCTCGCAGGTGCCTTTTTAACCCGGAAACCCGTGCCGGACGGAAACGCGGATTGGCGTGAACGTCCGACACTGGCGGGGCCGTGTACCGATAAGCGATCAAGCCGCGGAGGCTTGCTTGCTGACCAGCTTTTCCTTGATGCGAGCCGACTTGCCCGAGCGCGAGCGCAGGTAGTACAGCTTGGCGCGGCGCACGTCGCCGCGGCGCTTGACTTCGATGCCGGCGATTTGCGGCGAGTACAGCTGGAACGTACGTTCCACGGCTTCACCCGACGAAATCTTGCGCACGGTGAACGCGGAGTTCAGGCCGCGGTTGCGCTTGGCGATGACGACGCCTTCGAAAGCCTGCACGCGCTTGCGGGTGCCTTCAACGACGTTCACGCTCACGATGACGGTGTCACCAGGAGCAAATTCAGGCTTGGCTTGACCGCCGGTCAGGCGGGCAATTTCTTCCTGTTCCAGGATAGCGATGAGGTTCATTAGAACTCCTAGATCATCATGCGTTTGCGGGCTAAGACTTTTGCCGTTCGATGTTGTTCACGCCTGGCGTTCATGTGGCTGCAAAAAACCAGCCACATCCGGCCAGTTGCGTGTGCATTGCATTCGGCTCGCCGGATATTCCGGTGGGCTGATCGCGATGCTCGTGCCGCAACGAGAGGATGAGATTTGGCAAACCAATGATTCTACACCAAAAAATGCCCGAGGCCTCGGGTAACATGTGCGCCTTGCACTCGCTTTGCGGTACCCTTCACCCTTCTGTAACAAACACGTCATCTGGCGCTGTTTCCCATGTCGTACACGTCCCTGTTATTGGTTGTCCTGGCGGCAATGGCCCACGCGACGTGGAATCTGCTCGCCAAGCGTGCGGCCATGGTGGGCGCGCCTTTTGTCTTCGCTTACGGCCTGTGCGCCTCGGTGCTCTACGCCCCGTGGGTGATCTGGGTGCTGATGCATGACGGCATGACCTGGACCTGGCCCGTAGTGGGAGCCATCCTCACGTCCAGCCTGTTGCATCTGGGCTACAGCCTGTGCCTGCAGCGCGGCTATCAAGTGGCTGACCTGTCGGTGGTGTATCCGATTGCCCGCGGCACGGGCCCCCTGCTTTCCACCACCGGCGCCTTCCTGCTGCTTGGCGAACCCGCCACCAGCACCGGCATCGCCGGCATGCTGTGCGTGGTGATCGGCGTCCTGCTGATCGCCACCCAGGGACGGCTGGCGATCTTCAAGCATGCGCAGGCCTGGGTGGGCGTGCGCTGGGGCGTGGTGATCGGCCTGTTCATTGCCGCCTATACGGTGGTGGACGCCTATGGCGTGAAGGTGCTGCTGATCAGTCCGGTGCTATTCGACTGGTTCACCTGCGTCACACGCACCGCCATGATGACGCCGCACATGCTGCGCCGTCCCGCCCAGGCCTGGGAATCCATGCGCGGCTACTGGCATCTGGCGCTGGCGGTGGGCTTTCTGTCGCCTTTGGGCTACATCCTGGTGCTGTACGCGCTGCGCAACGGCGCTCCACTGAGCCTGGTGGCGCCCGCCCGGGAAATGTCGATGATGCTGGGCACGCTGGCTGGCATGTTCCTGCTGCGCGAAAAGGTCGGGCCTGGCCGTCTGGCCGGCTGCCTGTCCATCCTGGCTGGCGTGATCCTGCTGGGCTCAAGCTGAGCCTCCCAGGGATACCGGAATGGCCTGGCGGCCTGCCGGTCAGAAACCGCCCGCCACGCCCAGCCACATCAGGCCGGGGATCATGGCGCCCCAGGCAAGCACCAGCACCACGTCGATAATCATGGCCTTCAGGGTGACCTGATTCGCTGCCGCGCCGGCCTTGGCGTCGCCAAGGCATTGATCGCGGACTGCCGGCGCGGCGGCCGGGGCAACAGGCGCCGCGGGCGCGGCAGTGGGAACGCCCGCCGCGGGAATGCCCGCCACCGGAACGCCCGCCAAATCATCCGCCGGAGCGGGCGATGGCGGGAACGGCCAGCGGGCCGGCATGTTGCGGGACCGCACGCGCTGGCCGGAAGCGCCGCCTGCGGCGGATGCGCTCCAGGGCATGGCCAGGCCTGTCAGCCTGACGCACAGGTCGCGAGCCCGGTTGGCGCCGCGGCGCAACGGATTCAGGGAGACAACAAGCTCATCCGGCAGGACAGACAAATCAGCGGTGTTCATGGGAACTCCTTGGATAAACGTTCCAGAGCCGGGGCTAAGCGCCCTGGCGTCCGCGGCAACAGCAGCCGGCGGTCAATCGAACAAAGACAACTGCCCGGCCGCCATTGCGCGCAACTGCCGCGCGCCGCGCCCGTAAGCGCCGCCGACCGCGGGCAAGCCGCCGGGAAAAGGGACCCCTGAAGACGCTTGCGCGCCAACCGGGGATAGGAAATCGGTGGAAGCGGACGCCGGGCCGCAGGCCGACGCCTGCTGCACACCCGCCGCGACAGGGTCGAACAGCGGCGACGAGGCTCCGGGCAGGGCCGGCGGCTGGAAACGGCTGCAATCGAGCGCCAACCGGGTGCGGTTCAGGCCCAGCTTGCGCGTGGCCACCGAAAACCGCTGGCGCAGCAGGTCGGCCCAAATGCCGGTGCCGCGCATGCGGGAACCGAAATTGGGGTCATTGCGGCGGCCGTTGCGCAGGTCTTCGATGCGATGCAGCACGCGCTGGGCACGGTCCGGGTAATGGGCGTTGAGCCAATCCTGAAAGAGCGTCTTGACCTCCCAGGGCAACCGCAAGACGGTGTAGCTGGCGTAATGCGCGCCGGCCCCCTTGGCTTCCTGCAGGATGTGCTCCATGGAGTCGTCGTTGATGAACGGAATGACGGGCGCCACCAGCACGCCCACCGGCACGCCGGCGTCAGTCAGGCTGCGTACGGCTTCGAGGCGGCGCCAGGGCGCGGCCGCGCGCGGTTCCAGCGTGCGCGCCACGCCCGCATCCAGCGTCGTGATGCTGATGTAGACGACCGCCAGGTTCTGTTCGGCCAGCGCCGCCAGCAGGTCCAGGTCGCGGGCGACCAGCGCGTTCTTCGTGACGATGGTGACGGGATGCCGGGTTTCCAGCATGAGTTCGAGCATGCCCCGGGTAAGGCGCCAGTCGCGCTCGATGGGCTGATAGGCGTCCGTGGCAGAACCGATGTTGATGGGCGACGGCTTGTAGCCGGGCCGGGAGAGTTCGGCACGCAGGGCCTCTACGGCGTTGGCCTTGGCGACCAGGCGGGTTTCGAAGTCCAGGCCGGGCGAATAGCCCAGATAGGAGTGCGTGGGCCGGGCATAGCAGTACACGCAGCCGTGTTCGCACCCGCGGTAGGGATTGACGGCGACGTCAAAGGGAATATCCGGGGAATCGTTGCGCGACAGCATCTTGCGCGCCTCTTCCGCCGTGACCGTGGTTTTGGGAGCGGGCGGGACCGAGCGCGTGTCGGGCAGGATGGGGATGACCCGCGAACCAGAAGAACCGGCCAGCGGAGAATTATCGGGGACGGAATCAATGAAGTCGGCGGGCAAACCGGACGCGGACCAGCCGTCGTCGATCTGCACGCGGTCATCGCTTTGAAAGCGATGCCGAACATTAGTAACCGCACCCCGACCGCGCAAGGCGGCGGGGGCGGCAGCCGGGGACCCAGAACCGGCGGGAAAAGAATGATCGGTGCGTGCCATGAAAACTACTGTACAAAAACACAGTGGTTTTGACAAGCACCAAAAGCCTTTCCGTAAGACAGTCCAACTTTACCGCAAGACGCAGGCAACGGCGGAACAAATCGTTTTCACCAGGCGATATGCCCCGGAAAGCCGCGCCAGCATTGGATTTGGACGAAAAACAACAACGCCGCCGAGGCGCCGGCGGCGTTGTTTTCATGCTGCTGTAAACCTAGCGCAACATACCCGCCGCCGCGGTCTGGTGCGTCGCCTCGTCGATCAGGATGAAAGCGCCCGTGGCGGCGACATCGTCGTAGCGGTCGACCGCCAAAGCCTCGCGCGTCGTGAGCGTGACGCGCCCGATGTCGTTCATGCGCAAAGTGCCTTCCGTATTCTCGACTTCCTGCAGTTCATGAATGTCCCGGTGCGACAGCACCGCGCGCACCTTCGCCGACGTCAGACGCGTGCCGGACTTGAGCAGGTACTTGCGCGCGGGATTCAAGGCTTGCGCATCCAGCCAGCAGAGCTCGGCCTCGAACTCGCGCGACACCTGCGCTGGCGCCGCCGTGTGCACGATCACGTCGCCGCGCGACACGTCGACATCGCGGTCCAGCACCAGCGTGATCGAATCGCCTGCCACCGCCTCGTCGAGCGCGCGGTCGAAAGCCCGCAGCTCTTGCACCCGCGCGGCCACGCCGGATGGCTGCACCGTCACCTCGTCGCCCGGGCGCAGCACGCCGCTTGCGACGCGGCCCGCGTAGCCGCGGAAATCGTCCGTGCGATCGCCGCCATGGCGCGCCACCCATTGCACCGGGAAGCGCAGCGGCAGGGCCCGGCCGTCGGCCGACAGGTCCAGTGATTCGAGCAGCGCCAACAGGGGCTGCCCCTCGTACCAAGGCGTCTTGGGCGACAGCGTGACGACGTTGTCGCCGCTGAGCGCCGACAGGGGCAGCGCGTCGAAATGCGCGATGCCCAGCTTGGCCGCAAGATCCGCATAAGCGTCGCGGATGCGTTCGAACACCGCGCGGTCCCAGTCCACCAGGTCCATCTTGTTCACCGCGACCACGATGTGGCGTATGCCCAGCAGGCGCGCGATCGTGCTGTGCCGCTTGGTCTGCGGCAGCAGCTTGCCGTCGGCGGCGCGGGTCGCGTCGATCAGGATGACGGCGACGTCGGCCGTCGAGGCGCCGGTCACCATGTTGCGGGTGTATTGCTCGTGGCCCGGCGCGTCGGCAATGATGAACTTGCGCGTGGGCGTGGAAAAGTAGCGGTATGCGACGTCGATGGTGATGCCCTGCTCGCGCTCGGCTTCCAGGCCGTCCGTCAGCAGCGAAAAGTCGATGCCGTCGCCGGCCACGCGCTTGTGCTTGGCGCGCGAGATCGCATCGAGCTGATCGGCGAAGACGCCCTTGCTGTCGTACAGCAGGCGGCCGATCAGTGTGGATTTACCGTCGTCGACGGAGCCCGCCGTGATCAAGCGCAACACGCCCGTGTCGGCGCCGGAAAGAAAGGAATCGTTCAGTGCGTTCATGTGGTTCCCCAGGCGCCGGCCTGCGCCGGCGCGTCATGCATTCAGAAATAGCCTTCCTTCTTGCGGCGCTCCATTGAGGCCTCGGAAGTCTGGTCGTCCATGCGCGTGGCGCCGCGCTCGGTGATGTCCGTCACCGCGGTCTCGGCGATGATGGCCATGGTGTCGCCGGCGTCGGAAGCGACCGGGCAGGTGCAGGAAATGTCGCCCACCGTGCGGAATCGCACGGACAGGCGCTCGACCTGTTCGCCGTCCGCCGGCGGCGTCAGCCTTGTGACCGGCACCAGCAGGCCCTTGCGGCGCACCACCTCGCGCTCGTGCGCATAATAGATAGACGGCAGCGCCAGCTGCTCTCGCTGGATGTACTGCCAGACGTCCAGCTCGGTCCAGTTCGAGATCGGGAAGACGCGCATGTTCTCGCCGCGGTGCACGCGGGTGTTGAACAGGCTCCACAGCTCCGGCCGCTGGGCCTTGGGGTCCCACTGGCCGAATTCGTCGCGGAATGAAAAGATGCGTTCCTTGGCGCGCGCCTTTTCCTCGTCGCGGCGGGCGCCGCCGATGCAGGCGTCGAAACCGAATTCCTCGATCGCCTCAAGCAGCGTCACGGCCTGCGCCGCGTTGCGCGAATCGGTTTCGCGGCGCAGCACGACACTGCCGCGCTTGATGGAGTCTTCGACGCTGCGCACGATCAGGGTTTCGCCCAGCTCGGCCGCGCGCGCGTCGCGGAAGGCGATGACTTCATCGAAGTTGTGGTCCGTGTCGATGTGCATCAACGGGAACGGAAAGCGGCCCGGCCTGAACGCCTTTTCGGCCAAGCGCAGCAGCACCACGGAGTCCTTGCCGCCCGAGAACAGCAGCACGGGCTTTTCGCATTCGGCGGCGACCTCGCGCAAGATGAATATTGCTTCGGATTCCAGCCAATCCAGGTGGCTGCGTTGGATCACAGCAGACATAGGTATTCCCCTAAAACAGATTTCGAATTGAGTGGGCCGCGTCAATCGCCGCGCGCCGCGATACTGATTACCCGGTTGCCCGCATGCAGGCCGCATTCCTTGGAATCCGACGATTCCCACCACCAGCGCCCTGCCCTCAGGTCCTCGCCGGGACGGATCGCCCGCGTACAGGGTTCGCAACCGATAGACGGATAGCCTTGGTCGTGCAGCGGGTTGTAGGGAATGCCGAGCGCGCGGATGGCGGACCACACGTCTTCCTCGCTCCAGTCGGCCAGCGGGTTGAACTTGTAGAGGCCGAAGGTCTTGTCGTCTTCTTCCAGCGCAAGCTCACCGCGCGTCGTGGACTGCGCGCGCCGCTGCCCGGTGATCCAGGCGCCGCGGCCCGCAAGCGCGCGCTTGAGCGGCTCGACTTTGCGGATCTGGCAACAGGCCTTGCGCAGTTCCACGCTTTCGTAGAACGCAAAGGCGCCATGCGCGGCCACATGCTCGTCGACCGCCGCCGCAATCGGCCGGTACACGGTGACCTCGCGCCCATAGCGCTCGCGCACGGCGTCCAGCACGCCCAGCGTCTCGGCGTGCAGCCGGCCGGTGTCCAGTGTGAACACTTCCAGATCCAGGCCAGAGTCGTAGATGGCGTGGGTCAGCACCATGTCCTCGGCCGCCAGCGACGACGCCAGCGCAGCGTCCGGATAGCGCCGCCGGATATCGGCCAGGCGCGCCGTCAGGTCGCGCCAGCGAGCCGCCAGGCCCGCGTCCAGTTCAACGGAAACATCGGTAGTCGTCATGGCTGCACCGCGAAGATGCGCGCCCGGCGGGGCCGCGCGAGAAGAATTTCGCCGTCCCGCAGGTTCAGCTCCTGGTACAGCGACTCGGGAACCTCGGCCTCGATGATGGCGTCGGTGTCCTGGCGGGCCAGTTCCAGGTAGGCGCTGGGTCCGGCCAGATAGGCGTGCGACAGCCGCACTGGAATGCCTCCGGCGTCGGCGCGATAGCGCTCGATCTCGAACTCATGCGGCCGCACATAGGCGATGGCGCGCTGGGCATCGGCCTGGCCCAGATCGGGCGCCGGCAGCGACAGGCCCGCGCCTTCCCACACGCCGCGCGCGGCGCTGCCCTGCAATTGGTTCACGTCGCCCAGGAAGCCATAAACGAACGGCGTGGCCGGGCCTTCCCAGACTTCACGGGGCGTGCCGACCTGTTCGATGCGGCCGGCGTTCATCAGCACCACCCGGTCCGACACTTCCAGCGCCTCTTCCTGGTCGTGCGTAACGAACACGCTGGCGACGTGCAGTTCGTCGTGCAGCCGGCGCAGCCAGCGGCGCAGTTCCTTGCGCACCTTGGCGTCCAGCGCGCCGAAGGGCTCGTCCAGCAGCAGCACCCGCGGCTCGACCGCCAGCGCGCGCGCCAGCGCGATACGCTGGCGCTGGCCGCCGGACAGCTGCGCCGGATAGCGGTCGGCCAGCCAATCCAGCTGCACCAGACCCAGCAAGTCATGCACCTTGCGCTTGATCTGGTCTTCCGGCGGGCGCTGCGAACGATGCTTGACGCGCAGGCCGAAGGCCACGTTCTCGAACACCGTCATGTGCTTAAACAGGGCGTAGTGCTGGAACACGAATCCGACCTGGCGCTGGCGCACGTCCACCGCGGTCGCGTCCTCGCCCGCGAACAGCACGCTGCCGGAATCCGCCGACTCCAGGCCCGCAATGATGCGCAGCAGCGTGGTCTTGCCGCAGCCCGACGGGCCCAGCAGCGCCACCAGCTCGCCGGTCTCGATGTGCAGCGACACATCGTTCAGCGCGCGGAACTGGCCGAAACGCTTGGATAGATTGCGTACTTCGATACTCATGCCTGTCTCCTTGGCCGGCGCGTCGCGTCAGGCGACCGCCGGCTTGATGGCCACCGCGGGCCCGGGATACTCCACCGGCTGGCCCGCGCCCTGCAAAAGGCGCGCGTTGCGCCACTCGATCACGTTCTTAGCCACCAGCGTCACCAGCGCCAGCAGGGCAAGCAGCGAGGCGACGGCGAACGCCGCGGAATACTGGTATTCGTTGTAGAGAATCTCTACGTGCAGCGTCATGGTGTTGGTCAGCCCGCGGATCTGGCCGGACACCACCGACACCGCGCCGAACTCGCCCATGGCCCGCGCGTTGCACAGGATGGCGCCGTACAGCAGGCCCCACTTGATGTTGGGCAGCGTCACGCGCCAGAAGATCTGCCAGCCGCTGGCGCCCAGGGTCAGCGCGGCCTGCTCTTCTTCGCTGCCCTGCGCCTGCATCAGCGGAATGAGTTCGCGCGCTACGAAGGGAAAGGTGACGAACAGCGTCGCCAGGATGATCCCGGGCACGGCGTAGACGATCTTGATGTCGTGGGCCTGCAGCCATTCGCCGAACCAGCCCTGCGTGCCGAACAGCAGCACGAAAACCAGGCCGGCCACCACGGGCGACACCGAGAACGGCAGGTCGATCAGCGTGATCAGGAACTGCTTGCCGCGGAACTGGAACTTGGTGATGGCCCAGGCCGCGGCCACGCCAAATACCAGGTTCACCGGCAGCGCGATCGCGGCGACCAGCAGCGTCAGGCGGATGGCCGCCCAGGCGTCGGGCTCGACGATGGCATCCAGGTACAGCTGCCAGCCTTTGCGGAACGCCTCGGCGAACACCGCCGCCAGCGGCACCAGCAGAAAGAGCGCCAGGAACCCAAGCGCGATGAACAGCAGAACGCCGCGCACCCAGCGCGGTTCGGTCAGGTGAGCGGGACGATCCGAAGCGCTCATGACAGCCTCCCCAGGCCGCGGCGCGCCTGCCAGCCCTGCAACAGGTTGATGATGAGGAGCAGGACAAACGACAGCACCAGCATCACGGTCGCGATGGCGGCCGCGCCGGCGTAGTCGAACTGCTCCAGCTTGGAAATGATCAGCAGCGGCGTGATCTCGGACACCATGGGCATGTTGCCGGCGATGAACACCACCGATCCGTACTCGCCGACCGCGCGGGCGAACGCCAGCGCAAAGCCCGTCATCAAGGCCGGCATGATGGTCGGCAGCAGCACGCGGCGGAACGTCTGCCAGCGGTCGGCGCCCAGGCTGGCAGCGGCCTCTTCGATTTCGCGTTCCACGTCTTCCAGCACCGGCTGTACGGTGCGCACCACGAAGGGCACGCCGATGAAGATGAGCGCGATCACGATGCCCAGCGGCGTGAACGCCACTTTCAGGCCGAACCATTCGGACAGCGGGCCGCCCAGCCAGCCCTTCTGCGAGTAGAGCGCGGTCAGGGCGATGCCCGCCACCGCCGTGGGCAGCGCGAACGGCAGGTCGACCAGGGCGTCCAGGATCTTCTTGCCCGGAAAGCGATACCGCACAAGAACCCACGCGACGACGGTGCCGAACACCAGGTTGACCAGCGCCGCGATGAACGACGCGCCAAATGTCAGCTTGTAGGACGCCAGCACCCGCGGCGCGGTGACCGCATCCCAGAACCCCTGCCATCCCAGCCCGGCGCTCTTGATCGGCAGGGCGGCCAGGGGAATCAGCACGAGCACGCTGAGATACAGCACTGCGTATCCCATGGAAATGCCGAAACCGGGCAGCACGCCCGGGCTGTTGCGCCGAACGGCAAAAGGCGCTTGCGCGCCGTTTGCCGTCGGGTTCGAGGCAGTAGTCATGGCCGTCGTCCGATGGTGTTCCGATTACTTCTTCTGCGGCTGGTAGATCTGGTCGAAGGTCCCGCCGTCGCTGAAGTGGTCCTTCTGCGCCTTGCGCCAGCCGCCGAAGATCTTGTCGTCGATGGTGACGAGCTTGACCTTGGGAAACTTGCTTTCGTACTTGGCGGCAACCGTCTTGTCCAAGGGCCGGTAGTAGTTCTTGGCGATGATTTCCTGCGCGGCCGGGGTGTACAGGAACTCGAGGTAGGCCTGCGCCGCGGCGCGGGTGCCCTTCTTGTCGACGACCTTGTCCACGATGGCCACCGGCGGCTCGGCCAGGATAGACAGCGAAGGCACCACGATGTCGAACTTGTCCGGACCCAGCTCTTCCAGGGCCAGGAAGGCCTCGTTCTCCCAGGCCAGCAGCACGTCGCCCACGCCGCGTTCCACGAAGGTCGTGGTGGCGCCGCGCGCCCCGGTGTCCAGCACCGGCACGTGCTTGAGCAGGTCGCCGACGAAGGCGCGCGCCTTGTCTTCGCTGCCGCCGTTCTTTTCCAGCGCATAGGCCCAGGCGGCCAGGTAGTTCCAGCGGGCGCCGCCCGAGGTCTTGGGATTCGGCGTGATGACCTGCACGCCGTCCTTGACGAGGTCGTCCCAGTCCTTGATCTGCTTGGGGTTGCCCTTGCGCACGAGGAACACGATGGTGGACGTGTAGGGCGAGCTGTTCTGCGGCAGGCGGGCCTGCCAGTTTTCGGGCAGCAAGCCGCGATCGGCGATGGCGTCGATGTCGTAGGCGAGCGCCAGCGTCACGACGTCAGC
Organism: Achromobacter arsenitoxydans SY8; assembly: GCF_000236785.1. Taxonomy (GTDB): domain Bacteria; phylum Pseudomonadota; class Gammaproteobacteria; order Burkholderiales; family Burkholderiaceae_B; genus Achromobacter; species Achromobacter arsenitoxydans. The sequence goes on along the minus strand of NZ_AGUF01000055.1, from coordinate 45,282 downwards.
CTCCAGCCCGTCGATGACCGAACGCGCCTGGCGGCCGGAACCGCCGTGCGACTGACGGATCGTCAGGTCGACGTTCGCCTTGTCCTTGTATTGCTTGACGAACGCGTCATCAATGGCGCGGTACAGCTCCCGCGTCGGGTCGTAGGATACGTTGAGCAGCGTCTGCTTCTGCTGCGCTTGCGCCGGCGCCATCGCGGCAAGCGACACCGTCACCGCGGCCAAGGCGGCCAACCAACCGGCTTTCCTGAAAGACATCCCTTGCTCCCTGTGTTTGGCAATGTGGAGGCAAGTGTGCGGGGTGGCCGATCTGAACGGAACGAATCATTTTTTGATTGCTCATCGCTCTCAGGCATATAGGACGGACGTCCCAACAACGAAAAACCGCCGCAATCCTCTATGAAGATTGCGGCGGTTCGGGCGGCGCAAAGCCGCTTTAACGATTGGGGGAGAACCCCCCATTTTTCGAATTTACTTATTCGGCTGAGGCGTAATGCGCAGGTAGGGACGCACCGCCTTGTAGCCCTTGGGGAACTTTTCCTTGATCACCGCTTCGTCCTGCAGGGACGGAACGATGATCACATCGTCGCCGTCTTCCCAGTTGACCGGCGTGGCAACGCTGTGGCTGTCGGTCAGCTGCAGCGAATCAATGACGCGCAGGATTTCGTTGAAGTTGCGCCCGGTGCTGGCCGGATACGTGATGGTCAGGCGCACCTTTTTGTTCGGGTCGATGATGAACACGGAGCGCACGGTCGCCGTGGCGCTGGCATTCGGGTGGATCATGTCGTAGAGCTCGGAAACCTTGCGGTCCTTGTCGGCGATGATCGGAAAGTTGACCGTCGTCGATTGCGTATCGTTGATGTCCTCGATCCACTTGGCGTGGGAATCGGCGCCATCCACCGACAAGGCAAGGACCTTCACGTTGCGCTTGGCGAATTCATCGGCCAGCTTGGCGGTGTAGCCCAGCTCGGTCGTGCAGACGGGCGTGAAATCGGCCGGATGCGAGAACAGCACACCCCAGCTGTTACCCAGATACTCGTGGAAGCGGATCGGGCCAGCCGAGGATTCCTGTTCGAAATCGGGGGCGATATCGCCCAGGCGTAGTTGACTCATGGTGTCTCCAGTGTGCGGATTCAGTTGAAGGGGCTGACTGCCTGACCATCCTGGAAAGGCAGCGCTGCGGGCGCTTCGTCGCGAAGATTACCGCGTGTAAAACGATTCTTCCATCAAACCTTTAGCCGAGGAAATACGCAAGTCATATAACCTTATGCAATATCCGCAGCAGCATCGAAACGCCCTCGCCTACCCTGTTCGGCTAGCTCAGATGGTAGGCCAGAGACACAATGATCGGCCCCAACACCGGCAGCAGCACATTGGCGATGGCGTAGGTCACCGTATAGCCCAGCAGCGGCACGGAACTGCCGCTGGCCGTCAGGATGGCGCTGATGGCCGGTGTGCTGACATGCTGTCCGGCAATGGCCCCCACCAGCAGCGGCCCCTCGATCTTCAGGAGCTTGTGGCCTACCCATAGCGACAGGCAGGCGGGTCCCAGCGACACCAGCAGGCCGATCAGCGGCAGCACCGCGCCATGATCACGGATCAGAGACAGCGCATCCGGACCCGCCGACAGGCCCACGCAGGCGACGAAAATCGCCAGCCCCAGGTCCTTCAGCAACTGCACCGCGTGCGCGGGCATGTGGCCGATAGACGGCCGTTTGGCGTTGATCCAGCCGCAGACCAGGCCGCTGACAAGCGCCCCGCCCCCGCTGCCCAGCGACACCGGAATGCCCCACACCCGCGCGCCCAGGCTGCCCACCATCAGGCCGACGAGAATGCCGAAAGCCAGGAACACCAGATCCGTCACGCCGCTACGGCGCAATTCGTTGCCCAGCACCGTGCCGGCTTCAGACAATTCGGGTTCGGCACCCACCAGGGTCACCAGATCGCCGTACTGGAGCACCGTCGCCGGGGTAATTGGCAACGCATGACCGGACCGGACGATGGACTGCAGGAATACCCCGCGCGCGCGCTGGGCGCCGGGCTGCTTGGCCAGCTCTCCCAGCGTGCGGCCGTTGATGGACTTCTTGTTGACGATGATCTGCAGTTCGGTCAAATGGAGATCTTCGGCATGCGCCTCCGGCAGCTGGATCTCCGGACCGATCACCGAGCCGGCGCGCAGCGCGAAGCGGCGCACGCCCAGCACCACGACAATGTCGCCGGTCGCAAGCCGGTCTTCGGGCGTGGCGTCGACGACCTCGCCATTGCGCAGGATGCGGTTGACAACGGTGCGGCCGCCCAATTGCGCCTCGATCTCGGCCACGCTTTTGCCGTCTGCATCCTTGACGACGTGGGCGCGTCCGACCAGCCGGGGCAACGACGGAAGGCTTTGTTCTTCGCCCTCGCCCGGCGTCACGCCCAGCTTTTCCTCAAGCGCCTTGGAAGCCTCGCGCAAGTTGATGCGCAGGAGCGCAGGCGCCACCTGACTGGTGAAGAAGACGATGCTTATCAGGCCCACCAGATAGGTCAGCGTGTATGCCGTGGCGATGTTGGCTTCCATGCGCTGCACTTCCGCGTCGGGCAGCCCCAGGTGCTTGAGCGCCTCGGCCGCCGTGCCGACCACGGCCGATTCCGTCGCCGCCCCTGCCGCCAGGCCCGCGGCCGTGCCGGCGTCCAGGCCGAACATTGGCACCGCCATCAGCACGATTCCCAGCACCAGCACGGCCTCGATGATCGGCAGCAGGATATAGCGCAGACTGGACCGGTTGAGGTTGGCGAAGAACTGCGGGCCGCCCGAGTAGCCCATGGCGAAAATGAACAGGGCGAACGCGACCTCCTTCAGGTCGCCCTGAATCTGGCAGCCCGTCTGACCGATCAGCAAGGCGACGATGAGCGTTCCGCACACCCCGCCCAGCTGGATCGGACCGACTTTCAGCTTACCAATCAGATATCCCAATCCCACCGTGACAAACAACACCGCGATGGGGACGCTATTGAAAAATCCGACGGAGCATGTCATGAGGTCGTGTCGCCCTTAGGCGTCCTATTTAGAGGATGCCGCCTTCTTTGCGGACTTGGCTGCCGTATCCGCCTTCTTGACCGCCTTCTTCACGGCCTTCTTGGCCGCCGTCTTGCCGCTGGCGGCGCGCTTGGCCTTCGAGGCCTTGACCGTCTGGCCCTTGCCCGCGGTCGGGCCGGAACGCACCAGTTCGGACGCCTTCCACGCCTCAACGTATTCGGTCGCGGATTCGACCATGTGCTTGCCGATCTTGGCGTAGTCCCCGTCGTCCAGGTTGGCCAGCGAGATGCGGATCGACCACGGCGGACCACCGAAACCGCCGCCGTCCATCAGCACCACACCCGACTTCTCAGCCAGCCGGAACAGAAAGTCCACCGGCTCGTAGTTCGTGGTCATGTACTTGCAGAAGGCGTCTCCGTACATGATCTTGGCCCAGACCATGAAGTCCAGTTCGACGTAGTACCAGCCGCGCATCGGGTCTTCCGGCGGCATGGGTATGCCCAGGCCCTGCCACAGCGCGTCGCGGCGGCTGCGCACGATCTCCATGGTCAGGTGCTTGTAGGCGTCCTTCAAATCCAGCAGGTGCGACAGCGCGAAAAATCCCATCTGCACCTGTTGCGGCAAGGACAGGCCAGCCGTGTGGTTCAGCGCCACCTCACGGCTGTCGGCGACCAGGCGGTCGATGAATTTGAGCTTCTCGGGTTCCATCGTCATGGCGCCGTAGCGCTTGTCCAGGCGCTTCTTCCATGACGCCGGCAACGCGGCGATGCGCCGGTCCATCGTGTTGGTCTCGTGGGTCGCGATGACGCCCAGACGCCATCCCGTGCAACCGAAGTTCTTCGAGAATGAATACACGCAGATCGTGTTGTGCGGCACTTCCGCCATCAGCGAGCGGAAATTCGGCACGAAGGTGCCGTACACATCGTCCGTCACCAACACCAGGTCGGGATTCTTGCGGATCAGGCGCACGATCTGCTTCATCTCGACCGGGCTGAACGCCACCGAAGGCGGATTGCTGGGGTTTACGGTCACGGCCAGCTTGATCTTGGGATCTTCCAGCTTGGCGATTTCCGATGCCGGATAGTGCCAGTCATGCGTGCCGTCGGCGCGCATGCTGTTGGCGTTGATGGCGACGATCTTGAACTGGAAACGCTCCAGATGGGCGATCTCGATGTACGGCGTGAACGTCGGCAGGAATAGCGCAATGGTGTCGCCCTGCTTCAGCAGCCCGTTCGTCATCAGCGAGTCGAAGATGTAGCACATGGCCGCCGTGCCCCCTTCCACCGGAAAGAGGTCGAACTTGCCCTTGGGCGGGCGCCCGTCGCACATTTCCTTGATCAGATAGTCATGGACGATCTGCTCGGTATGCACCAGCGCGCGCGGCGGCACCGGGTAGTGGTCGCCGATGATGCTGTCGGTGAGTTCGTGGATCCATTCGTCGGGATCGAAGCTCTTGATCTTTACGCCATACTCCAGCACACCCATCAGGAAGTCGTAGCCGTCTTCGCTCTTGTGCTTGGCGAGGAACTTGCGCAGCCGATCGGCGCAGCCCTTCTTGGCGGGCATGCCGGCCAGGATGCCGTCGTCGCGGACGCGCCGCGCCTCTTTCATCGCGAACCTGCCCAGCAGGAAGAACGCATCCCGCGGCTCGGTGGCGATCCAGTTCGGATTGCCGCGGCCCGCGTTCAGCATGGTCGCGGTCGACGTCTGCTGGCTGTCCTTGGCCAGGGTGATCAGATAGTCTTTCAATTCGAACGGAGAAAGCTGTTCCAGGTCGCGCTGGTGCGAACGGGAGGTCTTCAAGGCCGAAGCCAGGCTGACGGTGATAGGCGTGGTGGAAGCCATTTTCAGTACTCCTGGAGTGCGTTATGACAGGCGCCTTGAAGGCGGGCGCCATTTCGGTTGCCGCGCTTGCCGTGCGGCCCGCAAGCCTTGTGACTTGCGGGCGGTCCTGCTAGGCCATGAGCATGACGATGACAATCCCCCAGATGATGAGCAGGGTATTGCCGATGGCGTAGGGCACCGTGTAGCCAAGCGCAGGCACCTGGCTCTTCGCCGTTTCGGTGATCTGGCCGATGGCGGCGGTGGTGGTCCGGGCGCCCGCGCAGACGCCGAGCGCGATGGCGGGATGGAACTTGAAGACATACCGTGCGATGAACACGCCCAAGATCATCGGTATGCTGGTGGCGATGACGCCGGCGATGAATAGCTTCGCGCCCAGTTGCTGGAACCCCTGGACAAAGCCCGGCCCGGACACGATGCCCACCACCGCCACGAAGGCGGTCAACCCGACGGATGTCAGGAACCAGTGCACCGGTTCCGGCACCCGCCCGAAAGTCGGATGCACGGACCGCAGGTAGCCGAAGACCAGCCCCGCAATCAGCGAGCCGCCCGACGTCGACAGCGTTATCGGGATGCCGCCCACGGTCAGCACCAGGGTGCCGAACAGGCCGCCCAGCAGGATGCCGAAGCCCACGAACACCATGTCGGTCTGGTTGGTGGCGCGGTCCACATACCCCAGCCGGCCCACGATCCGCTCCACATCGCGCTTGGCGCCCAGGATGAAGAGGCGGTCGCCCCGGTCCAGCTTCAAGCCCCAATTGACCGGCATCTCGTGGCCGCCGCGCACGACCTTGCGCAGGAACACGCCGCGGCCCAGTTCGCGCACGGTCTCGCTGTCCGCAAGCTCCTTGAGCGTCTTGCCGGCCATGTTCTTGTTGGTCAGCACGACCTCGAGGATCTCGGCCGGCAGGTTAATCACGTCCCGGTCCTCGACTTCGGCGCCGATGATGCCCGCGGCCTGCAGGACCAGGGCGTCGTGGCGTCCGGTGACGCCCAGCACGTCCCCGGCCTGCAATACCGTAGTGCCGTCGTTGTCGATGATCTGATCGCCGCGGCGGATGCGCTCGACGAAGACCCGGGCTTCGACGAACTTCGATTCAAGCTCGCGCACCGTCTTGCCCGCAAGTTCCGCGTTGTCCAGCCGGTAGGCCCGAGCCGTGAATTTGCGGTAGCCCGACAGTTCCATGGAATCCGCGCCGCCCGACATCTTGGCCTCGTATTCCTTGCATTCCTTCACGATGTCCACGCGCATCAGCTTGGGACCCAGGGATGCAAGCAGCCAGGCGCTGCCCACGGTGCCGAAGATGTAGCAAACCGCGTAAGCCACGGGAATGCTGTCGATCCATTTTTTCTTGGTCTCGGCGTCGATGGAAAGGCCGTTGATGGTGTCTGTCGCCACCCCCATGACCGCGGAAATGGTCTGCGCGCCGGACAGCAGCCCCGCGCCGGTGCCCGCGTCAAAGCCGAACGCGACGGCAGTCCCCCATGTGACCAGAAGGCAGATGACGCAAATGATGACCGCGAAAATGACCTGGGGAAGGCCATCGCTTTTCATGCCGCGGAAGAATTGCGGTCCGACGCCGTAGCCCAGACCGAAGAGGAACAGCAGGAAGAACACCTGCTTGACGATGGGAGCGATCGTGATGTTGAGCTGGCCGACCAGCACCCCCACCAACAACGTCCCGGTCACGGCCCCCAGATTGAAGCCGAAGATTTTTTTGGCCCCGATCCAGTAGCCTAGGCCCAGGGTCAAAAAAATCGCCAGCTCTGGGTACTTTCTTAGCGTGTCAAAGAACCATTCCATCACGAATCTCCTTCGTTCTGTAAAGGTCAAGCACAAGCACAAGCAAAATAAGTCAGCAGCGCGCGGAATACATTAGCAGAGTCTTTGCGGAAATCAAAAGATTTCGATTCTCCTAAGCGCAAAAAAAAACCGCAGGCACATGGCCTGCGGTTTTTAGCGAATATCGCGCGTTGGCGATTTACAGCGCGTTGGTCAGTTCAGGCACGACCTGGAACAGGTCGCCAACCAGGCCGTAATCCGCCACGCCGAAAATCGGCGCTTCGGGGTCCTTGTTGATGGCGACGATGACCTTCGAGTCCTTCATGCCAGCCAGGTGCTGGATGGCGCCCGAGATGCCGACGGCCACGTAGAGCTGCGGCGCGACGATCTTGCCGGTCTGGCCAACCTGCCAGTCGTTCGGCGCGTAGCCGGCGTCGACTGCGGCGCGCGAGGCGCCCAGCGCGGCGCCCAGCTTGTCGGCCAGCGGATCCAGGATCTTGAAGTTTTCGGCGCTGCCCAGACCGCGGCCGCCCGACACCACGACGCGCGCGCCGGCCAGTTCGGGACGGTCGCTCTTGGCGACTTCGCGGCCCACGAACGTGGACAGGCCCGAATCGGCGACAGCGGCGACGTCTTCGACCGAAGCGGAACCGCCCTGCGCGGCAACGGCGTCAAAGCCGGTGGTGCGCACGGTGATGACCTTGACGGCATCGGCCGACTGCACGGTGGCGATGGCGTTGCCGGCGTAGATCGGGCGTTGGAAAGTATCGGCCGATTCCACGCCGATGATGTCGGAGATCTGGGCCACGTCCAGCTTGGCCGCGACGCGCGGCGCCACGTTCTTGCCCGACGCGGTGGCCGGGAACAGGATGTGGCTGTAGCTCGAAGCCACTGCCAGCACCTGGGCCGCGACGTTCTCGGCCAGGCCATCGGCCAGTTGCGGCGCGTCGGCCAGGAGGACCTTGGCCACGCCAGCCGCCTGGGCGGCCTGGTCGGCCACGGCGCGCGCATTGGCGCCGGCGACCAGCACGTGCACGTCGCCTCCGATCTTGGCGGCGGCGGCGACGGCGTTCAGGGTTGCGCCCTTGAGCTGGGCGTTATCGTGTTCGGCAATAACCAGCGTCGTCATGATCAGACCACCTTCGCTTCGTTCTTGAGTTTGTCCACCAGGGCCGCGACATCGGCCACCTTGATGCCGGCCTTGCGGGCGGGCGGCTCGCTGACCTTCAGCGTCTTCAGGCGCGGCGCGGGATCAACGCCCAGGTCTTGCGGCGTGACGGTGTCCAACTGCTTCTTCTTGGCCTTCATGATGTTCGGCAGCGTGACGTAGCGCGGCTCGTTCAGGCGCAGGTCGGTGGTGACGATGGCCGGCAGCTTCAGGGTCAGCGTTTCCAGGCCGCCGTCCACTTCGCGCGTCACGGTGACCTTGCCGTCGGCAAGTTCAACCTTGCTGGCGAACGTGGCTTGCGGCCAGTCCAGCAGCGCGGCGAGCATCTGGCCGGTCTGGTTGGCATCGTCGTCGATGGCCTGCTTGCCCAGAATCACGAGCTGCGGCTGTTCCTTGTCGACCAGGGCCTTGAGCAGCTTGGCAACGGCCAGCGGCTGCAGTTCGGCGTCGGTCTGGACCAGCACGCCGCGATCGGCGCCGATGGCCATGGCGGTGCGCAGAGTCTCCTGGCATTGCGCAACGCCGCAAGAAACCGCCACGACTTCGGCGACTGCGCCCTTTTCCTTCAGGCGGGTCGCTTCTTCGACGGCGATTTCGTCAAAGGGGTTCATGGACATCTTCACATTGGCGATATCCACGCCGGTCTGATCAGACTTGACGCGCACCTTGACGTTGTAGTCAACGACGCGCTTGACAGGTACCAACACCTTCATCCCGCTGCCTCCAAATGGAAATTAATGACCCGGCATGCGCCGGGATCGCATTGCACAATTTTTTCCTGATTCTACAGCTTCGCCAGCGCCCGTATGTGGGCGACCACGCTGCGGCCCAAAGCGGACAAGTTGTAACCGCCTTCGAGCGTGCTGACGATGCGGCCCTGGCAATGGCGTTCGGCCGCGTCCACAAGCTGCTCCGTGATCCAGGCGTAGTCCGCTTCGACCAGGCCCATCTGCCCCATGTCGTCCTCGCGATGCGCGTCGAATCCCGCCGACACGAGGATGAGTTCGGGACGATGCGCCTCCAGCCGCGGCAGCCAGGTATCGGTCACGATCTCCCTGACCGCGGCGCCCGCCGTATAGGCGGGCACGGGCACGTTCAGCATATTGCCTGCGGGATGATCCGCGCCGCTGTTGGGAAAGAACGGGTGCTGGAAGAAGCTGCACATCAGCACGCGCTCGTCGCCCGCGAAGACGTCTTCCGTGCCATTGCCGTGGTGCACGTCGAAATCGACGATCGCCACCCGGGTCAGGCCATGGACATCCATCGCATGCTGCGCCGCAATGGCGACGTTGTTCAAAAAGCAGAAGCCCATGGATTGCGAGCGGCATGCATGATGCCCCGGCGGACGCACGGCGCAGAAGGCCGTGCGCGCCGCGCCGCCCATCACCGCGTCCACGGCAGCCACGCCCGCGCCGGCCGCATGCAGGGCCGCTTCGTAGGTGTGCGGGTTCATCAGCGTATCCGGATCTATAGGGTAATACCCTGATTCCGGCACATGTTTCTGCAAACTGTCCAGATACTGGACAGTGTGCACGCGCAACAGGTCGTCGCGGGACGCCTGAGGCGCCTGCCGGTCGTCCAGGTAAGGCATCAGGCCGCTGGCGAGCAACTGGTCGGAGATGGCATCCAGCCTCTGAGGGCTTTCCGGATGCCAACTGCCCATTTCATGCAAGCGGCATGCCGGGTGAGTAAGATACATGGTCTCCATAAGGAAGATTATGTTCATCTGTCGGCGAATACTGCAACTCGGAACGCTTTCCGCCCTGCTGGCGGGGTGCTCCACCACCGCTCCAACCGCACCATCCCCCGCCCCCGCCTCCCAGGCGTCCCAGGCTTCCGGCCCCGCCCCTATCCGTATCGGACCCAGTACGCCGACGCTCGGCTCCGAACTGCCGGATGACGCTCCCGCCGCCCTGACCGCCAATGGCGCACTGCGCCCGGAAGTCCGCTCGTTCGTGGAAGACCTGGCCGCCGAACGCCAGCTGCCGCTCGCGCCGATGGTCTCGGCGCTGGAAGGCTCGCGCTACAACGCCACGGTGGCGCGGCTGATCGCGCCGTCCCCGCCCGGAAAAAAAGTCTGGCGCAGCTGGCTGACCTACCGGTCGCGCTTCGTGGAACCCAAACGCATTGGCTGGGGCGTGGATTTCTATAACGAAAACCGTGACCTGCTGAATCAGGCGGCCCAGCGCTTTGGCGTCCCGGCGCCCATCATTGCATCCATCATCGGCGTCGAAACCCTGTACGGCCGCAATATGGGCAACTTCCGCGTGCTGGACGCCCTGGCCACCCTGGCCTTCGACTACCCCGATCCCAACAAGCCTGAACGCGCCACAATGTTCCGCGGCCAGTTGGCCGACTTTCTGACGCTGGTCATGAAGGACAAGCTGGAGCTCGAAACGCGGGGTTCTTACGCCGGGGCCATCGGCATGCCCCAGTTCATGCCCACCAGCGTCATGCACTACGCGGTGGACGGGGACGCCAATGGCCATATCGACCTCACCAACAACACCCAGGACGCCATCATGTCCGTGGGCAGCTTCCTGGCCCAGCACGGCTGGCAGCGGGGCCTGCCGGTGTTCGCGCCGGTGGCGCTGCCCGCCGACCCCACCGCGCTGGTCGACGGCGGACTGGAACCCAAGCAAAGCTGGAGTACGCTGTCGGCGGCCGGCGCGCGCCTGCAGCCCGGCGCGTCCAGCGATGGCTGGAGCAGCCAGCCCATGGGCGTGGTGGATCTGGTGGAAGAAGCGCGCGGCACTGCGCAGTACCGCGTCGGAACGCCCAACTTCTTCGCCCTGACCAAGTACAACCGCAGCTACTTCTACGCGACATCGGTGGCCGACCTTGCCGCGGAAATCGAAGCCCGCGTGACGCGCTGAGCCGGTTCGGCAAGGCAACGCTCCCAAGCGCGTTTTTACTGGCGCGGGGGGGTAAAAAACAAGGCGCCCTGGAGATTCCAGGGCGCCTTTTGCATGGTGGACTGACGGCCCGCGGCGCTTGGCCTGCCGACGACGCTATCCGTTGAAGACGCCGGTGGACAGGTAGCGGTCGCCGCGGTCGCACACGATGAAGACGATCGTCGCGTCGTTCACGCGTTCGGCCACGCGCAGCGCCGCGACCAGCGCCCCAGCCGAGGAAATCCCGCCGAAGATGCCCTCTTCGGCGGCCAGCCGCCGCGCCATGGATTCGGCTTCATACTGCTGGATGGATTCGTAGGCGTCCACCCGGCTGCGGTCGAAGATCTTGGGCATGTAGGCCTCGGGCCACTTGCGGATGCCCGGGATCTGCGAGCCTTCGGCGGGCTGGGCGCCCACAACCTGGACTGCGGGGTTGCGCGACTTCAGGTAGGTGGACACGCCCATGATGGTGCCCGTGGTGCCCATGGCGCTGACGAAGTGCGTGATGCGTCCGTCAGTCTGATTCCACAGTTCAGGGCCCGTGGTTTCGATGTGGGCGCGGGGATTGTCGGGGTTGGCGAATTGGTCCAGCACCAGCCCCCGGCCATCCGCCTGCATTTCGGTGGCCAGGTCGCGGGCGTATTCCATGCCGCCCTTGTCGGCCGGCGTCAGGATGAGTTCAGCCCCATAGGCCGCCATCGCGGCGCGGCGCTCCACGGAGAGGTTGTCCGGCATGATCAGGATCATGCGGTAGCCCTTCATGGCGGCGGCCATGGCGAGCGCGATGCCCGTGTTGCCGCTGGTGGCCTCAATAAGGGTGTCGCCCGGCTTGATGTCGCCGCGCTCTTCCGCGTGCTTGATCATGGACAGCGCCGGGCGGTCTTTGACGGAACCCGCCGGGTTATTGCCTTCCAGCTTGGCCAGGATGACATTGCCGCGCGCCTCGCCCGCCGCGCCGGGAATGCGCTGCAGGCGCACCAGGGGCGTATTGCCGACGGTCTGTTCGATAGTGGGGTAGGTAGTAGTCATGCGGACGATCATAACTCCGCCTGGCGGCGGACGGCGCCAAAAGCCGCGCCCGCGCCAGGGACTCCACAAGATGGCCTGGCGCTCAGGGCTTGGCGGGGGCCGATGCCGCCGGCCTGGCGGGCGCCGGCTTGCCTTGCGCGGGTTTGGCCTGCGCCGGCCGGGCCGCGGCCGGCGCAGAACTGCTGGAATCACCCGCGGCGGCGGCCTTGGCGCCTACCGTCAGGCCGGCCGCCTGCAGCGCCTGAGCCTTTTTCTGGCCGATGCCGCGCACGCGCTCGGTCAGGTCTTCCAGGGATTCGAATTCGCCACCGCGTTCGCGTTCGCGCACGATGACTTCGGCCGTGCGTGGCCCGATTCCGCGTACGCTTTCCAGTTCGGCGGCGCTGGCCTTGTTGAGGTCCACCGCCTGCGCGGGCGGCGCCGCCACGCCCAGGCCGACGGACAGCAGCAGGACGCTGAATGCCCGCCTCAGGGCGCGCTGCCCGGCACGCGGGCACGCCCTTACAGGCTCCCTGCGCGGCCGGCGCCATTGCGGCAGCGGCGAGCCGCAAGCTACGGTGGGTTGGACGAACGGATTCATGAGGATCTCCAGTAGACCGGGCGCAACGGTTGTCGTGCCACGTCCCCATCATCGCGGCGGGCCATCGCGCGCGGCCGCGCAGTGAACCGAAGGATCCACCCCGGCATTCACCCGGGCGAAAAAAAGCCACCGGATTCGGTGGCTTCATCGGACACTGCCCGGCAGCTTACTTGCGGGCGCGCCAATAGCGCACGTATTCCGCCACGCCGGTCTGCACATCGCGCATGGGCGCGGTGAAGCCCGCCGCCCGAAGCTGGGAGACGTCCGCCTGCGTGTAGCTCTGGTAACGGCCCTTCAGATCGTCCGGGAACGGGATGTAGCGGATGAGATCCAGCTCGGTCAGTTGAGCCAGGGTCAGCTCGGCCTCGCCGCGCTCGGCGCGCAGGGTATTGACCACCGCAGCCGCGACGTCGTTGAAGGGCTGCGCCCTGCCCGTGCCGCAGTTGAAAATGCCCGACGTTTCCGGGTGATCCAGGAAATGCAGATTGACTGCGACCACGTCCTCGACCGAGATGAAGTCGCGGCTCTGGCCGCCGTCCACATAGCCGTCCCAGCCCGCGAACAGGCGCACATGCCCGTGCTCAAGGAACTGGTTCATGTTGTGGAACGCCACCGAGGCCATGCGGCCCTTGTGCTGTTCGTGCTGGCCATAGACATTGAAATAGCGCAGGCCCACCACCTGCGCCGTCAGGCTGTCCATGCGCTTGCGCAGCACCTGGTCGAACAGCAGCTTGGAGTAGCCGTAGACGTTCAGGGGGCCTTCGTTGTCGGGGTGCTCGGCGTAGATCGACGAGCCGCCGTACACCGCCGCGGAGGACGCATACAGGAACGGAATGCGGCGCGCCTGGCAGAACTCGAACAGCTCCAGCGTGACCCGGTAATTGTTGTCGAGCATGTAGCGGCCGTTGCGCTCGGTGGTGTCCGAACACGCGCCCTGGTGCAGCACGGCGCGCACTTCGGGCAGGCTGCCGTCGGCGACGCGCCGGCGGAAGTCGTCCTTGTCCATGTAGTCGGCGATCTTGCAGTCGACCAGATTTACGAACTTATCGCCTTCGGTCAGGTCATCGACCGCGATGATGTCCTCGATGCCGCGGCGGTTGAGTCCGCGCACCAGGTTGCTGCCTATGAAGCCCGCGGCTCCGGTAACGACGATCATGAGGATTCTCCTGCCAATTCCGCTGCGGTGACGACGGACGTGCCCAGCTTGCCCACGGCGATGCCGCCGGCCTTGTTGGCCCATCCCATGGCTTCGGCCCACGGCAAGCCAATGGCGCGTCCGACCGCCAGCGTGGCCAGCACGGTGTCGCCGGCGCCAGACACGTCGAACACCTCGTGCGCCTGGGCGTCGGTATGGTCGCGCCCCGCGTCGGTAAACAAAGTCATGCCCTGCTCGGAACGCGTCACGAGCAAGGCCTCGAGGTCCAGATCGGCGCGCAGGCGCTGCGCCCGATCGGTCAATTCCGCTTCTGAATTCCAGCGGCCGACCGCCTCCTGCATTTCGGAGCGGTTGGGCGTGACCAGGGTCGCGCCGCGGTAGCGGGAATAATTGTCGCCCTTGGGGTCCACCAGCACCGGGATGCCGGCGCCGCGTGCCAGGGCAATGAGCGACTCCACGCGGGTCAGCACGCCCTTGGCGTAGTCCGACAGGACGACGATGTCGTGGTTCGCCAGATGGCGGGCCAGCGCGGCGTCCACGCCGTCCAGGGAAACCTGCGACGGATGCTGCTCGAAGTCGACCCGCAGCAGCTGTTGCTGGCGGCCGAGCACGCGCATCTTCAGGGTGGTGTGCAGCGTGTCGTCGGCGATCAGTTCGCCCTGGATGCCGGCTTCGGCGGCCAGGCGCCTGACGCTGTCGCCAGCCTCGTCTTCGCCCAGCACGCCCACGAGCGTAACGTGGCCGCCCAGGGCAGCCACGTTGCGCGCCACGTTGGCGGCGCCGCCCAGGCGGTCTTCGCGGCGCGCGACGCGCACGACTGGCACCGGCGCCTCGGGCGAGATGCGCTCGACTTCGCCGAACCAGTAACGGTCCAGCATCACGTCGCCAACCACGAGCACGCGGCTACGCGAAATGGCTTCGGCGGGAAAAGAGTTCATTCAATTTCTTCCAGACGGCGCGGCGCATAGGTCTCCCAGCCGTTGCAGCCGGGACATTGCCAGTAAAAGCGACGCGCTTGAAAACCGCAACTGCGGCAGGCGTAGCGATCGAGCCGTTGCGTATGCTTGTGGATCAGGCTGCGCAGCAGGGTCAGGTCGGCGCCGGGCACCGGGCCGTGGTCCGAATCGCCTTCGCCGTTGGCCAATTCGGCCTCGAGCAGCCTGTCCAGACCCAGCAGCGAAGGATGGCTGCGCAACGCGCCGCGGGCAAAAGCCCAGGCGGTCGCGGCGCCCTGCTGCACCCGCAGCTCCCGGAACACCACGTTGAAGAGGTCCAGCGAAGCATGGCGGGCGTATTGCTTCTGCAGGAACTCAAGCCCCGCCGGGGCCTGGTTGGACCCGCGATAGTTGGCCAGCAGTTGTTCCGCCACCAGACCGGCGAATTCCGGGACATCGGTCATGACCGATTCCAGATATAGCCTTTCGCGCTTGGGATCCTGTTCGATCAGGGCCAGGCGCGCACGCAACATCGCGGTGCGCACCTTCGCGCCCTTGCTGGAAGCGGCGTCGGTGGTCGCCAAGGCGTGGTCCGCGGCGTCCAGCGCCTTATGCGCGGCCTCGACATCGGCGGGCTTGGCCGTCAGGGCGGACTGCGCCTGTTCGCAGTAGTAGTGCACGATCTGCGGAACGGGTTCGTCGACCAGACCCTGCAGGGTCTTTACGGCCTCGATGGCGCGCGGCCAGTCGTGCTCGGATTCATAGATGCGGATCAGGGAGCGCAGCGCGGGCAAGGCGTAGCGCGTGTCCTTGAGCTGCTCGAAGCCGCTTTCCGCGCGGTCCAGCATCCCGGCTTTCAGGAAGTCCTGCGCCAGCTCGTGCTGCGCATGCTCGCGTTCGGCGGCGGGAAGGTCGGAGCGGTTCAGCAGGCTTTGGTGCACGCGGATGGCGCGCTCCATTTCACCGCGGCGGCGGAACAGGCTGCCCAGCGCGAAGTGCAGCTCGGTGGTTTCGGGATCCAGCTTGGCGACTTCGACGAAGGCGTCGATGGCGCGGTCCGGTTCCTCGTTGAGCAGGAAATTCAGCCCGCGGAAATAGGAGTCCGGCAGCGTGCGGGTTTCCCGCAGCATTTGCCGGATATCGAAGCGCGCGGCCAGCCAGCCCAGCGCGAACAGCACCGGTACGAAAATCAACCACCAAGGTTCAAAATCCACTATTCGGACTCATGCGGTAATTCGGTGCAAAAAAAGCGGCTCGACGATGTCACAGCGGCGACATGGGAGCGACGGCTTCCGGCGGCACGACCGGCTGGTTCCCGCTGACTGCAGCCTGGATACGGTCCAGCTCGCGGCGCAGACGGATCGCTTCACGGCGGCGGCGCAGGGCTGCGGGGACGGTAAGCAGCAGGCCGAACAAGGCGCCCAGCACGAACACGACCAGCATGACGACAATCAGCGGGACGTCCTGGACGACGTAATCGGCGTAGAACTTCACCGCGACGGGATCGGTGTTCTTCAAGGCGAACATCAAAACCGCAACAAACACGAGCAATCGCAGGGCCCAGACTAGATAGCGCATGGCGCATGCTCCATATGATTCGAGACTGTCAATTGTAAGCGACGTCTCAGCCGGCTGAGAAAAAAATGCCCGTGCCCGGCGCTCGCGGCAGGCGTCCGCCGTTTCTGGCCCCGCCAAAGACAAGCTGAAAAAACAAAGCCCCTTGATTTCTCAAGGGGCTTTGTCCGCGGTCCGATCTGCCCGAAGGCAGCTCTGCCTGGCCGACGCGTCAATGCATGGCGTGCAAACCTGCCATGGATGACGGCATCGACTCGCTCGATCCGGAGGATTGAGCGTCCTCGTCATTGCCGCCGACCAAGTCCACCCGTTCGCGCAATTCCTTGCCCGCCTTGAAGTGCGGCACCTGTTTACCAGGGACCAGCACCTGTTCGCCGGATTTGGGATTGCGCCCGACACGGGGAGACCGCTGTGACAGCGAGAAGCTGCCAAAACCGCGGATCTCGATGCGCTGACCCGAGGCCAGGGCCTGGGTCATTGCATCAAGCACGGTCTTGACCGCGTAATCGGTGTCGCGGGCGGCCAGCTGAGGATAGCGGGCCGCCAAGGCGGCGATCAGCTCCGACTTGGTCACGAATTAACCGTCGTTGCGCTGTTGGTCCAGCTTGGCCTTCAGCAGCGCGCCGAGGTTGGTGGTGCCGGACGAAGCGCTGGCGTCGGACATGCGCTGGATCGTATCGGCGGTTTCGGCGTTGTCGCGGGCCTTGATCGACAGCTGGATCGAACGCGTCTTGCGGTCGATGTTGACGATCATGGCTTCGATGTTCTCGCCGGCGGTCAGAACGGTGGTGGCATCTTCAACGCGGCCCGAGGAGATCTCGGAAGCGCGCAGGTAGCCTTCAACGTCCACGGACAGCGTGACAACAGCGCCCTTGGCTTCGACGGACTTGATGGTGCCCGGAACAACCGCGCCCTTGTCAAACGTGGCGACGAAGTTGTTGAAGGGGTCGCCTTCCAGCTGCTTGATGCCCAGCGAGATGCGTTCCTTGTCGGTATCAATGCCCAGAACCACGGCTTCGATCTCGTCGCCCTTCTTGAAGTTGCGCACGGCTTCTTCGCCAGCTTCCGTCCACGACAGGTCGGACAGGTGAACCAGGCCGTCGATGCCGCCGGGCAGACCGACGAACACGCCGAAGTCGGTGATCGACTTGATGGCGCCGCGGACCTTGTCACCGCGCTTGAAGTTCGTGGCGAACTCTTCCCACGGGTTCTGGCGGCACTGCTTCATGCCCAGCGAGATGCGACGACGGTCTTCGTCGATTTCCAGGACCATGACTTCGACTTCTTCGCCCAGGGTAACAACCTTGCGCGGGTCGACGTTCTTGTTGGTCCAGTCCATTTCGGACACGTGGACCAGGCCTTCGATGCCGGCTTCGACTTCAACGAACGCGCCGTAGTCGGTCAGGTTCGTGACCTTGCCGAACAGGCGGGTGCCTTGCGGGTAGCGGCGAGCCAGGCCCACCCACGGATCTTCGCCCAGTTGCTTGACGCCCAGGGAGACGCGGCTCTTTTCCTGGTCGAACTTGAGCACCTTGGCTTCGACTTCCTGACCCACTTGCAGGACTTCGGAGGGGTGACGCACACGGCGCCAGGCCATGTCGGTGATGTGCAGCAGGCCGTCGATACCGCCCAGGTCAACGAACGCGCCGTAGTCGGTGATGTTCTTGACCACGCCCTTGACCACAGCACCTTCGTGCAGGGTTTCGAGCAGCTTCTGACGCTCTTCGCCCATGCTGGCTTCCAGCACCTGGCGACGCGACAGCACAACGTTGTTGCGCTTGCGGTCGAGCTTGATGACCTTGAATTCGAGGGTCTTGCCTTCGTACGGGGTGGTGTCCTTGACCGGACGCAGGTCGACCAGCGAACCCGGCAGGAACGCGCGGATGCCGTTGGTCATGACGGTCAGGCCGCCCTTCACCTTGCCGGTGATGGTGCCGGTAACCAGTTCGCCGTTCTCCAGGGCCTTTTCCAGCTGCAGCCAGGCCGACAGGCGCTTGGCGCGGTCACGCGACAGTATGGTGTCGCCGTAGCCGTTTTCCAGGGAATCGATGGCCACCGAGACGAAATCGCCGGGTTGCACTTCGAGCTCGCCCTGGTCGTTCAGGAACTCTTCCAGGGGGATCAGCGCTTCGGACTTCAGGCCGGCGTTGACGACGACGAAATTGTGGTCGACGCGCACGACTTCGGCGCTGATGACCTCGCCGGACTTCATGTCCTGGCTCTTGAGGCTTTGTGCGAAAAGGTCGGCGAAGCTTTCGCCGCCGGTGGCGGTAGTGGAAACGGAAGACATGGGGTTGAAATCCATTGGGCCGAAATGGCCGTTAAGAACACACCGCAGCGGATTGCCCGCCACAGTGGAGTCAAAATACCTGCTTGCCGGTTTACCCTTGCGGGGTGGCCCGTGGGGGTGTCGCCTGGCTTGAGCAGGGCCTAATCAAAAAAAAGTCGGTCCGAAGCTGCGCTTCGGGGGATGCCGGCAGAAGCCAAGGCCCGGGATCAAGCCCCAGCGTTGGCCTTTTGCCAGAAATCCAGTATTGCCTGCACCGTCTCTGCAATCGTCAGATTCGAAGAATCCAGCACGTGTGCGTCTGCTGCGGGAGCCAGCGGCGCGGTGGCGCGGCCGGTATCGCGGGCGTCTCGCTCGCGCATATCTCGCAGGAGGTCATCAAGATTAGCAGAAATTCCCTTTTCGATCAACTGCTTACGGCGCCTCTCCGCCCGCGCGACCACGTCGGCCACCAGGAAGACTTTCAGCGACGCGTCGGGGAACACCACGGTGCCCATATCGCGCCCGTCCGCCACCAGGCCCGGAGGCAGGCGGAAAGCGCGCTGGCGCTCGAGCAGCGCCTGACGCACGCCCGGAAAAGCGGCCACCCGGGATGCGAAATTGCCGACTTCCTCGCGGCGGATGTCATGGCCGACGTCGGCCCCTTCCAGATAGACGTGCGGCCCCTCGAAACTGACATCGAGCGCCTCGGCGACACGGGCGACGCCAGGCTCGTCGTCAGGGGCCACGCCCCGACGGAGGGCCGCCAGGGCGGTCAGGCGGTACAGCGCGCCGCTGTCGAGCACCGCCCAGCCCAGCGCCTTGGCCACGCGATGGGCCACCGTGCCCTTGCCGGACGCGGTGGGACCGTCGATCGTGATGACCGGAGCCTGGGAAGAAGTCGTTGCAGTTTGAGTCATGGAAAAAATGCAGCACTAGGCCGACACGAGGCCGGCATAGACATCAAAGTAACCCGGGAACGTCTTGCTGACGCAACCGGGATCAAGAATGCGGACCGCTGCGGGCCCGAAGGCCGCGAGCGAAAAGCACATCGCCATCCGGTGGTCGTCCCAGGTGCCTATCTGGGCGTCGCGCCACTGCCCCGGGGCGGGCGGCGTCACGCGCAGCCAATCCGGCCCCGATTCCACCTGCGCGCCCAGTTCTTCAAGTTCGGTCTGCATCGCATGGATGCGGTCGGTTTCCTTGACGCGCCAGCTACCGATATTACGCAGCCGGCAGGGGCCGTCGGCGTACAGGGCGAGCGCGGCGGCCGTCATGGCCGCGTCGGGGATCAGGTTGAAATCCGTGTCGAAGGCCTTCAGGCGTGCGCCGTCAGCCACCTGCACGCCCGACACTTCGATCCAGTCGGGACCATAGGTAACCTTGGCGCCCATATCGGCCAGCGTGCCGGCGAACGCGACATCGCCCTGGATGCTGTCGGCGCCCACGCCGGTCACCCGCAATGGGCCGCCGCCGATCGCGCCCAGCGCCAGGAAGTATGAGGCCGTCGAGGCGTCTCCTTCCACCGCGATCTGGCCGGGGCTGCGATAGGCCGCGCCCGCATCGACCACGAATCGGCTCCAGCCGTCGCGCCGCACCTGCACGCCAAAGCGCGCCATCAGGTTCAGCGTGATCTCGATGTACGGTTTGGAAATCAGCTCGCCCACCACCTCAATGGTCACCGGCTTGCCGCTACGCCCCGCCTGCAGCGGCGCGGCCAGCAGCAAGGCGGTCAGGAACTGGCTGGACACCGAACCCTGGACGCGCGTGACCGCATCCTCGGCGATTTCACCGCGGCCGATGTGCAGCGGCGGATAGCCCGGCTGGCCCAGGTAGTCGATGCGCGCGCCCAGGGCGTTCAGCGCGTCGACCAGGTCGCCGATGGGGCGTTCGTGCATGCGCGGCACGCCGGACAGGCGGTAGTCTCCGCCCATCAGCGCCAGCGCGGCGGTCAGCGGACGGATCGCGGTGCCGGCATTGCCCATGAACAGGTCGGCGCTTTCCACCGGAAAGCGGCGCACGCCTTGCACCGTGACCCGGCCCGCATCCAATTCGGACACCTGCACGCCCAGTTGACGCAAGGCGCCCAGCATGACGCGCGTGTCGTCGGAATCGAGCAGGCCGGTGATGGCCGTGCTGCCTTCGGCGATCGCCGCCAGCAGCAATACGCGGTTGGAAATGCTCTTGGAGCCCGGCAGGGCCATCACGCCCTGCGCACGCCGCACACGCGGCAGATCGAGGTAAGGCAAAGCGCCCATGTCAGCTACTCCTTGCGCCAGTCGCGGCGCGCGCGCGCCGCCGTGTCCAGCAGCGTCAGCAAAGCGTCGCTGTCGCCATCGGCGATGGCGCGCTCGGCACGGTCCAGCACGCCGCGCACGTCGGCCAGTTCGGCCAGCATCGCCTCGCGGTTGGACAAAAAGATATCGCGCCACATCTCCGGCGAACCGGCGGCGATCCGGGTGAAATCACGAAAGCCGGTGCCGGCGAGATCCAGGCGCGTCCGGGCATCGGCAGCCGTAGCCACCTGCTCCATATAGACCGCGGAAAGCAGGTGCGGCAGGTGGCTTACCGACGCCAGCACGCGATCATGCGCAGCGGCATCCATGTCAATGACGTCGGCGCCGCAGCCCTGCCAGGCGCGGCGGACCAAGTCCGTGAATGCGGCACTGTTTTCAGGCAGGGGCGTAAGAATGACCATCCGCTTGCGGTACAAGCCGGCATCGGCGGCTTCGGGGCCGGTGCGCTCCGCGCCGGCAATGGGATGACCGGGCACGAACTGGCCAACGCGATTCCCCAGCGCGGCGCGCGCGGCCTCGACCACTTCGGCTTTCGTGCTGCCTGCGTCGGTCAGCACCACGCCATCGGTCAGGTGCGGCAGCATGCGCGACAGCACATCCTTCAGCCCGCCGACCGGCGTGGCCAGCAGGATCAGAGCCGAGCGGGCGGCAGCCTCTTCGGCCGTCACGGCCTCGTCGATCAGGCCCAGATCGACGGCGCGCGCCAGCGACTGCGCATTGCGCCCCACGCCGAGCACCCGCCCAACCTGCCCCGCCTGGCGCAAGGCCGCGGCAAACGAACCGCCGATCAAACCGACGCCAACAACCGCCAATACAGGAATCAGGGGGCCAGCGGCCCCCTGTTCGGAAGAAGGTGACGCGTCGTTCATTCGGACAGGATGGAGGTCAGGGCGTCGATGAACCGGTCGTTCTCTTGCGGCAGGCCGATGGACACGCGCAGCCACTCAGGCAGGCCGTCGCCGGCCACGGGACGCACAATGACGCCGCGCTTGAGCAATTCGAGGTTGATGCGCGGCGCGTCGCCCACGTGCACCAGCACGAAGTTGCCGTAGCTGGGCACGTAGCGCAGCTTCAGGCGGTCGAACGCGGCGCAAAGCTGCGCCTTGCCCGCCTTGTTGGATGCGTACGCTTCCTCGAGGTAGGCGGCGTCGCCCAGGGCGGCGATGGCGGCGGCCTGGGCCAGCGTATTGACGTTGAACGGCTGGCGAACGCGGTTGAGCAGATCGGTCAGGCCCGGCTGAGCCACCGAGAAGCCCACGCGCAGGCCGGCCAGGCCGTAGGCCTTGGAGAACGTGCGCGAGACGATCAGGTTCGGATAACGGCGCGCCAGCGCAGTGCTGTCGAAACGGAATTCGGGATCGAGGTACTCGTTGTAGGCCTCGTCCAGCACGACCGTGACGCGGTCGCCGTGCGCGGCGTGCACGCGTTCCAGGAACGCGGCAACCTTGTCGCCCGGCACGAAAGTACCGGTCGGGTTGTTCGGGTTGGCGATGAATACGAGGCGCGTGTCGTCCGCAATTGCGTCGAACATCGCATCCAGGTCGTGGCCGTAGTCGACCGCCGGCACCACGATGTGGCGCGCGCCGCGCGCCTGGGTGGCCAGACGATAGACCGCGAACGAGTGCTGCGCGTAGACGGCCGACGCACCGGGTTCCAGCAACGCGAGCGCCGCGATTTCCAGAATGTCGTTGGAACCGTTGCCCAGCGTGATCCAGCTCATGGGCACGCCGTAGCGTTCGGCCAGCGCCGCCTTCAGGTCGAAGCCGTTGGGATCGGGATAGCGCGCCAGCGACTCGGCCGCGGCCAGCATGGCCGCACGCGCCGACTTGGGCATGCCCAGCGGATTTTCATTCGAGGCCAGCTTGACGATGGTGGCCGGATCCAGCCCGAATTCGCGGGCCAGTTCTTCGATCGGCTTGCCCGCCTGGTAAGGCGCGATGGCGCTGACGTGCGCCGGAGCAACGAGGGGCTTGGATGCGTTGGTCATGGTGTGGAAGATGTCACTGCGCCGGGTACGAACCCAGCACTTTCAGGTAGGCAACCTGCGCCTGCAAGGCGGCCAAGGCGCTATCGACGTTCGGATCGTTGCGGTGACCCAGGACATCGACGTAGAAATAGTATTCCCACTGGCCAGTGCGGGCGGGCCGCGATTCGAAGCGCGTCATCGACACGCCGTTGGCGGCCAGCGGCGCCAGCATTTCATAGACGGCGCCGGCGCGGTTCGGGACCGCCAGGATCAGGCTGGTCTTGTCCTTGCCGCTGACCAGCGGCTCGATATTGCCGATGGCCAGAAAGCGCGTGCGGTTGTGCGGGTCGTCCTGGATTCCCGCGGCAACGATCTGCAGGTTCCAGGCGGGCGCCGCGACGTCGCCGGCGATGGCCGCGATGCTCGGATCGCCCGCGGCGGCGCGAGCAGCCTCGGAATTGCTGGACGCAGCCACGCGTTCGATGTCGGGATAGTTGCGCGTCAGCCAGCCCTGGCACTGGGCCAGCGCTTGCGGATGCGCGGAGATGGTCTTGACGCCATCCATGCCGCCCGACTGCGACATCAGGCAATGGCGGATGACCAGCGACCGCTCGCCCAGGATCTTCAGCGGCGTATTGAGCAGGAGGTCCAGGCTGCGGTTGACGGCGCCTTCGGTGGAGTTCTCCACGGGCACCATCCCCACGTCGGCCTGGCCGGCCTCGACGGCGCGGAAGACCTCATCGAACGACGCGCAAGGCAGCTTCTGCACTGCGTGGCCGAAGTGTTCCAGCGCGGCCTGTTCCGAGAAAGAGCCCTGCGGCCCCAGGAACGCGACCGTCATGCCGCGCTCGAGGCCACGGCAGGCCGAGATGATCTCAGTCCAGACCGACGCCACGCCCGCATTCGGGAACGGCCCCGGATTCAACTGCTGCAGGCGGCGAATCACTTCGGCTTCGCGCTCGGGGCGCAGCACCGGGCCGTCGGCATGGGCGGCGTGCTTGGCCTCGCCCACTTCCAATGCGGCGCGGGCGCGCTGCGACAGGAGGTCGAGGATCTGCGCATCCAGGTCGTCGATGCGCTTACGCAGGGGGAGCAGCTTGCGCTGCAGCTCGTCATCCATGGCTGCGCTCGAATTCCTTCAGGTATTCGACCAGCGCCGCCACCCCTTCCAGGGGCACGGCGTTGTAGATGGACGCGCGCATGCCGCCCACGCTCTTGTGGCCCTTCAACTGGGTCAGGCCGGCGGCCTCGGCGCCCTTCAGGAAGGCGTCGTTGAGCGATTCGTCGCGCAGCACGAACGGCACGTTCATGCGGGAGCGCACGGGCGCGTGAATGGGATTGCGATAGAAACCCGAGCTGTCCAGATAGCCGTACAGCAGGTCGGCCTTGGCCTTGTTGGCCGCTTCCATGCCTGCCACGCCGCCATGGGCCTTCACCCACTTGAACACGAGTCCGGCGATGTAGATCGCGAAGGTGGGCGGCGTGTTGTAGCGCGAATGGTCTGCGGCGACATTGGCGTAGTCGAAGGCCGACGGGCAGATCGGCAATGCCTGGCCGATCAGGTCGCGGCGCGCGATGACCATGGTCACGCCGGCGGGGCCGGCGTTCTTTTGAGCGCCCGCGTACATCATGCCGCAGCGCGTCACATCCATCGGGCGCGACAGGAAATGCGAGGACGCATCGACGACCAGCGGCACGTCGGGCGCGCCCAGCGCGGCAGTGTCGGGCCAGTCCATGAACTCGACGCCGCCGATGGTTTCATTGCTGCACAGGTGCAGGTAGGCCGATTCCTTGCGCACCTGCCAGGTTTCAACCGGCGGCACCCAGGTCAGCGGCGCCTGTTCGCGCCCGTCGATCACAGCGGACTGCTCGCTGCTTGCGGCCACATGCGTGCTGCCGTAGCGGCCCGCTTCCTTGTACGAACGCTTGGACCAGTGGCCCGTCACGACGAAGTCCGCGGCCGGCGCGCCGCGGCGCCCCATGAGATTCATGGGAACGATGGCGTTTTCCCCGGAACCGCCGCCCTGCATGAACATGACGGCGTAGTCCGCCGACAGGCCCAGCAGTTCGCGCAGATCGGATTCCGCTTCATCGCAGATCTGCACGAAATGCTTGCCGCGATGGCTCATTTCCATCACGGACATGCCGCTGCCGTGCCAGTCCAACATTTCTGCAGCGGCTTGCTGCAGCACCACCTCGGGCAAGGCCGAGGGGCCTGCCGAGAAGTTCCAGGGGCGGGCCATTATTGCTCCGTAGGTTCCGTCGAATCCGCTGCGTCGTTGCTATCGTCGCCGTCGGCTTGCTGGCCGTCTTCGTCCAGTTCGCCGTCATCATCCGCATCGCTTTCGACGACGCGGCGCACGCCGGACAGCGAACTGCCGTCGTCGACGTTGATGAGCGTGACGCCCTGCGTCGCGCGGCCCATTTCGCGGATTTCCGCGACACGGGTGCGCACCAGGACGCCGCCGGTGGTGATCAGCATGATCTCGTCAGAAGGCATGACCAGCACCGCGCCCACCACCTTGCCATTGCGCGACGAGGTCTGGATGGCGATCATGCCCTTCGTGCCACGGCCGTGGCGCGTGTACTCGCCGATCGGCGTGCGCTTGCCGTAGCCGTTTTCGGTGGCGGTCAGGACAGTCTGGGTTTCGTCGCCGGCGACCAGCAGCGCGATGACCGTCTGCGTGTCTTCGAGCATCATGCCGCGCACGCCGCGGGCATTGCGGCCCATGGGGCGAACGTCGTTTTCGTCGAAACGCACCGCCTTGCCCGCGTCCGAGAACAGCATGACGTCGTGCTTGCCGTCGGTCAGGTCGGCGCCGATCAGGTAGTCGCCATCGTCGAGGTCCACGGCGATGATGCCGGCCTTGCGCGGGTTGGAGAAGTCGGACAGCGGGGTCTTCTTGACCGTGCCGCGCGACGTCGCCATGAAGACGTAGTGGTCTTCGCTGAATTCCTTGACCGGCAGCACCACCGTGATCTTCTCGCCGTCAGCCAGCGGGAACATGTTCACGATCGGCTTGCCGCGCGAGTTGCGCGTGCCTTGCGGCACTTCCCAGACCTTCAGCCAATACACGCGGCCGCGGTTCGAGAAGCACAGCAGGAAGTCGTGCGTATTGGCGATGAACAGCTGGTCGATCCAGTCGTTTTCCTTCATCGCCGTGGCCTGCTTGCCCCGGCCGCCGCGCTTTTGCGAGCGGTACTCGGACAGGGGCTGGCTCTTGATGTAGCCGCCGTGCGACAGGGTGACGACCATGTCGGTGGGCGTGATCAGGTCTTCGGTGTCGAGCTCGGTGGCGTTCAGTTCGATTTCCGAGCGGCGCGTATCCTTGGCGCCGGTCGAGAATTCGGCCTTGATGGCCTGCAGTTCGTCGCCGATGATGGCGGTGATGCGCTCGGGGCGGGCCAGGATGTCGAGCAGGTCGGCGATCGTGGACATGATGTCCTTGTATTCGCCGACGATCTTGTCCTGCTCCAGCCCGGTCAGGCGCTGCAGGCGCATGTTCAGGATTTCCTGGGCCTGGGTATCGCTCAGGCGGTACAGGCCGTCGCCCTGCAGGCCGAATTCGGCGCCCAGATCGTCCGGGCGGAAGGCCGCGCGGCCTCCCGGCGTATCGCCGTC
Source organism: Achromobacter arsenitoxydans SY8 (assembly GCF_000236785.1). Lineage (GTDB taxonomy): Bacteria > Pseudomonadota > Gammaproteobacteria > Burkholderiales > Burkholderiaceae_B > Achromobacter > Achromobacter arsenitoxydans. The sequence continues at coordinate 19,156 of NZ_AGUF01000055.1, read as the reverse complement.
GGCGCGCGACAGCATTTCGCGCACCAGCGACGAGTCCCAGGACTTCGCCATCAGTTCCTGGCGGGCCACCGGAGGCGTCGGCGCCGCCTTGATGATTGCGATGAAATCATCAATGTTGGCCAGCGCCACCGCCAGGCCTTCCAGCACGTGGCCGCGTTCGCGGGCCTTGCGCAGCTGGAACACCGTGCGGCGCGTAACCACTTCCCGGCGATGCTGCAGGAAGTAGTCGATCATCTGCTTCAGATTGAGCAGGCGGGGCTGGCCGTCGACCAGCGCCACCAGGTTCATCCCGAAGGTGTCCTGCAGCTGCGTGTTCTTGTAGAGATTGTTCAGGACAACCTCGGGAACCTCGCCGCGCTTGAGCTCGATGACCAGGCGCATGCCGTCCTTGTCGGACTCGTCCCGGATATCCGAGATGCCTTCGATCTTCTTGTCGTTGACCAGCTCGGCAATGCGTTCCTGCAGCGTCTTCTTGTTGACCTGGTAGGGAATCGCGTCGATCACGATCGCCTGGCGATTGCCCTTCTCCATGTCTTCGAAGTGGGTCTTGGCGCGCATGATGACGCGGCCGCGACCGGTGCGGTAGCCTTCGCGCACGCCGGACATGCCGTAGATGATGCCGCCCGTGGGGAAATCGGGTGCCGGGATGATCTCGATCAGCTCATCGACCGTGCACGCTGGATTACGCAGGCAGTACAGGCAGCCGTCGACCACTTCCTGGAGGTTGTGCGGCGGAATGTTGGTGGCCATGCCCACCGCGATGCCGGAGCTGCCGTTGACCAGCAGGTTGGGCAGGCGCGACGGCAACAGCAGCGGTTCTTGTTCGCTGCCGTCGTAGTTGGGGCCGAAGTCCACCGTTTCCTGGTCGATGTCGGCCAGAAGCTCATGGGCGATCTTGGCCAGGCGGATTTCGGTGTAACGCATCGCCGCGGCGTTGTCGCCGTCGATGGAGCCGAAGTTGCCCTGGCCGTCGACCAGCATGTAGCGCATGGAGAAATCCTGCGCCATGCGGACGATGGTGTCGTAGACGGACTGGTCGCCGTGGGGGTGGTACTTACCGATGACGTCCCCGACGATACGCGCGGACTTCTTATAGGCGCGGTTCCAGTCGTTGTTCAGTTCGTGCATCGCGTAGAGCACGCGCCGGTGGACGGGCTTGAGGCCGTCCCGCACATCCGGTAGCGCCCGCCCGACGATCACGCTCATCGCGTAATCGAGGTAACTGCGGCGCATCTCTTCTTCCAGCGATACCGGAAGCGTCTCCTTGGCAAAGGAATCCATATATATAACGACAGAATCGTGTAAGGAGGAACCCGGGCCGGGTAAACAGGAAATTCTATCATTCGATTGGGAGGCCGGCCCGACCGGACGCGGGAAGAGGTTCGACGACGGCCCAAACCGGCCGAACCGGAATGCCGGCTTGCCGCGCCCATCCGCGCCCCACGGGCCTGTTGTCAAAAACCAACATGGAAAACGGAAGGAGCGCCGAAAACGTCATATCCAGCATTAATGCGCCTGTCCAGGGAAGCCAAAGACCCCCAAATGCCTTAAGATTGTTTCCAGCACGCAGGAAACCCAGTAGCTATTCCTTTGAACCAGCTCTTGGCGTTGCTATACTGGCCCCGTTTTCCTGATATGCGGCGGGGGTTCGCTGCGAGTCACTTATCCAGCTTCAAGCTCAACGAGGAGAAACATGAACAAACCCTCCAAATTCGCTCTGGCGCTCGCCTTCGCCGCCGTCACGGCCTCTGGTGCAGCTTCCGCGCAAACCGTGGACAACTGGCGCAACCCGTTCGGTGACGTTTGGAAGAACGGCACGAACGAACTGTGCTGGCGCGATGCCTTCTGGACCCCGGCAACCGGCATCCCCGGCTGCGACGGCGTTCCGGTTGCACAGCAGAAGGCGAAGCCGGCCCCGATGGCGGCAAAGGTCGTGTTCAACGCTGACACGTTCTTCGACTTCGACAAGTCGGTCCTGAAGCCCGAAGGTCGTCAGCTGCTGCAGCAAGTCGCTCAGCAAGCTCGCGGCATCGATCTGGAAACCATCATCGCCGTCGGCCACACCGACTCGATCGGTACCGAACAGTACAACCAGAAGCTGTCCGAGCGCCGTGCCGCTTCGGTTAAGGCTTACCTGGTCAGCCTGGGTATCGACCCCAACCGTATCTACACGGAAGGCAAGGGCGAACTGCAGCCGATCGCTTCCAACAAGACGAAGGAAGGCCGCGCCCAGAACCGTCGCGTTGAGATCGAAATCGTGGGTAGCCGCAAGTAATTGCCGGACTAGCTACAATAAGGGGCCTCGCATAGCGAGGCCCTTTTTTTCGCCTGCCGCGCACCCATCTGGTGCACGACGGAGCCCTCTCCTCGCCTCGTGCGCTGGCCCTCTCTATATATAGAGCTGCTTTACGCTGGATTGCCCATGAACACGCAAACTCACGATACCGCGCAAGCATCCGTCAACGCCGACCAGGCCGAAATCGACAAGTTCAGCGCCCTGGCCAGCCGCTGGTGGGATCCTGAAAGCGAGTTCAAGCCGCTGCACGCGATCAATCCGCTCCGGCTCGAATGGATCCAGGAATGCGCGGGCAGCCTGGCCGGCAAGAAGGTGCTGGACGTCGGCTGCGGCGGCGGCATCCTGTCCGAAGCCATGGCCCGCAGCGGCGCCGAAGTCACCGGGATCGACCTGGCCGACAAATCCCTGAAGATCGCGCGCCTGCATGGCCTAGAATCGGGCATCAAAGTGGAATACCGCAAGGTGCCCGTGGAAGAGCTGGCTGCGGAACAGCCCGGCCAGTACGACGTGGTGACCTGCATGGAAATGCTGGAGCACGTTCCGGATCCGGCCTCGATCGTGCGCGCCTGCTCCACCCTGGTCAAACCGGGCGGCTGGGTGTTCTTTTCGACGCTGAACCGCAACGCCAAGTCCTTCCTGTTCGCGATCGTCGGCGCGGAGTATGTACTGCGCCTGCTGCCCCGCGGCACTCACACCTATGACCAGTTCATCAAGCCCAGCGAGCTGTCCGCGGCGGCGCGCGGCGCCGGCCTGGAGCCCGTGAGCATGCGCGGCATGGAATACAACCCGATCACCCAGATCTACACGCTGTCGGCCGACACCTCGGTCAACTACCTGATGGCTACCCGCAAATGAGCGCCCTGATCCTGTTCGATTTCGACGGCACGCTAGCCGACACCGCCCCCGACCTGGCCGCCGCGGCCAATCGCCAACGCACCCGCCGCGGCCTGGATCCGCTGCCCTACGAGGCGCTGCGCCCCGTCGCTTCGCAAGGCGCCCGCGGCCTCTTGCGCGTCGCGCTTGGCTTGCAGCCCGGCGATGCGGACTACGAACCGACGCGCCTGCAGTTCCTGGAAGACTATGCAGCCGGATCGACGGTCCACAGCAAGCTGTTTCCCGGCATCGAGGATCTGCTGGCCGACATCCGCAGCCGCGGCTTGTCCTGGGGCATCGTCACCAATAAGGTCACCTATCTGACGCTGCCCATCGTCGAGTTCCTGGACCTGACGCGCGACAGCGCCGTGCTGGTCTGCGGCGACACCACCGCCCACGCCAAGCCGCACCCGCTGCCCCTGCAGCATGCCGCGCGCGAAGCGGGCTTCGCCACCGACCGCTGCGTCTATGTCGGCGACGACCTCCGCGACATCCAGGCCGCGCACGCGGCAGGCATGCCCGCCGTCGCGGCGGCCTACGGCTATGTGGGCGAAGACGACGACGTCATCGCCTGGCAAGCGGAAACCTGCGCCCGCACCCCGGCGGAACTCTGGTCCGCCATCCAGCCGCTGCTGCCCAGCGACCTGCGTTAAGGTCAATCGCGGGGTCGCCGCCCGACGACCCCGCGCCTGGCGATGTTTCGGCCCTATTAGTGGTTTTGGCCGAACAATCTTTCCGTACCCGAGGGCTTTATCCCACGGGTCAACTCCCCTAAAGTGTGAACCGTGCACGGCACCCGGGGTTTCCCCGATTGCCCGCCTAGTGCTCCATGCCGGCGCCGCGGCTCCTGCCATCCGCGGCGACAGATCTTCACGCTGACGGCCTAGCGCCCTCTCGCACCGTGCCCGCTACCCTGCTGCGGCGCACATCCGACCTTTATTACTTCGCCACCACCGCCTGACCGCGCGACGCCCCTGGGCATCGCGCCAGAGGAATGCCTATGCTTTTGCCCATTCTGCTTCTATCCGCCGCCGGCTTCACGATTCTCACCACCGAATTCCTGATCGTGGGGCTGCTTCCCGGCCTGGCTCGCGACCTGGACGTCACGGTATCCCAGGCCGGCCTGCTCGTGACCCTGTTCGCTTTCACTGTTGCCGCGACCGGGCCCCTGCTGACCGCCCTGATGGCCAACATGGAGCGCAAGCGCCTGTTCGTCGGCGTGCTGGCGTTGTTCGGCCTGTCCAATGCGCTGGCGGCCATTGCGCCGAACATCTGGATCATGGCGATCGCCCGATTCGTGCCGGCGCTGGCCCTGCCGGTGTTCTGGTCCCTGGCCAGCGCCACCGCAGTCGAAATAGTCGGCCCCGCGCGCGCCGGGCGGGCCATTTCGACGGTGGCTTTCGGCATCGTGGCCGCCACCGTGTTCGGCATCCCCATCGGCGTATTGATCTCGGATGCGTTTGGCTGGCGCGCGGCCTTCTGGGTCTTGTCCGCCGTGGCGTTCGCCAAGGCTCTGCTGCTGCTGTTCACCTTCCCCAGCACCCGCATCCGCGCGGACAGCGTGCACCTGGTGACCCAATTGCGCATCCTGCGCGACCCCATGGTGGTAAGTCACGTGCTGCTGTCGCTGCTGGTGTTCACGGGCATGTTCACCGCCTACACCTATTTGGCGGACATGCTCGAACGCCTGGCCGGATTCGACGGAAAAATCGTCGGCTGGACCATGATGGCGTTCGGCGCCGTGGGCCTGCTTGGAAACACCCTGGGCGGCCGGCTGGTGGACCGCAGCCCGCTGGGCGCCACCGCCCTGTTCGCTTCGCTGATGGCCGTAGGCCTGGCGTTCGTGGCGCCCGTCATGCAGTCGCACGGCCTGCTTGCCGTGGCGCTGGGCGTCTGGGGTATCGCGCAGGCGGCGCTGTTCATCGTGTGCCACGTGCGCCTGATGAAATCCGCGCCGCAAGCGCCGGCATTTGCCGCTTCCCTGAACATCTCCGGCGCCAACATCGGCATCGGCCTGGGCGCCGTGGTGGGCGGCCACGTGATCGACACCTACGGACTGGCGTCTCTGGGGTGGGCGGCAGCCGTCATCGTGGCGATTTCCGTGGCCCTGGCTGGGGCGATGAAGATGGCGTCGCGCGCCGGCCGGCAGTCCAAGGCCGCCTGCGCGAACGCCGCCTGAACGCCGCTTGTGTCTGCCGCGCCACGCCCCGGCCGGCAGGCGCCGGCGCCACAGCAGGCTATTGCATTTACCAGTACAATAGAAGTTCTTGGGGCCGATCCGGATTCGACGTGGGTCGCGAAACAACTCAGGGCATGCCGAGCACCAGTACGCTCGTTAAACCACTGGAACACTACAAACGCCAACGACGAGCGTTTCGCTCTCGCCGCTTAAGCGGTGAGCCGCTGCACTGATCTGTCCTTGGGTCAGGCGGAGGAAGGCAACTTCCTAGGGGGGCAACCCTCGAACCGCAGCAGCGACATTCACAAGGAATCGGTCTGCGCTGGGGTCACACGGCTCAGATTTAAATTACGTGAATCGCTTTGGTCCGGCCTGTCGGTTGGCTAAGTCCAAAGTTAAAACCAAATAAATCGACTACGCATGTAGAACTGGTTGCGGAGGGCTTGCGGACGGGGGTTCAATTCCCCCCGGCTCCACCAAACACTCAGCATGAACCGCTGACAAAAAGCCGCTTGGCATCACGCCAAGCGGCTTTTTCTTTTGCCGGGCAGGTCGTGCCAGGGCAGCAGCCTGCTGCCCCAACCTGATCCTTCGCGCGCCTCATTTGATCTCGAATGAAATCGTGTACGGCACTTTTTCGCCGCGCCTTGCGGACGCGCGCATTTGAAACACCTGCACGATGTATTTGCCGGTTTCGGGTAGCGCGCCGTTCCAGGCGGAACCTACGCTGCCGTTGGCCAATGCCGTACCGGAGCCAGGCGAGACGCCGGGCGGGAAGATATTGAAGTTGGCGTTGCTGCTACCGGTGATATTCACGGTCATTTGCTGGCCTTGCCTGGCGGAAAGCGTGTACTGCACGCTGTCATAGCCGGAGAAATTTCCCTTTAGCGTGGCGTTGCTGGCCCCTGCCTTGAACTGAACCGGGACGACGGTCACCTTGTCTGCGGCATGCGCCGGAATCGCGGCGCATGCGAACAACAACGCCATTACGACATATCGTCTTTTTTCTTCCATTGCGTGCTCCTGCCGAGCGGTGATCGAACTCGATTCGAGGGAATGCCCGGTTGAACAGCACGTTAGCCCTAACGCCTGCCCTGCGCCAGGAGTTTTCCTTCAAGAAACGCGTCGACCATGAAGTCGATGAAGACACGCAATTTAGGCGCTCGCTTCTTGCTGCACGGCCATAGCAGCCTGAACGTTCCTTCGTGCTCGATGTGGGCGTCCAGCAGGGACACCAATTCACCTCGCCCGATGGCCTGACGCACCATGAAATCGGGCAGGCACGCGATGCCCAGGCCAGCCAGGGCGACGTCCATCAGCGCGGCGGAGGTGTTGCACACCATCGAGGCCGGCAGCGGGTCTGCCGGCGCATTGTCGGGGCGGCGGATCGGCCAGGGTTCCAGCCTGCCGGTGCTGGGGAACTTGTGCTGCAGGCAGGCATGGTTACGCAGATCCGCCGGCGTTTCGGGCGTTCCGCGGCAGGCCAGATAGCCGGGTGAGGCAACGAGTTGCAGCCGATAGCTGCCGAGCGGGCGCGACATGAGGCGCGAGTCGATGGGGTCGCCCGTGCGCATCACGACATCGAAGCCTTCCTCGACCACGTCGACGAGCCGGTCCGTGAAATCCACGTCCAGTTCGATGGCTGGGTAGCGGCGCATGAAGGCGGTGAGCGCGGGCATGACCAGCATGCCTACCAGCGGCAGGCTGATGCGCAGCCGGCCTCGCGGCGCTTCGAGGGTTTCGGACAGTTCGAGTTCGGCCGCTTCCACCTCGCACAGGATGCGGCGGCAGCGTTCCAGGAACAGCGCGCCTTCGGCGGTGAGCGTGATGCTGCGCGTGCTGCGGTGAAAAAGGCGCACGCCCAGGCGCTCTTCCAGGCGGGACACGCCTTTGCCCACGGCCGACGAAGACACGCCAAGGCTGCGCCCGGCCTGCGAGAAGCTTCTGGTTTCCGCTGCCTGCACGAAGAACGCAATGCCGTTGAGCGATTCCATGACGTCCTTATTAAGGAAATTTTGTCCGATATCTTTGGAACATTAGCATTATTGTCTTGCATAGTAAGTCCGCTCACCATGGCTGTCCCCAATCTGTGCCGATTCCGCGCGACTGCGCTGTCCCCGGCACTCGACAAGGCAGACTCATGACAAGCACGACCACTACGGCGCCTGGCTTCGGCGTCCAAGCTCCTCCCCTTCCCCTCGCGGCGCTGCTGGCCCTGGCACTGGCGGGATTCGTGACGATCCTGACGGAAGCCCTGCCAGCCGGCCTGCTGCCGCAGATCAGCGCGGGCCTCGGTGTCTCGGAGGCGATGGCCGGGCAACTCGTCACGGTCTATGCCGCCGGATCGTTGGCGGCGGCGATTCCGCTGACGGCCGCAACACAGGGCATGCGGCGGCGCCCGCTGCTGCAGGCGGCCATTGCGGGGTTCGTTGTCGCGAACACGCTGACGGCGCTTTCCGGCAGCTATGCGCTGACCATGGCTGCGCGCTTTCTGGCGGGCGTGTCCGCTGGCCTGCTGTGGGCGCTGGTGGCGGGCTATGCCGCACGCATGGTGCCCCCGAGCCAGAAAGGCCGGGCGATCGCCATTGCGATGCTGGGCGCCCCGCTGGCCCTATCGCTCGGCGTCCCGGCGGGCACCTTCCTGGGCAACCTGATGGGATGGCGGATGGGCTTTGGCGTCATGAGTGGATTGGCGTTGGCGCTAATGGCCTGGGTGCGGATCAAGGTGCCCGATTTTGCCGGGCAGGCCACGGGCAAGCGCCTGCCGCTGCGGCGCGTGTTCACCATGGCCGGCGTGCGGCCGGTGCTGTTTGCGGTGCTGGCCTTCGTGCTGGCGCACAACATCCTGTACACCTACATTGCGCCTTTCCTGGCGGCGGCGGGCCTGGCCGAGCGGACGGACCTGGCGCTGCTGCTGTTCGGCGCCGCGTCGCTGCTAGGCATCTGGATCATCGGCGTGCTGGTCGATCGCCGATTGCGCACACTGACGCTGGCCTGCACGGCCCTGTTCGGCCTGGCCGCGCTGGCGCTGGCTGCGGCGAGTGACATGCCGGCCGTGGCGTATGCGGCGATCGCCGCGTGGGGCCTGGCCTTCGGCGGCGCGCCCACGCTGTTCCAGACTGCCCTGGCCAAGACGGCCGGAGACGCGGCCGACGTCGCGCAGTCGATGCTGGTGACGTCATGGAACGTGGCGATCGCGGGCGGCGGCATCGTCGGCGGCATTCTGCTGGACTGGCAGGGCGTGGCCGCGTTCCCGCCCGCGCTGCTGGCGCTGCTGGCGGCGACCCTGGCGGTGGTGTGGGCCGACCGGCATCATGGCTTTGCCGCATCGCGCGATTGAAGCCCGGCGCGTGTTGGCCGAGGCGCCGGCCGCGCAGACTGCGCTGTCAGGCGCTCAGTTGCTGTTGATCCAGTCCTGCGTGCCCTGGATGAACCATGGAAGGTTCAGCCTCTCCCCTTCTCCCGACTGGATGGTCAGGCGCTGGCCCGGCGCGTTCGAATCGCGGCCGGCGTCCGGCGACACGGCGGAAGGCCGGGTCCGATAGCCCATGTCGGTTTGCCGAGGGGGCGTGTCCGCGCAAGCGGCGATCGTCGCGCCCGCGGCGCCGACGAGCAGCAGCCGCAGCGCTGTGCGTAGGGTCATCATGGTGTCCAGGTTCCTGCTGGCGGCGCGGGCCGAAGCGCCGGTCAATCTAGGCCTCAACCGTTACCTTACTCGCATTGCGGCCTTCGGGAGGGGCCGCGCCCCAGATCCGCGGTGCCGCTTGGCCGGGACCGGCGACCGCTCAACTGAAATAGTTTGTTTCACGACTTTCGGCGTGGCCGTCACGTGATGCAGCTGATTCGGCCCCATATTTTCTGCCGAACCGCAGACGCTATTGCGCTTTGGCGGCGAAAGCATCGTACTCGCCATGCGCCAGCCAGCCGGAATGGCTCGACATAGACGGACACATATTACGAATGCTCTCAATACATAATAAACGCAAGAAAATGCCACCAACTATGGGGGTCCTATCTGGCCATGAAAGTCCTTTCCATATTCGGGACGCGCCCCGAAGCCATCAAGATGGCGCCCTTGGTCGCCGCGCTGCAAAACGAGCCGCAAATCAACAGTGTGGTCTGCGTGACCGGGCAGCATCGCGAAATGCTGGACCAGGTGCTTGCGCTATTCGACCTGCAGGCGCAGCATGACCTGGACATCATGGTGCCCAACCAGACGCTCAACGGCCTGTACGCCCGCCTGATCAGCCGCGTGGATGGCGTGCTGGAAGCCGAGCAGCCGGATTGCGTTCTGGTGCATGGAGATACAAGCACCGCCTCCGCCTGCGCGCTGGCGTCGTTTCACCGGCGCGTGCGCATCGGGCACGTGGAAGCCGGCCTGCGCACCGGCAATCTGGCGATGCCCTTCCCCGAGGAAATGAACCGGCGCGTGGTCGACGCCGTGGGCGACATGCTGTTCGCGCCCACCGCTGAATCACGCGACAACCTGCTGCGCGAGAACCTGGCGGGCCGCATCACCGTGACCGGCAATACGGTGATTGACGCGCTGGCCATGACCAGCGCCAAGCTCGCCCCCGGCGGGCCGCTTGCCCTCAAGCTGCAGGGCCGCTACGACTGGCTCGACCCGAACCGCAGGCTGCTGCTGGTGACGGGCCACCGGCGTGAGAGCTTTGGCGACGGCTTCCGGAACATCTGCGCAGCGCTGGCCGAACTGGCGCGGCGGCCCGACCTGCAGATCGTCTACCCGGTACACCTGAACCCGCAGGTGCGCGGCGTGGTCATGAGCGAGCTGTCCGGCCTGGCCAATGTGCACCTGATTGATCCTCTGGACTACCTGGATTTCGTCTGGTTCATGCAGCGTTCCCACTTGATTCTGACCGACTCCGGCGGCGTCCAGGAAGAAGCGCCCTATCTGGGCAAGCCGGTGCTGGTGATGCGCGACGTGACCGAGCGGCCGGAAGCGGTGCGCGCCGGCACGGTCGCGCTGGTGGGCACAGACGCCGGGCGCATCGTCTCGGAAGTCAGCCGCCTTCTCGACGACCCCCAGCTTCACGACTCATTCTCGCGGCGGATCAATCCCTACGGAGACGGCAAGGCCAGCCAGCGCATCGTCGATGCGCTGTGCGGCCGCGCCGTGTCGGAATTCGATCCTTATTCGGCCGCCCCCTCCCCTGTCTGACACCTGCCGCGATGCCCTCTTTGCACGGAGCTTTCATGCCTCTCTCCCTTCATGCAACCGATGTCCGCACGTTGTGCCGCGCCCTGATTGCGGCCGGGCTGCTTGCGCCCCTGGGAGCGCTTGCCAGCCCCGCCGGCGACGCATTGCGCCAGCTGCAGAGCGACGCCATGGTGTCGCGCACGACCACGCTCGAGGACCTGGGCATCACCGAACCGGTGGTGCTGAGCAACAGCGATGCGCGCCAGGAGTTTTACCTGCCGGTGCCGCGCGGCGTGCCGGTCTCCGACGCCCGGCTGGATTTCGATGCCCGCTACACCAAGGGCGAACCGGGACGCACGAGCATGGTGCTGTGGCTCGATGGCGTGCCGCAGGTCGCGCAGCGGGTCGCCGACGGCGAGGGCTCCGCCAGCCGCGAGCTGAACGTGGAACGCCGCAACCGCGAATCGGGCTTCCTGCGCGTGGGCGTGGACTGGCAATCCGAGATTGCGCTGCGCCACTGCGAAAGCAACCGCGCAACCGCCAACGCGCTGACGATTTCTCCGCAGACCAGGCTGAGCTACCGCTACGACGCCTCGGCCATCGGCAGCCTGGACGACGCGTGGGGCACGCTGCCGGGCCGGCCCGTGCTTATGGTCGCCAGCCGCAAACTGGACCAGCAGGCGTTCGATAGCGCCTGGCGCATGGGCGTGGCGCTCGAGCGCAGCGGCAAGCGCGTCGCCGTCAGGGCCTTCCCGTCGGTGGGCGATGAGGTCGACGCGCGCGGCCTGCGGATCCCCGCCGGGCTGGAGCAGGTTCCCGCATTCGCCGGGCTGGCCGGCAAGGAAAGGCACAAGCTGGCCAATCCGGCCGAGATCGGCGCCCTGCTGGTGATGGGCGCGCCGGCCGTGGCGGGCGACGTGGTCATTTCCGACGACGCGCTGCGCGCCAGGTACGCAGAAGCCCTGGACGCCCTGCAAGCCCAGCTCGCGTCGGATACGGACGCCGCGGCCGCGTTCAAGGCATGGCGCCAGCAGCGCATGCCGCTCGCCGGCGCGGCGCTCCAATCCAAGGAAATCCGCCTGCTGCCCGTGGGCCGGCAGGCCGTCATCGCAGTGGCGTCCGACGCGGGCGCGCAAGGCGCAGGCGCATTCGACACGGCGTGGCGCCGCCTGCTGGTGACCCGCCAGGTGCAAGTGCAGACCGCCACCCCGCCGCAAACGATCCAGGACGGCGGCCTGCGGCTGACGACCCTGGGCGGATCGTCAACAAGCTTCGATGTGGTGGCGCGCGGCGACTGGAACACCAGCTTTCCGCTGGCGGCCGTGTCCGCCGACGGCAGCATGCCGGACGAACTGGTCATGGACCTGGCCGCCGCGCCTGGCGCGTCCTCGACGCGCCCCGTCGCGTCGGTCTTCTGGAACGGAATCCTGCTGGCCGCACGGCAGATGGACGCCAACGGCAAGCCGGAGCGCCTCACGGCCCGCGTGCCGGGCTACGCGCTGGGCGTGACCAACGCCGTGCGCGTGACCTTCCAGCGTCAGCCGGTGTCCGTCGACTGCAATGAGATTCCGCAGGGATTCCCCGTCAATGTGCTGCCGACCAGCTACGTGAAGCCGGGCAAGGCGCAGCCGGACGGCACCTTCGTGGGTCTCCTGCCGCTGATGGCTGGATCACCGCAGGTGCTGATTCCAGACACCTACCTGGCCGATGCGCCCGACAACATCAAGCGCGTGATCGGCATCGCCTCGGCCAGCGGCGTCTCGGCCACGCGCGCGGAACTGTCGGTTTCCCCGGCCGGGCAGGCGGTCAAGCCGGCGCGCCCGTTCCTGGCGATGGAACTGGCGCTGGAAGGCGCCCAGCCCACAGTCCGGGTCACGGACCGCAAGCAATTGCAGGTGGCAGGCCGGAATGCGACCTGGCTGGACATCTCCGGCCTGGACCGCCTGAGCACGGCGGAGGTCGTCAGCGCCGGCGGCCAGGCCGGAGTGCTGTGGCACACGCTGGGCCAACAGCCCGGCATGACGGACGCGCCCTTCGTACTCAACCGCGGCAACGTCGCGATCATCGGCGCGGCCGGCCCGCTGGCCTGGATCGACAGCGGCAACCCGGACGCCAGCCATCCCCCCGGCGCGGGCGAAAGCGCCTTCTTCGAGTGGCGCCGCTACATTTCCTGGAGCGTGCCGGCCATCAGCATCAGCCTGCTGGTGCTGCTGCTGATCCTGATCCTCGCCCTTCGCGTCAGCCGCAGGAAAAACAAGGATCCCAAGTAACCCGGAGGCCCCGGCGCCATGTCCTCGCTTTACTGGCCCTACCTCATCGCGGACTATTACCGCGGCCTGGAGGTCGTGACCGCCGTCGTGGGCGTGATCATCCTGCTATCCAGCCTGGATGATCTGTTCATCGACGGCTGGTACTGGCTGCGCGAACTGCGGCGGTCGCTGACCGTCAAGCGGCGCTACGCGCCCCTGACCGCCGAGCAGTTGCGCGCGAAGGAAGAACAGCCGCTGGCGATCATGGTGCCGGCCTGGCTGGAGTACGACGTGATCGCGTCGATGCTCGAAACCATGGTGTCGACGCTCGAATACAAGAACTACATGATCTTCGCCGGCACTTACCAGAACGACGAGCGAACGATCAAGGAAGTGGAGCGGATGCGGCGGCGCTACCGCCAGCTGGTGCGCGTGGAGGTGCCGCACGACGGCCCTACCTGCAAGGCGGATTGCCTGAACTGGATCGTGCAGGCGATTTTCGCGCAGGATGCGAAGCAGCCCGTGCCCTTCGCGGGCGTGATCCTGCATGACAGCGAAGACGTGCTGCACCCGCTGGAGCTCAAGTACTACAACTACCTGCTGCCGCGCATTGATTTCATCCAGCTGCCCGTGACTTCGCTGGAGCGGCACTGGTACGAACTGGTCGCGGGCACTTACATGGATGAGTTCGCCGAGTGGCACACCAAGGACCTGGTGGTGCGCGAAAGCCTGTCCAAGATGGTGCCGTCCGCCGGCGTGGGCACTTGCTTTTCGCGCCATGCCCTGGTGGAGCTGGCGGCGGAAACGAACAACCAGCCGTTCAACACGGACACGCTCACAGAGGACTACGACATCGGCGCGCGGCTGGCCCAGCGCGGCATGCGCCAGATCTTCGGCAAGTTCCGCGTGGAATACGTGACGCGCCGGCAATCGTGGTTCGGGATGGGCAAAGAGAAAGTCTCGACCATCCGCATGCCGCTGGGCGTGCGCGAGTACTTCCCCAACACCTTCCGCACCGCCTACCGCCAGAAGGCGCGCTGGACGCTGGGCATCGGGCTGCAGGGCTGGCAGCAGGTGGGGTGGACGGGATCGCTGGCCACCAAGTATCTGCTGTTCCGCGACCGCAAGGGCCTGGTGACGTCGTTCATCGCCATCCTGGCCTATATCCTGCTGGCCAATTTCTTCCTGTTCTATCTGGCCGACATGTTCGGCTGGTGGACCGTCTATTACCCCTCGTATTTCCGGCCGGGCGGCTGGCTGGTGACGCTGATGTGGGCGAACGCGGTCGCGCTGCTGCTGCGGGTCGTGCAGCGCGCGTATTTCGTCGGCCGGATGTATGGCTGGGAACACGCCCTGCTTTCGATCCCCCGGATGATCGTGGGCAACTTTATCAACGCCATGGCGGCGGCCCGCGCGTGGCGGCTGTTCATCGGCCATCTGATCACCGGCAAGCGCCTGGCCTGGGACAAGACCATGCACGACTTTCCGTCCACGGACCAGCTGGCGCAGCAGCGCCAGCGCCTGGGCGAGCTGCTGCTGTCCTGGCAGGCGATCGACCAGGCCTCGCTGGAGCGGGCCCTGGAAATCCAGGCTCGCGAGAAAAAGCCGCTGGGCCAGATCCTGACCGAGCAGGGCTGGCTGGACGAGGGCACGCTGAAAGAAGCCATCCATTTCCAACAGGCCGGGCAGGCCGATGCGCCCCCGCCCGCTACCGAGAACAAACCCGCCACCCCATGAAGTCCTTTCCACGATCGCTCGTTCTGTCCGCGGCGCTGGCGTGCGCCTGGGCCGCCACGCCCGTCTGCGCCCAGGCGCCGGCGCGCGCGGCCGAAGCGCCCCTGGAAGGCGCGGCCTACCAGTTCGCCGCCGAGGGCTTCAAAAACTACGACGCCGGCAACTACGCGCTCGCGCAGCAGCAGGCGGAGTCCGCGATCGTGCTGCGCCCGGATGTGGAACGCCTGCGCCTGCTGCTGATCTACGCGCTGCAAAAGCAAGGAAAAATCCAGGAGGCCGACAAGGCGGCGGCCGACGCCATTGCGAGCGGACTGGACACGCCGGGCCTGCGACAGGCGCGCGCCAACCTGCGCCCCGCGCAGGCGCAGCCGGCCGCACGCGCCCGCGCGCCGGCGACGTCCAGCGCCTACCAGCGCGGCTTCCCGATAGCCACCCGGGCCTATGCCGACTACAACCGCGCGGACTACCCCGCTGCCGAGCGCGGCGCGGAGCGCGCGTTCCGGATTGATCCCAAACAGGGCGCCTGGGCCATGCTGTGGCTGGACGCCCTGGAAGCGCAAAACAAGTACGCCGAAGCGGAGGCGGCCGCCGCCAAGGCGCTGGCCCTGGGGGCGCCCAACAAGGACGACCTGGCCGCGCGTCAGCAGACGCTAAAGCGCCGGATGGCGGTCAAACCCGCCGAAGAGGGCTACCAGGCCCTGATCGCCAACCGGCCGGGCGACGCGGTGCCGCTGGCGCGGCAGGCCGTCGCGCTGGCGCCCGAAAGCGCCAGCCACCGCCTGTTGCTCATTACCGCGCTCATGCTGGACAACCAGCTTGCCGCTGCCGAAGAGGCGGCCACGGACGCGATGCGTCAGGACGACGAGAACACCGTTGCGCTGCTGATGCGCGGCTATCTGCGCCAGCGCCAGGGCAAGACGGATCTGGCCGACGCCGACTTCGACGCGGCGCTCAAACAGGACTGGCTGGACGACGAGCAGCGCCGCAACGTGCGGCTGATCGCCGCCGACGCGGCGCTGGCCGCGGGCGAGAACGCGCGCGCGCTGGCGCTGGTGGAGCCGCTGGGCGGCAAGGACGAAGCCGCTTCGCAGCGCGTCAAGCGCGCGCGGTCCCGCCCTGCCGTTCCCGCCACGCTGACGCTGGCAAACTATCCCGCGCCGGTGCAGGACTGCCGCGACACGCCTTACGGCACGTCGTGCGAATTGCTGCCGTCCGACGCCGCGGGCAGCGGCGGTCCCGCGGGGTTGGCCTATGCCGCCTATGCGCGCGAGGACTACCAGGAAGCCATCACCCAGGCCCGCAAGGCGGTCGAGCAGGACCCCGCCAACAAGGAATACCAGCGGCTGCTGACCACCACGCTGGCGGCCGGAAACCCGGCTCAACTGGCCGAGGCCAATACGCGCATGAGCGAGGCCCTGGCCGCCCAGCCCGACGATCCCAACCTGCTGATGCAGCGCGGCTACCTGCATCAGCGCATGCGCGAGCCGAAGCTGGCGCTGCAGGACTTTCAGGCCGCCCGCGCCACGGGCAAGGCGCCGCCCACGGTGATCCTGGACGAGGGCTACGCCCTGGCCGGCGCGGGCGACAAGCGGGGTTCGGTCGAGCGCCTGAAAGAGGCCATCGACGAGAACGATGCGGGCAGGCTGGAATTGACACCGCAGCAGCGGTTCGACACGCGCAACGCGATCGGCGGCCTGTCGCGCGAATGGGGCGGCTATTTCTCCGCCGGCTACCGCGGCGCGCGGCCGGCTTCGTCGGGCCTGGGCGGCGCGGCCGTCACGGTGCCCGGCGACGCCGTGTTCAGCACGGCCGAAATCTTCTGGCGGCCGTCTGATTTCCTGAATTCGTCCACCCGCACCTTCGAACTGTACGCTCGCCTGTCCAACACGCTGTACGACAAGGGCGGCAAAACCACGAGCCAGACCGTGTCCGACCCCTGCGGCGGCTCCATTGATATCAACGAGTCGTCCAACCAGGGCATTTCCGGCATCCCCACGACCGTGGGATCCCTGGGCATGCGCTTCACGCCGTCCACCGAAGTGGGCCTGACCTTCGGCCTGGAGCGCCAGTTCAATCTGGGGACCGCCACCCGCCGGGGCACGTTCAGCCCCGACCCCGCCGCCCTGCGCTGCGCGCTCAACCGCGACAACCAGACCGCGCACTACAAGACGGACGCCGGCAGCGGCGGCTGGCTGGCGTACGTCACCTACGGCCTGTATGAGGGTACGACGCTGCGCATCGACCGGCCGGACTGGTTCACGATGGAAGGCTATCTGCAGGCGGGCTATTCCTGGCAGGACATGCCCGCCAAGTTCTGGCTGCGCGACAACGCCACGGGCGTGGACGGCGAGAAGTCGTCCGGCCGGCTCAAGCGCGACCAGGCCTTCGGCGCCGGCGAACTGCGCGTGGGCCGCAGCTACCGCGTGGATGCGATCAGCGAACGCCTGGTGTTTTTCCCGTACGCCGTGATCGGCGCGGACTGGCTGTGGAACAAGAACTCGGTGACCGGCTTTGACATCGACGGATCCGATTCCTACCGGCTGCTGGGCAACGGCTCCTCGTGGTCGATGGGGGCCGGCCCCGGCTTCAACCTGCGCTACTGGTTCCGCGAAGACCATTACAACGCGCCCAGGTCCTATCTGGACCTGACGACGCAGTACCGTTTCAACATCGGCGGCGGGCAGGCCGACCGGGCCAAAGGCCTGTTCATCAACCTGACCTTGTCGTACTGACGACACGCCGGTCCGCCATCACAGGAGTACCTTGCATGCAATCCGCCAACAGCCTCCCGCAGCGCACCGTCCGCGGCCTGACCCGCGCCCTTCTGTCGGCCGCCGTGCTGGCCACGGCCAGCGCCACGGCGCACGCCCAGCAAGCCTCGTCCATCGTGATCCAGGGTAAGGACAACTGGCTCTTCCCCGGCTGGGGCAGCCTGACGCAGGTCGACACCCGCGGCATCGACGCCGCGACCCAGCTCATCCGCGAAACGCGCGACGCGCTGGCGGCCAAGGGCATCCAGCTGGAAGTGCTGGTCCTGCCGGACAAGACCCTTTTCTATCAGGACAAACTGCCGGAAGGCAAGGCGCTGAGCGCCGACGTGAAGAAGCGCTACCAGACCATCCAGGACAAGCTCAAGCAGGCCGGCATTTCCACCATCGACGACGAAGCGGTGCTGCAGCGGGTCAAGAGCGGCGGCCAGGAGGTCTTCTACCGCACCGACCAGCACTGGACCCAGGCCGCGGCGGACGCCACGGCCGAGGCGCTGGCGCAGCGCATCAAGCAGAACGTCAAGACGCTGGCGGGCAAGCCGGGCACCGGCATGCCGCTGGGCAGCGTGGTCAATGAACGCCGCTATGGCGACCTGGCCGAACTATTCCTGACGCCGGACCAGCGCAAGCAGGCCGGACGCGAGACCTTCACGGTGCGGCGCCAGGCCGACAACCAGAGCCTGCTGGACGACACGCCGGCGCCGGTGCACGTGACCGGCCACAGCATGGTGCAGCCCTACTTCGGCTTTCCGCAGAAGCTGTCGAACGCGCTGGACCGGCCGGTGTCCGTCAACTGGAAGCCGGGCAACGTGGGCCACTGGGTCATGCTGCTGGAATACCTGGAGTCGCCGGCGTTCAAGCAGAACAAACCGCAGGTGCTGGTCTGGCAGATGTTCGAACCCACCTACTCCCAAGGGCCGGAAGCCAGGGGCCTGTGGGACAACGCGTCCATCCTGAGCGCCGACGCATGGCGCGGACGCATGAAAGCGGCGATCGGGAAGTAGGCGCGTGGCTCCGTTGGACAATGCGGACGCGCCCGGTCACCGGCTGACCGCCTGGGTGGTCGCCATCCTGCTGGCGATCGGCCTGGGTTGGGGCGGCTGGCGCCTGGCCCAGGCGCCGATCAGCGCGGAACAGGTCGCGCCGCCCGCCTGGCTGGACGGATCGGCGGGCGCCGTGCTGAACAAGGCGTTGACGCTGCCGCGCCAGGCCGACATCGACACCTGGAACGCCTCGCTGCGCTACCGGGTGCTGGGCGATCTGGGCGACCAGGTCGCCATGGGCTGCCCGCAGTGGCTGTTCTATCGCGACGGGCTGCGGCCGCCGCCGGGCGTACACGTCTTCGACGAACGACTGCGACTGATGCGGCATTGGGTGCGAGAGCTGCGGCAGAAGCAGGTCCAGGTGCTGGTGGTCGCGGTGCCCGACAAATCGCGCATCGAATCCGACCGGCTTTGCGGCCTGCCCGTTTCCTTGCCCATGCGCCAGACGCTCGATGCCTGGCAGCAGGCGCTGCGCGCAGACGGCGTGCCGTTCGTGGACCTGCGCGATGCGCTGCAGGCCGCGCCGGCGCCCCGGTTCTTCCGCACGGATGTGCACATGAACGCGCAGGGTGCGCAGGCCGCCGCCGCGCGCGTGGCCGAAGCCGCCCTGCCCCTGCTGCGCGGCCAGGGCGCCCAGGCCTTCAAGACCGATCCGCCTGCGCCGCCGCAACCGCGCATGGGCGACCTGATCGTGCTGGCGGGGCTGGAACACGCCCGGCCCGGCTGGCGCCCTGACCTGGAGGTGGTGTCGGAAGCGAAGATCGAGCCGGTGCGCAGCGGCGGCCTGCTGGACGAGCCGCCTCCGGTGGAAGTGCTGCTGGCCGGAACGTCGAACGGCCGCCGCAGCCAGTTCGCC